>DASYBC010000042.1:0-38102 GCA_036500965.1 Allostellaceae bacterium | reverse complement strand
TTGGTGAACACGAACACGCCGACGACCAGCATTACCAGGGCCTGGGTCAAGGTGTAGTCCTGGTTCTGCACGGCCTGCACAAAGAGGCGGCCGATGCCATTGAGGTTGAACACTTGCTCGGTCACCACCAGGCCGCCGATCAGAAACGCCGATTCGATGCCGATCAGGGTCACCACCGGCAACAACGCGTTCTTCAGCGCATGGCGGTTGATGATGATGCGCTCGACCAGCCCCTTCGCGCGGGCAGTGCGGATGTAATCCTCGCGCAACACTTCGAGCATCGTCGAGCGCGTCATGCGCATCGTCACAGCGGCATAGCGGTAGCCGACGGTGATCGCCGGCCAGATCGCCAGCGACAGATTACGCAGCGGGTCCTTCCATATCGGGACATAGTCGATCGGCGGCATCCACGGGGCGCCGAACACCGCCTGCGAGATGTTGAGGATCAACAGGATGATCAGGATGCCGAGCCAAAAGGACGGAGTCGCCAGACCGGCGATTGCCACGGTCCGCACGACAACGTCGGTCAGGCTGTTCTGCTTTAGCGCCGAGATCGTTCCGAGCGGGATCGCGATGACGATCGCGACCACGGTCGCCAGGATCGCGATCTCGAGCGAGATCGGAAAGCGCGCCGCGATCTCGTAGGAGACCGGCTTGCCCGACCACATCGAGATGCCGAAATCGAAATGGAAAAGGCCCCAGACAAAGTCGAGGAATTGCAGGAACACCGGGCGATCGAGCCCCAGCTGGGCGTGGCAGGCGGCGACCGCGCGCTCGTCGAAGGTGCCGCCGCCGGAGCCGAGCCGGGTCACGCAGATATCGCCCGGGATGAGGCGCATCAGCAAGAACACCAGCGCCGCCGCCCCGAGCAAGGTCGGCACCACCAGCAGGATGCGTTGGACGATGTATCGGTACATTGTTCCTGGGCTCCCGCGCGCTGGCCTACCGAGGCGAATTCAGCGGTCGCATCGAATGTCTTCGCCCGCGCGGCCTACCTGATCGCTTGCCCGGCGCAGGCCGGGGTCCACTTTTCTCCTGCAAGAGCGGTCTGCAATCAGCGCACCGCGCGAAACCGGCGAACCCCGATCCAGCCGAAAGTTGGGTCCCGGCCTGCGCCGGGAAAGCGAATGGGTGAACCGTCATAGACGGATCTCGCTGCACGCGGCCCAATGGCCGGCGCGCACCTCGCGCAATTCGGGGCGCAGCTCCTTGCAGCCCTCGACCGCGATCACGCAACGTGGATGAAAGACGCAGCCGGAGGGCGGGTTGATCGGGCTCGGCACTTCTCCCGCGACCGGGCGGAAGGCGCGGGTTTCCTCGACAGTGGGATCGGGCACCGGCACTGCCGACAGCAATGCCTGGGTGTAGGGATGCAGCGGGTTGTCGAACAGCTCGTCGCAATCGGCCAGTTCGACGATGCGGCCCAGATACATGACCGCGACGCGCTGGCACAGATGGCGTACGACCGACAGATCGTGGGCGATGAACAGGTAGGTCAGCGAAAACCGCGCGCGCAAATCCTCGAGGAGGTTCACGATCTGCGCCTGGATCGACACGTCGAGCGCCGACACCGCCTCGTCGCAGACGATAAACTCGGGTTCGAGGGCCAGGGCACGGGCGATCCCGACTCGTTGGCGCTGGCCCCCCGACATCTCGTGAGGGTAGCGGTCGGCGAATTTCGGGTCGAGGCCGCACACCGACAACAAGTCGCGCACCCGCCCGGCGCGGCGGCCTGTGTTGCGCTCGAGGCCGTGGACCTTGATCGGCTCGGCGATGATCTCGCCGACCTTCATGCGCGGGTTCAGCGAGCTGTAGGGGTCCTGAAAGATCACCTGGATGCGGCGGCGCAACGCCAGCAATTCGCGCCGCTCGAGCCTGGCGATGTCGACCCCGTCATAGCGGATTTCGCCTGCGGTCGGTTTTTCGAGCCGCAGGATGCAGCGCCCGGTCGTCGTCTTTCCGCAACCGCTCTCGCCGACCAGCCCCAGGGTCTCGCCGCGGTTGACGGTGAAGTCGATGCCGTCGACGGCGCGCACTTCGCCGATCTTGCGATGCGTGACGACGCCCTCGCCGACCGGGAAGTGCATGTGCAGCCCCCGTACTTCGAGCAGCGGGGTTTTGCCTGATTCCGATGCGATCGCCGACACCTGTCCCACGCTGCCCATTTACCCGCGCTGCCCAGTTACCCGCACTGCCCAATTACTTGTCGAGCCAAATCGTCGCCAGATCCTGGTTGACGTAGTGGCTCGGCCCGATCTTCCAGCCCTTGACATAGGAGCGGTACGGCACGACCCGCTGCCACCACAGCAGGTAGATGGCATGAGCCTGCTCGTCGAGTACGTATTTGTTGAACTCGAGCAAGTCGGCCTTCTGCTTCGCTTTGTCGAGCTCGCGCAATTGCCGGTTGTACATCTCGATTTCCTTGGGGTCGTCAAACTGCCCGTAGTTCGAGCTCGACACCGAGTGCGGCAGGTATTTGCCGACATCGGCGAGCGGATTGACGACGTTCTGGCAATTACCCTCGGTGGTGACATCGAAATTGCCGCTGCGCAGCGCCTCGAACCACGGCCCGGTCGGCAACACCTTCTGCGTTACGTGGAGTCCGATCTTGCTCCATTGGTCGACCACCCAGATGCCATAATATTTATAGGGTTGGTCGACGTTGCGGTTGAGCAAGGTAAAGGTCAGCCCCTCCGCTCCGGCCTCCTTGAGCAAGCGCCGCGCCTCGGCTCGCGACTTCTCGATATCCGGCCAGTAGCCGGCAATCTGCTGCAGCTCCTGCTTGGTCGGAGCGAGCGGCGAGCCGGGGAAGGTGAGGCCGCCGACGGTATGCACGATCGCGATCTTGGACAGCTGCGGTGCGCTGCCCCAGCGGTCGATCGCCAAGGTCAGGGCGCGCCGCACGCGGACGTCGTCGAAGGGCTTGCGCTTGTGATTCGGGGTGATGACCCCGCCGCAATTCCAGTCGCTGGTCTGCACCGTAATCTTGTCGCCGAGCGCCTTCTTGAGTTCGTCGACCGTGGCGGGCGGAAAACCACGAAACTCGATTGCCGCCCGGTCGGCGCGGATCGCCTCGACGCGGACCGCCTGCTTGTCGGCGAAAATCCCGGTGAACCCGTCGAGATAGGGCAGGCCGTTGCGGAAATAGTCCGGGTTGCGCTCGCCCTTGATCGACTGGCCGACATCGTAGCTGACGAATTTGAACGGGCCGGAGCCGAGGATGTTTTTTTCGTACCAGCGCGGATCCTTGTCGATGATCGCCTTTTTGTAGATCCAGGCGTAGGGGTCGGCCAGTGCCGGCAAGAACGCGTCGGTGGCGAACTTCAGGTGAAAAATGACGGTTTGCGGATCGGGTGCCTCGATCTTGTCGAGCATGACGAAATTGCTTTGCCGGGCGCTGATCACGCCCTTCGGCGGAAAGACGATCTCGTTCCAGCTTGCCGCGACATCCGCCGCGGTCAACGGCGAGCCATCGGTGAATCTGACGCCCTCGCGGATCTTGAAGGTGTAGGTCTTGCCGTCATCGGTCGGCTTCGGCATGACCGTGCACAGGTCACAGACGAGATCGTCGGTCTTCCCCGGGTTATAGGGGTCGGCCCGGATCAAGACGCTGTAGAACGGCGCCGCCGAGTGGATCGTCGCATAGGTCTCTTCGCGATGGGCGTCAAAGCTCGGCGGCGCGTCGGCCGGGATCATGTAGGTCAAGACGCCGCCGCGTTTGGGCGCCTCCTCGTCCTGCCCGGCGGACGCCGCAAAGGCGGTTACCCCGAGCATCGCGGCCAATGCCGCCGTCCTGATGTGCACGCTGCCCTCCCTGTTCTCATCCCGTGTCCTCGTCTCCCCCGCGAAAGCGGGGGTCCAGGGCAACGTCGAGTCGTCGGACCCCTGGGTTCCCGCTTCCGCGGGAACGACGGATTAGCTCCTCGTTGTATACGCCGTTACTTATCCAACCAAATTGTCGCCAAATCCTGGTTGATGAAGTGTGTCGGGCTGATCTTCCAGCCTTTGACATAACTTCGGTAAGGCACGATGCGGTACCACCATAATACAAAGATTTCGTGGGCCTGATCATCGAGCAGATATTTTTCGAAATGGCGCATCTGGTCGCGCTGTTTCGCCGGATCGGTCTCGTGCAGCATCTGCTGGTAGAGGGCGACCTCCGTGGGGTCTTCGTATTGGGCATAATTCTCCGCGTCGACCGACGCCGGCAGGAATTTCTGGACATCGAGCAACGGGTTGACAAACCCGTGCCCGGGCGCCTCCAGCACAACATCGAAATTGCCGCTGCGCATCGCCTCGAACCATGGCCCGGTTGGCAAGACCCGCTGCGTCACATGGAGCCCGACCTTGCTCCACTGGTCGATCAGCCAGGTCGCGACGTATTTGTAGGGTTGGTCGACATTGCGGTTGAGGAGCTGGAAGGTCAGCCCCTCGGCCCCGGCCTCCTTCAACAGGCGCCTCGCCTCGGCCCGCGACTTTTCGATGTCGGGCCAATAGCCCGCGATCTGCTGCAGTTCTTGCTTGGTCGCAGCCAATGGCGAGCCGGGGAAGACGACGCCGCCGACGGTGTGCACGATCGCGATTTTCGACAATGGCGGGGCACCGCCCCAGCGGTCGATCGCCAGGGTCAACGCGCGCCGCACCCGCGGGTCGTCAAACGGCTTTTTCTTATGGTTCGGCGTCACCGCGCTGCCGACATTCCAATCGCTTTCCTGGACGGCGAGCTTGTCGCCGAGCGCCGCTTTCAGCTCATCGCGCGCCGCTGGCGGCATGCCGCGAAACTCGATCGCCGCGCGATCGCTGCGGATCGCTGCGACCCGCACCGCCTGCTTGTCCGCGAAGATGCCAACGAAGCCGTCAAGATAAGGCAGCCCCTTGTGATAGTAATCCGGGTTGCGCTCCCCTTTGATCGACTGCCCCGTCTGGTACTCGACGAATTTGAATGGACCCGAGCCCATGATGTGGGTTTCGTACCAGCGCGGGTCCTTGTCGAGGATCTTCTTTTCATAGATCATATTGAAGGGGTCGGCGAGCGCCGGCAGAAACGCGCTGGTCGGAAATTTGAGGTGGAAGACGACGGTGCCGGCGTCGGGCGCCTCGATCTTGTCGATCATCAGGTAATTGCTTTCCCGCGCGCTGAGCACTCCCTTGGGTGGGAAGGCGATATCGTTCCAGGTAGCGGCCACGTCATAAGCGGTCAGCGGCGTGCCGTCAGTAAACTTGACGCCGTCACGAATTTTGAAGGCGTAGGTCTTGCCGCCTTCGGTCGGCTGCGGCATCGCGGTACACAGATCGCATACGAGATCGGTCGTCGCCGCAGGGTTCTCCGGATTGACGCGGATCAGCACGCTGTAAAACGGCGCCACCGCATGCATCGTCGCATAAGTGCTCTCGCGATGCGCGTCAAAACTCGGCGGTGCGTCGGCCGGGATCATGTAGGTCAGGATGCCGCCGCGCTTTGGCGCCTCTTCATCGGTTGCCGCCTGCGCCGCGGCCGCGGCTGACACCAGGAGGACGGCCAGCGCCAACATTCTGACCTTCACTTTTTGCGCCTTCATTTGTCCAGCCACACCGTTGCCAAATCCTGGTTGATGTAATGGCTGGGGCTGATCTTCCAGCCTTTGACGTATGACCGGTGGGGAACGATCCGGTACCACCACACGACCCAGATTTCGTGAGCCTCGGTATCGATGACCGATTTCTCGAAATCGCCCATCAGCGCGCGCTGCTTGGCAAAATCGGTTTCGCGCAGCATCTTGTTGTAGAGATCGACCTCCTGCGGGTCTTCATAATAGCCGTAATTGGCGCTGTACACTGAACTCGGCAGGAAGGCCTGGACGTCGAGCAGCGGGTTGACGACGCCGTGGCAATTGGCGACGAGCGCTACCTGGAAGTTGCCGCTGCGCAGCGCATCCAATTCGGGGCCGGTCGGCTCGACCCGCTGGGTTACGTGCAACCCGATCTTGCTCCATTCGTCGACGAGCCAGGTGCCGACGTATTTGTAGGGCTGGTCGACCCCGCGGTTTAACAGTTCGAAGCTGAGCCCCTCGGCGCCGGCCTCTTTCAGCAGCCGCCTTGCCTCGGCGCGCGATTTGTCGATGTCGGGCCAGAAGCCGGCAACCTGCTCGAGTTCCGCCTTGGTCGCGGCGAGCGGCGAGCCGGGAAACACGATCCCGCCGACGGTGCGCACAACCGCGATCTTGGAGAGCGCCGGCGCGCCGTGCCAGCGGTCGATCGCCAAAGTCAGCGCCCGGCGCACGCGGGCGTCATCGAACGGCTTTTTCTTGTTGTTGGGAATCACCAGATTGCCGCAATTCCAGTCGCTTTCCTGGACGGCGAGCTTGTCGCCGAGTGCGGCTTTCAATTCGTCGCGGGTCGCCGGCGGCAGGCCGCGAAACTCGATTGCCGCGCGATCGGCGCGGATGGCGTCGATCCGCACCGCCTGCTTTGGCGCGTAGATAGCGGTAAACCCGTCGAGATAGGGCAGGCCCGTGCGGTAATAGCCGGGATTGCGGACGCCGCTAATTGATTGGCCAACCTGGTAATCGGCGAATTTGAACGGCCCCGAGCCCAAAACATTCTTCTCGTACCAGCGCGGATCTCGGTCGAGAATCGACTTCTTGTAAATAAAGGCGAAAGGATCGGCGAGCGCCGGCAGAAACGCATCGGTGGCGAATTTGAGCTTGAACACCACGGTCGACGGGTCGGGCGCGGCCACCGTGTCGACCATCTCGTACCAGCTCTCGCGGGGGCTCAGCACCCCCTTCGGGGGATGGATGATCTCGTCCCAGCTTGCCGCCACGTCGGCAGCGGTCAGCGGTGAGCCATCGGCGAATTTTACCCCGTCGCGGATGTTGAACGTATAGATCTTGCCGCCATCGGTCGGCCGCGGCATGACCGTGCACAGATCGCAGACGAAGTCGGTCGTCGAGGACGGGTTTTGCGGGTTGATCCGGATCAGGACGCTGTAGAACGGCGCTACCGAATGCAAGGTCGCAAAGGTGCCCTCGCGGTGGCCGTCAAAACTCGGTGGGGCATCGGCCGGGATCGTATAGGTCAGGATCCCGCCGCGCTTTGGCGCCTCTTCGTCGGCCGCCGCCGCTGCCCCAACCGCCGCGAGCGCGCCCGCGGCGCCCAACAGCGCGGCCCCCAGGCTTGTTCGGATGTTCATCGCTCCTCCCGGCATCTTCTATTTTGGTCAGAAATCGACAAAACCGGCGGCCTGGGCGCGCGGCTGCTCCACGCCTTCCAGCCTCGCTGTCCCGAACTCGTTGCTGCGCAAGCAGGCGGCGAAATGCCCCGCTCCACCCGCGAGTTCCAGCGCCGGCCGCTGGCGTGCGCAAGCCTCGATTGCAAAGCGGCAGCGCGGCCGGAAGGCACAGCCGCCGTCGAGCCGGGTCAGATCGGGGGGTTGGCCCTCGACCGGGTCGAGCCTCGCCTGGCGTGGGCGGTCGAGCCGCGGCACCGAGCGCAGCAGCGCGATCGTGTAGGGATGGCGCGGGTGATGGTAGATCGCCGCCGCCGGCCCGCTCTCGACGATGCGGCCGGCATACATGACATTGACGCGGTTGGCGTAGCGCGCGACGACGCCGAGATTGTGGGTGATCAGGATCAGCGCGACATCGAGGCGGCGCGTCAAATCCTTCATCAGCTCGAGGATCTGCGCCTGGATCGTAACGTCGAGCGCCGTCGTCGGCTCGTCGGCGATGATCAGCTTGGGGTCGCAGGCGATCGCGATCGCGATCATGATGCGCTGGCGCATGCCGCCCGACAGCTGATGTGGATACTGCTTTAGGCGGCGCAGCGGATCGGCGATGCCGACCAGCCCCAACAGCTCGGCGGCGCGCCGTTGCGCTGCGGCCCGGCCGGCGCCGCGATGCTGCTCGAGGCTCTCGGTAATCTGCCGGCCGATCGTCAGCACCGGGTTCAGCGAGGTCATCGGCTCCTGGAAGATCATGCCGATATCGCCGCCGCGTACCTGGCGCATCGCCTCGTCGGACAGGCGTAACAGGTCGCGCCCGGCAAACATGATCTCGCCGCCGGTCACCCGCCCCGGCGGGTCCGGGATCAGGCGCAGCAGCGACAGCGCGCCGGCGGTCTTGCCCGACCCGCTCTCGCCGACGATCGCCACCGTCTCGCCGCGCTCGACATTGTACGAAATGCCGGCGACCGCCGGCACGACGCCGGCGCCGGTACGGAACTCGGTATGCAGGTTTCTGACTTCGAGCAATGCCGGCACGGCGTCCCGACCTCTTTCCTCCCGTTGCCGCCCGTCGTGCTTTTCCTCAGGTTCGGGCGAAGCCTGTGGTATCGGTCGCGGCAAGCCCTGTCAATCGCCGGCAGCAAGGCATTGGAAAACGCCAAAGTATCATTCGCATGCAGGTAGACCGGCTGAACGTCAGCTTGACGAAAGCATTGCGGCCCCTTTTTCGGCGCGGCGGCAGTTTTTTCCTGGCCGATGTGGTGAAGCCGGTCGGTTCGGTTCTCCGGACAGATTGGGCCGCTCTCGCTTCGAGCAGCTGCCGCGTCGAACCGCGGCACGCCCGCAAAGCTGCAGCGCTCCCGAGGAGGTGCGTCGCCCCTGGCATGATTCTTGTGTGCAGTAAATACAGGTCCGGGCCGGCGCCGATCGCGCGCAGGCCGATCCGGGCCGGGAACGCCGGATCGCCCCCGGACCTCATTCCCGGACCAGCTCACCTTGCCGAGCCGACGCGCATCTGCCCAAGCGCTGCGCAGCCAAGCACTGATCCGCCGGCCAATTTGGCGGACAGTCGGCGCGATGTCGCCGGGTCGGCACCTCGCCGTTAACACTTCCTCAGGGATTTGGCGCGCAAGGTTCGTTCCCATCGAGGATCGACGGATCGACCGTCTATCCGGGACAATGAGGGGACCTATGAGCGCTCCGAATTTGACGGTTGTCGTCGAACCCTCGGCCAACAACGCATTGATGTATCTGCCGCTTGCGCCGAAAAGCGCCAGTGATCCGCCGCGCAGCGAAATCGCGCTCGAATTCCAGATCCGCAACAACGAGGCGATCGCGGTTCAGCTGACCGGCCTGGCAATCTCGTTCCCGGAATCGTCGTCGTCGGCTGGCGCGAGCATTGCCCCGGATATCAATATCCCCTCTCATGGCACGGCGATCTGGAATTTCGCTACGGCCAACGACCTCGTTACGCCGTTTCCTGCACCGGGACACATCGGCTTCGCGTTCACCTGCCACGGCTTTTCCGAGCCGATGACGTTGACCCTGCCATTGGTCGCAGCTGGCGCGCCTGTTCCGGGCGGCTTTGACTTCCCGGCCTCGGCCACCGATCTGCGTCTTACCGAGTATTGGACCGGGCAAAGCCTCACTCATGCCGCCGGCGCCCAGGGCAGTCAGCTCTTTGCCTATGACATGGTCGTTGTCGGCCTCGACCCGTCATCCCACAATTTCTCGAACCTGCTGCCCGGAACCAATAATACCAACAATTCGGATTCGCGAAGCTGGGGCAAACCGGTGCGCGCGGTTGCCGACGGCGCGGTGCTCGAGGCCGAAAACGATGTACCGAACAATCCGGCACCGCTGAGCTGGACCAGCACTGCCGACCTCAATGCCAAGCTGCAGGCTCAGGGAAACAACTTCTGGAACAAGCCGCAATTCAAGAATCCCGGCGCGGGCAATCACTTCTACCTGCAGCATGGAGACCATGTTGTGCTCTATGCGCATATGCAGAAAGGCAGCCTTAATCCGGCGCTGCTGCAAACTGGCGCGGTGGTCAAGCGCGGCGAATTCCTGGGTTTCTCCGGCAACGCTGGAAACTCGACCGGCCCGCATCTCCATATTCATGCGATCAAGGGAACGGCGCCGGAGACTGGTCCGCTCCGCCCGTTGCCATATCGCGACATGTGGGTTGTGGAGACCACCGCGGTTCATCCGCCCGATCCCTCGGGCCCTTGGGTCAAATCGGCCGATCAAGGGCTGCCGGTGGTTACATCCCTGATTTGGCCGGCGTCAACCAAGCCCAGCTGGTATCCGCCAGGTTGGGGCGAGATCACCCGAAGCGGCGTCGCCAACGCCGATTTCCAGGCCGAGTTCAACAAGGTGACAAGCTCGGGGTACCGCATGGTCTGGATCGATGGGTTCGATGTTGGCGGCGAGCCGTATTTCAACATGATCTTCCGGCCCGAGGACGGCACCGTCTGGGAGGCCGAGGTCGGGCTCGACGCCGAACACTACCAGACCGAATTCGACAAATGGCAGAACGCCGGCTATCGTCCGCTCCACGTAGAAACGTTCCTGAAGGGCGGCAATGCGCTCTACGCCGGAATCTGGGCGAAAAGTCCGGGTCCTGCCTGGTCGGCGTATCACGGGCGTTCTGCCGCCTTTCACCAGAGCCAGTTCGACACGCTTACCAAGCAAGGGTACGTTCCGGTCGTGGTATCCGCTGTCGAAGCTTCGGGCGGGCTGCTCTACACGGCGCTGTATGAAAAGACCAGCATGGGCGGCTTCGTCCTTTCCGGTGCGGTGAACTTCCATGATTACCAGACGGAGACCGACGCCAACATTGCCGCTGGGCGCCGCCCCGCAAGCCTCAACGCGATCTCGAATGGCGGCAACCCGCTAATGCTCGCCTTATGGGAGCAGAACGCCTCGGCGAATTTCGTCGCCAGACACGGATTGTCGGCTGCGCAATACCAGGCGGAGTACGATCTGCGCCTGCAGCAGGGCTATCTGACTCGCGCCGTCAGCGGCTGCGACAACGGCAATGGCACGGCGCTTTACGCCGCGATCTGGAGCAAGTAGGAGCCGGCCGGCTCGGGGGCAGACGCGATGCTCCCGCTGCGGACACCCTTGCGGGGTCCTCCCGGCTGCGCCGGGGATCGCGGCCGGGTTTTATCGAGCGAGGTCACTCGGCAAGAACGGGCGCCCCTTTCGGATCCCGCTCGGTCTGCCGCGGAATGCGCAGCCAGAACAGCGCCACCACCGCCGAAACCAGCGCGCACACCGCCAGGCCGTACAGCCCGCCGGCAAAGCTGCCGGTCAGCGTTTTGGCCCAGCCGACGGCGGCCGGGCCGATAAACCCGCCGAGATTGCCGAGCGAGTTGATCCAGGCGATGCCGGCGGCGGCGGCCGGGCCGGTCAGCAGCATCGTTGGCATCGACCAGAACGGGCCCTTGGTGCCGTAGAGCCCGATCGCGGCGAGGGTGATGCCGGCGAGCGACCACCAGGTGCCGATCGTCCGCCCGGCGATCACGAGACCAATGCTTGCGACAACGCACGTCGCGAACAGCAGCCAGCGCCGGTCGCCGATCCGGTCGGAGAGCCAGCCGAACACCACCATGCTGACCGCGCCGCAGATATAGGGGATCATCGTGACCCAGCCGACCTGCATATTGGTGACGCCCAGCTGCTTGATGATCTGCGGCAGAAACAGCAGCAGGCCGAGGCTGGCCGCGCCGATCCCGAGATAGTTCAGCGACAGCAATAGAATCTTCGGGCTGAAGAAGGCATGCAGCACGCCAAAGCCGTGCCGAGCCTCGACCTCCCGGCGCTCGCCGGCAAGCGCGCCGCCGAGCCAGGCGCGCTCCGCGGCGGTCAGCCAGCGGGCCTTCTCGGGGCCGTCGGTCACGTAAAAGAACACGGCGATGCCGATCAGCACCGTCGGGACGGCTTCGCAAATGTACAGCCACTGCCAGCCCCTGAGGCCGAGCAGCCCGTTCAGCCCCAAGAGAGCGGTCGAGATCGGCGCCCCGGCCGCCACCGCGATCGGCAGTGCCAGGATGAAGCCGGCGTTGATCCGCGCGCGATGCGCGTCCGGGAACCAATAGGTGAAGAACAGCAGAAAGCCCGGGAACAGCCCGGCTTCGGCGAGCCCGAGCAGAAAGCGGATCGCCATAAAGCTGTAGGGGCCGACGGCAAAGGCGGTGGCGCCCGAGACGACCCCCCAGGTGATCATGATGCGGGCGATCCAGATCCGGGCGCCGATCTTTTCGAGGATGATGTTGCTCGGCACCTCGAACAGCACGTAGCCCCAGAAAAAGGCACCCGCGGCCATGCCGTACATCGCCGGGTCGAGGCCCAGATCCCGGTTCATCGTCAGCGCGGCAAAGCCGACATTGATGCGGTCGATATAGCACAGGAGATAGGTCAGCACCGCGAACGGCAACACACGCAAATAGACTTTGCGCATGGCCGACTGCTCGACCGTGCGAAGCATGGCGTTCCTCCGGGAGTGCCGCGATTCGGCAGAGGACGGTGCCGATAGAGAAAGGTTTGGCGCCGCGCAAATGCGCAGAATTCATGTCAGCCGCGCGCAGGGGCCGGGGTCATGCCGCGCCGGGCCTTGGCGCGCTCATGTTCGATCGTCGCGGGATCAGTCGCCAAACCCGGCAGATGATGTCCCGAGCGAGCCCTCACCCCCTATCCCTTCGGGCTGGGTCCCCCTTTCCCTTCGGGCTGGGTCGCCCGGATCACAATCCGGGGGGAGGCGGGTGAGGGTTCGCTGGCACCAAGAGTGAGGCTCGCACCACTACCGCGTTTTCGATCAGGCTGATCCGACTGGGCCGGCCGTGAACACAGGCGGTCGGAACCTGCGCAACCGCGGCTATCCCGGCGTTCGATCTTCGGGCGCGAGCTCGATCGGGGCGCCGTGCGGGGTGCGCCGGGCGGCGCTCCGCCAGGCGGCGCGGCAGCGCGCGAGGGTCGCCGGGTCGGCGGCGGCTTTTTCAACGACAAGCCGTTCGAGGGCGGCGAGCCAATGCCGGTAATAAGTGTCGCCGGTGTCGGGATCGCCCTCGGCCTGGGCGCGCCCGATCGCGTCGGCGAGGGCGGCGGCCCATTCGCTCCAGCCGAACAGCCCGCACTCGTGCAATGCCAGGGTGATGGCGAAGGCGTGCGCCTCCCAGGGCGCGCGAAACACCGGGCCGTCGGGCCCGCGCGGGATGCCCGGAACCGCGTCGGTGAGGCGATCGACGGCGCTCATGCCGGATCGAGATAGGGCTCGAACGCCTCGATCGACACTTTAATCGCCGGATCGGCGTCGGGGCCCCACAATTCGCGCGCCGGAAAAACGACCGTATATAGCCATTGCGGGTTGTCGCCGGCGCCGAGCGCCGCGGTGTCGGGAAACACGTGACAGCCGCGGACCGCCTCGACCGTGCCGGTCTTGCCGCGGGCATAGCGCGGCAGCCGGGTGTGGGTCGGCGGATTGAGGTTCCGGGCGCGCACCCGATCGCCTTCCTTGAAGCGCGCCGGCGCGTTGGTCGGGCGGGCGAATTCGCCGCGCGTCTGCGTCTTGGCGACATCGGCCTCTGTCAAGGTGCGCGGCAGTGCTGCGCCCGCCCGCAGCGAATGGCCGGCCGCGATCTCGTCGGCATCGACGAGGCCGCGCTGCAAGAGCCGGTTCTGCAAGCCGAGAAACCAGCGCCGGTAATAGGACGAGCCCAGATAGTCGAGCGGCGGCAGCGCTTCGAGCGCGGCGCGGCCGGCGTCGATCGTCCACAGCCCGGTAAAGCCGATCGCGCGCTGCATCGCCAGGACGCGCCCCTCCCAGCGCTGGTGAAACGGCGGCTCGTCGGGCTCGGGCTCGACCCGGCCGAAGCCGTGCATGCCGCCCATGTCGTGCAATGAGTTGGTCATGAAGCGGCCGCTTCGTGCGGCGCCTTCGCCAGCCCGGTGCCGACCATGCTGTCGCGGGTGATGAGCAGGGCCAGCCGCTCCTCGCTCCACCCCTCGGTGCCGGCGGGCCGCATCGGCACCACCAGAAACCGGGTCTCGGCAGTCGAATCCCAGATGTGGATCTGGGTCTCCGGCGGCAGGGTCACGCCGAACTCGGCGAGCACGCCCTTCGGGTCGATGACCGCGCGCGAGCGGTAGGGGGCGGATTTGTACCAGGTCGGCGGCAGCCCCAGCACCTCCCACGGATAGCATGAGCACAGGGTGCAGACGACGAGGTTATGGGTCTGCGGCGTGTTCTCGACCGCGATCAGATGGCTGCCGACGCGGCTGAAACAGCCGGCCGAATTGACCGCCTCGGTCGCGTCGGCCAAAAGCCGGCGCTTGAATTCGGGGTCGGCCCAGGCGCGGGCCACGATCCGCGCGCCGTTGCGCGGCCCGATCCTGGTCTCGAATGCTTCGACGATCTGGTCGAGCGCCGCCGGATCGACATAGCCCTTCTCGGTCAGGATCGTCTCGAGCGCCCGCACCCGCACCTCCATCTCGGACAATTCCGAGCCGCTCGCATGATCATGCGGATGGGCATTGCTGTCGGGCATCGCTCTACTCCCGGGTGGGGCTTGATGCTACGGCGGAGCTGGCCGGAAGTCGAGATCTCGGGAGCCGTAATGGCGCACAAGGGCAGCCTTGGCGGGCCGCTTTCCGAAACTGGCGAGCCTCTGGCGATCTTGGGGAGGGCTGCTCCCGGTCCCTCGATTTACGCCCAGTCGGCGATTTCGGCAAAGCCGAGGCGCGGCGGGCGCGGATAAGGGTGCGGTCGCTGGCCATAGCCGATGTTGAGAAGAAAATTGCTGCGCCAACGGCCGCTCGGGAAAAACTCGGCATCGACCTTGGCGTTGTCGAAACCCGACATCGGCCCGCAATCGAGCCCTTGCGCGCGCAGTGCCAGGATGAAGTAGCCGCCCTGCAGCGAGCTGTTGCGGAACGCGGTTTCGAGAGCCAAGGCTTCGTTGGTGGTGAACCAGCCGCGTGCGTCGCTGTGCGGGTAGAGGCGGGGCAGATATTGGTAGAATTCGCGGTCATAGGCGATGATCGCGGTCACCGGCGCGGTGCGCACCTTTTCGAAATTGCCGAAGGAGACACAGGGCAACAGGCGCTCCTTGCCCGTAGGGCTCTTGACCAGCACCAGCCGCATCGGCTCGCAATTGCCGCTGGTCGGGCCGAGCTGGGCCAGCGCCGCCGCCCTTTCGATCGTGCCCTCGGGGATCGGGCGATCGAGCCAATGGGTGAAGGTGCGCGCCTCGGTGAAAAGCGCGGCGAGCGCGGCGCCGTCGAGCGAGATCACGCGGCCAGCGCCTGGGCGCGGCTTTTCATCAGCGGCTGGATGCGCTGGCCGAACTGCTCCATGCCGATCACGAAATCGTCGAAGGTCAGCATCACTCCGCGCACTCCCGGCACATTCGCAACCTCGTCGAGCATCCGCGCCACCGAGGCGTAGGAGCCGACCAGCACGCCTTGATTAGTCGGCGAGGTGCGGTCGGTCAATTTGTACCGGTGCGGGGTGGAGTAGGGGTCGGTGTTGGGGTCGGCGCCGGCCTGCGCCTCGCGCCAGGCAAAGGCCTCGCGGTCGATCCCGGCCTTGTAATGCTCCCATTTGGCCCAGGCGGCGGCGTCGGTCTCGTCGGCGATGACCATGATCAGGACGAGTGCGCCGACATCGCGGCCGGTCTCCGCGCAGGTCGCGATCAGGCGGGCGACGCTGGGCGCGAACCGGGTCGGCTCGTTGACGCCAAAGCTGGCACAGAAATTATAGTCGCAATATTCGGCGGCAAAGCGGGTGCCGCGGTCGCTTTGCGCGGCGCCGATGATGCGGATCGGCGCCATCGGCAATGGGCTGACCCGGCAATCGTCCATCTGGAAGAACTCGCCGCGAAACTCCGAGCGGCCGGTCGCCCACAGCTCGCGCATGATCGCGACGTATTCGGCGCAGTATTCGTAGCGGCGCTGAAAATGCGCCGCGCCCGGCCAGATCTCCATCTGCGTGTATTCAGCCTGCTGCCAGCCGGAGACGATGTTGATGCCAAAGCGGCCGTGCGAGATCGAATCGATCGTGACCGCCATGCGCGCGGCGAAGGCCGGCGGCACCGTCAGCACCGCGACCGAGGCGAACAGCCGGACACGGCTGGTGACCGCGGCGAGCCCGGCCATCAGGGTAAAGGATTCGAGGTTGTGGTCCCAGAATTGCGAAGGGCCGCCAAACCCGCGCAATTTGATCATCGATAGCGCAAAATCGAGACCATAGCGCTCGGCCTTCTGCGTCACCTCGCGATTGAGATCGAACGTTGGCATGTATTGCGGCGAGGTGGTCGAGATCAGCCAGCCATTGTTGCCGATCGGGATAAAGACGCCGACGTCCATCGATTTGCCTCGAGCGAGCAGGGTCTGCCCGATAACCACGCAAGCGGGATGCCAAAACGGGCGGCCGGCCAAGGCGGATTGACTGCGCGAAAAACCCGACCGGCCGGGCTCGGCCTGCTCAAACCCGAGGCATAACGTTGCCGATTTGCCGCCTGAAATCTGCAGGATGATTGAAAAACGAGCATAGATGACAGTTATCCGGTGCTGTCAATTCGATTTGGCCAAAACTTTAGTCAGTCTATGGCGTGCAAAGTCTGGGTGTTCTGAGTGCAGTCTGCCTGGTTTTGATGCAATATACTTATGGCATGCTTCTTGCGGATGTATCGACTTCGATCATCGCCGGCGAAACGGCGCGAACCCGCAGGAGAATGCCGATGCACACGGTCAGCGAAATCGAGGAAAAGATCCGCCGGCGCTATCATCAGCCGAAGGGGGTCGAGCAATTCGGCATCGAGCCGGTGCCGGACGAGCTAAAGACGGTGCGCTGGCTCGACATCTTTTCGATCATCTTCGGCTTTGCCTTGAACCCCGGCTCGATCCTGGTCGGCGGGCTGGCGGTGGTCTCGGGGCTGTCGTTCCTCGGCGCCGTCGGCGCCATCACCGGCGGGGTGCTGCTGGCGACCGTCGCCTATACGATCATGGCCACGGTCGGGGTCGATTTCGGTCTGCCCGGCCAGGTCGCGACCCGCATGGTCTATGGTCTGCGCGGCGCCAAATGGGTCCCGTCGTTTCTGCGGACGATCGCCTCGACCTATTGGTTCGCCTACCAGACCGTGGCCGGGTCCTTGGCGGTCGTGGCGATCCTGAACCGGTGGACCGGAACCGCGCATTCGCTGATCATGGTCAGCGTCATCTTTGCGGTATTGCAGGCGATCGTGGCGATCATCGGCTACGATTCGTTAAAGAACCTGTCGCGCACGGCGCTGCCGTTCAAGATTGTCATTCTGTGCCTGATCCTCGTCCTGCTCGCGACGCACAACGATCCGCATTTCGCCCCGTCGCAGGTGCTGCATTACGCCGGCAAGCCCGAAGCCGGCTGGCTGTTGTTTGTCACCTGGCTCAATGTCGTTGCCGCCGGCTCGCTGACCATGGTCACCGATTCGGCCGATTTCTGCCGCTATACCCGCTCGCGCGCCGACATGTGGTGGGGCACCCTCCTGGGCAAGGTCGGCGGCGGCTGCTTTGCCGGCCTTCTCGGGGCCTATGGCGCCGCCGCCACGCTCGGCAAATCCGCCAATGCCTTTGCCATCGTCTCAGGGCTCGGCGTCGGCCACTTTGTCCTGCTGCTGTTCCTGATCGTGATCGCGCTCGACAACTGGACGATCAACGTGCTGAACCTCTATACGGGCGGGCTGTCGCTATCGAACATGTTCGAGCGGCTCGGCCGGTTCTGGACGACGGTCATCATCAGCGTGCTGGGCATCGCCTTGTCGGCGACACCGAGCGTCGTCACCGGCTACACCACCTATGTCGGCATGCTCGGCAACGTGTTTTCGCCGATCGCCGGAGTGCTGATCTTCGACTATGTTTTCGTCAAGCGCATGAAAATCGATCTGGTGGCGCTGTTCGAGCCCAAAGGCGCCTATTGGTACTGGAACGGGATCAACCCGATCGCCGTCGCCTGGACCGTGCTCGGCTTTCTCGCCTACATGTTCGTGATCCCGGCCGAGTGGATCAAGGCGGCGGTCACGGTTGTGGCCACCGGCGCCGGCTATTGGGCGACGATGCAGCTTTTGGCGCCGCATTGGGCCGAGCTCGGGCGCGCAGCGCGGCCGGGCGACCAGCGCGAGGCGATCGAGGACCTCGATTGGGAATTGGCGCTGCGCTGAGCTCTATACAGCACGTTTCATGGCCATTGGCTTCCGGGCCGCAGGCGGCACCAGCGCCCCGGAAACCAAATTCGCGTTCTCATTTGGCTCGCGACGAAATTGCGCGCCAAGCTCTGATGCGGGAGCTCGAGAACGAGCCCGAACAGCATCGGCGTCACAGCCGACGCGCCGAACCCCGAAACCGCTTGAACCGCGAGAAAGGCGCCGCGTCGTTCAATATCGCTCGCGGCGACAAGCCCTGCATTGATTGTCCCGGCATCGGCGGTGGCGATGGCAACGCAGAGGATTGCGGCGAGGCCGGCCGCGAGCGGCGACAACGCGGCGGCGCCGGTGAGAACGAGCCCTCGCTCGCCGAAGCCGCCATGGTGACGGCGATAATGGACCGCCGATCGTAGCGAGCCGCCAGCTCGTTGGCGGCAACGATGAGCGGAGTTCCACAAAGATCTGCGACCGTCGCGACGAGCGTCGCATAACCCGCGAGATGGGCCGCCCGGCCGATCGGCGGCGAAGCCGAGGAGCGCCACAAGCCACGCGCGAATAGCCGAGACCGATGAATAAGCGACCGACCTGCAACCGGGTTTTACCGAACCGGGCAACTATGGGTCAGCCGCGATGGTGCCGCGAGGCGTGCGTTTCACCGTGCTGGCGGGCCTGCGCGGTATCGCGGCCGATCAGCTTGCTGAACAGGCTTTTCTCGCCGCCCGCCGTTTTGTCCTGGTAGAGCAAGGCCAGCTTCGCCTCGTCGAACTTCTGGAAAAACTCGTCCCACGAGATTTCCTCGAGGCTGCCGTCATTGGCATTCGGCGCGTCGGGAAAGATCAGGCGGATGATGCCCGCATCGTCGCCGCGATGGGTCGCCTTGACCGCGGCAGGCTTGCCGCCGCGCGACTCGGCCCATTTGCGGATTTGCTGGTGATCGGTGGTGACCTGAGCCTCGGCGGTTTTCTGTGTCGCCATCGCCAACTCCATTCTCGGAAACGTCTTAACGCTCAACGGGGCGGCGCCCGCTCTCGTTCCGGCCGGCGGCCTCATGCGCCAGCGCCGCGGTCAGCCGCTCGATGACCGGGCCCCACAGGCCCGGCCGCTCCTGGCGGAACAGCCGCATCGTCGGGTACCACGGGCTGTCGCTGCGATGGCGCATCCAGCGCCAATCGGCCTCGGCGTCGAGCAAGGTCCAAACCGGCCGGCCGAGCGCGCCGGCGAGATGCGCCGCCATCGTGTCGACAGTGACCACGAGGTCGAGCTGGCAGATCAGCGCCGCGGTTTCGGCGATCGTAGCACTCGCCGGCACCATGCCGCAGAGCGCGCCGACGAGGCCGGCGGCGGCCCGGTCCTCGCGCGACGGCCCCTGCTGCAACCCGACGAGATCGAGCGGCAGCCGCGCCAACGGCAGCAGCAGCGCGGCTGGGATCGAGCGCTCGCGACGCCAGTTCCCGGCCGCCCAGACGAGCCCAACCCGCCGCCGCCCCGGCCCATCTCGATCGGCTTGCCGTCGGCCCATGCATTCGGCAGGCGGCCTGAGATAAGGAATGCGCCCGGGCAGTTCGGCCGGCGCGATGCGCAGGGCATGCGGCAATTCCATCGACTCGACCGCGACCTCCCATGCCGGCAAGTCGGCGTCGAGGGGATGGTATTCGGCCTCCGGGCAAACCGAACGCAACAGCGGGAGCAGGGCCGGCTGCGCTTCGACGATGACGGCGCGCGCGACGGCCGCGACCTGCGGGACAAAGCGGATGAACTGCAAGGTGTCGCCGAGCCCGTGATAGCAGCGCACCAGCACGCGCCGGCCGACGAGCGGCGTGCCGTCCCAGACCCAGCGCAAATGATGAGGCAGATCGGCGCAGGATCGCCCCTGCCGCTCGCGCAGCACCCGGTCGCTGATCTCCCAGGCGCGCTCGAAGGCACCGTCGAGCATCGCCCCGACCCACTCGTCCGGCATCGCTCAGCACCGCATGATCGGAGCAGGACCGCGGGCAGTGAACGCGAATGCAGCTAGCCGGCGCGCGCCCGCCGGCGTCGATTGCTCGGCCGTTCCTCGGCGAGCGTGGTCAGCCGCAGGCGCAGAAAGGCCGTCACCGCCGCCTCCTCGGCGCTCATCCCGGCAACGTTCTGCGCCAGATAGTCTTGGCTGCGATCGGCCAGGGCGTGCAGCAGGGTCCCGTCGAGATAGCCTTCGAAGATCGCCGGATGGATGTAGCATTTGCGGCAGACGGCGGCGGTGTTGCCGAGATGCTTCGCCACCTCCTCGACGGCGCGCACGATCGTCGATTTGGCCGCCGCCCCACTATCGACCGCCGATAATTCTTGCAGCGCCATCGCCGCGAGCTGGGTCCCGGCCCAGGTGCGGAAGTCCTTTGCGGTGATGTCCTCGCCGCTGATCTCGCGCAAATATTGGTTGACGTCGGCCGAGTCGACGCTGTGCCGGTTGCCGTCTTCGTCAAGATACTGGAACAGCTCGTAGCCGGGCAGGTCGCGGCAATTCTTGACGATGCGCGCGAGGCGGCGGTCGGTGATCCGGCCCTCATGGCGAACCCCGCTCTTGCCGCGAAAGCTGAGCCGGACCCGATCGCCCTCGATCAACGCATGGCGGTCGCGCAGGGTGGTCAGCCCGAAGCTTTTGTTGGTTCGCGAATATTCGCTGTTGCCGACACGGAACAAGGTCAGCTCGAGCAGGCGCACGATCGCGGCGAGCACACGCTCGCGCGGCAGGCCATGGCGCCGCAAATCGGCGTCGACCCTGGCGCGGATCCGCGGCAGGGCATGGCTGAAGGCCAGCATCCGATGGTATTTCGTCTCGTCGCGGGTTTCGCGCCAGCGCGGGTGATAGCGGTATTGCTTGCGCCCGCGGGCGTCGCGCCCGGTCGCCTGGATATGGCCGTTCGGCGAGGGGCAGATCCACACATCGGTCCAAGCGGGTGGGATCGCCAGCGCCTTGATGCGGCTCAAGGTCTCTACATCGCCGATCAGCGCGCCCTCGGCGTCGCGGTAGTCGAAGCCGTGGCGCGCCTGGTGCCGGGTAATGCCGGGGCTGTCGTCGCTGACATGGCGCAGCCGGGCGGCTCGCGCCGCGGCAACCGCCTCGTCAGCGACCGCCGAGGCCAATCCCGCGGTCATCTAACGATGCGCGCGCCGCTTTCGGCACGCCGACCGGGCTTGCGCTCCTGCTGCGGGTTCTGGCTCGCCGGCGGGCGACATGGCGCGGTTCCTCATTGCCGAACTATCGAGCAAACCGGCGCCGGTGGCGCGGGTTCCTCTGTGCGCCCGTTTCGTATTCTCTTTCAACATCTCCGAGATGCGGCTGCCGGCCGATGCGGCTATGGTGGGCACCTGCCGTCAGTGCTGTGGAGGGGCGACGAGATGCCGGCGCAAACGACCAAGCTCAGGGTGCGCGACGTCGCGGTTAGGCTGCACCGCGCCGGGAATGGCCCGACCGTGCTGTTCCTGCACGGTGCCGGCGGCGTGCCGCAATGGCTGCCGTTCTTCGATGCGCTGGCCGAGCATTTTGAGCTCCTGGTGCCGGAGCATCCGGGCTTTGGCGGCTCCGACGATCCGCCATGGATCGCCTCGATCGGCGATCTGGCGATGTTCTATCTCGACCTCGTCGAGGAGGCCGGCCTCGACCGGGTCCACCTGATCGGCAACTCGCTCGGCGGCTGGCTCGCCGCCGAGATCCTGGTCCGCGACCGTTCGCGCTTCAGGAGCCTCGTCCAGCTGGCGCCGGCCGGCATCCGCGTCAAAGGGGTGCCGTGCGGCGACAATTTCATCTGGGGGCCGGAGGAGGCGGTGCGCAACCTCTATCACGACCAAGCCTTCGCCGACCGCATCCTGGCGCTCAAGCCCGACGAGGCGCAGATCGATGTGATGCTGAAAAACCGGTTTACCGTGGCCAAGCTCGGCTGGCAGCCGCGCTGGTTCAACCCCGATCTCGAAAAGTGGCTGCATCGGATCAAACTGCCGGCGCTCGTCGTCTGGGGCGAGGACGACAAGATCATGCCGCCCGCCTATGCCGCGCTGTGGCATGAGCGGCTGCCCGACGCGCGGCTCGTCATGGTCGAGCAGTGCGGTCACCTGCCGCATGTCGAGCACGCCGCCGCCGTTGCTCGTCAAGTTCTTGGTTTCCTGGAAGGAGTCGGGTGATGCAGCTCGTCTCCTTTCACCTGATGCCGTACCGCCCGCTCGACCTTGCCGAGGCGGCAAAGCACCGCTCGCCCTGGGTGGTCCTGCCGAACCGGCTCTACGACCCGGTCAAGGGCGCCGAGGAGTACGCGCACCACATCGACGCGCTGGTCTATGCCGAGGCGCTCGGCTTTGACGCGATCGGCGTCAACGAGCATCACCAGACCGCCTATGGGCTGATGCCGGCGCCCAATCTGATCGCCAGCGCCCTGATCCAGCGCACCGAAAGGGTCAAGATCGCGATCCTCGGCCGCGCCCTGCCATTGGTCAACAACCCGATCTACATCGCCGAAGAGTTCGCGATGCTCGACAATCTGTCGAAGGGCCGGATCATCGCCGGGTTTGTGCACGGCATCGGCTCGGAATACCACTCCTCGGGCGCCAATCCCTATTTCTCGCACCAGCGCTTTCACGAGGCGCACGATCTGATCATCCGCGCCTGGACCGAGCCCGGCCCGTTCGCCTTCGACGGCGACCATTTCAGCCTGCGCTACGTCAATCTGTGGCCGCGGCCCTACCAGACCCCGCACCCGCCCATTTGGATCCCGTCGCAAGGGTCGAGCGAGACCGTCGCCTGGGCCGCCGACCCGAACCGCAAATACCCGTTCCTCGTCACGTTTTCATCAGCCGACCTGGTCGCGCGCTACCACACCGCCTATCGCGACCGGGCGCGGGAATACGGCTACGAGGCCGCGGCGGGCCAGCTCGGCTGGGCCTGCCCGATCTATGTCGCCGAGACCGACGAGCGGGCCCGCGCCGAGGCGGGGCGGGCGGTCGAGACCCTGTTCAACGATTTCCTGCGCCAGACCTTCGAGATGCTGATGCCGCCCGGCTACACCTCGATCGGCTCGATGAAAAATTTCATCCGCAGCCGCGGCGCGTTGGGGCACGGCGGGCGGCTGACTGCCGAAGCGCTGATCGAGAGCGGCACCGCGTTGATCGGCAGCCCAAAGACGGTGCTGGCCGGCGTCGAGCGGATGCGCGAGCGCACCGGCTTTGGCATCCTCGTGGCGCTCCTTCAGTTCGGCATCCTCTCGGACGAGCTGACGCGGCGCAACATGGACCTCTTCGCCGCCGAGGTGATGCCGCATCTCAGGGGCTGAGATGCTGATACACTGTCTCCAAACCCATTGATCGCGGAAGGACACCGACATGCCGAGCTTTGAACATCATGGCGCGCGCATCTATTACGAGGAGTTCGGTCGGGGGTTTCCGATCCTGACCTTTGCGCCGGCCGGCTTGCAGTCGGTCATCGACGTTTGGAGCCAGCCCTCGGCGCCGATCAACCCGACAACCGAGTGGGCCGCGGATTTTCGTGTGATCGCGATGGATCAGCGCAACGCCGGCGGCCAGTCGCGCGCGCCGATCACCGCGCGGGACGGCTGGGACAGCTACACCGAGGACCACATCGCAATCCTCGACCACCTCGGCATCGACCGCTGCCATCTCTACGGCCAGTGCATCGGCGGCTCGTTCATCCTGAACCTGATTAAGGCGCAGCCGCAGCGGGTCGCGAGCGCCGTGTTGGCGCAGCCGATCGGCCGGGTGGCGCAGGCGCTGCCGCCGCGCCCCGCCCGGTTCGACGGCTGGGCCGAGACGCTGAAGGACCATCCGGAGGCGACCAAGGACGTGCTCGACGCGTTCTACCGCAACCTTTACCAGCCCGGCTTTGCCTACAGCGTCGACCGCGATTTCGTGAAGACGGTGCGCACCCCCTGCATGGTCTTGGCCGGCAACGACGAGGCGCACCCGTACCCAATCTCCGAGGAGCTCTCAAAGCTGCTGCCGAACTGCGAGTTCATCGCCGAATGGAAAACCGGCTCAGCGCTCGCTTCGGCGCGCGCCCGGGTCAAGGAGTTCCTGGCCAAGCACACGCCACGCTAGGGGTCCGAGTTTAACGTTTGGTACCCATTTCTTTTTTCGTCATGCCCGCGAAAGCGGGCACCCAGGCTATCCGGCACCGCGCCTACGGCTCTGGACCCCTCCCCGGACTTGATCCGGGGATCACGCGGGGGCGACGAGAGAGAAAACGCGGGTACCATCTGTCTGGTTCGTACCATCAGGCGCCTCGGCGAACAGCAAAGGCGCGAACAGCGATTTCCAATCATGTCGGACAATCTCTTCCGCCTCGACGGCAAGACGGCGCTCGTCACCGGCGCCGGGCGCGGCATCGGCCGGGCCGTGGCATTGGCGCTCGCCGCGGCGGGGGCCGAGCTGGTGCTGGTCAGCCGCACCGCGAGCCAGCTCGAAGAGGTCGCCGGCGAGATTGCCCAAGAGGGCGGCCGGGCGCGCGCATTGCCGCTCGACGTGACCGACACCGCCGCACTCCGCGACGCCTTCGCCGGGCTCGGCCGGCTCGACATCCTGGTCAACAACGCCGGCGTCAACCGGCCGCAGCCCTTTCTCGAAGTCGACGAGGAGACGCTCGACCGGCTCCTCAACCTCAATGTCCGCGCCGCCTTTATCGTGGCGCAGGAAGCGGCGCGGCTGATGGTCGCCCCAAATGGCGCAAAGCCAAATGGCGCAAAGACCGGCGGCGCAAAGACCGCGGGCGGGGTCATCGTCAACATGTCCTCGCAGATGGGCCATGTCGGCTCCGAGCGAGACCGCACCGTCTATGTGATGACCAAGCACGCGATCGAAGGGCTGACCAAGGCGATGGCCGTCGAATTGGCGCCCAAGGGCGTGCGCGTCGTCTCGATCGCCCCGACCTTTATCGACACACCCCTGGTCCGCCCGTTTTTCGCCGACCCGACCTTCCGCCAATGGGTCCTCGACCATATCCCGCTCGGCCGCCTCGGCACCGCCGAGGAAGTCGCCTCCGCGGTTGTCTTCCTCGCCTCCCCCGCCGCCTCCCTCGTCACCGGCTCCTCCCTCCTCGCCGACGGCGGCTGGACCGCGTGGTAAGATCGGAACGAAGGCAGCCGGCCGACGGATGCTCTAAAGCGCTCCGCTGCTCGCTTCCCCGGGCTCGACCCGGGGGTCCACGTCTTTGCCGGCAGGTCATGGGCAAAGTCATGGATGCCCGGATCAACCCGCGGGTCAAGCCCGCGGGCTAAAGGTCCACCGGGCAAGCGCGAAGATGGAAGAGCCGGTTCTATTTCAACGGACCAGGCTCTAGAGTGGTACAAACCTAACATTTGGCACCGTGGCTTGTCTGTTCTCGTCATCCCGGCGCAGGCCGGGACCCATGCCAGCCATAGGCACCGGCTGGAGCCTGTCCTCGGGCCGGCTGACAGGCCGGACCCGTGGGCCGGTGTGACAACCTATCTGGGACCATCTGTCTGAATTGCTTCACGAGTTCACGCCCGCCTGCTTCGCCCTTGCGGCTGTCAATGATGATCGACGCTTCGAGCAGGTTTGCCGCCGAGAGAAGCCGCTGCGCATCGGCCTCGATCGCTTGAGCGAGGCGGCCGGCATTTTCCTGGTTCAGCAGCACCCCGACAATCGCCGAGCTGTCGACAACCATCAGCGCGGCAGTCCGTGCTCGTCGTAACCGAGGATCTCGTCAGCCTCGCGCGTATCAAGATCCGGCAAGGCGGCACAGCGCCTGCCGATTTCAACGAGCTCAGCGGCGAGGCTGCGTCCGGCGCGCTGCCGCCGGACCCGCTGGAGGCGTTCCTCGGCAGCTCTGCGCACCGCCATCGTCACCGACTCCCCAGCTGCCGCGGCCAGCTCCCGCACAAACTTTTCGATCGCAGGGTCCTTGATGTTCAGCGCCATGTGCATCCCGGCAGAACCAATCTACATAGGAGCGTCATGATCTTTGCATCTCGGTGGCCATCTCCTCAGAGAAATCGCGCATCTTTTCAGTTAGTTGAAGTGCGATGTCGTCCAGCTTTTTCGCCACTTGTTGCGATTTACTGATCATTTGAAAAGCGCATTTCACGAGGATGTGACCGCCATTTGTTGCTACAATGTATTTGTACTCGTCGACAAATGGGGCTAGCCGACCATCCTCGGCAAGGGTTTCGAGCGCCGCTTTGGCAGGATCGGAGAAATCGAAAGCTATGAAATTCAACAACCGCAAAGCGCGCGCCTCCGACTCCTTGAGCCGATCCCATTGCGCCCGCTGCTTCAACCGGTCCCAGCCGGCATCGTCCAATCCCATAAACTTGAGCGGGCTGGTGAAATTCACTGCGGCGACGTACCCGCCCAATTGCTCGATGCGCGCAGCGGTTCGCTCCGGCACATCGTCCAACCTTCCGCAATATTTCCGAGAGACAGGGCCTATTTGTGACTGAATGCCGTCGGAGTTGTCTCGCGTTTCGTGGACCGAAACCAGCAAACCCATTTTGTCCAGTGCTGCCCACATCTTATCAACGGCTGCGTGCAAACCCGCTTCGATCGCCCGCGGATCATTCCTGGCGGCACCGAGTGCGTCGCGCACGTGGTATCCGCTGTGCGACCAATGGACGATGTCGGCTGTTTTTCCGGACGGCATAAGCGCATCGCGGCCAGAAAACAGATCGGCATCGGTAGCAACGGGTGCCTGCGCCAATCTCAAATTTCCATTTTCAGCCGCCGCTTGCATTTTCTGTGCGGTCGTCATGGCATACGTTTCGCCCGTTTCTCTGGAAATGCCATCGCGATAATCCGTACAATAAAATGCTATACCCTTTGGTAAGAACCTCGCGATTTGCGATGTCCATGCCACGCTGTAATCACCAGGCCCACAACTTACGTCCAATACCACCGTTGGAGCGTCTTGCTTTATTGCTACACCTTGCAGCGCAAACAGGCTGAACGCCTCACGCAGCAGAATTGCCTGCAAGATTTTTTGACCGTTGCCGGCCGGTTTCAAGAATTCGGCGAAGCAGGTGTCGTAATCCCGTATTTGAACGGATAATTCATCCCGATCACCGACCTGCATCTTCGTCACCCGTGAAGGACTTGCGCACCGCGACGTGCCGCGCTTCGATCCCGAATTTGAGCCATTGATCCGGTCATGTCTACGGCGCATCGGAAGGTTCGTGTAGTTAGAGGACGTTGTTCACTGCATAGTCACCGATAAGCACGACGATGGTGTGCCGTGGGTCAGTGATCTGTGTTCGACCCCGAGCGAAACGTGCGCACAAAGAAACGACCGGAATGGGGCATAACCAGTCGATCTTCCCTCAGGGTGGTCGATGGTCGTTGCGGGTGAAATTCGGATGCTCATCCGCAAGGTCGCCAAAATCGTGTGATATCCCCCACTCGACGGCGCGACGGGACTATCGTTGCAAGCGCTAGCCTGCCTGTTAATTTCCTGCAAATAACAGGTGGAACAGGAGTGGAGGAGAGGATGCCTCGACATATCAAATCTGGCGCGCTGGCCGGGAGCCAGGACGAAGCCGACGCCACAATTCGCGGCACGGTCGATGGGATCATCGCCGATGTCCGGGCGCGCGGCGATGCGGCGGTGCGCGAATTGTCGGACCGCTTCGACAAATGGTCGCCGCCAAGCTTTCGGCTGTCCGAGGACGAAATCCGCACCCTTGTCGCCAAGGTGTCGCCGCAGACCATCGCCGACATCGAATTCGCCCAGCAGCAGATCCGCAACTTCGCCGAGATCCAGCGCGCCTCCATGAAGGATGTCGAGGTCGAGACCCTGCCCGGCGTGTTTCTCGGCCACCGACACATCCCGGTTGGCCGGGTCGGCTGCTATGTGCCGGGCGGGCGCTATCCGATGGTCGCCTCGGCGCATATGTCGATCGTCACGGCGCGGGTCGCCGGGGTCGGGCATATCACCGCCTGCACCCCGCCGAACCAGGGCGGCCCGCATCCCGAGACGATCGCGGCGATGCATCTGGGGGGCGCCGACGAGATTCATGTGCTAGGCGGGGTCCAGGCGGTGGCGGCGATGGCGCTCGGCACCGCGACGTTCCAGCCGGTCGATATGCTGGTCGGCCCCGGCAACGCCTATGTCGCCGAAGCGAAGCGCCAGCTCTATGGCCGGGTCGGCATCGACCTGTTCGCCGGCCCGACCGAAATCCTGGTCATCGCCGACGACACCGCCGACGCCGAGATGTGCGCGACCGATCTCTTGGGCCAGGCCGAGCACGGCCCGACCTCGCCGGCGGTCCTGCTGACCACCTCGGAGAAGCTCGCGCAGGACACGATCGCCGAGGTCGCGCGCCAGCTCGGCGTCTTGCCGACCGCCGATGTCGCGAGCGTCGCCTGGCGCGACTTCGGCGAGATCATCCTATGCGCCGACGACGCCGAGATGGCGGCCGAAGCCGACCATATCGCCGCCGAGCACGTCGAGGTGCTGACCCGCGAGCCGCGGTCCTGGCTCGATCGCTTGCACAATTACGGCGCCCTCTTTCTAGGGCCCGAGACCAACGTTGCATACGGCGACAAGGTGATCGGCACCAACCACACATTGCCGACCAAGGGTGCGGCGCGATACACCGGCGGGCTGTGGGTCGGCAAGTTCCTCAAAACCTGCACCTATCAGGAGGTCCGGACGCCGCAAGCGAGCGCCATGATCGGCGAATATTGCAGCCGGCTGTGCGCGATCGAGCGCTTCTGGGGCCACAAGGAGCAGGCCGATCTGCGCCTCCGCCGCTACGCCCGCCACAACGCAGCCGAATGAACTATGCCCGACTTTTCGGAAAGATCGCCGGCTGCCTCGCGCGCCAGGGAGCGGCCAGCAAGGCCGGGGCGGCGATGCCGACGGCGATTGCCGCGACCATCAGCGCGACGGTGAGGGTCAGGGCCAGCGTCTCTGCCGGCAGCGCCGCAGCGGTCGCGCCATGCGCGAGCTGCAGCCCGCCGAGCACGGCGCGGAAGGCATAGGCGCCGGGCACCATCGCGACGACGCCGGGAAACGCGAAGGCGGCGGCCGGCGCGTCGAAATACCGGGCAAAGCCCTGCGCCAGCAAACCCGCGATCAGCGCCCCGATCAGGGTGCCGGCGATGATGTCGATCCCCAGATGGAGGCACAAGGTGCGCGTGGTGTGGCTGGCGACGCCGCACAGCACGCAGGCCCAGGCCATACGCGCCGGAACGTTGAACAAAAACGCGTAGCCGAGCGCCGCCAATGCCGAGAACAATGCGTCCTGCGGGATCGCGATCGCAAGCGCCGGCTCGGCGACCGGGATCGTGACACCGGTCGCCATTGTGGCGACAAACAGCCCGAACGCGATCGCGGTCGTGACCAGGAACGCGAAGCCCAGGCGGCCGATGCCGAGGGTCATGTGGTTGCGGATCATATCCTCGACGCCGTTGATCAGCGGCACTCCCGGCACCAGGATCATCCCTGGTGCCACCAGGCACAGCGCCGGCGTGGCGCTCGCGCCCAGCAGCACCGCACCACCGCCGATGACGCCGCTGAGCCAGGCGGCGGCAAACGGAACGACGATTGGGTTGACCCGGCGTTTGCCCAGATCGAGGCGCAGCCAAGTCCCGGCGGCGCCGGCGAGCCAGGCGATCGCAAAGGTCGGCCAGTCGCCGCCGAACAGGCGGCTCAGGCTGCCGGCGGTCAGGCCGAGCGCGACAATGACGAGCCAGCGGGCGTATTCCGGTGGCCGATGCTCGGCCGCTTCGAGCGCCGCCCGCGCCTGATCCAACCCGCACCGGCCGCGCTCGACCTCGGCGACGACGCGGTTGACCGCTGCGACCACGGTCATGCCGACATTCATCGCCGGCACCCGCGAGCCGATTTTGGTGCGGAAATGGTTGCCGGCGACGACGGTCAGCAGCAGCGCCTCGTAGCTGACCATCAGATGCGCCTCGCAGCCGAACGCCGCGGCGAAGCGCACGACCGCGGCCTCGACCTGCGCGGTGTCGGCGCCGTTCAGCAGCAGCAGGCGGCCGACCACCAAGGAGAGGTGGGCGATCTCCTCGACCTCAGCCCCATCCGGCGCGGCCGGCTCCGTCGCGCTGTCGTCAGACCTCGCCGGGTTAGACTGGCTGGTAGGCGCGGCGGCCCGCATATGGCGCAATGCGGCTAGGTTCCGCTGGCGACGTAGGGATGGACCATCTTGGCCGGATCGACGATACGATCGAATTCCGCCTCGCTGACATAGCCAAGGCCGAGCGCCGCCTCCTTCAAGGTCAGGTCGTGGTCCATCGCGTGGTGCGCGATCTGCGACGCCTTGTCGTAGCCGATGACCGGCGCCAGCGCCGTCACCAGCATCAGCGATCGGTCGAGGTATTCCTTGATCTTGCTCAAGTTCGGCTTGGTGCCCTCAACCAGGAATTTGCGGAAATTGGCGCAGCCGTCGGTCAAGATCGCGATCGAGTGCATGACATTGAAGATGATCAGCGGCTTATAGACATTCATCTCGAGATAGCCGCCGGCGCCGGCGAACCCGACCGCGACGTCGTTGCCCATCACCTGCACCGCGATCATGGTCAGCGCCTCGGCCTGGGTCGGGTTGACCTTGCCGGGCATGATCGACGAGCCCGGCTCGTTTTCCGGGATCAGCAATTCGGCGAAGCCGGCGCGTGGGCCGCACGACATCAGCCGGATGTCGTTGGCGATCTTGTAGAGCGAGGCGGCCAAGGTCCGCAATGTGCCGGACAGCTGCACCAAAGCGTCGTGGGCGCCCTGCACCGCAAATTTGTTCGGCGCGCTGACAAACGGCAGCCCGCTCAGCCGGGCGATCTCCGCCGCCGCCGCCTCGGCGAAGCCGGGGGCGGCGTTGATCCCGGTGCCGACCGCGGTGCCGCCGAGCGCCAGCCGGTAGACGCCTTTCAACGCATCGTCGATCCGCTCGAGGTCGTCGGCCAGCATGCCGGCATAGCCCGACCATTCCTGGCCCAGGGTGATCGGCGTCGCGTCCTGCATGTGGGTGCGGCCGATCTTGACGATGTCCTGCCACGCCAAGGCCTTGGCCGCGATCGCCTCGTGCAGCGCCCGGACCGCCGGGACCAGCCGCCCAGTCACGCCCAGGGCCGCGGCGATGTACATCGCCGACGGAAACGTGTCGTTCGACGATTGCGACATGTTGACGTGGTCGTTGGGATGCACCGGCGTCTTGCTGCCGAGCGCGGTGCCGGCGAGCTGGCTCGCCCGGTTCGAGATCACCTCGTTGACGTTCATGTTGAATTGCGTGCCACTGCCGGTCATCCACACATGCAGCGGGAAGTTGTCCTGGTGCTGGCCATCGAGGATTTCGTCGGCGACCCGAACAATCAAGCCGTGCGCCTCGCCGCCGAGCCGCCCGCCGGCATGGTTGGCGTTGGCCGCGGCCTTTTTGAGGATGGCATAAGCCTGGATCATCTCGCGCGGGATCAGGTCATGGCCGATGCTGAAATGCTCGAGAGAGCGCTGGGTCTGCGCCCCCCACAGCCTGTCGGCCGGCACCTCGACCTTGCCAAGGCTATCTGATTCCGTGCGAAAATCGGTCATGCTGTTGTCTCCATGACGCTGCGGTCGGGTATACCCGCGTGGCGGTTAAGAGAACGCACCCTTAAGTGCTGCGGGACCAAGGCTCGAAGAACTCTGGCGCCGGCCGACCGCCCTGCTGGTTGACGGGAGTAGCGGCCCGCGTTTTGTCGTCAGCGCGAGGGAGGCAGATACCGGATCGCAGCCAGAATAATGCCGACGGCAACAATCATCATGCCGCCGAGGCGGATCGTCAGATCGCGGCGCAGGAGCTCGATCTCCGCCTTGAGCTCCGCCCGAACCGCCGCGAGCTCCGCCCGAACCGCCGCGATTTCTGCCCTGAATTCCGCCCGCAACGTTGCAATCTCCGCCCGCACCGAAGCGATATCGTCGCCGGTTGCGAGCCGGGCGCCGGACATGGCCTCGGCCAGCGCTTCGGCGGTGTCGCCCGCCTGCTTTGGCGGGAAGCCGGCGACTTCGAGCCGACGCGCGAGCTTCAGCGTATCAAAGGGGACGGCGCTCATGCACGGTATTTACGGCTTCGAAGCGTTGATGTCGATGCCGCCGAGCGGCAGCGGGTTGATGCTTATGAAAACGGGTCACCTGGCTGGCCGTTTGTAAAACACGCCCTCCTTCATGATGTGGGTCAGGTGCTCACCCTGACCGTCCAGCAATGAGATGTCGGCCAGCGGGTCGCTGTCGACGGCGATCAGATCGGCGTGGGCGCCCGGCGCAATGACGCCGATCTCGCCGGCGCGGTTCAGCAGCTCGGCGTTGATCGTCGTCGCCGAGCGGATGATGTCGATCGGCGCCATTGCCTCGGCGCGGATCACGAATTCGCGCGACTGGTGGCGGTGCATCGGGCCCAGGAGATCGGTGCCGAAACCGATCTTGACCCCGGCCTCGCGGAGAAGTTCGAGCGAGCGCAACCCGGCCTCGCGCACCTCGCCCAGCTTCTTGAGGCTAACCTCTGGAAAGCCCAATTCCCTCCCGAAATGGTGCAAGGCGTCGAAGGTGACCAGCGTCGGCACGACAAAGGCGTCGGCGCTGGCGACTTGCTCGGCGGCGGCCTCGTCGATCAGATTGCCGTGCTCGATCGAGCGCACCCCGAAATCGATCGAGCGGGCGATCGCCGCCGGCGTATAGGCGTGGGCCATCACATAAGTGTGCCAGGCGCGCGCCTCCTCGACGATCGCCCGCACCTCCTCTTCGCTGTATTGCAGGTTCCACACCGGGTCATAGGGCGAGGCGACACCGCCTGAGGCCATGATCTTGATCTGGGTCGCCCCCTTGCGCAGCTCGTCGCGCGCCGCCCGCCGGCACTCCGCGACACCGTCGGCGATACGGGCGAGTCCGGCGCCGCCCTCGCAGCAGGCGCAGGCGACGACCGACACCGAGCGTGTCCGCGGCCGCAGATCGCCATGCCCGCCGGTCTGGCTCAGCGCCTGACCTGATGGGAAGATGCGGGGCCCGCGCACCAGCCCATCCTCGACAGCCTCGGCGAGCCCGCCATCGGCTCCACCGGCGTCGCGCACGGTTGTGAAGCCGCGCTGCAGCATGCCTTCCAGCACGCGCGCCGCCTGCAGCGTCACCAGGCTCGATGGCCGCTCGCCGAGCCGCGCCAGCGCGTGGTCGACGGCGATCGCGTGCACATGCGCATCGATCAGCCCCGGCATCAAGGTTTGGCCCGCGAGGTCGATCGTCTCGGCCACGTTGCTGCTGATCGGCCGGTCCGAAACCTCGCAGATCAGTTCGCCATCGATCAGGACATGGCGATCCTCGCACCGCTCGCCGCTGGCGCCGTCAAGAACCGCGCAATTGGCGAAAATGGTCGCAGCCACCCGAAGGGCACCCTCCCGGCTGTATCGCCGGCCGAGCTTAGGCCGGATATCCGGCATGCGAAAGCCGGGCGCAAGAGGCAGGCGGCTTGCCGACGCACCGGCCCGAGATTAACGTCGCCTCAGACATCTCTGGGGAGGAAATGCGATGACGACCCTGATCCTCGGCGGCGCCGGCTTTATCGGCCGCCGGCTGGTGCCGCTCTTGGCCGAGCGCGGCGAAGAAGTGTTCTGCATGGATATCAATCCCGCCACCGCGTCATACGGCCATTTGGGCAAGCAGGTGCGCGTGGTGCGCGGCGATGTCAGCCAGTTCGACGACGTCATGTCGGTGACCGCGGCGGCCAAGCCCAACCGGATCGTCAACCTCGCCTATTACCTCGGCAGCGAGCACCCGCCGCATACGGCCTTCAAGCTCAACATCCTCGGCATGGACAATTGCTTTGAGGCGGCGCGCCTCGCCGGCGTCAACCGCGTCGCCTATGCAAGCTCGCTCGCGGTCAGCGGCGAGCAGAAGCATTACGGCGAGCGGGTCGTGACCGAGGACGATTTCCGCCACGGCCACGTCCAATACGCGATGCACAAGATTTTCAACGAATGGCAGGCGCAGGACTATCGCGAGAAATACGGGATGGAGATCACCGCGATCCGCCCAGCGAACGTCACCGGCAACGACAAGATCGTCGGCTCGGTCGATCACGTCTTCTGCATCACCGACCCGGCGCGCGGCAAGCCGGTCAAATTCCCCTACAAGGACGCGATGCGCTGCCCGATCCATGTGGACGAGATCGCCGAGATCTTCGCCCGCGTGATTATGGAAGACAAGCCAAAGCAGTGGATCTACAACACCGGCGGCATCGCGATCAGCCTCGGCGAGATCGCCGACATGGTGCGCGAGTTCCTGCCCGACGCCAAGATCAGCTTCGACCAGGAGAAGGGCGGCAAGGAGCTGTCGGGCAACTACCTGATCGACAACAGCCGCATGGTGCAGGAATTTGGCGTGCAATACCGCCCCTACCGTGAGCGCGTGCTGCAGATCATCAACGAGGTGCGGGCCGAAGAAGGCCTGCCCGCGATCGCCGACCGGTAGTAGCGCGACGGCGAGGCCGGCGCCCTCATCCGGCCGGTCCCGTCCTCGCGCGTCGCATAACCGCCCATCAGGCGCTTCAAGGCTGCCGGTGCGTAGGGGCGTACTGGCAAAATGTGCGTCCGGGAAACTGCGCCGGGCGCGCATGACGAAATCGAAACGCAAGGAGCAGCACGGTGCTCGCCAGCCTCTCCGACCAGCAGCGTCAGTTCGTGCAGACCGTCCGCGAGCTGGCGCAGAATGAGTTCCGCGCCCGCGCGCCGGATTATATGGACGGCACCTTCCCGTGGGCGAACCTGCGGCGGCTGGCCGAGCTGGGGGTGCTCGGCATGGCGGTGCCCGAGGATTATGGCGGGCTCGGGCTGCCGGTGTTCGATACGGCCCTGGTGCTCGAGGAGATCGCCAAGGCCTGCTACGTGACGGCGATGGCGGTCTTGGGCGAGGTCGGGGTGCAAACGCGGGTGATCGCGACCTATGCGCCGGAATCGATCAAAAGGCGCATCCTGCCGGCGGTGGTCAGCGGCGAGTGCCTGCTGGCGATCTGCATGACCGAGCCCGACGCCGGCACCGATGTCGCCAACTACCGGACCAATGTCGATCGGGTCGGCAACCGGTTGCGGCTGAACGGGGTCAAGACCTTGATCAGCCGCGCCGAGGAGGCCGGCATGTTCGTCGTCTTCACCCGCGTGGACCGAAAACCGGGGCGCGAGGGCATCGGCTGTGTGCTGGTGGAAAAGGAGACGCCGGGGTTCTCGGTCACCGGCACCTATCACACGATGGGCGGCGAGAACCTGCATGAGATCCGCTTTGAGGATTGCGAATTGCCGCCCGAGAATCTGGTGCTGGAGGACGGCTTCCGGAAACTTTTGTCGGCCTTCAACACCCAGCGCTGCTTGAACCCGAGCATCTCATTGGGCCTCGCCGAGGGGGCGTTTGAAGAAGCGGTCAAATACGCAAAGGAGCGCCGGGCGTTTGGCCGCACGATCGGCGACTTCCAGGGCATGCGTTGGAAGATCGCCGAGATGTATCGCGAGATCGAAGCGGCGCGCAGCGTGCTCTACCGCGCTTGCGCCAGCGCCGACCCGTTCCCCGACCCGCTATTGGCCGCGGTCGCCAAGGTCACCTGCAACGAGATGGCGCTCAGGGTGACGAGCGAGGCGATCCAGGTGCATGGCGGCTATGGCTTTACCGACGAGTTCCCGGTGTCGCGCTTCTACCGCGGCGCGCGCTACGGCACCCTGGGCGGCGGCACCAGCGAGACCCTGCGCGATCTGATCGGCAAGCGCGTCATCGCCGGCCTCGACCCGGCCGACGGCATCCTCGGGCTCGGCATCTGAGCAGCGACCGGCTGGCGCCGGCGCGAGGCGGAAATTATCCGGGGCTCGGCTCCGGCACGCCGGCGGCGCTGGCCGCAGCCCCGGTTTCGCCCACCAGCTTCTCTCCCGGGTGGAACGCCAGCGACACGCCGTTCATGCAATAGCGCTGGCCGGTGGGTTGCGGGCCGTCATCGAAGACATGGCCGAGATGGCCGCCGCAGCGACTGCAGTGGACTTCGTTGCGGACCATGAAAAAGCTGCGGTCGGTCGAGGTTTCGACGGCATCGGCAAGCGGCTCGAAAAAGCTCGGCCAGCCGGTGCCGCTGTTAAACTTGGCATCGGACGCAAACACTGGCTGGCCACAGCCGGCGCAGTGATAAATACCGGCGCCGTATTCCTTGTCGAGCGGGCTCGAGCCGGCGCGCTCGGTGCCGTGCTCGCGCAGCACCTGGAATTGCGGCGCGGACAATTTGTCGCGCCACTCCTGTTCGCTCAGCGACACCGGAAACGCCTTCTCGGCACGGTGCCCTTTGCCGCCGAGCCGACCCAACAGACCTCCAGCCATGATGCTTTCTCCGATCGGCGATCCACACCAATCGGATATCGGGACGCATCCCGCCGGGGTTAAGAGGCGGCCCCCAAAAGGCCAGCGCAAAAGAACCCGCGCAACCGCCTCAATGCACCCGTTCGCCAACCTCCGGAAGCGGTCGCAGCAGCTCGGCGGTCGAGCGGGCGATCCAGCACCAGACGACGCAGGTCAGCTCGTCGTCCCGGCTGCGCAGCCGTTGCGCCTCGTGCCGCGCCACTTCGGCGGCGAGCACACCGTGGCGACGCACCAGCAGCAGCGCCGCTTCCCAGATCTTGCGCTCGTTGGTCATCATTGCGGTCGTCATTGCCACCAGGTAAAGCCCGCAAGCTGGGGTAAAGTTCCCGGCGCCCGCCGGCATCCGGCGGGGCATCCCAGGACGGCGGAAATCGCGGTCTCCCAGCTTCAAGATTTAGTTGCTGTAGGCGCGATCGCCACCGGATCCTGCTTGCGCGGTCTCTCCCCGCCGATATATTTGCATGATGCGCGATCTCTTCGATCCCACGGGGCCGCAACCGATAGACGGCTATTCGGCCAAGGACATCGAGATCCTCGAGGGGCTGGAGCCGGTCCGTCGTCGGCCCGGCATGTATATCGGCGGCACCGACGAGCGCGGCCTGCACCATCTCGCCGCCGAGGTGCTCGACAACGCGATGGACGAGGCGGTCGCCGGCCATGCCTCGCGGATCGAGATCGAGCTTGCCGCCGGCAATTGGCTCGTCGTGCGCGACAACGGCCGCGGGATCCCGGTCGACCCGCATCCTCGCTTCCCGGAAAAATCGGCGCTCGAGGTCATCCTGACGATGTTGCACGCTGGCGGCAAGTTTGGCGGCCAAGCCTATCGCACCGCGGGCGGGCTGCATGGCGTCGGCGTGTCGGTGGTCAACGCACTCTCAGACGTGCTCGAAATCGAGGTCGCGCGCGACCGCCGGCTGTGGCGCCAGAGCTATCGGCGTGGGCACGCGCAAGGCGCCCTCGAAGAGTGCGGGCCGGTCAACAACCGGCGCGGCACGAGCGTGCGCTTTCATCCCGATCCCCAGATCTTCGGCGAGCTCGCGTTTCGTCCGGCGCTGCTTTACCGCATGGCGCGGTCGAAGGCCTATCTGTTCCGCGGCCTCGAGATCCGCTGGAGCTGCGACCCGTCGGTGGCCCGACCGCAGGAGGTTCCGGCCGAGGCGCGGTTGCATTTCCCCGGTGGCCTCGGCGACTTTCTGGCGTCGAGCCTCGACGGCCAGGCGATGCTGACGCCGCGGCCGTTTGTCGGCGAGGCCGAGCTCGCGATGGGCGGCAAGGTCGAATGGGCGGTCGCTTGGCCCGAGGACGAGGAGGCCGGGTTCAGCCATTCCTATTGCAACACGATCCCGACGCCGGAGGGGGGGACCCACGAAGCCGGGCTGCGCAATGCGCTGACCCGCGCGATCAAGGGCTATGCCGAGCTTGCCGGCAACCGCCGCGCCGCCCAGGCGACCGGCGAGGATGTGACCGGGGCGGCGGCGATGCTGCTGTCGCTGTTTATCCGCGACCCGCAGTTTCAGGGCCAGACCAAGGAGCGGCTCGCCTCGGCCGAGGCGACGCGGCTGGTCGAGAACGCGGTGCGCGACCATTTCGACCACTGGCTCGGGGCCGACCCGGCGACGACGCGACAGCTGCTCGACCGCATCGCCGAACGCGCCGACGAGCGCGCACGGCGGCGCCAGCAGAAGGAGATGGCGCGCAAGACGGCGACGCGAAAGCTGCGCCTGCCGGGCAAGCTCTCCGACTGCACCCGCGACAGCGCGAACGGCACCGAGATCTTCCTGGTCGAAGGCGACAGCGCCGGCGGCTCGGCCAAGCAGGCGCGCAACCGCGAGACCCAAGCGATCCTGCCGTTGCGTGGCAAAAT
>DASYBC010000041.1:0-93659 GCA_036500965.1 Allostellaceae bacterium | reverse complement strand
CTCATGCCAGCCAGCCGGTCGGACGTGATTGCCATATAATCGTTGGCTTCGATCTGCCGCCGCAGGTCGATAAGCTCGCGCTTGTCGGGGTTTCGTCCCGAAAATGTCGATCAGGATTGTGGACGCCACAGGTTTAATGGACGTAGTTTGTGGACGGAAATGTGCGCACCGGTAGAGTGCCGGTGTGCCCGTCCACAGAACGGTCGTTTGCGAGACGCTATGGGTGGCATTCTCGGCTATGCGCGAGTGTCGACTGGCGATCAGGATGTCGCCGGCCAGACCATGCGGCTGACCGAGGCCGGCGCGATCAAAGTTTTCAGCGATATCCGTTCCGGCAAGACAATGGAGCGACCGGGCCTCGAAGCCCTGCTCGCCTACGCCCGCAAGGGCGATACGCTCTCAGTCGTGCGTCTCGACCGGCTCGGACGATCTCTCGGCGAATTGCTGACCACGGTCGCGATGCTCAAGGAGCGCGGCATCGCTTTGCTCAGCCTGGAGGAAAGGATCGACACCAACTCGGCCGCCGGCGAGCTGGTCTTCCACGTGTTCGGAGCGATCGCGCATTTCGAGCGGCGTCTGATCGCCGAGCGAACAAGGGACGGGATCGCCGCCGCTCGGGCCCGCGGCAAGCGGCCCGGGCGCCACCCTCTCGATCCAGAGAAGATCGCGGCGGCGCTGGAGTTGGTGAAAGCAGGCCTATCACCAACCGTGGCCGCCAGGCAGCTCGGCTTGGGGCGCTCGACCGTTTATCGCGAAGTCGGTCGCGCCGGTATCGCGCGATAGCATGATTGAACCGGTCAATGGGGGATGAGGGGGTGATGGCCGCGATCAACCTCAGCCCAAGACATTGGATTTCAGCACTCAACCCCGCAAGACAAGACTGCCCTTGGCGGCGACGCCCCAACTGATAATGGATGCCTCGGCAATGTCGATGGATATCGCCGATTGGCTTCGCGGGCTGGGGCTCGACCAATACGCTCAGCTTTTCCGCGACAATGACATCGATGGCGAGATCCTAGGCGGGATGAACGCGGAGGATCTAGCAGGCTGTTGAAGAAGTCACTCGCGACGGGCGGTGAGGATGGGGTCGTCGCCATCGTCGAAGGACAGCTCGATTTCGAGGGAGCCGTTATCCCTCAATTCGGCCGAGCCGTGGCCGGAGATCTCATCGCCTTCGTCAAAGCCGGTCCAGCGGAAGGAGACGACGGTTCGGCTGCATTCGAGTTCGGCCGTGGCATTGACGGCGCCGAAGGCGAATTCGGCCCAACCATCATGGCCGAGCCGAAAATAGGCGGGCTCGACGAGATCGAGATAGTCGCGATCCCACAGATCGGCTTCGACGATCCGCCACCGGCCGACCAGTTCGCAGGTGGCGGAACCCGTCACGGCACCGCCGCGAGCAGCTTGGGCACCCGCACCAGATCGTAGGCGGCGGTGGCGAAGGTGAAGGCCCAGTCTACTTTGGCCAGGCCGCGCAGCTTGGTCTGGCGCAGGCCGGCGACGGTCTTGATCCAGCCGAAGGCTTCCTCGATCCGCTTGCGGATGCGCCGGCTGGCGGCATAGCCCGGATGCCGCGTCGTCCGTCGGTCGATCGCCGAGCGGCGACCGTTGGTATTCCGCGCCACGTGCGGGCGCACATTGATCGTGCGCAGTTCCTCGACAAAGTCGGCGGCGTCATAACCCCGGTCGGCACCGAGCGTAATCGCCCGCGGCCGATCGGCCCAGGGCTCGATCATGGCGAGCGCCGCCAGCCGTTCGGCATGGCCCGAGACCCGCGTCAGCCGGGCATCGACGATCAGCCCCGAGCGGTTCTCCATCAGCCCATGGCCGATGAAGCACAGCCTGGCTTCCATCCCCGGCCCTTTGCGGTAGAGCCGGGCATCGGGATCGGTGGTGCTGCGATGGGTCGCGTTCGAGCGCTTCTCGCCGCGAAAATCGGCCGGCGCATTGCGCCCGTCACCCCCCGGACCGCCACCGTCCGACAGGTCTTTCGCCTTGAAACTCTTGATCGAGGCCCAGGCCTGGATCAGCGTGCCGTCGACCGAGAAATGCTCGCTCGACAGCAATCGCTTCACCCGCGGCTGCGACAGCACCGCCGCCAGGAACTTGGCCGCGATCTTCCCCTCCAACAGCCGGTCGCGGTTCTTCGAGAAGCTCGAATGATCCCACACCGGGTCATCGACCCCGATCCCGACGAACCAGCGGAACAGCAGATCGTACTCGATCCGCTCCATCAACTGGCGCTCTGAGCGCACCGAATAGAATGCCTGCAACAACATCGCTCGCAGCAACTTCTCCGGCGCGATCGACGGCCGCCCCAATCCTGAATAGAGCGCCGCGAAGTCACGCGAAAGTGCTCTCACAGCCGCGTTCGCGATCTCTCGAATCGCCCGCAGCGGATGATCCACCCGGACCCGCGTCTCCAGATCTATGTAGCTGAAAAGCTGACCGCAAATCTGATCGTCGCCACGCATCGCCACCCCCATCCCCTTCTCAGGGGATCACAACGACGGCGATCGGCAACCACTTTTTCAACGGCCTGCTAGCCGCGCGGTCGCCGACGTGGAAGCCGCCGCCGGGCCCACCAACTCTCGCGACAGGGTGGGGCGGCTCCACCGGGCGGCCGCCGGGCGGCTATATGGTAGCCGGGCCCGCCCCCTCAGGCGGCGAAGGCGGGCGGTGAATCAAGTCGACCCAACATAGGTGCCGCGCCACACCTCACTGCCGGACCCGTCAAGGAGGCGGACATCGAGCTCGGCCTCCGGGCTCACGGTCGGCTCGTAAACGGTTTGCACGTGGTGTTTGGCCGCTTCGAGATCGGGCGCGTCGAAACTTCCGCCCGCTAGTCGGTGGTGACCGCCGACGGGCACAACCTCATAACTCCAATGCATCATTCCTCCCGTGAGTTCGCCGCGGACAGCGCCATGCTGAGGTAAACACGCGGCTTGGGCGCAGCGCTCCATCGGTTTTCTTTGCTGTCGCCCGACCCCGAGCACGGGGGTGGCGGAGGGGGCGGGATTCGAACCCGCGAGACGATTCATCACCGTCTACACACTTTCCAGGCGTGCGCCTTCAACCGCTCGGCCACCCCTCCTTGCCCTGTGCCGCCGCGCGCGGCGCTGGCGATGCACAGATGCACACTAGCTTTGGCCACAAACCCGTGCAACCGAAGGCGCGGGATCGCGGCGCAAGAGCGGAAGGATGATCGAGCTTGGTTTTGGCGTGCTGTGCGCGGCGGCGTTGATCGGGGTTGTGCTCGCGCTCCTCTATCTGCGCGGCCCGGCGGCAAGGCCGCCGCATCCGGCGGTCGCGGCCTGCCATGGCGCGATCGGCGCGGCCGGCCTCGCGGCGCTGCTTCTAGCGCTTGGCCATCCGAGGGCGCCCGACGCGATGGGCACCGCCGGCTTCGGCCGCGCCAGCGCCGGGCTGGTCGGCGTAGCCCTGGCGCTCGGGGTTGCGATCGCCTGGACGGCCTGGCGCGGACGGCGCGCCAGCGGTGCATTGGTCGGCGCCCATGCCGGGTTTGCGATCGCCGGCCTCGTGATGCTGCTGGCGCTGATCGCGCTCGGCTAGCGGGCTTCGTGCGGCGATCGCGCCCGCCTGATGCCGGCCGCCAAGGCGCCGACATCCGCCAGGACGGCGTCGACGAGGCCGGGCTTGGCGGCGCCGTCGGCACCGAGGTTCGCGGCGAGCCGCTGGACCAGCGACGAGCCGACAACCGCGGCGTCGGCGGCGCGTGCCACCGCGGCGGCCTGTTCCGGGTTTTTGACGCCAAAGCCGACCGCGACCGGCAAATCGGTAAACCTTCGCAAGCGCGCCACCGCGGCGGCAACCTCGGCCGAATCGGCCGAGCGCGTGCCGGTGATGCCGGCGATCGCGACGTAATAGATAAAGCCGCTGGCCCGTTCGACGATGCGCGGCAGGCGGTCGTCGTCGCTGGTCGGCGTCGCCAGCCGGATCACGTCGAGCCCGGCGACGCGCGCCGGCGCGGTCAGCTCGATGTCCTCCTCGGGCGGCAGGTCGACGACGATGACTCCGTCGACTCCGGCCGCGACCGCGTCGCGCGCGAACGCCTCGGCGCCGTAGCGGTAGATCGGGTTGTAGTAGCCCATCAGCACGATCGGCGTCGCATTGTCGCTACGGCGCAGCGCGCGGATCAGCGACAGCGTGCCGCGCAAATTCATTCCGGCCTTCAGGGCGCGCTGGCCGGCGTCCTGGACTGCCGGGCCGTCGGCCATCGGGTCGGAGAACGGCATGCCGATCTCGATCAGATCGGCGCCCGCCGTGGCGAGGCCGGCAAACAGCCGCGCCGAGGTGTCGGGATCGGGGTCCCCCGCCGTGAGATAGGCGACGAGCCCGGCCCGCCCCTCCGCGCGCAACGCCGCGAAGCGCTGCTCGACGCGGCTCACAACCGGGCGCCGAGATGCCCGGCGACGGCGCGGATGTGCGTTCCGCCAGGCTCAAACAGCGATTTGTAAATCGGTCTGGGCAAAGTCGTTGCCTTTGAACAGCACAGATTCGTCTCTCAGCTTGGCAAGCGCGTAAGTGAACAGGTCGCCAAAATTCAATCCTGCGGCATGGCCGCCGCCCTTCCCATACTGTCGGTATGCGGTGACGGCAAGGTTCGCCTGATCGCGCGTGAACGGGAGACCTCTATGGCAAGCTCGACGAGAAGCCGGTCGAGCTTCTCCCAGGCCTCTAAGCCCGACCGGGCAACCATGACGATCGCGGTCTCGACGTAAGTAGGCGCACTTACCAGACGACTTGAAGCAGCCGCAATCGCCGCGACAAAATCGACGGTCTCAGCTTCACCAAGCAGTAGCGCAATCAGCGCCGAGCTGTCGATGACCATCAGTCGAAATGACCGCGTTTGTTGTAGCCGATGATCTCGTCTGGATCGCGGGCATCGAGCACCGGCAATCGCGCCACCTCCTCTTGGATCGCACGCACGCGGGCAAGCAGGGTCTCCGCCGGCGGGTTCGTCACCGGCTCGCCATCATCCAGCAGAGTAATCTCCGCATCGTGTTCACCCGCCGGAAAACCCGGCGCACGACCGCTGAGCATCCCATCGGGTGTCACGCGGATACGGGTCTTCACCATCGTCATGACTGCCTCGCGTCTTCGGATCACGATCGGCCGGCCGCGCCTCCCAGCAATCACCGGGTTTCTTTCCCGACAAAAATTCTGCATGCGTTTCCCGATAGTGGCCTTGGCGGCTCACAACGCGACGCCGAGATGCTCGGCGACGGCGAAGATGTCCTTGTCGCCGCGGCCGCACATGTTCATCACGATCAGATGGTCGTGCCGCAGGTCGGGGGCGATCTTGGCGACATGGGCCAGCGCGTGCGCCGGCTCCAAAGCCGGGATGATCCCCTCGAGCCGGCTCGATAGCTGGAACGCATCGAGCGCCTCGCGGTCGGTGATCGAGACGTATTCGACCCGGCCCAAATCGTGCAGCCAGGCGTGCTCCGGCCCGATGCCGGGATAGTCGAGCCCAGCCGAGATCGAATGCGCGTCGCGGATCTGCCCGTCCGCGTCCTGCAGCAGATAGGTGCGGTTGCCGTGCAATACGCCGGGCTCGCCGCCGTTCAGCGAGGCCGCGTGCAGCCCCGTCTCCAGACCATGGCCGCCGGCCTCGACGCCGATCATGCGGACATTCGGCTCGTCGAGGAACGGGTGGAACAGCCCCATCGCGTTCGAGCCGCCGCCGATGCAGGCGACCAGCGTGTCGGGCAGCCGGCCCTCCGCCTGGTGCAATTGCGCCCGTGTCTCGTTGCCGATCACCGACTGAAAATCGCGCACCATCGCCGGGTAAGGATGCGGTCCAGCAACCGTGCCGATCACGTAGAACGTGCCGTCGACATGGGCGACCCAGTCGCGCAATGCCTCGTTCATCGCGTCTTTCAATGTGCCGGTCCCCGAATGCACCGGCACCACTTCGGCGCCGAGCAATTTCATGCGAAAGACATTGGGCTTTTGCCGCTCGATGTCGGTGGCGCCCATATAGACGACGCAAGGCAGGTCGAAGAGCGCGCAGGCCGTCGCCGTCGCGACCCCGTGCTGCCCCGCCCCGGTCTCGGCGATGATCCGGCGCTTGCCCATGCGCCGCGCCAGCAAGGTTTGGCCCAGCACGTTGTTGATCTTGTGCGCGCCGGTATGGTTGAGCTCGTCGCGCTTCAAATAGATCTTGGCGCCGCCGAAATGCCGGGTCAGCCGCTCGGCAAAATACAACGGGCTCGGCCGGCCGACATAATGTTCGAGATAATGGTCGAGCTCGGCCTGAAAGCCCGGATCGGCCTGGGCTTCGCCATAGGCCGCCTCGACCGCGAGCACCAATGGCATCAGGGTCTCGGCGACAAACCGCCCGCCATAGATGCCGAAATGGCCGTGCTCGTCGGGGCCGCCGCGAAACGTGTTCGGAACCTGCATCGTGTTTCCTCTCGGGCGCCGAAGATGCACCAGCGAGGCACCGTAGGCACGGAGAAAAATACCTTGCCGCATCCAGCGTCCGCGCTGCGGAGGATCAAGCCGGCGGCAAGCCTCGTGGCGATGATGGCCCTACGCGCCCACCGCGAGACGCAATCCCGACAGCAGCACCTCGCGATGCTCGGCGTTGCGAAAGTGGCTCGCATCCGGGATCACGACAGCGCTGATCGAGCGGAGCCGCGCCATGGTTTCTCGGGCGTCGTCAAGCCGCCCCAAATGGGCGTAGCAGGCGGCGAGAAAGCGATGTGGGGCCGGAAAGCTCGGATCGTCCTGGATCGCGAGCAGCAGCTTTGGCACGGCCCGGTCGAAGCGCCGGGCAAAGAGATGTGCCAAGCCGATCAAATTGGCCGAGGTGCCGATACGGGCGCGCGGGCTGAGGCGCAGCGCGGCGTCGAGATATTTGATCGCGCTGTCGGGCTCACCGGCCCACACCCTGAGCATGCCGCCGGTATGCCAGCCGCGCGCGAAATTCGGGTTGAGCGCCAGGGCGCGGTCGACGAGCGCCATCATGGCTCCGATGTCCTCGCCGAAAAAGGCAAGCGCGACAGCGGCATTCGCCAGCACGCTGGGATCGTCGCCGGCAGCTTCCAACGCGCGCCTAGCGAAATCGGCGCCCTTCAAACGATCGCTTGCCGGGTCCTGGCTCCGACTGTCGAGGATCACCCGAAAACAGCAGATCGCCGCCCAGGCGAGCGCGGGTCCGTAATAGGGGTCGCGGGCGATCGCCTGTTCCATCAGTCGCAACGCCTCGGGGAAATGTCTGGCCGACGACAGGAACATCGCATAGGCGCGCAAATAGAGGTCGTAGGCGGTCAGGTCGCGGGTCGGGCGGGTGGCCGAACGCGCCGTTTCAACCGCCTGCAATACCGGCTCGATGACCCCTGCGACGCTCGACGCCACCCGGTCTTGGAGGTCGAACACGTCTTCGAGCGAGCCGTCGAAATGGTCGGCCCACAGATGCGCGCCGGTCGCCGCGTCGATCAGCTGCCCGGTGATCCGCACCCGGTTGCCGCCTTTGCGCACCGAACCCTCGAGTACATAGCGGACGCCAAGCTCGCGCCCGACCTGCTTCACGTCGACGGCTTGCCCTTTGTAGGCGAACGTTGAATTGCCGGCGGCGACGAAGAGCCAACGGATGCGCGACAGCGCGGTGATGATCTCCTCGACCATACCGTCGACGAAATATTCCTGCTCGGGATCGCCGCTCATATTGCGGAACGGCAGGACCGCGATCGACGGCTTGTCCTCGGCGGCCGGACTTGGCTGGTCCGGCATTTCCGTGACCTCGCCGACAAACCGCACACCCTTTCGGGTGAAGGTGCGGATCAGCCGTTGCGCCGCCCCGTCGTCGCCGAGCGCCCGGCGCACGGCGTTGATCCGCGTGGTCAGCGCCGATTCAGAGACGATCCGCCCGTCCCATACCGCCTCTAGGAGATCGTCCTTGCTGACCACCCGGTCGCGGTGCCGCACGAGGAAGGCCAGCAGGTCGAAGACCTTGGGCTCGACCTCGACCAGTTCGGCGCCACGCCGCAGCTCACGGCGCCCGATGTCGAGCCGATGGTTGCCAAACACCAAAAGCACTGCCGTCTCCCCGGAAGCCCCCCCGACCCGCTTCCCCGGGAAATCATACGCACATCGTAAGGTGGAAGTAAGCCGAGCGTAAAGCCTTTTACCCGTCGCCGGCGTTCTATGGCCCCGAGGCCATCCACGGTCTCGTGCGCCGGCAGCGGCGTATGAGAAGCGCGAAGCCGAGGCACCCACGCGAGCAAAGTGGAGGAAATTTACATGAAACCAGGTTACGCCGTCGCGCTGGCAACCCTCGCCGGCATCGGAATGGGGGCATTGGGCCTGCATGGTCTTCAAGCTCAGACCAAGCCGCCCGTGTACATGATCGGAATTGTCGACGTTACCAACCCGGCCGCTTATGCAAAGGAGTATTCGCCACCCGCTCAGGCGTCAATCAAAGCGCATGGCGGTGTGATCCTCGCGGCAGGGCCGGGAACGGTGATCGAAGGAACGCCGCCGGGAACGCGCTTCGTCGTTCTTCGCTGGGACAGCCTGGAGCAACTAAAGGGTTGGCGTTATTCACCGGAATACGTAGCGGCGCACAAGAACGGCATGAAGTATGCGAAATTCACTGTCGTGGCGGTTAACGGCGTTAAACACTAGTGGCCCGATCGAAACCCTAGATTCTAGAGCGTCTCGTGCATCGGCTCACCAGATTCATATCTTGGTGGTGCGATTCAGCCAACGGACGGGAATCATCCGTCGGCATTGCACCACCAACGACTATCTCGCCGTCTGTTGCTGCTCACCCTGAATGACCGGCGTACCGGTCTAGCAGGGTGCGGAAAAACCCGGCTTCTCGTCGCTTGCCCATCCTTCGAGACGCTTCGCTCCTCAGGATGAGGTCTTTTATATCAAAGGCCTACCTCACCCTGAGGAGGCCTGAAGGGCCGTCTCGAAGGGCTCTTGACTGCGGAAACCGCATTTTTCCGCAGCCTGCTAGTGCACCCGAAGGGCGTGGGCGGCGGCGAGGAAGGCGCGGATTTTGTCGGGATCCTTGTGGCCGGGAGCGCTTTCGACGCCGGATGAGACATCGACGCAAGCCGCTCCGGAAAGGCGCACCGCCTCGGGCAGCAATTCGGCCGTCAACCCGCCCGAAAGGAGCCACGGACGCCGCCAAACCCGGCCGGCGAGCAGCCGCCAGTCAAAGGCGAGTCCGTTGCCGCCGGGCAATGCGTCGGCCCGGGGCGGCGGCTTCGCGTCGAACAGCACGAAATCGGCGGCATACTCGTATTGCTCAGCTCGGACGAGATCGTCGGGGCCGGCGATCGGCATCGCCTTGATCACCTTGCGGCCGAACTTCGCTCTCGCTTGGGCTACGCGGTGCGGGCTTTCGCCGCCGTGAAACTGCAGAAGATCGATCGGCGCCGCGGCGAGAACGGCCTCGATCATCTCGTCCTCGGCGTCGACAAAGAGCCCGACCCGCGCGATCCCGGCGGGGACCGCGGCGCAGAGCCGGGCGGCTTGCGCTGGGGTGACCGCGCGCGGGCTCGGCGGGTAAAAGACAAAGCCGAGATAGGCGGCACCGCCGGCAATCGCGGCGGTCATCGCCGGCTCGCTCGACAATCCACAGATCTTGGCGGCGACCATGGTTGCAGCGGCTAATGATCGCGGCGCTCGCGCCCCAGCGCCTCGAGCTGCTGGGTCAGTGCGTCGATCTGCGCCTCGAGGCGCTTTAGGCGCGGGTCCTCTCCGGCCGCGGGCGCCGCCGTCCCGGCCTCCGGCGCCGGAGCCTTTTCCGCCTCGGGATAGGGCGCCAGCATCTTGAGGGCGCGCTGGAACAACGCCATGTTCTGCTTGCCCATTTCCTCGAACTGCCCGAACGGAAAGATGCCAAAGGTCGCTTGCAGACTTTTGCGCATCTGCTCCTGGTTGCGGCCAAAGGCGACCATCGCCTGCTCGAGATACCCCGGCACCAAGACCTGCATGCTGTCGCCGTAGAAGCCGATCAGCTGCCGCAAAAAGCTGATCGGCAGCAGGTTTTGACCCTTTTGCTCCTGCTCGACGATGATCTGCGTGAGCACCGCGCGAGTGATGTCTTCGCCGGTTTTGGCATCATGCGCGACAAAATCGCCGCCTTCCTTGATCAGCTTGGCCAGATCGTCGAGCGTGACGTAGCTGCTCGTCGCCGTGTTATAGAGCCGACGGTTGGCGTATTTCTTGACGACGACCGGCTTGCCGCCGCTGGGCCGCTCGCTATTTGGGGTACTCATGTGCGCGCCGTCTCCCGTCGGAAACCAATCCCCGCATCCACCATACAGCGATTCAGCCCGTTCGCCTTATCAAACACGCCGGATCGCCGCCGGGTCCGTTTCCGCCGCCGATCGCGACGCGTATACTGCCGGTCATGAGCGACGCCCGCGACCTCGCCCGCCGTTATCTGGCGCTGTGGGAAGACTATCTGACGGCGCTGCTGTCCGACCCCGGCGTGGGCGCTCCGCTATGGCGCGGGCTGGCCGCCGCCGATCCATCCTCGGCGCCGCTGCGTGAGCCGGTCGCCGGTTCCGGATCGTCGGCTGGCGCCGCGCCCCTTTCCGGCGCATCTGGCGAGTGCTGTCGGCTTATGGCTGAGCTCGCGCGCCGCCTTGCCGTTGTTGAGCAGCATATCGCCGACATCGAGCACGGCCGGGAAGAAGCTGCGCGCCCTCGCCGCCGAAATCGACGCATGCGGGCCTGACCGGGTCGCGAGCGCGCTCGGCGACGAGATCGCGCTGCGCGCCGACGCCTATCTCGCCGGGCTCGAAGCTTACCGCCGCCATCCGTACCGCCGGTCGGAGCCAGCGCCGCCGGTGCTGTGGCAGGAGGGGACCACCCGGCTGCTAGACTATGGCGACGGCCGGCCGGGCCGCACGGTCATGGTCGTGCCGTCGTTGATCAACCGCTATTACGTCCTCGACCTGTTGCCGCAGCGCAGCTTTCTGCGCCACCTTGCCGCTGGCGGCCTGCGCCCGATGGTCGTCGATTGGAGCGCGCCCGGTCCTGCGGAGCGCGAGCTCGACCTGACCGGCTACAGCGAGCGTCTCGACCGCGCGTTTGCCGCCGCCGCGGCGCACAGCGCCGGCATGCCGATCGCAATGCTCGGCTATTGCATGGGCGGGCTCTTCGCGGTGGCGGCGGCATTGCGGCGCCGGCATCAGGTCGCCTGCCTGGCGCTGCTGGCGACGCCCTGGGACTTCCACGCCGGGTGGAGTGCCGCGACGCAGGTTCTCGGCCTCGGCGCCGACCGGCTGGCGCCGGCGGGCGTCACGGCCGATACAGTCCCGGTCGAGATGGTCCAGAGCTTCTTTTTCGAGCTCGACCCGTTTCTGGCCGAGCGCAAATTCGTGCGGCTGGGCCGGCTCGATCCCGAGGGCGACGCCGCGCGCGGCTTTGTGGCGCTCGAAGACTGGATCAACGATGGGGTGCCGCTAGGGCTGGCGCTGGCGCGGGACTGCATTCGCCGCTGGTATCGCGACAACGAGCCCGGCCGCGGTACTTGGCGGATGGCTGGGCGTCGCGTGCTGCCGCAGCTGCTGCGCCGGCCCTCGCTGGTCGTGATCCCCGGCCGCGACCGAATCGTACCGCCGCTCTCGGCCGAGCCGCTGGCGACGGCGCTCGGCGATGCCGAAGTTTTGCGGCCGGCGCTCGGCCATGTCGGCATGATGTCGGCCGCTAGCGCCGCGGCAATGCTGTGGACACCGATCGCCGAGTGGCTGCGCTCCCGGCTCGGCGGCTAGAAGCGAGCGCTGGCGGCGACGCTAGCGGGCAGCGCGGATCGCGCGCCACAGGCGCTCGGGGGTGGCCGGCATCTCGAGGTGACGGATGCCGAGCGGGGCGAGCGCATCGATCAGCGCGTTGCCGACCGCCGGCAGCGCGCCGACATTGCCCGCTTCGCCCGCCCCCTTGACGCCGAGCGGGTTGGTCTTGGTCGGCACCGGGTTGCTGTCGCATTCGATCGCCGACAGATCGCCGGCGCGCGGCATCGCATAATCCATGAACGACCCGGTCATCAGCTGGCCGGATGCCGGATCGAAACGGATGTCCTCCAGCAGAACCTGGCCGACCCCCTGGGCGATGCCGCCGCAAATCTGGCCTTCGAGCAACAGCGGGTTCAGCACCGTGCCGACATCGTCGACGACGCTGTAGCGCAGAACCTGCGCTTCGCCGGTCTCGGGGTCGATCTCGAGCTCGCAGATGTGAACGCCGTTCGGAAAGTTCTGCTGCTTTGAGGTGAAGGTGGCGCCAGCGATCAGCCCGGGCTCCATATCGTCGGGCAGGCTCGGCGGGTTGAACGATTCGACCGCAACCTCGCCGATCGTCAATGCCCGGTTGGACCGCGGCGCGGTAAAGAGGCCGTCGGCGAAATTGACCTCGCCAGCCTCGGCGCTGAGCAGGTGGGCGGCGATCGCCGTCGCCTTGGTCACGATCTTTTCGGTCGCGAGATAAACTGCCGAGCCGCCGAGCGCCGCCGAGCGCGAGCCGCCGGTGCCTTCGCCATTCGCCACTTTGTCGGTGTCGCCCTGCACATAATGCACCTGGCCCGGGTCAATCCCGAGCCGGTCGCATAGTAATTGCTTGTAGACGGTTTCGTGGCCCTGACCCTGGGTGATCGAGCCCGACACCAGGGTCGCCGTGCCGCCGCGGTCGAAGCGGATCTCGGCCGCCTCGAAGCCGCCGGCCGCGGCGCGCTCGATCGTGTTAGAGAGGCCGATGCCGCGGAGCTTGCCGCGGCTCCTCGCCTCGGCGCGGCGCCGCTCGAAACCGCCAACATCGGCGAGCTTCAGCGCCAGATCGAGGTTCTTTTCAAATTCGCCGCAATCATAGGTAAAGGTCAGCCCAGATTTGAACGGCATCGCCTCGGGCGGGATCATGTTGCGCCGGCGCAATTCGAGCCGGTCGATGCCGAGCTCGGCCGCAGCCTCGTCGACGATGCGCTCGATGACATAGGCGGCTTCCGGCCGGCCGTTGCCGCGATAAGCGCGGACCGGATTGGTGTTGGTGTAGACGGCGGTCACCTCGGCGCGCACCGCCGGCGTGCGGTAGACGCCCGCCAAGGTGCCGAGATTGGCGACAAAGGCGTTGGAGCCGGCCTGCGGATAGGCGCCGACCGCGGCGACCGTCTCGACCCGCAGCGCCAGGAATTTGCCGTCGCGGTCGAGCGCCAGCTCGGCCTCGGTAACGTTGTCGCGGGCCTGCGCGTCGCCCATGAACGCCTCGGAGCGGGTGCTGGTCCATTTGACCGGCCGGCCGACGGTTTTCGAGGCCAGCAGGACCAGCGCCACCTCGTTGTAGATCGCCGATTTCATGCCAAAGCTGCCGCCGATATCGCCGGCGACGACCCGCACCCGGCTCTCCGGCACCTTCAGCACCTGGCGCGCCAATTCGGCGCGATAGCCGTGGGTGCGCTGCAGGGTCGTATAGATGGTCCAGCGGTCCTCGGCCGGGTTGTAGTCGCCGATGGCGCCCCGCGGCTCCATGCTGGCCGCGGTTACCCGGTTGATCACGAAACGGCGGCGGACGATGTGCGCGGCGCCAGCGAATGCGGCCTCGGTCGCGGCCGCGTCGCCCTCGGTGTGGAAGAAGGCGACATTCCCGGGGTTCTCGTCCCAGACCGCGGGCGCACTGGGCTCGACCGCGCTGGCGGTCGAAACGACCGCCGGCAAGGGCTCGTAATCGACGGCGATCAGCTCGGCCGCATCGGCGGCCTGGTCCTTGGTCAGGGCGACGACAAAGGCGACATAGTCGCCGACCCAGCGCACCCGGTCCTTGACCAGGGCCGGGAAGCGGGGGCGGAAGGCCGGCGAGCCGTCGCGCAGCCTGAGCCCGTTGGGCGTCGGCAGATCGCCCCAGCCCGAAGCCTCCCAATCCGCGCCGGTCAGCACCGCCAGCACGCCGGGCGCCGCCCTCGCCTCGGCCGCGTCGATCGCGCAGATGCGGGCATGCGCGTGCGGCGAGCGCAGCACATGGCTGAACACCATGCGCGGCAGCACCACGTCGTCGACATAGCGGCCGCCGCCGCGCAGCAACCGCGGATCCTCGAAGCGCGGCACCGGCTGACCCAAGGCAAACTCACCCATGATTAAGCCTCCAGTTGTCCTCTCAGGACGCATTACCTGAATGGGTTAATGATCGTGATCCCTTCGACCGCTTGTCCATGCGACATGTCTTCGGAATACAACACCCGGCATCCGAGAGCGCGGGCGGCGGCGACGATCGCACTATCCCAATAGGAAAAGCCGTATGCCGCCTTGATCTCTAATGCGCCGCTCAACATAAAATTCTTGCAAGACTTGGACTGAGAGCGCCCCGTTATCGTCCTCCAGCAAGCGGATGGCTCGTTCGCGCTTGCTCGCTTCCTTGGGGTTGCGAGTGATGGAGTAGAGCAGAATATTGATGTCGAGGAAGTGCGGCGGGTTCATGTATTTCGGTCGTGAACATCCTCGCGGGGCAGCCGGTCCGACGCGTCGAAGGCGGTGATTTGCTCCCGCAGTGCTCGCTCCTCGCGCTTCAGTCGCTCGATTTCGCTTTCGCCTGAACCCAGCTCGCACAAAAAGTTCCGCACCAAGGCCGAAACCGATGTGTCTCGTTGGGCGGCAATCATGCGTGCGCGCCGATAGGTTTCGTCATCAAGTGAGACTGTGAGATTTTTCATGTCTTCACATATCGGGCAACCGGATGATCAGGTCAACGGTTCTACAAAATGCGCCCGCTCCGCGCCGCTCAGTAGCCGAGATCCTGAAAGCTGTGCGCCGCCGGGCTGACGACGACGTTGCCCTGGGGCTCTACCTCGAGCACGGCCAAGGCGCGCTGGACGAGACCGTCCGGGGTAAACCGGAACAGTCCGTCGACTCCGGCGAACCCATTGGGATTGAGGATCGCCTCGCGCGAGAAGGGCGGGCCGCCTTGACCGCGCGCCAGCACCGCGGCAAGCGCCGCCGCGTCATAGCCGAGCGAGGCAAGCCGCGGCGGGTCGCGACCGTAAGTTGCGCGATAGCGCTGCTCAAAATTTTGCCGCGCATCGGGCGGCGATGCGGCGAACCAGCCGCCGTCAAGCGCCGGCTCGTCGCCGATGTCAGGGACGTCCCACAACCCGCTGCCGAGCAGCCGCGTTGCCCTGGTGTCGAGCCCGGCGGCGACCAGCTTGCGGGCGATCGCTTTTAGCCGATCGCCGCCCTCGGGCAGCAGCAGCGCCTCGAAGCTCGGCGCCGCGGGGGGCGCCGGCGCTGTCTGATCGGGCGCGCTGGGGTCGGCGCCCGACGGCGCCGCGCCCGCCGGCAGCAAACGCGCGATCGCGGCCGAGGCATCGCCGCTGCGCGGATCATAAAATGCGATCTTGGTCATCGAGCCGCCGGTCGACGACGCAGCATCGCGCAGCGCGTCGGTCATCAGATGGCCATAGGGGGTGTCGGGAGAGAGCGCCGCAAACCGGCTGATCCCGCGCTCACGTGCATAGGCGACCTCGCGCACCACCTCCTGGCGCGGCAGAAAGCCCATCAGAAAGGTGTTGCCGCCGGCAAGATCGGTCACCGTCGAAAATGCGATGACGTTGAGGTGGGCGTCGCGGGCGACCGGCTTAACCGCTTCGACCTCGCTGGCGAGCAGCGGGCCGAGGATCAGGCCGACGCCCTCGCTGGCCACTGCATGCGCGGCGTCGGCAGCGCCGGCCGAGGTCCCCTTGGTGTCGCGCGGCACCAAAGTTAGCTGATCGCCGCCGGTTTGAAACAGCGCCAGCTGGGCCGCGTTGAGGATCGCCTGCCCGAGCTCGGCATTCGGGCCGGAGAGCGGCACCAGCAGCGCGACCTTGGCCGGCCCGGCCGGAGTTGCCACGGGCGGCGGCCCGGGCGGCGGGGCTGGCGGCGGCGGCCCGCCATAGGGCGGTTGCGGGGTGGCGAGCGGCGCCGGTACGATCGGCGGCGGCACGCACGAAGCCAGCGCCCAGGCGGCGAGGACGAGCACAGGTGAAGCTAACCGGGGAAAACACCAGCGCGGCAAGGGCGGCCTCGGGCGATAGCGGCAAAGGGCGCGAGCCTAGCGGCGCCTTGGCCCAGAGTAAACCCGACTGGGCCGCGTTCGCTGGCGGCGATCCGGCCGAGGCGGAAGCGCCAGGACCAGCGCCCGGCCTGCATCTCGTCGCGACCCCGATCGGTAATCTTGGCGATGTCAGCCTGCGTGCGCTCGCGGTGCTGCGCGGCGTGGACCGGATTTGGTGCGAGGACACCAGGGTCACCACCCGGCTGCTCGCCCGCTACGGCATCAGAACGCCGCTCGAGGCCTATCACGACCACAACGCCGAGCAGGTGCGGCCCCGGGTGCTCGCTGCGCTGCGCCGCGGCAAGCGGGTGGCGCTGACCAGCGATGCCGGGACACCGCTCGTCTCCGACCCCGGCTACAAGCTGGTTCGCGCGGCGATCGCCGAGGGCCTGCCGGTGACCGCCGCACCCGGCGCCTCGGCGGCGCTGACCGCGCTCATTCTATCCGGCCTGCCGCCGGACCCGTTTCTGTTCGCCGGCTTTCTGCCAAAGCAGCAAAACGCCCGGCGCCAGGCGCTGGCGCGCTGGGCGGGATTGGAGGCGAGCCTCGTCTTTTACGAGGCGCCCCCGCGGCTCGCCGCGACACTCGCCGACATGGCCGAAATCCTGGGTACCCGACCGGCCGCCGTGGCGCGCGAGCTGACCAAGCTGCACGAAGAGGTTCGGCGGGGTTCGCTGGCCGATCTGGCCGATCATTATCGCGAGCACGGGCCGCCGCGCGGCGAGACCGTCATTGTCGCCGGGCCGCCCGAGCCCACCGCGCCGGACCCCGAAGAGGTCGATCGCCGGCTGCGGGCGGCGCTCGCCGAATTCGGGGTGCGCGACGCCGCAGCGAAGATCGCGGCCGAGACCGGCCTCAGGCGCGCCGAGCTCTACCGCCGGGCGCTGGCGATCCGCGACGGCGCGCGATGAACCGCGGCCGACCCCGCCCGGCCTTGCGGCGACAGCGTGCCGAGCGCCGCGGCCGGGTCGCCGAATGGCTGTGCGTATGGCATCTGCGCCTGCATGGGTGGCGAATTGTCGCGTGTGGTTGGCGCTGCCCCGCCGGCGAGATCGACATCCTTGCACGACGCGGGAAAATCCTCGCCGTGATCGAGGTCAAGTCACGCGGCAACCTGGCGGTCGCGGCTGCAGCGCTCCCACCGCGCCAGCGGCGACGGATCACCCGAGCAGCGGAAGCCTTTCTGCTGGTCCATCCCGAGCTTGCCGAGCTTGGCCTTCGATTCGATCTGATGCTGGTGGCGCCGCGACGCCTGACGCGTCACTTGGCCTCCGCCTGGCGCGCCGACGGCTGACCGCGTCGTCGCCGCGGCTGAGCCGGGCGATCTCCTCTAACTAATTGCGATATCCAAAGATTCGGCCGAGCGAGGCAGGACTGCTCTGCCCGCCTGAGCGACCCGTCTCGGCCGCGCTGGGGTGACCCGCAGGGCGGGCGTTTGGAAATGGCGCGGGCTTGATGGAAACTCGCGCCGGACATCTGTGCCGGGGGGTGATTGGTGTCGAATTTCCGTATCGTCGTGTGGTGCGCGACCGGTCTTGGGCTGGCCTTCAGCCTGGGCGGATGTCCGCTCGCTATTGTCGGCGGGGTCGCCGCGGCCGGCGGCGCCGGCTATGCCGCCGATCAGGAACGCGGCGTCAATGGTGCCGCCAGCGACTTTAACGTCAAAACCGGGGTCGAGACCGCCTGGGCCGAGGCTGTGCCGAATTTTCCGCCGGATTTCACCGTGACCGTCTATGAAGGCCGCACCTTGCTGACCGGCACCGCGCCGACGCCACAGGTCAAGGCGGAGGCGGCGGACATTGCCAGCCGCGTCCCGGGGGTGCGCGCCGTCTATAACGAAATCGAGGTGGCGCCTGACGAAACCCCGTGGGATTCGGCTAAAGACGCCTGGATCACCGCACGGGTGCGCTCGGATTTGGTGTTCAGCAACATTCGCTCTGTCAACTACACAGTGGAGACCGTCGACCATTCGGTCTATCTGATCGGCTCGGCCCGCGACCAGGCGGAACTCGACCATGCCACCGGTCTCGCGCGCAACGTTCCTGGGGTCAGGCGCGTCGTTTCCTACGTAGAGATCCGGCCCGGAGAGTCGCCCGGCGCACAGCCGCCGGGGCCGCCGCCCGTAGCCGAGGCTCCGCCCGGTCCAGGTCCGGACACGCCCGCCGCGGCGCCCACAACTCCGGTCGAAGCACAGAAGCTATAGCCACACCAAGCTGCCGGGCGACGCCGGCCGATCGCGGTCAAGCGCGGCGCTGGCGCTCGTGCTCTTCGTCCTCGGCCTGGTTGAGGATGCGGCGGGCGGCGTCGAACAGCGATCGCGACTTGTCTTCGTGGCCCAGCGCGTGCTCGGCACGGGCGAGGTCGAGCTCGATATAGGCAAGGATAGGCGTGTCGCGGCCGGCGCCGTGCTTGAGCAGGTGGGTCGCCGCGCGAAACGCCATCGCCGCGTCGGCGGCGCGGCCGGTCGCCAGATAGATCAAGCCCAGATCGTGAAGGTCCTCGGCGATCAGCGGATGTGTGGCGCCGAGCCGGTCCTGGTCGATCGCGGCCGCTTCCTCGATCGGCGGCAGCGCTTTGGCGAACTGCTTTTGCCGCAGATACGCCTTGCCGAGCTGCGCCAGGCTGCGCGCCGTCGCCAGCCGGTCGCCGCCGGCTCGGTCGAGGGCGATAGCGCGGCGCAGCAGCCGCTCGCCGTCAGCGAACCGCGCCTGGGACACCAGCACAGCGCCCAGCACGCGCAGCCGGTCGCTGCGCGGCGCGCCCAGATTCCGGTCGTCGATCGCAATCGCCGCCTCGGCCAGTTTCCGCGCCTCTCCGGTCTCGCCGCGCGCGAGCGCGATGCGCGCCCGGTCGGCGAGCAGTGGCGCCAGCACCGGGTCCTCGGCGCTGCGCCGGGCCGCGAGCACATTATCGGCGACAATCGCCAGCGGTTCGGCGTCGAGGTATCGCCGCTGCTCGATATAGAGATGGGCGAGCGCCGCCATCGCGTTTGCCGCTGGCTCTGAGGCGCCCCCACAGGCGTCGATCGCGATCCTCAGCGCGCGGCGACGCAGCGCCGTCGCGGCGGCGATGTCGGCCTCCTCGAAGCGCAATTGCGCGAGCGACGCGAGGATCGGCAGCAGCTGCGGATCCGCCGGCCCGACCCGCTGCTCGACTGCTGCCAAGGTCTTCGCCAGCGCGGCGCCGGCTTGCGGCGACATAGGCGGGTCGGCGCCGGCATAGGCCGCCGACAGGCCAAGCAGCCCGGCGACAAGAATGCACGATAAGCGGCGCATCGCACGCGTCCTGAACCGCTGATGCCGGCTGCAGCCAACCCCCCGGCCTGACCGTTGCCGCCGCACTTGCCCGCGGCCGATATTCCTAGGCGATGTGGGCCGAAATTGTCCCGCGTTCCGGAACCAGCCGGTCGCGCAAATCAGCGAGCAACGGCATGATCTCAGCCAAGCCGCTGCTGATCGCTGCACCGGCCTGCGGGGTCAGCGACACCGCCTTGTGCTTTTTTATCGTCTCTTCGGCGAAGAAGCCCCATCGGATCAGGTTGGCGACGCGCTCCTTGATCGCCAGATGCCCGAGCCTCAGCCGGTCCCACATCCTGCTGATGATCTCATCGACGACCAGCGCCGTGGGGCCACCATGGTCGGTGCCAAACGGGCTGGCCGACCACAGCAGCATCACGATCGCCCAATACTGATAAGTGACCAGGTGATCCATCGCGTCGTCGCGATAGGCCGGGGTCAGCCCCCGTTGTCGGACGACCTGCTCGCTGGTTTCGCGCCATTTCTGGTCGCAGGCGCCAAAAAAACGATAGATCTCGGAGATCGCCGTCTCATCGTGCACCGCCAATCGCGGGCGAGCCGCGTCGCCGCCGGCTGCCGCGCAGATCGCCTCGATCGTTTCGCGGCAATGCGCATCAAAGCATTCCCACAGAACGTCGGTCGGGCCGACGAGGCATCCCGCCGAGGGCGCGCATTCCTGGTTCGAGGCATCGAAGACCTTGACGAACCCATCCCGGTGGCAGTCCTTGACCCGCTCGATGCAGGTTCGGATATCGGTGCCATAGGACCCGTAGAGTGTGCGGTGCAGCCCACGGCTCGAAATACCTGCCGTCCCGCTGGTTCTAGCAAGAAAGATGACATGCCAATGCGCGCGCTTGTTCAAGCCCGGGAAGTATTTTTCCCAGATGCTGTAGTATTCCAGCAAAAACCTGGCGACCAAGCGTTCGGGGAATTTGCTCTCGCCAAAATCGGAACGCATCGCGTCACCATGCCGATCGACATCGTCGCCGGAAGTTAGCCGATTTTGTGCCGCGGCAACAGCGAACGTCGCGGGAACTTGGCCGAATCCCACAGCGGCGCGCTGCGGCAATGATCCGCCGCCGTTGTCACACTTAGATTTTGAACTGGCGGCGGCTGCCGATGATTAGCAGGGCGCCGGCCGCCGGCCCCGATCGGTCGCTGTAGTCAGCGCTTGCGTAGGATCGCGACGTGGCGGCCGACGGGGGTGACCGGGGCGGTCAGGCTGAAATCATTGTACCAGCCGATGAAGTCGAAGCGGCCGCCGCGTTCGACAAGGCACAGAAACTCTTGCGGAAAGAAGATTTTGGCCGGGACGCGGCCCTCGATCATCAGCTGCTTGCCATGGTCGTTGACGGTCAAGGTCAGGGTCTCGTGGTAGGTCTGGGCGATCGGGTCGAGCGGCTCGGCACGGTAGCGGGTGCGCACGGTGACGCCGCCGCGGCGTCTCGTCCAGCTGCGGCGATAGTCGTGAAAAATTCGAAACCAGACGACGCTGTCCAAGAGGTAGAGCGCGCCCGGCGACAGCAGATCGGCGAGGCGGTCGAGATGGTCGAGGAATTCGCGGTTCGAGCGGGTGTAGAGCGAGCCCAGCATGACGTAAGCAAGGTCGAACCGGCCGAGGCTGCGGTCGAGGTCGCGCATGTCGCCCTCGACGAAGGTGGCGGAAATGCTGTTGCGCGCGGCCTTGTCGCGGGCGAAACCGAGCATCGCCGGGCTCAAATCGAGGCCGCAATAGGCATAGCCGCGGCGGTGCCACTCTTCGAGATAGGGTGCTGTGCCGGCGCCGAGCTCAAAGACTCGCCGGACCGTCGCCTTGGAAAATTTCGCGATCGCGGTTTCGAAAAAGTCGATTTCGCCGACCGGATCGGCAGGTGCCAAAGCAATCTCGTAGTATTGAGGGTAGCGGTAGGCCTCCATCGCGTTCAATTTACGGCGGCGGGCGCCGCTCGAACAGAATGATCCGCATGCGCCCTCGCGAGGCCGCTCAAAACAGGCTCAGCTGGTCGCCGGTTCGCGGCGGCGGCCGGAAGCGGGTCGCATCGAGCGGCTTTGTCGTGCGTGGATCAAAGCCTAATCGGCGACAGGCGCGGTCGAACCGCAGCCGCAGCATGTCGGCATAGGGGCCGGCGCCGGTCATCCGCTTCGACCAGGCCGAATCATAAAGCCTGCCGCCATGGGTCTGGGCGACCAGCGACAGAACATGCGCCGCCTTGTCCGGGAAATGCGTTTCTAGCCATTCGCGAAACAGCACCTTCAATTCGAGCGGCAGCCGCAGCAACGTATAGCCGGCCGAGTTTGCGCCGGCGGCACGCGCGCGCTCGAGGATTTGCTCCATCTCGCTGTCGTTGAGCGCCGGGATCATCGGCGCGCTCAAGACCCCGGTCGGCACTCCGGCTGCGGCGAGCGCCGCGATCGTCTCCAGCCGGCGCTCGGGAGTCGCGGCGCGCGGCTCCATCCGCCGCGCCAGGGTGCGGTCGAGCGTTGTCACCGAAATCGTCGCGATCGCCAGCCGCTGGCTTGCCATCTCGGAAAGGATGTCGAGGTCGCGCTGGATCAGCGCCGATTTGGTGACGATCGTGACCGGGTGGCGAAAATCCCTGAGGACTTCGAGGATCGCGCGGGTGATGCCGAGCCGGCGCTCGACCGGCTGATAGGGGTCGGTGTTGCTGCCGAGCGCGATCGGGCGACAGGCATCGCCCTTGTTGCGCAGTTCGGCCGCGAGCAACGCTGCGGCTTGCGGCTTGTAGAACAGCCGGCTCTCGAAATCGAGGCCGGGCGACAGCCCGAGATAAGCGTGGCTCGGCCTGGCGTAGCAATAGATGCAGCCATGCTCGCAACCCCGATAGGGATTGATCGAGCGGTCGAAGCCGATATCCGGCGAGTCGTTGCGCGCGATGATCGTGCGTGTCGCGTCGACGCTCAGCGTGGTCGCCAACGGCAACGGTTCCGCGTCGGCGGCGCCCCAGCCGTCGTCAAAGCTCACGCGCCGCTCGGCCTCGAAGCGGCCGCTGTCGTTGCTGGCGGCGCCGCGCCCCTTGCGCGGTCCGATCATGCCCGGCATATCCATGCCATATAGTATGCTCTAACTCCCGGAACGTTTCAAGAACTTTCGTGATCTCGGCGATCATCCCAACCTTGAACGCGGCCGAGACGCTCGGGCAAACGCTGGAAGCGATCCGCGGCCCGCGATCCGTGTGCGAGGTCATCATCAGCGATGGCGGATCAACCGACGGGACCGCCGCGGTCGCCGGCGGCGCGCGGCTCATCGCGGCCCCGCCCGGCCGTGGAGCCCAGCTTGCCCTCGGCGCGGCCGCGGCATCGGGCGACTGGCTCTTATTTCTGCACGCCGATTGCTGTCCTGAGCCGGGCTGGGCGGAGGCGGTCGGCGATTTCATTGCCGCGCCGCAAGCAGCCGGGCGCGCCGGCTATTTCGATTTGGCGCTTGACGACCCGGCGCCGGCAGCGCGGCGTCTCGAGCGGCTGGTCGCCTGGCGCTGCCGCATTCTCGCATTGCCCTATGGCGATCAGGGTCTGCTGATCAGTCGGAGCCTCTACGATGCCGTCGGCGGCTTTGCCCCGCTACCGCTGATGGAGGATGTCGATCTGGCGCGCCGCCTCGGGCGCCACCGACTGGCGCGCATCGGCGCCGGTTGCCTCGCCTCGGCGCGACGCTATCGTCGCGGCGGCTATTGGCGACGGCCGCTGCGCAACCTCTGCTGCCTGTCGCTCTATTTCGCCGGTCTGCCGCCAGAGCGCATTCTGCGGCTTTATCGCTGATGCCTCGCCAGCTTGTCCTGTTTGTGCGCGCTCCGGCGCTCGGCCGCGGCAAACGTCGCCTGGCGGGGGAGATCGGCGATCTTGCCGCGGTCCGCTTCGAGCGAGCGATGATCGCGCTGCTGCTGCGCCGGCTGGCCGACCAACGCTGGAAACTGCGGGTTGCGGTAACCCCGGACCGGGCATCGCGCCGTGCTCATCGCTGGCGGCGCGGAATAGAGGTCTGCGGCCAACGCGACGGCGACCTCGGCCAGCGCATGCGCCGGGCGCTCGTCGGCGTATCACCCGGCCCGGTGGTGCTGATCGGCGCTGATATTCCGGCGCTGCAAGCGCGCGACATCGCCGCCGCCTTCCGCCTGCTCGGCGCTCGCGATCTGGTGTTCGGGCCGGCCGCCGATGGCGGGTTTTGGCTGGTCGGCGCGCGCCGTCGGCCGTTATTCGCGGATTTGTTCGCAGCGGTGCGCTGGTCGGGTCCATATGCACTGGCCGACACCCTCAGCGGGCTGCCACGCCGGGCCACGGTCGGATTTGTCACAACCCTCGAAGACGTCGACAACAGCGATGCTTATCGCCGCCGCCGGCCGCGGCGCGGATTCTGACATGTTTCGATAGCCGTCCGGGGGCCGACCCGATAAACCGGCTAGATTGATCTGGCTCACCCCTTGGCCCGCTGCGCCCAGGCGAGCAGGCGGTCGAGAAAGACGGCGCCGGCGGCGAGTTCGGCATGGGTGATGAACTCGTTCGGCTGGTGGGCGACCGCGATCGAGCCGGGGCCGCAGATCGCCGCCGGAATGCCGGCCGATTGGAACAGCCCGGCCTCGGTGGCAAAGGCAATCGTCGTCGCGTCATTGGCGCCGGTCAGCTCGCGGGCGAGCGCCTCGGCCGGTGAAGCCGGATCGGGGACCAGCGGCGGCACTAAAGCCATGGTCGCGGTCTCGACGGTCGCCTGCGGATGCCCGGCGCGCAGCCGCGGCAGCAGCTCGGCGGTGACGAAATCGTCGACCCGCCGCCGCAACGCCGCGCCGTCGGCGCCGGGGATCGGGCGAAACTCCCAGTCGAAGGCGCAGTCGCGAGCAATGATGTTGACCGCCGTGCCGCCACTGATCCGGCCGATGTTGAAGCTCGTGTAGGGCGGGTCGAAGCGGCGGTCGAGGCCGGCGATGGTTCGGCACTCGGCGGCGAGCCGGCCGATCTCGGCGATGATCTCCGCCGCCGCACAAATCGCGTTGACGCCGCGCTCGGGCATGCTCGAATGCGCCTCGTGCCCGCTGACCCGGGTGCGCAGGAAATGAATGCCCTTATGGGCATTGGCGACCTGCATCCCGGTCGGCTCGCCGATGATCGCGAGGCGCGGGCGCGCCAAACCCTCGGGCAGGCTGCGGATCAGCGAGGGCACGCCGAGGCAGCCGACCTCCTCGTCATAGCTCAATGCCAGGTGCAGCGGGATTTTGAGCGGCTGGGCCAGGGCCCGCGGCACCAGCGCCAGGCAGAGCGCCAAAAACCCCTTCATATCGGCTGTGCCGCGCCCATAGAACCGGTCGCCGCGGGGTTCGAGCCGAAACGGGTCGCTCGCCCAGTCCTGCCCCTCGACCGGCACCACATCGGTGTGGCCCGAGAGGATCACCCCGCCGCGGTCAGCCGGGCCCACCGTCGCGAACAGATTCGCCTTGGTCCCGTCGCCGTTGTCGGTCAATCGGCTGGCGACCCCGTGGCCGTTGAGATAGGCCGCGACCCAATCAATCAGCGCCAGGTTCGATTTCGCCGAGACCGTGTCGAAGGCGACCAGCCGCTCGAGGATCGCGACCGCCGCCTCGGTCATCGTTTTCGGCCGCCTGCGGCTCAGACGTTGGGGAGCTGGACGCTGCCGGGGGTGCCGATCATCGACAGCACCTCGCGCCGGCTGGTCGGGTCGTTGCGAAACGCGCCGAGCATGCGGCTCGTCACCATCGTGACCCCGGGCTTGTGCACGCCGCGCGTCGTCATGCATTGGTGCGCCGCCTCGATCACGACGGCGACGCCCTTCGGCTGCAGCACCTCGTCAAGGGTATTGGCGATCTGCGCCGTCATCTTCTCCTGGATCTGCAGCCGCTTGGCGTAGACCTCGACAAGCCGCGCCAGCTTCGAGATGCCGACGACGCGGTTGTTCGGCAGATAGGCGACGTGGACCTTGCCAATGATCGGGGCGATGTGGTGCTCGCAATGCGATTCGAAGCGGATGTCCTTCAACACGACGATCTCGTCGTAGCCGTCGGTCTCCTCGAAGGTGCGCTGCAACAGCGCCACCGGGTCGTCGTTGTAACCGCTGAAAAATTCGCGATAGGCGCGCACCACTCGGTCGGGGGTGCCGAGCAGCCCCTCGCGCCCTGGATCGTCACCGGCCCAGCGGATCAGGGTGCGCACCGCTTCCTCGGCCTCGGCGCGGCTCGGTCGCGCCGGCGCGACCGCGTGGCGAGTTTGAGGCTTGGACAGTGACGGAGCGAAAGCTTGAGACATCAAATTTCTCTTCTTCTGGTTGCTTTCTGATTGCGCAGCACGGGGCTGCTCGGGACGGCTCAGTTCAGGCGGACGGGCTGGTGCGGGCTGTCGAGCGAGAATGCGGGAATGCGCACCGAAAAGCTCTCGCCGCCGCGGGTTTCCATCTCGTAGCTGCCGACCATGATGCCGGACGGCGTCGGCAGCGGCGTGCCGCTGGTGTATTCGAAGCTTTCGCCGGGACCCAGCACCGGCTGCTCGCCAACCACGCCGGGCCCGCGCACCTCTTGGATCTGGCCGCGGCTGTCGGTGATCTTCCAGTGCCGCCGGCGCAATTGCACGGTTTCCTTGCCTTGGTTCTCGATGCGCACGTGATAGGCCCAGACATAATGGTCTTCCGTCGGCGAGGATTGGTCCTCCAGGTAGAACGGCTTGACCGAGACAATGATCGATCGGGTGGTTTCCGAATACATGGCCAATCCTTCCTCACTGTCCGTGACGGCGCGCTCGCCGGCGCACCCCTGCCGAGATCGGCCCGACCAATGTCGGGCGAGCGCCGGAAAGCGTCAAGATCGCCGGGCGGGCGCCAACAGCGCGAGGGCCCGTTCGTCGAGCTCGCGCGAACCTTGCGGGCCGATCGGCTGGATGCAGACATGGTCGGCGCCCGCCTCCCAATGCTGACCGATGCGCGCGCGGATCGCGCCCTCGTCGCCCCAGGCGACGATCGCGTCGATAAACCGGTCGGACCCGCCGCCGGCAAGGTCGGCATCGGAAAAGCCCTGGCCGCGCCAGGCATTGACATAGTTTTCGAGCTGCAAATAGTGCGACAGCGCCTCGCGGGCCGCGCGTCGCGCCGTCGCCGGATCGGTTTCGAGCAATACCCAGACTTCCGGGCACAACAGCTTGCCGGGGCCGAGGATCGCCCGCGCCTCGGCGGTGTGCTCGGGTGTCGTGTTGTACGGATGCGCGCCGTCGGCGAGCTCGGCCGACAGCTTCATCATCCGCGGCCCGAGTGCGGCGACAACGGTCGGCGGGGTCGCGGAAGGGGCTACCGCCTGATACGGCGCCTCGCGCATCGCCCGGAGATAGGCGCGCATCGTCGCCACCGGCTTGCCATAGGCGTGGCCGCGCAGCCCCTCGACCATCGGCCGGTGCGACACGCCGACGCCGAGCAGAAACCGGCCGCCTGACTGCTCCGCGAGCGCGCGCTGGCCGTTAGCCATCGCCATCGGGTCGCGGGCGTAGATGTTGGCGATGCCGGTGGCGACGGTCAGCTGCTGCGTGTTGGCGAGGAGCCATGAGGACATGACCAGCGCATTGCGCCCGCGGCTCTCGGGCAGCCACAGCGCGCCGTACCCCCAGGCTTCGACTCGCTTGGCGAAAGCCGCCGCCTCAGCCGCGGTCAGCCGGTCCATCGACGCCCAGATGCCGAGCTTTCCCAGTTCCATCGCCGACCCTCCGTGCGGATGCGAGCCCGCCAGTGTGAGTAGGGAACGTCGCCGCGTCCAGTCTGCTCCGTGCAGCCCAATTCAGAGGGTCAAGCGCGGCAAATCGATCCAGCGCCGCTCGCGGTCGCTCTGATGGCAGGCCTCGGCGAGCTGAACGCCTTTGGCACCCTCGATCAGCGGCGAGGGGAACGGCCCCTCCTCGGCGACATGACGCAGGAACAATTCCCAGCCCGCGCGATAGCTGCTGCGGAACGGCTCGACCTCGGGCATTTCCTGCCACTGCTCGTCGAACACCATGGCCTGCGGAAGCTCGGCATCAAAAAACGGCTTCGGCGTCGCCAGGAGCGGCTGGATGAAGCAGCGGTGCAGCCCGCATACCGCCGAGCCCAAGCTGCCGTCGACCTGGATCTGCAGCAAATCGTCGCGCTTGACCCGGCTTGCCCAGGACGAGCTGACCTGACCCAACGCCCCGCCGGCGAGCTCGAAGACGGCAAATGCATGGTCCTCGACATCGACCGTGTAAGGCTCGCCGCCCTCGTCGCGCCGGGTTGGGATCGCCGTCGTGCAGCGGCACGAGACCGAGCGTATCTCGCCCAAGAGCCGGTCGAAGATGTAGCGCCAGTGAGCGAACATATCGAGGACAATGCCGCCGCCGGTCGCTTTGCGATAGTTCCAGCTCGGCCGCTGTGCCGGGAACAGTTCGCCGCTGAACACCCACCAGCCGAAATCGAGCCGCACCGACAGCACCCGGCCGAAAAACCGGGACTCATAGAGCTTTCGCATTTTGCGCAGCCCCGGCAGAAACAGCTTGTCCTGCACGACGCCGTTTTTAAGGCCGGCATGTTCGGCGCGTCGCGCGAGATCCAGCGCCTCCTTTAGGGTCCCGGCGATTGGCTTTTCGAGATAGATATGCTTGCCGGCCTCGATCGCGGCGGCGGCGCGGCCGGGCCGCCCGGCGGTCGCGGTCGCGTCGAAATAGATCGCGATATCCGGGTCGGCGAGGCAGGCATCACGGTCGGTGCTCCATTTGAGCCCGCCCTGCGCCGCTGCCAGCACCGCCAATTTCTGCGGGTTGCGGCCGAGCAATAGCGGCTCGGGCACGAGGCGGTCGCCATTGCCGAGCAGCAGCCCGCCTTCGCTGCGGATCGCTATTAGCGAGCGCAGATGCTGCGTCGTGCCGAGCCGCCCGGTGGCGCCCTCGATGACAATTCCGATCGTGCGTGTGCCCACGATGCCCAACTCCGAATGTTCCGACCGAGGCTACTGCGCGGCGGGTTTCGACTGCTCCGGCGGGGCGGCCGCAGCCGGTCGGACCCGCATCAAAAAAATATGGCTGGCCCTCGAAGATCATGCGCAGCCGCGACAGGCGGCCCCGTGCATCGGCGGCAAAATCGGCGAACCCGAGCGGCGCCTCGCCCACCGATAGCGCCACGGCGGCAAAACGTCCTTCGGGAACCAGACGCGCGGTGAAGACGGCGCCGTCATAGGGTTCGAGCTGGAGGGGATGCCGACCGCCGCACCCGGCACGTCGAACGCCGCCATGCCTTTTTTCACATAATTTTCGAGCGCCGGCTCGAGCGCCTCGATCTTCGCCTGCATCTCGGGCGAGACTTTCGCCGGCGACGGCGGCGCTTGCGCCCGCGCCGCCCCAGCCGCGAGCAGCAAGCCGAGACCGAGAATTAGCCCGGTGCGCAGACGCCGTCCCTGTTCGCCGGAATGGATCAAGGTGTCTCCGCCGTCGAACGGGAAGGCCGCTTGTCGAGGGTCGGCCGCGACCCGCCGAGCGTCGTCTGCAGAAAGTTGCGCACCTGCCGCCATGCGTCCGCGGTTGCTTGCGGATTGTAGGCGAGATGATGTCCGAGATATTCTCGCGTCGGATAGGCAAAATTGAACACATGCGTCGCGCCCGAATATACGATCAGCGTCACCGGCGCGCCCTCGCCGTTCCGGCGCGCGATCATCTCGCGGCACCAGGAGGCAAGGGTCCAGTCATCCTTGTCGCCGACCAGGATCAGGGTCGGCACGCTCATCACCCCGCCCCGATGCGGAGTGCAGGGATAATAGGCGACGGCCGACCGAAAGTGCGGCGAGTGACTTTTTTCGATCGGTCCGGCCTCGACACTGTCCAGGGTGGCGATGCCGCCCATCGAGAAGCCGAGCACGGCAATGCGGCCGGGATCGACATAATTCTGCCGAGAGAGCCAGCCGAGCGCCCTATAGCCGTCGAGTGCTTCCGCCGCTGCGCCCTGGCCGACCCTGAGGCAGGCGTTGAACCGGCCGAGGCTGTCAATCGCCAGCGCCACATAGCCATACGACTTCAGCACATCAGCGATCACCGGGTAGTAGATGCCGAACCCGCTACAATCGTGCAGGACCACCACGGCCGGGTGACGTCCCGGCATGTCCGGCCGGGCCAGATAGCCGAGCAACGGCTCACCGCTCGGCGATCCCGATAGGCCGGTGCGGCGCGCCGCGACCTGCACGGTGTCGCCGCCCAGCCACGCCAAGCCCTGCGCGCGCGCCGGAGCCATGCCGAGCATTGCGGACACCAGCGCGGCTGCGCACACGCTAAAAGCGATCGTGATCCGCATCGGCTCCACCCCTCACATGCGGCATCCCGACGCAATGGCATCAGGCTCGCGTCGGCACCGCGATTGGATTCCCCCTCACCCTGCCCTCTCCCCGCAAACGGGGCGAGGGTTAAGAGCCCACAACACGGTCGCCGAGCGCTCCCTCTCCCCGCTTGCGGGGAAAGGGTTGGGGGGAGGGGCTTTCTGCGAGGGGCCCGTCCGAGCTACCGGGTCGCGGCAATGATCGCCTCGCGCAGGATCTCGGGGATGCGGTCGATTGTCTCGGCCGGGGTCATCAACGGCGGGGCGACGCAAATCGTGTCGCCGATCGCCGGGTCGGCGCTGCCGGCGCGCAGCCGCGGCAACAGGCCGCGCGCCATCGCCTCGCGGGTGATCTTCGGCCCGAGCCCCAATGCCGGCCCCTTGGTAGCGCGGTCGGTCACCAGCTCGACGCCGCACATCATGCCGATGCCGCGCACATCGCCGACCGCCGGTAGATCGCGCAGCCCTTCCAGACCCGCGAGCAGCCGCTTGCCCATGACCGCCGCACGCTCGACCAGCCCCTCCTCCTCGATGATCGCGACATTGCGCAGGCCGACGGCGCAGCACACCGGGTGCCCGGAATAGGTCGCGGCGTGCATGAATTTGCGGTCGGCCGGCGCGCTCTCGATCGCGTCGTGCACCCGCTTCGAGGCGATGACGCCGCCCAACGGCAGATAACCGCTCGTCACCCCCTTGGCGAACGAGACCAGGTCGGGCTCGACCCCCCAATGGCCGAGCGCGAACCAGCGCCCGGTGCGGCCGAAGCCGGTGATGACCTCGTCCGCGATTAAGAGCACGTCGTGACGATCGCAGATCTCGCGCAGCAGCGGAAAATAGGAGAGCGGCGGCACGATGACCCCGCCCGCGCCCATGACCGGCTCGGCGATGACCGCGGCGACCGTGTCGGCGCCCTCGGCGAGGATCGCCTGCTCGACCGCTTCGGCGGCACCGGCGCCGGGCTCGGCGTTGCCCTGCCAGCGATAGGCATAGGGCGGCGGCACCTGGATGAAGCCGGGGATCAAGGGCCCGAACATCTTGTGATAGGCGGCCATGCCGGTGGCGCTCATCGCCGCCATGGTCACCCCGTGATAGGCATGGATGCGCGAGATGATCTTGGTCTTGGCCGGGCGGTCTTTGATTTTCCAGTAATAGCGAGCGAATTTGAAGGCCGATTCATTGGATTCCGCGCCGGCGGTGGTGAAATAGACCGCGGCCGAATTGGGGTAGGCATGGCCGACGATCTTTTCGGCGAGCCGCACCGCCGGCTCGTTGGTGGCGCCGATATAGGCCGAGGCAAAGGCGATGCGCCGCATCTGCGCCGCCGCGGCGTCGGCGAGCTCGCCTCGGCCGTGGCCGATGTTGACGTTCCACAGCCCAGACAGGCTGTCGATATAGCCGCGGCCATCGGCGTCGTAGAGCATTGCCCCCTTGCCCTCTACCACGACCAGTGGCTCGCGGTGATCGTCCGGGTGGTGCAGCGGATGAACCAGATAGCGCCGGTCGCTGTCGATCAGCTGGGTGGTGCCGTCCATGTCGTGCTCCTCGAACGCGGGCCCCTCGGCGCCACCCTTACCGCGCCGGCCAGGCCGCGGCAACCCGTGCCCTTTGCCGCCGTCCTGCGGGCACGGCTCACCTCCGATTTAAGCTTGCTTAACGAGCCTCCCGTGCGCCAGCATATTGGGGTTTCCCGAACAAGCCGGTCGGGCCTGCAGGCGACCGCCCAAAAGATCAGGAGGAGACGTGACCAGACCCCGCGCTGCCGATGATTTTGCCACGATCCATGCCCGTTTGGCCGAATTGCGCCGAGAGCGCGACCAAGCGGCGAAACAGGGTTCCGCTGACGATGACGGCCCGGGTCGGGAGGACCGAAGGCTGCTCGGCACCGCCGAAGCTCGCCAGCGGCCGGAACGCAATGGCTGGCTGACGGTTTCGGCGGGCCGCCGCAATGGACCGGGGCGACCGCGCTAGCGCCCGCCCGCCCGCCTTCGCTGCGGGCGTGCCGAAACCCCGGCACTCCCCTCAGCGATTGGGCAGATCCAGCGGGTAGATCGGGCGGCGAACCTTGCGGAAGTCGAGCTGTCCGTAATCCGAGGTGCACACGCCGACCCCGGCGCAATCGACGACCGCGCTCGCCAGCTTGCCCAGCCCAGCCCGCCAATGGATGCGGCTTTTTAGCATGACGTAGCGCTTTTGCGTCGGGTCGATGCCGAGGCTCAAAAGGCAATTCAGATCGGACGGCTCGATATGGCGCGAGATCAGCACGATCTCGACGGCGCCGGTGTCGAGCACGACGGAAGGCCCCATGTCCATCTCGACGCCGCGCGCCATCGGGCCGCGGTTCTTGTAGCGGCCGTTGGAGATCGTCTTGACCCGGCCGGTCACGGCAAAGGGCGGGCTTGGCGCCGGGATTGCCGGCATCGCGATCTTGCCGCCGACCGACAAAGTCACCTTCGTGCCGACGCCGGCAGTGATTGCCTGCTGCACCGCTTCGGGGTCGTAGATCGCGAACGCCGCGACATCGTCGAGCCCTTGGCGCAGGATCTCGGCCAGAACGACGGTCGTGTCCATGGTCCCGCCCGAAGCACAGTTGTCGTAGTGATCGAGCAGCACGACCGGGCCGTCGCCCGGCTGCCGTCGCGGCATCGCCTTGGCGCGGGCGACCGATTGCTGCAGCGGCTCGATCTGGTAGACAAACGCCTCGCGCTCGACCCAGGCCCGATCCAACAGCTCGTCGCGCAGCCGCTCGGCAAGACTGCGGTCGCCGTCGGTCACGACCACCGCGCTGAGCCCGGCATTCAAAATGTCGGCGTGCGGAAAGCCGGTGAAGAGGCTGGCGGCCAACGCGCCCTCGCCCGCCATCGTGGCGCAGCGGTGCTGTAATTCCTTGTTCGGATGGTCATCGGTGCCCTGGCGCATCACATGCGGCAGCATCGGTTGATTGCCCCAAGCCATGACCGGCCGCACCTCGCCGCGGATCGTGCGCAGCAAAATTTCGCCCGCCAGCCGCGCGGTCTCATAGGTGTCGATGTGCGGATAGGTGCGATAGCCGGTCACCACGGTGGCGTTGGCGACGATCTCGTCATAGAGGTTCGCGTGCATGTCGAGCGCGACCGCGATCGGAGTCGCGGGGTCGATCGCGCGCAAGCGTTTGAGGAACTGCCCCTCGCCGTCCTCTAGGCTCTGCGTGACCATCGCGCCGTGCAAATCCAGCATGATGCCGTCGAACCCGCCCTGCTCGACCGCGGCGCAGATGCGGTCGGTGATCGCGGCATAGGCGGCGTCCTCGACCGGTCCGCTCGGTGGCGCTCCGGCGGCGATCGGCAGCACGATCTCGGCCCCCTCGCGCTCGGCCAGGTCGAGATAGGCGCCGAGTCCGGTGCCGGTGCCGCGATAGGCGCGGATCGCCGTCTCGCCATAGAGCGGCCCCGGGTCGTGGCCAAACCGCGCGAGTGGCGTCGGCACCGGCGAAAAGGTGTTCGTCTCGTGCTTCATCATCGCGAGCAACAGCCGCATGGAAACCTCCGGAAACCCGGCGCGTTATGCGCCATCTTGACGGGAGCCGCAATTATGGCTACTTTGATGGCCATCTTGTCCCCAAAGGAGATCGCGGCGTGACCGCTTACAGCGTCGCCGACGCCAAGAACCGGCTTCCCCGCCTGATCGACAAGGCGCTCGCCGGCGAAGAGGTGATCATCACCCGGCGCGGCAAACCCGTTGTCGAACTCCGGCCCGCTTTGCGCGCAACCCGGCCGGCCATCGGGAGCCACGAATGGCTGCACGCTCGAACGCGCGCCCGGCCCGGCGTCGGCCTAACCTCGGTCGAGATTCTCGATCTCCTGTATGAATCGAAAGAGGATTGAGCGCCTATCTCGATGCCAGTGTGCTGCTGCCAACCTTGATCGCCGAGCCAAGCACGAAAGCCGTTTATGATCGTCTCGGCGCCGGCGATCGGGAATTGCTGATCAGCGATTTTGCCGCTGCCGAGGTTGCATCGGCCCTCTCCCGCCTTGTGCGCATGGCGCTGCTCACCGACGCCGACGCATCGACGCGGCTGGCCGACTTCGACGCATGGCGTGCGGCGATGAGCTTACCGGCTGAGATCGGGGCCTCCGACGTTCGCCTCGCCAACGTCTATGTCCGGCGCTTTGATCTCGCGCTGCGGGCGCCGGACGCCTTGCATCTGGCGATCGCCCGGCGGCTCGACGCCACTCTCGTCACGCTCGACCGACGAATGGCCGTCGCCGCCCGCGAGCTGGGCATCGGGGTGGACGTACCGAATCATTGGCAGCAGGACTGAGCACAATGTCGGACAGCACGATTCCGGTCGAAGAGCATTACACGAGCGGCGGTCTCGACGCCGCGATCCTCGCGGCATTGCGGTCCCTGGGGAAGGATGTCGATCATCTGACCCCGGACGATCTGGCGCCGGTTGACGAGTTTCACGGCGGGCAGCGGCCGGCGACGATCCGGCTCGCCGAACTGCTCGGCCTCTCCGGCGGCGAGCGGGTGCTCGATGTCGGCTCCGGGCTCGGCGGGCCGTCGCGGTTTCTCGCCTGGCGCTACGGGGTCAGAGTCAGCGGGGTCGATCTGACCGCCGAATTCGTCCGGATCGCCGAGATGCTGACCCGGCGCACCGGGCTCGCGGGAAAGGTCGATTATCGTCAGGGCAACGCGCTCGACCTGCCGTTCGAAGATGCGACTTTCGATGTGGTCTGGTCGCAGAATGCGGCGATGAACATCGCCGACCGCGACCGGTTCTATCGCGAGATGTGGCGGGTGCTCAAACCCGGCCGGCGCCTCGCCTTGCAGGAGGTCGCGGCCGGGCCGGGCGGCGCCCCGCATTTCCCGGTGCAATGGGCCCGCGAGCCCAGCATCAGCTTTCTGTTCTCCGCCGCCGAGACGCGGGCCAAGCTCGAAGCCGCCGGCTTCCGCGTCGTGACCTGGCAGGACACGACGCCCGAAGCATTGGAAGCCGCCTCGCGGCGCACCCGCAGCACCGCGGACGCACCGCCGCCGCTCGGCACCCACCTGATCCTCGGCGCCGACTGGCGGGCCATGTTTGCGAACTCCGCCCGCAACCTTGAAGAACGCCGCACCGAACTCTTCAACGCCGTCCTGGCGCGCGTCGATTGACGCATGGCCGCGTTTATCAAAAATATTCCGGAAGCTCCCGTCGGTGACAGGTGCGGCATGAGCGAGACTGACGCCGACTTCTTTTTGATGGCGAATCTGTTTCCCGCCGACACCGGCCTGCCGATGGTGGTGTGGGTTTCGGAGCGAGGCCACGCGCGCCACGATCTCCGCATCAAGGTCAACCAGGCGCACGGTACGCGGATATTGCCGGGGAATCTCGCGACCGTCGCGGTGCGCCCGTCGCCCCGGCTCATAGCGGGCCAATTGTCGGCGGCCGACTTGCAAGCGGTAAGCGCGTGGAGCGAGTTCAACGAGGCGGCGCTGGTCGCCTATTGGGAATATCAGTTCAGCACCGCCGGATTAATGCAGCGGTTGCGGCGGTTGCCGTGACCGGCGATCCCTTCTGGCACTGGGAGATTGAGAGCGTCGGCTAGCGCCGCTAATCCCGCGGCGGCACGTCGAGGCGGATGACGAGGCCTTCGAGCGCGGGGCTCGGTGCCGGGTAGCGGCGCATCACCAGCGGGTCGTGGCCGGGGACAATGTGCTGCGGCGAGGGTGCGGCGGCGCGCAGCGCGTCGTAGGCGTCGAGCATGTCGCCGATGTGGAAGGCGGCGGTGAAGGGCCGGCCGGCTTCCATGTTCTCGTAGTAATGGGTGACATCCGAAGCGATCACGACCCAGCCGCGCCTCGTATGCACGCGCACGAACTGCATGCCCGGGGTATGGCCGCCAACCGGATGGATGCTGATCCCCGGCGCCAGCTCGGCCGGGCCGCTGTAGAGCCTGACCCGGCGGGCGAAATTCAGCCGGACGATGCCGACCACGTCCTCGACCTCGAACGAGCGGGCGAGGAACGGATGGCGCATGTAATGCCCGGTCGTGTAATGCAGCTCCTTTTCCTGCAAATGAAACTGCGCCTGGGGAAAGCGGTGAAACGTGCCGACGTGGTCGTAATGCATGTGGGTCAGGATCACGTCGGCGACGGTGTTGCGGTCGAGGCCGACCAGCGACAAAGCCTCGGCCGGGCAGCGCAGATGCCGCCGGCCGCGCGCCGCCGCGACCTCGGCGGTAAAGCCGGTGTCGATCACGAAGCTGCGCTCATGCCCGATCGCCGCCCAGACGAAATAATCCATCGGCATCGGCCCGTCATGCGGGTCGCCGCCGATGAAATGGTCGGCGCGGCAGGCGTCCCGCTCGGCATAACGGATCGCGAAAAGCTCGTACTCGGGAAGGTTCCTATCCATAACGGCCTCCAAATTGCGGATGGGATTGCGCCGGCGCCGCCGCGGTGCAAGCCTGCTGGCCACGCTTATAGCCGAGTGCCGGAGCCCCCACCATGACCCTATCCCTTGGCCCTTATCATGTAGTCGCCTTCAACGCCGCCAAGGACAGCGACAACAAGATCCATGACGACGCGGTGGCGCGGCGGTTCGGCTTCACGAGCGGGCTGGTGCCGGGGGTCGAGGTCTACGCCTATATGACCCATCTGCCGGCGGCTCATTGGGGCCGCGAATGGCTCGAGCGCGGCACCGCCGAAATCCGGCTGCTGAAGCCGGTCTATGACGGCGACAGCGTGACGGTCACGGCGGCCGAAACCGGCGACGGGCTGGAGCTGCGGGTCGAGGCGCGCGGCGAATTATGCGCGGCCGGCCGCGCCGCGCTGCCGGAGCGCGCCCCGCTTCCGCCCGCCGCGTTCGCCGCGGCGCCGATCCCGCCGGACCCGCCCGCAAACCGGCTGCCGGCCGACGAGACGACATTGGCGGTCGGCACCTGGCTAGCGATCCACCCGTTCCGGGTCGGCGACGAAGACGCCCGGCAATATCTCGCCGATGTGCGCGAGACCCTGCCGCTCTACACCGCCGAAGGGCTGGTGCATCCCGGCACGATCCTGCACATCGGCAATTGGGCGTTGCGTCACAATGTCGTGCTCGGGCCGTGGATGCATGTCGGCAGCCGGGTCGAGCATTACGCCCCCGCACGGATCGGCGACGAATTGTCGGCCAAGGCGCTCATCACCGGCAACTACGAGAGGAAGGGCCACCGCTTCGTCGATCTCGATTTGCGGGTCTACGCCAATCGCACCATCCCGGTCGCCCGCATCCAGCACCTGTCGATCTACCGCCCGCGGCAGCCCGCCGCCGCCTGAATTCCCGACGCGGATCAGGGAAGCCGGTCAGGCCATCTCCGAGCGCCGTGGAGCACGGTGATGATCTGGATCACGTCGCCCACTAACGCGGTACGGCACAATGTAAGGCGTGCCGGCGCGCCTTGCCAGCGCCCTCGAGCTTTGCCATGAGACCCGCGTCTAGTCGCACGCTCACGATGCGGTCGCCGCTGAGGCCATTCGCTCAAGCCTTTGAACAGCCGTTATCTGTCTAACGGTTCGTGCTGCCGCCATCAAGCCCAGAGGCAGCCGGCCTTCCCCCGGAAGGCTCATCCGCGGCGGCGGCGCGCGGCAAACCCGAAGAGCGCGGTCCCGAGCAGGACCAACGAACCCGGCCCCGGCACGCTGGATGGCGGGATCGAGCATTTCCGAGATAAATTCGCCCGAGCTACAGTTGAATCAGGCGCAACACTTGTCTTGTCGCGCTGTAGCAACTAGTGGAGAAATTCAGATAGACGGTGCCCAGAGATTAGGTCGTCACACCGGCGAAGGCCGGTGCCTATGGCTGGCATGGGTCCCGGCCTGCGCCGGGATGATGAGAACAGGGAGGCTACGGCACCAAGTGTCAGGTTTGTATCATTGGCGAACCGGAGCGGGACGCGCGAGCCAATAATCGCAGCGCCGGACGGCTCGCGCTGATGCGGGGTCAGCCGCGGCGGGCGGCTTGGCGGCGCGGGCGGCGGTCGTCGAGCTCGATGACGAGCCCGGGGCGGTCGGCGGCGACCCGCTCCTGCGCGGCCTCGATGATCAGCCGCAACAAGTCGCAATAGCGCAGCCCGGCCATCTCGGCCATCAGGTTGAGCTTGCCGTCCCAGCACCAGCCGGGGTTGGGATTGACCTCGAGCAATTTGATCTCGCCCTCGGCATCGGCGCGAAAATCGAAGCGCGCGTAATCGCGGCAGCCGAGCCGCTCGAACAGGATGTTGGCGTAATCGACGATCTTGCGCCGCGATTCTTCGTCGAGCCGCGCCTCGCGATAGCCGATCTGCGACCAATACGGCGATTCCGGGACCCATTTCGACTCGTACGGCAGCAGCCGCGGCAGACCGGGATCGAGCCGCGAATAATCGACCTCGAGCGGCGGCAGCACCCGGTAGCCCTGTCCGGGGTTGCCGACGATGCCGATCGAATATTCGGGGCCGGTCAGGAACTCCTGGATCAGGATCGGGCGCCGCGGCATCTGCTCGCGCAGCCTGCCGAGGCGGGCGATTGCCTCCTCCCAGCTGCGGACCACCGCGTCCTGGCCGATGCCGATCGACGAATCGCCGTAATTCGGCTTGATCAGGGCCGGGAACACCGAGGGGATCGTCGCCGCCAGATCGTCCGAATTGAAATAGGTTTCGGCCGGCACCGGCACGTCGATCGCCTGGGCGATGCCGCGCACCAAGGCTTTGTCGTAGCACAGCCCGAGGCAGGTGGGCCCGGCGCCGCTATACGGGATGTCGAGGGTTTCCAGCAGGGCCGGCACGTGCAGCTCCATGAAGGCGTCGTTGTTGAAGCCTTCGTCGCACAGATTGAGGACGAAATGCGGCCGGTTGGCTCGAAGATCGGCATAGAGCGAGGCGTGATTGTCGAGATAGCGGACGCGATAGTCCGGCAATTCGGCCAACGCCGCCTTGAGCCGGTCGATCGTGTCGACGTCCTCCTCGCTAAAGCGCCCGTTGCGCTTGACCGGGTCGGGCAGGCGCGGGTCGCCGAGGATCACCGCGATGTCCGAGATCCGGACCGAGCGGCGCGGCATCAAGCGCGCGCGGCGCGGCGCCTCGCAGGTCACAAACAGCCGGTGGGCGACCATGCCGAGATCCTGGTTGCGCGGCGATTCCGGGGCCAGCAGCGAGTGAAAGCGCACATTGGCAAAGCCGGCGCCGGTCAACAGCGCTTCGAGGCGCTCTTTCGAATAGAGCCGCTCGGCGTAGAATTGGTCGGCGATGACCCCGCGCTCGGCATGGACGACGACCTCGCGGCTGATCAGCCGGTCGCCATCCTCGGCCAGGTCGCGCTCGCGGCAGACGAAATGGTTCTGGTCGACCCATTCCCACGAGCGCGGGTCGAAGTGGCGGCGCATCCAGTCGCCGTCCATCAAATCCATGACCAAGGCGCCGCCCGAGGCCAGGGCCCGCTTGACCGATTCGAGGACCGCGAGGTCGTCCTCCGGGCGTTCGAAATAGCCAAAGGAGTTGCCGAGGATGCATACACAGTGAAATTCGCCGTCGCCGAGGCGAAAGCGGCGCGCGTCGCCCTCATGGAACGAGACCTGGAGGCCGCGCTGCCGGGCGCGCTTGCGCGCCAGCCGGATCAGATAGCGCGAGCGGTCGAGCCCGGTAACCCGGGGGAAGCCGCGGCGGGCGAGCTCAAGCGAATGGCGGCCCTGGCCGCAGCACAAATCGAGGATGCGGTCGTTGCGCTCGATCCCGGCGCTGCCGATCAGCAGCTCGACCTCCTGCGCGGTGTTGCGGTCGTTCTCGATCACGTCGCCGTCGGTTTCGAGATAGAGCGAGTTGAACAATGTGCGCCACCAATCCGACGGCAGGTGCCGCTCGAGATCCGACACCGGGCCCAAGGTGCGGGCGCCGACCCGCCGGCCCTGCTCGGCGCCCTCGCCGGTGCTGTCGGCGGCGCTCGAATTGGCCGCGCCGGGGCGAGCGGGCCTCGCGCCGCTGGTCTTTCTGCTCATCCTCGCCACCCCCACATTCCGCCGGACATCAAAAACGGCGGTTTCCCGATCCGGGGAACCGCCGAGGAGCCGTCTGCGCGCCGAGAGCGGCGGCGCCGGATCGCAACCGATCCGCGGCGCGCGCCGGCCGGTATCCCGCCGCCGCGCGGGCGCCGGAGCCGGTACAAAGAACAGGCGCACAATTGCTGAACATCGAATTCCGCAGAGGCGAACAGCACGTGTCGGCGGGAAGTTCGGAATATTCAGTTCTGCTTTCAAGCGCGATTTGGCAAGCTCGGCAAATTGGAACTATGCGCCGCCGTGAGCCGCCGCGCTTTGCTCGACAATGGCGCCGATGCGCCCCTTGACCGCCCTTCGGGCCGCACCGGTCACCGGGCGGGGCGCAGCTCGATGGTGCCAAGACTGGCGCCGGTGGCCAAATCGAGGACGACCAGCTCATCATTGCCGTCGGGCCGGGCCAATTGCAGAATCAGCCGATCGGGCGCGGTGGTCATCGCCTCGATCCGCGCGCCGCGCGGCAGATCGAGGCTGGTCGCAAAGGTTCGCCCAGCGGCCGCGGCTCCGACCGGCCGCTCGCCGCGCGACATGCGCCCGGCAACGATCGCGGCGACCACGCCAAAGCCGACGATGATCACGACGCCCATGACGATGACGAAAACCGTCAGCGCGCGCATCGAACCCCGGTGCGTTGCTTGGCAGCGGCCGGGCCATCGTCGCGCGAAGCCATGACCGACGCGGCCGGCGCCGCGGACCGGCAGGCGGTCCGCATCGAGGACGCTGAGGCCGGCGAGCGCCTCGACCGGGTGCTGGCGCGCCATCTGCCGGCGCTGTCGCGCACCCGGCTGAAGCGGCTGATCGAGCGCGGGCTGGTCATGCGGGACGGGGCCGCCTCCCGCGACCCAGCGCTGCGGGTTCGGCCGGGACAGAATTTCGTCGTGTCAGTCCCCGATGCTGAGGATGCCGCGCCGGCGGCGCAGCCGTTGGCGCTCGATATCCGGTTTGAGGATGCACATTTGATTGTCGTCGACAAGCCCGCCGGCCTGGTCGTTCATCCTGCCCCGGGCAACCCGGACGGCACCCTCGTCAACGCGCTGATCGCGCATTGCGGCCCGAGCCTCGTCGGGATCGGCGGGGTGCGCCGGCCGGGCATCGTGCATCGCCTTGACAAGGACACCAGCGGGCTGATGGTGGTGGCGAAGACCGAGGCCGCGCACCAGGCGCTGTCGCTCGATTTCGCGCTGCGCCGGATCGACCGCGCCTATGCGGCCTTTGTCTGGGGGGTGCCGGCGCCGCCCGCCGGCGAGATCGCCGGCAATATCGGCCGCAGCCTGGTCAACCGGAAGAAGATGGCGGTAGTGGCGGGCGGAAGCGGGCGCCCGGCGCTGACCCGCTACCGGGTCGAGCGGGCCTTCCGAACCGATGCGGCGCTAATCGAATGTCGTCTCGCCACCGGGCGCACCCATCAGATCCGGGTCCACCTTGCCCATCGCGGCCATCCACTGATCGGCGACCCGGTTTATGGCCGGCGTGCCGGCCGCGCCATATCGCACGCGGGCGAGGTCGGCGAGCGCATCGCCGCCTTCCCGCGCCAGGCCCTGCATGCCCGCCGGCTCGGCTTCGCGCATCCCGCCAGCGGCAAGATGCTCGCATTCGACAGCCCGCTGCCCCCCGCGCTTCACGCCCTGTTTACCGATTTAGAGCGACTTTAAACTGGACAAATCCCGACTATATCACTAGGGTATGCGCGTCGGCCGAGCCCGGCGGATAAATTGCCGGCGTCTCGGCGTTTGCCTCACGACACCAAAAAGCACCAGCCCGGAGCAACGATCGTCAATGGCCACCCTTTCCGTCCCTTCGATCTCTGCCGAAGGAAACCTGACCCGGTATCTCCAGGAGATCCGCAAGTTTCCGATGCTGGAGCCCGAAGAGGAGTACATGCTCGCCAAAAGCTGGAAGGAGCATGAGGACCCGCAGGCCGCGCACCGCCTCGTCACCAGCCATCTGCGGCTCGTCGCCAAGATCGCGATGGGCTATCGCGGCTATGGCCTGCCGCTCTCGGAGCTGATCTCCGAGGGCAATGTCGGGATGATGCAGGCGGTCAAGCGCTTTGACCCCGACCGCGGCTTCCGCCTCGCGACTTACGCCATGTGGTGGATCCGCGCCGCCATCCAGGAATACATCCTGCATTCGTGGTCGCTCGTCAAAATGGGCACCACCGCCGCGCAAAAGAAGCTTTTCTTCAACCTGCGCAAGCTGAAGGGTCAGCTGCAGGCGATGGAGGAAGGCGATCTGTCGCCGGAGCATCTGAAGAAGATCGCGACCGAGCTCGACGTGCCCGAGGCCGATGTCGTCAGCATGAACCGCCGGCTGGCCAGCCCCGACCATTCGCTGAACGCGCCGCTCCGCAGCGACGGGGAGGGCGAGTGGCAGGATTGGCTGGTCGACGAAGGCGAAAGCCAGGAATCGCTGCTGGCCGACCGTCAGGAGCTGGGCCTGCGCCGCGACCTTCTGGAAAAGGCGATGACCCACCTCAACGAGCGCGAGCGTCATATCCTGACCGAGCGGCGGCTGCGCGACAACCCGATGACTCTCGAAGACCTGTCGCAGCAATACAGTATCTCGCGCGAGCGGGTCCGCCAAATCGAGGTCCGCGCCTTCGAAAAGCTGCAAAAGGCGATCAAGACCGCGGCCGTCGAGCGCCGCCTCGTCACCCACTAAGTCCCGGGGCGGCGGGGCCGCCGACCTGCTCGATCCGCCGCCGCATGCCGACCCCGCTCCATCCGCGGCCGAACCGTGGCGGCAATACGCTGTGACGTTCGCGCCGTGATATAACGGGCGGGCTGGGCAGCGGGAGAAGCGCGATGAAGAACGGCATGGTCATCATCGATGCCGACGGGCACGCGATCGATTACGATCCGGCCTATCGCGAAAGGCTGCCGCAGGAGTTTCGGCAGCGCGCGTCGTTCTACCCGACCGACAATTTCGACCGCACCCAAAACGGCAAGCTTTCTGCCAAGCAGCCGCGCTCACCCGCGCAGAACCTGGCTGATAACGATCGCGAAGGCATAGACCTGCAGGTCATCTACCCGACCGGCGGGTTGTTCCTGACGCGGGTACGCGAACCCGATCTCGCGGTCGCGTTGTCCCGCACCTACAACGACTGGCTGTACGATTGGTGCGCCGCCGATCGCAACCGCCTCAAGGGCGTCGCCCTGGTGCCGCTGCACGTCGATGCCCGGGCCGCGATCGACGAGATGGAGCGGGCGGTCTCCAAGCTCGGCGCAGTCGGTGTCATGGTCAACACCTTTGACCGCAGCCGCAATGTCGCCCATCGTGACTTTTGGCCGTTCTACGAGGAATGCGCGCGCCAGGGCGTCGCCGTCGGGTTTCACGCCTCGGGTAGCGACACCCTCGACCCGCTGTGCCATTTCGACAATTTCCTGCAGGTCCATACTCTGTCACACGCACCCGAACAGCTGATCGCCTGCACCGCGGTCATCTACAGCGGGCTTCTCGAGAAATATCAGGATCTGCGGGTTGCCTTTCTCGAAGCGGGCATCGGCTGGGTCCCGTTCTGGATGGAGCACATGGACGAGGAGTTCGAGTTCCGCCGCTTCGATGCACCGCTCCTGAAGGCGAAGCCGTCGGAATACATGGCTTGCGGCCGGGTCTTCGTGTCCTGCGAGCCCGAAGAGAAGACCCTGCGCTATGTGCCCGACTTCTTCCCCGCCGACAATATCCTGTTCGCCTCCGATTACCCGCATTGGGACGGCGAATTCCCCTATGCGGTGGCGCATCTCGCCGACCGCGACGACATCTCCGCCGAGCTGAAGCACAAGATCTTTTGCGATAACCCGCAGCGCTTTTACGGCTTCGCTTACCACCCCGCGTGAGGAAGGCCCGATGATCCACCACGTATCGATCCCGGCGCGCGACCCGCGCCATGTCGCCGAGGTGCTGGCCGAGCTGATGCGCGGCACATGCCACCCGTTCGGGCCGCTCGATGGCGCCTTTATGGCGGCGAGCGGCGACGCCCACGGGACGATGATCGAGGTCTATCCCGAGCGCGCGACGCTCGACATCCCGCCAAACGACGATCAGGTCGTCTTTGGCAATAATACCGCGCCGCCGCGCAGCTGGCCGTTCCATGTGTTCCTCGAGGTGCCCCGGGAGCCGGAGGAGATCGAGCGCATCGGCGCGCGCGAAGGCTGGCGCGCCAAGACCTTCGGCCGCGGCATGCAGGGCGAAAAGCCGTTCTTTCACGTGATCGAATTCTGGCTCGAAAACCGGTTGATGATCGAAATCGTCTCGCCGGCGATGGCGCGAGAATACGAGCAATTTCTGAAGACTGCGCAAACGTCGGTAATGAGCGACCCCGAATCGCTGCGGCGCATGCGCGCGACCCACATCGCGCCGCAAGCCGCCGGCTGAGCGCGCCGAGGGAGGGAGCCGGGATGCCGAAAGTCGCAGCGGAACGTTTGGCCGAAATCGGCCGGGCATTGTTCGAGGCGGCGGGAACACCGCCGGAAGAGGCCGAGATCGTGATGCGGCATGTCGTCGCCGCCAATCTCGCCGGCCACGATTCGCACGGGGTGATCCAGATCCCGACCTACATCGAACGCATCAAGGCGGGCCACATCGTTCCCGGGGCGCCGTGGCAGATCGTTCAGGAGAGCCCGACAACGACGGTCGTCGACGGCCACTGGGGCTTTGGCTACGTCGCCAACGAGCGGGCGATGCGGCTGACCATCGAAAAGGCCGAAAAATCGAACGTTGCTGCGGCGACGGTGTTTCGCCAGGGCCATATCGGCCGGGTCGCCTCCTACACGTTGATGGCCGCCAAGGCCGGCATGATCGGCATCGCCACCGCCGATTCCGGGCGTTCGCCAAAGGCGGTGGCGCCGTTCGGCGGCCGCGAGGCGCGGCTCGGCACCAACCCGATCTCGATTGCGATGCCGTCCGACCTCGACGGGCCCCTCTATCTCGACATGGCGACGTCGGCCGCGGCGGCCGGCAAGATCGCGCTCGCCGTTGCCCGCAATCAGCCGGTCCCCGACGGTTGGGTGATCGGCAAGGACGGGCGGCCGACCAACGACCCGCGCCAACTGCGCCAGGGCGGCGCGCTATTGCCGTTGGGCGGCCCCGAGGGTGGCTACAAGGGCACCGGGCTCGCGGTCATGGTCGAAATCCTGTGCGGGTTGCTGACCGGGCTCGGCTTTGGCGTCGAGCCGACCGGCCGGCACAATGACGGCTGCTTCATGGCGGTGTTCAATGTCGAAGCTTTCCGCCCGCTCGCCGAATTCAAAAAGGACATCGGCGAGTTTGTCGCCTATCTGAAATCGACCCCGCCCGCCGAGGGCAGCAGCGGCGTCTTCTACCCCGGCGAGATCGAGCATTTGCGCGAAGAGGATCGCCGGCAGAACGGCATCGAGGTCGAGGACGCGACCTGGTTCAAATTGCAGCAGCTCGCCGACAGCTTCGGCCTCTCGGAACAGCTGGAATTCACCGAGCCGGAATAAAGCGCGCCTGCCGCAGCTCCGTGCCGGCGGCGCTGCGACCAGGGGGTAGCCCCGTCCGGCAACGCCGGGTAGTCTCGCAACGGGCAAGGCTCGCAGGGGTGCGACATGCGGGGGGCGGCAATTTCGATTCTGTTGTGCTTGGCGGCCTGCGCGGCAGCGGACGGGGTCACCCCGGCGAGCGCGTCGTCGGAGCTGCGCGACTGGCAGACCGCGACCGGCAAGGCGCCGACCCGGGCCGAGTTCGCGGCCGTTGTCGCCGCCTGTCAGGATCGAGCGAAAACTGCCGACCAAAGCGGCTCGATCGATCGCTGCCTGGCCGATCTGGGCCTGCGCCGCGTCCAGTGACGAGAACCGCCAGCGAGGGCGAGCATGACTGATGTCACGATGTTCAATCCCGAGTCGCTAGGCAAGCCGCTCGGCCCCTATTCGCAGATCGCCCGGGTCAAGGCGTCGGAATTGGTTTTTATCGCCGGCCAGGTCGCGACCGATCGGGCCGGCAATATCGTCGGCGCCGATGATTTTGAGGCGCAATGCGCCCAGGTCTTCGCCAACATCGCGGCGGCTCTGGGCGCGGTCGGCGGCGGTTGGAGCAACGTCGTCCAGTTCACGACCTATCTCGTGCATTCGCAAGACGCCGCCAAGTTCACCGCCTATCGCAATCGCGAGTTTGCTCGGATGTTCCCAAGCGGCGCCTATCCGCCGAACACCTTGCTGATCATCGACCGGCTGGTCGGGGAAGCGCTGCTGATCGAGGTTCAGACGACTGCCGCGCTGTAGGTGAGGCTGGATCCCAAATTCAGGCAGATCGTTTCAGATCGCAGCACGACGGCGGCGCGTGCCGTTAGCGCGTTTACATGGTTTCGCCGTGCGGCAGCGGGTGCTGCAGCAGCGCTCGGATGCGGTCCTGCGTCGCGCGCTGGGTCGAAGCTGCGCAATCCACAACTCGCTGTTCTGCCGCTTGCGTTTGAGCCGGGATGCGCCGCGTCGCATCAAACGCTTTAAAACTGGATATCAACGTGTCTCCTCAATGGCGGAGCCAAGCGGGCAACGCTATCTCGATCCGCCAGCGGCGCTCATCCCGCAGCAACAGAATTGCCGGCGCTAGAAACAGCAGGGCGGGGAGCACCGTTGTCCGATCGGCGCTGGTCGCAAGGAGCCACTTGAGGTCGGTGGGAGTGGCCAAATAGACAAGTTCGATCCCGGCTAAATAACCACTTGCAACCGCCATGCAGAATATCGGCTCTAACAGGCGCCCGGTTCGCAATACGTAACTCAATCCGGTCGCGCAACCACCGATGAGCACTGCATAAAACAGGTGATTCGAGACTAGTGTGCTGCGGAGGATCATCTCCAATGCTTCCGGGTCGGTCAGCCGCCGAACGATCGCAGGAAGGGAGCTTAGCCCCAGATTCAGGTCGTTGTGGAGCCCCCAGGCTTTGCGCAAGATTAGCCACGACGCTCCGCTCGCAATTCCCAACAAGAGCACCCCGCCAAACCGAATCGCCTCGGATCTGCCAGCAGACAGCAACTGTCGCCCGTCGCGTCGCGCCAGCGCCGCGACTGGCGTTGCACAAACAAGCAGCGTCACCGCGAGCAGACTACCTTCATTCTTGAGACCGAGCGCAACCCCGACGAACAGCACGCCGGTTGCCAGGTCAAGCTTGGCCCCCGTCGCCAACCATGATCCGATCAGTAGCGCGCCAAATAGGCCGTACAGCGCAAGCAGCGCGTCCATGTACCCGTCGGTCAGCAGCGGGGCGAGCTTGGCCCATGCAAGGAGCAGCAGCGCGGCAGTCGCCAACCCTGCCCTCCAATAAGATACCGTCACGGCGAGCACGGGAACCAGGAGCATCAGCAGCGCGAACTTGGGCAGCTGCTCGTTCCAGAACCCTGCTAGGCTAGCGGCCTGTGCCGCCAGTATTGGCATCAATGTCGGATAGTCAGTGTGGGAGAAAAGACAGCAAGGCGCGGTCCACCCTCCATCTTTAAGCAGGCCCCCGGCGAAATAAACCATCTTGGCGTGAAAGAACCAGATCGACCGCGCATCCCAAGCCGTCACCGGTTCCAGCAAGATCGCGGCGCCTAAGAGGCCAAGAACGAGCACGAAACAAACTGTCGTGCTTAAACCGAGCCGCAAGGCATCGACAGCCCCGCGACCTTCCCTCGCCAGTATAACCATCGCGCAGCAGCATGCGATCGCAAGCTCCAAAAGCATATCGCTCCGGAGCGAGCCGACGGCAACGACAACGAGATAATTCAGCAGAAGCCCCGATGCTGACACCAGTCCTATGAGACGCCAACGTTGCTCGAGAGCGTCACCCCCCGCCGCGAGTAACGCAGGCGCGATGACAAGGGCTGACAGTCCCAAGGAGAACACAAGCGGCAGTAAGCTAATCGCACGCAGCAAGCTCAATCCCCTTTTCGACCGCCATCGGTCTGCAGTTAGCGGGAAGAGGCTCCCCGACCCGCGCCAACAGGTAGGGTGCGGTTGGCACCATCATTTTTGGGAACGCCGATTCTACGATGCGCTGGTGGAGCAGCGGGTCGGTCGAAATTTGCGGCGACACGGCATATTCTTGGACACCGTGCTGGCGCAGCAATGCCAGCATGTCACGCACGAGGGGAGGCAGGACCTGCTCACCGCTGTTCGGTGTCACCAGATCGCGGAACGCCGACCGGCCATGCCCTCCAGATGTGAGTGAAATCAGCGCCCTCCACCATCCCTTACCTGTGTCCCCGGTAAATGGGCTTTCCCCCACGTTGCGCGCCGCCAAGACGATCATCACCAACAGCACAATCGCGGCGCCACGGCGTGCTAGCGGTCCGATCGAAACGCTTGGTTCCCGGGTGTTTTGTGAATCGGCCCACCAGATTATTGCGTTGGTGGTGCGATTCAGCCAACGGGTGGGAACCATCCGTTGGCATCGCGCCACTAGGCGCCGAGCTCGACTAGTCTGAGCCGTTTGTTGCGCGTCTCTCAGCGGGCGTCCCTCTAGGGCCCTCATGGCCTACCCCAGGCAGATTGGCGTCGAACGATATACCGCCGTGAAGCACCGATGGGATGGCGGCGACAATCAGCGGCCCGAAAAGCAGAAGCTGGACCAGCGACGCCGCGGCGACCGCGAGCGTTGACGATTCGTGGTACTCGGCGAAGGTCAGCACAAAGGCCATCTGGAAGGTGCCCACAAAGCCCGGAGCGGATGGCACCAAAGTGCTGAGCGCCGAAACGCCGACCAGGACCATGAGCTCGAGCAACCCGAGATTGAGCTCAAGGGCTCGGCAGATCGCCCACAGCGCCCCCGCCTCGTTGGCGTAAACGATACCGGTCAGGCAGACAACCAGCAGCAAACGCTTGCCCGCGACCGCAGCAAAAGATTGTTTTAGTAAGTCAAGTTGCTTGGTGACCGATGGCCAGCGGCTGAATAGTCTCACGAGCGGGAATTTCCGGAGCACAATCCAACCGACGACTGCTGCCCCAAAGACCAACGCGCCGCTAACATTGACAAATCTCAAAATCTTGCTGGGTTCGTTATACTGCCCGTTAAGCCACAAGCCGATGCTGAGAAGCGAGACGACGCAAAGGCCGTCGAGGATACGCTCAATGACAATCCCGCTGAGGGCCACCGCGCGGGCAACACCATGACGGCGACGCATCAACTCCATGCGGAACAGTTCGCCGATGCGCGCGGGCAGCAGGAAATTGACCCCATAGCCACTGAGAAGCACGGTGCCGACCTTTCGGTACGACAAATTCTCGTGTCTGTGCAGCAACAGCCGCCAGCGCTCGATACGGACCGCCAGGTTGCCGGCGTAAAGGACAAGAGCGATTGCCAACCACGGCACGTCGGCGCCTAGAATGACTACCAGCACGTCATGCGGGTTGAGGTGACGTATCGATAGCCATAAGAGACCGAACCCAATGGCAAGTCCGAGCATAAGCTTTCGCGCGGTAGAGCCCCTGCGGCGCACCGCAACCGAAGCAAAATCGGTCATCTGCTTCGGCCACTGAATCTGAATTTTAGGAGGTACAGCAACGCCTTGAGACCGTCCTTCCAATTGATCTTTTTACCTTCTTCGTAGGTTCGGCCATAATAGCTGATTCCAACCTCGTAGATCCGCCATCGTTTGGCGCGCGCGATTTGAGCACTAATCTCTATTTCAATTCCAAAGTCATTGGCTGTGAGGCGTAGTTGTTTTAGCACATCGCTGCTAAACATTTTGTAGCAAACTTCGATGTCGGACAGCATTTGGTTATACATCATGTTGAAAACGAGCGAGATAAGGCGGTTTCCCAGATAATGATGGTAATACAGTGCGCGATGCGGCTGACCATAGAATCTCGAACCGTAGACTACATCCGCCACCTTACGTTCCACGATAAGTGGAAGCATACGCAACCAATCGTTCGGATCATATTCAAGATCGGCGTCCTGTATCACGATGACGTCCCCCGAGGCGTGCGCCAGTCCGGTTCTTACCGCCGCGCCTTTACCCCGATTTCGCTCGTGATACTGGACCACAAACGAAAACCCATTGTTTTGCGTATCCTCGGCGGAGAGCCGAAGTTCACCGTTAAGATCGCACGATATGCACCGCCAAATTCGTTTTGTACACCCCAAATTTCGTCTCAGCCATTCGGACGTTCCATCGGTTGAGCAATCATCCACTACAATTATTTGCTTCAGCACCGCCGGCAGCGCGTTAGCTACTTGCAATAGGATTAGCCCAATCGTGATCGCCTCATTGAATACCGGAATCACGATCGAGAGTACCGGCGCGCTGGAGCCATCATTTGTGCTCATAGCCGACAATTGTGATTCTCGCCCGAACACGGCAGCAGCCAGCTGACGCTGACGCATCGCCCCCTTTCAGGGTCGCGGCAGGTCATCGCGTCGCGGTATTGCGGGCTGTTCTGCAGATCGTAGATGCGAGCGAGCGCATCGATCACGTTCTTGAAGGCCGGATGGGTCGTCACGTTGGCGACGCGTTCGCCGTCACTCCACACCTCGCGGCGGCCCTTGAGGCTCTGGACATAGCGCCGATCCTCGGCCGACCGCCTCGCTGGGCGACGCCTTCGCGCCTATCGCTGCCGCAACCATCGTTCGCGCCCTCTTGTCACCCCTGCATCAGCAATGGCGCCAAGGTATCGGGATCGGACAGCATCGGGTAATGGCCGGTGTCGATCTCGAGATATTTGCCGCCGAGCTTGTCTGCGGTGCGGCGCTGATGCGCCTCGCCGGGGTTGGCGGCGCGGCGGCAGCGGATCACCGTCGTGCCGGGCCAGGACTGGCTCCAGAAGCTCTTCAGCGACGCCGGCTCTTCCATCGCGGCGATCGGGTGCGGCGTGTAGCGCGCGAGCGCAAAGGCGCGCAGCTCGGCTGTAAGGTCGGCGAAGCTGCGGTTCTCGGCATCCTCGCGCGACGGCCCGACCGCGAGCGCGGTGGTGACCCGCGGGGTCGGCCGGTTGACGATCTGCGCCACCCGTTCGCCGTCGAGCAACGCCAGCGCGTCGACGAAAACGAGCCGCCCGATCCGCTCGCGGCCCAGCTCCGCGGCCCGGCACAGCACCATGCCGCCAGAGCTGGTGCCGGTCAGCACCACATCATGCAAATCCTCGTAGAACAGCAGCTCGGCGATCTCGGTCGCCTGGGTCTCGACATTGATCCCCGGCCGCAGCTGATGGCGGCGCTCGCCGCAGCCATCGAGCGAGCGGGCATGGACGACATGCCCCGCCGCCCGCAGGCGCGCCGCCGTCGGCCCCCAGATCCAGCCGCCCTGATATGCCCCGTGGATCAGCACATATGTCGCCATCTCTCATTCTCCCTTTTTTCTCAGTCGAGTCGGAGCAGCAGGTGCCCGTCCTACATTCGCCTTCACCGGGCTTGACCCGGTGATCCACGCCTTTCTTCGGCTGGCTTTTAGCAGCGTTCAAGTCGTGGATGCCCGGAACAAGTCCGGGCAAGGGAAATTATAATGGCGGGTTCGAACGCGCCCACAGGCCTTCAGTCTCCGTGGCTGATTTTGACGCCGGCGAGGTCTTCGAACACCTTGATGATCGCCGCGCCGTCTTCCTTGTTGAGACCCTGGGCGCGGGCCATCTGGTAAACCTGCTGCGTCAAATTGGCCAGCAGCAGCGGCACGCCGAGCCGCCTGGCAAAGGATGTTTCGAGGTCCTGGTCCTTGTACGAGATGTCGATCGTGCCGCCGGGAGCAAAGTCACGCCGCAGCATGCGCGGCACCCGGTTCTCGAACTGCACGCTCGACCCGGTGCTGACCCGGATCACCTCGTAGATCTGCTGCGGGTCGAGCCCGGCCTTGACCCCGAGCACCAGCGCCTCGGCGATTGCCACGGTTGTGACCTGCCCCAGCATGTTGTTGAGGAGCTTCATCGCCAACCCCTGCCCGACCGGCCCGACGTGGAACAGGTTCTTGCCCATCGCCCGAAACAAGTCTTCGCAGGCCGCGTAAGTCTCGGGCGCGCCGCCGACGATGATCGACAATTCGCCCGACTTCGCCCGCACCGTGCCGCCGCTGACCGGCGCGTCGAGCATCTGGATGCCGCGCTCGGCCAACCGCGCGGCAAAGCGCCGCGCCGCGAACGGGTCGATCGTGCTCATCGAGAGCACGATGTGGCCGTTGCCGGCGCCATGGATGATGCCGTGCTCGCCGATGATCACCGCTTCGGCCTGCTCGGTGGTCTCGACGATCGAGATCGTCCGCTGGGCCGCGGCGGCCACCGCCTCGGGCGATTGCGCCACGGCGGCACCGGCGGCGAGCGCCGGCTCGAGCTTCGTCGCGTCGATGTCGTGCACGACCAGCGAAAAGCCGTGCTTCAAAAGATTGAGCGCCATCGGGCCGCCCATGGCACCCAGCCCGATAAATCCGACTTTGCCGGGCATCTGGCTCCTCCTTTGTCGGCGGACGGCTGCCTCTCAGCCGGGCTTGACCCAAGGCGGCGGCGAGCTCGGGTCGGGCCGTGCGATCGGCACCGGCCTGGGTTTCGGCTTCGTCTCGGCGGCGGCGCCGTTCTTGACCGGCTTGATGTTGGCGCCGTCGAGCTCGACGTTGATTTCCAAGAGCGAGGTTTCGCCGGCGCTGGCGACGTTGACGCGCAGCATGTCGTCGCGGATCTCGACGTAGCGGCCGACCACGTCGAGCAATTCTTGCTGCAGAGCCGGCAGGAAGTCCGGAGCGTCGCGGCTCGCCCGCTCGTGGGCGAGCACGATCTTCAGCCGGTCGCGGGCAACGAGCGCGGTGTTCCGGCGCTCCGGGAACAGGAAATCAAGGAGGCGCATCACGCCCTACCAAACAGGGTGCGGAAAAAGCTGCGGCGTTCGGTCTTCAAAAAGCGCATCTCGCGCTGCTCGCCAAGCAGCCGGCCGACGGCATCGAGATAGGCCTGCCCGGCCGCGCTCTCCGGATCGAACACCACCGGGGTCCCGGTGTTCGAGGCGCGCAGCACCGATTCCGATTCGGGGATGACGCCGAGCATCGGGATCGACAGGATTTCCTTGACGTCCTCGATCGCCAGCATCTCGCCCCGATCGACCCGCTCGGGCGAATACCGGGTCAACAGCAGGTGGACCGCGACCGGGTCCATGTTGCGCTCGGCGCGCCGCGACTTCGAGGCGAGGATGCCGATAATCCGATCGCTGTCGCGCACCGAGGACACCTCGGGGTTGGTCACGATGATCGCCACGTCAGCGAAATAAAGTGCGGTGATGGCGCCATGCTCGATCCCGGCCGGGCTGTCGCAGACGATGTAGTCGAAGGTCTCCTTCAATTCGTCGAGCACGCGCTCGACCCCGTCACGCTTCAGTGCATCCTTGTCCCGCGTCTGCGAAGTCGGAAACACATAGAGGCTGTCGTTGCGCTTGTCCTTGATCAGTGCCTGGTTGAGCTTGGCGTCGCCGTTTATGACGTTGATGAAATCAAAGACGACGCGGCGTTCGCAGCCCATGATCAGGTCGAGGTTGCGCAGGCCCACGTCGAAATCGATGACCACGGTGCGATGGCCGCGCAAAGCGAGCCCGGCAGCGACCGCGGCGGCGCTGGTGGTCTTGCCGACGCCGCCCTTGCCGGACGTCAGCACAATGACTTTTGCTGCCAAAAAGACCTCCCCTCTCCCCCGGCGGCCCGCAGCGGGCCGGTGGCCTCGAACCGGCGTCGGCATCGGACCAGAGCAGGCGCGCCACCCGATCGCGGCGGCGACCCCGCATCGCTGCGACCGAGCCGCGTTCCGGATCGTCATCCCCGGCAGATCATGCTCGGCAGATTCGATCCGGCCAATCTGAGCGTCAATTTCGCGTGATGGTCAACCGGTCATCGACGAGCGCGATCTGCACCCGTAAGCCCCTTTCAGCGGCCGGCATTTGCTCGCTGACCAGATAGTGTCCGGCGATGCTGACCAGCTCCGCCTCGAACCGGTCGCAAAAGATTCGCGCCTCGGCATCGCCGCCGGCGCCGGCGAGCGCCCGGCCGCGCAGCGCGCCATACACATGGATGTTGCCATCGGCGATGATCTCGGCGCCGGGGCTGACCGGAGCAGTGACGACCAGATCGGCGCCGCGAGCATAAATCTGGGTGCCCGAGCGCACCGGCTGGGTGATCAGCCGAGTCTTCGCTGCATTGGCGGCATTGACAGTGGTCGCCGGACGGGGCGGGGGCGGCTCCGCCTGCGCCTGCGCCTGCGCCTGCGGCTGCGGCTCGGGCTCGGACGGCGGGCGCGCCGGCCGCCGCGGCTGCGTCGAATTCGGGGCAAAGCTCGCCAGCCCGGCCGCGGCGGCGGCCTCGACCTGCACCGGCAGCGCGTTCTGCACGCCGACCAAGGTCAAGGTGTGGTGCTGCAGGACCTCCTTTGCCTCGGCGAAGGCGGCGGGATCGGCGAATTCGGCGGCGTCCCTAAGGTCGAGCACCACCGGCGCATTCAGAAAGAACCGCGGGCTGCGGCCGATCTGCTCGGCCAATTCCAGCTCGAAGGCCGGGTCGCGCAGCAATCCAGCGCGCACCACCATGACGGTGAACACCGCGCCCTGCACCAGATTGCCCGCCATCCTTAACCCGACGCCGCCTGCCGAACTGTGGTCAAGCTGGGTTAATCCCAAATCGAGCATCCCGCAACGCTTTTGCCCAACGCTTCGCACCCCGCCGCCAACCGAACCGGAGCTCATTGCCCGGCGCGGCTGTCATGCACATCGGCCGGCGAGCCCTATGGGGCCGTCCGCACACATCCTACGCTCTGGTCGATCCGACGGGTTGATCTCGATCCCCCGTCGGACCGGCGCGGAGCTCAGATCGCCTGACTGCTGGCGTGCGAGGAGTTGACCGTGAACGCCCAGCCGTCGGGGCCGGCGAGATCGAACGAGTCGTGGATGCGGCCGCGGCGGATTGGCGATGGAGCCAACCCCTTTTCGGCGTAATCGTGGTGCGCCGCATCGACGTCATCGACCATCAAGTCGAACGGCGCCCCCGCCCCGGCTGCGGGCGGCTCCTCGGCTTGTCTGACGACGACGTGGGTCCCGCCGCGCAATTCGAGCACCGCCAGCTCGTCTCGCGTCACGATCGGGCGCAGGCCGACGGTTTTTAGCCACCGCGCGGCGGCGCCGACATCGGTGACGTTGAGACGCACATGGCCAACCGCGACCGGCGGCCGTTGATCGGTAGTATCGGGCACGGCTTTCTCCTTCATGTCAAATCGGGGTCACCGCGAACCCTCGCGCGACCGGATCATACAATGAACCCGCGCCGATTGGCATGGCCTTGCCCGACCTGGCCGATGGCCAAAGCCGTCTCTGATCTATCCGCTTCCCCGGGCGGCATTCCGCGCGAGCGCAGGGCTGTCCGGGGGCCGCAGCCCGTCGAACTAGGAATTTCAAGGGAAGCAGGGAAAACCGGCCTCTCAGATGTCGTGGACGTCGATGATGCCGGGCAGCGACTTGACCGCGGCGCGGATTTTCGGGCCGACCTTAAAGCCGCCGGGGATGGCGATCTCGACCTCGCGCTCGGGCAGGTCGAGCACAACCGAGACGCGGCCGCGCCCGCCCGCCTCGCGGCCGATGACATTTCTGAGATGACCCAATGCTCGCGCTTCGCCGAGAAACACCTTGAGCCCGGCCACGGCGTGGGCCACGACATCGTCGAGCGGCTCGATCTTCTGCGCAGTCAGGCGCAGGCTGTCCTCCTCGCTGCGCACATCGATGGTGACCGCGAGCGGATGGCCCGCATCAAGGAATGCCCGCGCCTCACGCAACATTTCGGCGAACACGGTTACCTCGAAAACGCCGCTCGGGTCCGACATTTGGACAAAGGCAAACCGGTTGCCGCGCGCCGAGGTCCGCTCCTTTCGGCCGATAACAATGCCGGCGAGGCGGAACCGGGTCGCCGCGTTCGCCGCCAAGGCCGCCGGCAGATCGGCCGAGCGCAGGATGCCGGCCCGCTCGAGGCTTTTGCCATAGGCGTCGAGCGGATGGCTCGACAGATAAAACCCGATCGCTCCGAACTCGTGCTGCAGTTTATCGACCGGCGGCCAATCGTCGATCAGCGGCAGCGACGGCCGGTCGCTGAGGCCAAGGCCGAACAGGCTGCCTTGCCCGTCCTGCCGCTCGGCGGCGCTGCGGTTCGCCTCGCGCAGCAATATTTCGGCTGCAGCGAAACTCTGCGCCCGGTTCGGGTTCAAGCAATCGAATGCCCCGGCCTTGGCCAGGCTCTCGAATTGCCCGCGGTTGAAGGTCTTGGCGTCGAGGCGCCGCGCCAGGTCGAACAGATCCCGGAACCGGCCGTTCTTGTCGCGCTCGCGCACCAGCTCGACCATCGCCTGCTGGCCTACTCCCTTGACCGCGGCCAGCGCATAGCGGATCGCGGGCTTGCCCCCGATGTTCCCGCCGGCGCCTGTCCCCCCTGCCCCTCCCCCGTTCGCGGGGGAGGGAAGGATGGGGGCCTGCCCCACGCCGGCGGGCTGAGAGCGAGGGTCCGCCTCGACCGAGAAGCCCGGCTGCGAGCGGTTGATGTCCGGCGGCAAGAGCCGGATGCCAAGCCGGCTCAGCTCCTGGCGAAAGACGTTGAGCTTATCGGTGTTGCCGAGATCGAGGGTCATCGAGGCGGCGAGAAACTCGACTGGGTAATTGGCCTTCAGATAGGCGGTCTGGTAGGTCACCAGTGCGTAGGCGGCGGCGTGCGGCTTGTTGAAGCCATAGCCGGCAAATTTCGCCATCTGGTCAAAAATATGGTCGGCGAGCGCGGCCTCGACGCCGTGCACCACCGCGCCGTCGACGAATTGCTGGCGTTGCGCGTCCATTTCCGACTGGATCTTCTTGCCCATCGCCCGGCGCAACAAATCGGCTCCGCCGAGGCTGTAGCCGGCCAGGACCTGGGCGATCTGCATGACCTGCTCCTGATAGGTCATGACGCCATAGGTCTCGGTCAGGATCGGTTCGAGCGCGGGATGCAGGTAGTCGGGCGCTTCCTCGCCATGCTTGACCGCGATGTAGCGCGGGATGTTCTCCATCGGCCCGGGCCGGTAGAGCGCGTTGGCGGCGACGATGTCTTCGAACCGGTCGGGCCGCAGCCGCCGCAGCATGTCCCGCACTCCGGCGCCTTCGACCTGGAACACGCCCACCGTATCGCCGCGGCTCAACAGCTCGAAGGTCGGACGATCGTCGAGCGGCAGATCGGCCAGATCGAGAATGATGCCGCGCGCTTCGAGCAGGTCGAGGCAGCGCGCCAGCACGGTCAGGGTCTTGAGCCCGAGAAAATCGAATTTGACGAGGCCGGCAAGCTCGACCCATTTCATGTTGAACTGGGTGACCGGCATGTCCGAGCGCGGATCGCGATAGAGCGGCACCAATTCGGTCAGCGGGCGGTCGCCGATCACCACCCCGGCGGCATGGGTCGAGGCGTGGCGGTAGAGCCCTTCGAGCTTGAGCGCGATCTCGATCAGCCGGGCCACGGTCTCGTCGCCGTCGCGCAGCTGCTGCAGCACCGGCTCGCCGGCGATCGCCTGCGGCAGGCTGACCGGATGGGCAGGGTTGTTGGGCACCAGCTTGCACAGCCGATCGACCTGTCCATAGGGCATCGCCAGCACTCGGCCGACATCGCGCAGCACCGCGCGCGCCTGCAATTTCCCAAAGGTGATGATCTGCGCCACCCGGTCGCGGCCGTATTTCTGCTGGACGTAGCGGATCACCTCGTCGCGCCGGTCCTGGCAGAAATCGATGTCGAAATCCGGCATCGACACGCGCTCGGGGTTGAGGAACCGCTCGAACAGCAGGCCGAAGCGCAGCGGGTCGAGATCGGTGATCGTCAATGCCCAGGCGACGACCGATCCGGCACCCGAGCCGCGCCCGGGCCCGACCGGTATGCCTTGGCGCTTGGCCCATTGGATAAAGTCGGCGACGATCAGGAAGTACCCGGCGAACCCGGTCTTGACGATCATTTCGAGCTCGAATTCGAGCCGCTGGCGATAGGGCCGCGTCTGCGCCTCGTCGAGGCCGAGCCGGGCGAGGCGGGCGTCGAGCCCGGCCTGCGCGGCGCGGCGCAGCGCCGTCTCCTCGGTGTCGCCGGCCTCAATCGGAAACGCCGGCAGGATCGGGTGGCGCTGCTGCGGAATAAAAGCGCAGCGCCGGGCGATCACCAGCGTGTTGTCGCACGCCTCCGGCAGGTCGGCGAACAGCTCGCGCATCTCGGCCGCCGAGCGGAAGTAATGCATCGGTGTGACGCGCCTGCGCTCGTTGTCGGCGATCACGGTGCCCTGGGCGATGCATAGCAGCGCGTCATGCGCCTCGTAAAAGCCGCGGTCGGGGAAATAGGCGTCGTTGGTGGCGACGAGCGGCAGATCATGGTGGTAGGCGAGATCGACGAGCCCCGGCTCGCTGCGCGCTTCTTCCGGACGGTCATGGCGCATCAGCTCGATGTAGAGCCGGCCGGGAAACGCCGCCTCGAGCGCGCCCAGCGCCGCCTCGGCAGCCTCGGCCTGACCCTCGGCGAGCAGCCGGCCGACCGGCCCGCCTGGACCGCCGGTGAGGCAGATCAGGCCCTCGCTCGCTGCGGTCAGATCGGCGAGGCGGACGGCCGGCTCGGCACCCGGCTCGCTCGCCAGATAGGACCGGCTCGACAGCGCCAGCAGGTTGCGATAACCGGGCTCGCTCTGCACCAGGAGCACGACCCGATCCGGTTCCGCTCGCCCCGGCGCGCCATTGCCCCGACCGGCCGCGTCACGCCCTGCGAGCGCCATTTCGCAGCCGATGATCGGCTGCACCCCCGAGGCGGCGCAGGCGATGGCGAATTCGAGCGCGCCGAACAGGTTGCCGGTGTCGGTAATCGCCACTGCCGGCATGCGCTCCGCGCGGCACAGCCGGGCCGCCTCCTTGACCGGGATCGCCCCGGCCGACAACGAATAGGCGGTATGGACCCTCAGATGTACAAAATCGGCGATCGGCATGCCGGCATTCTCGCATTCCCGGGCGGCGAGATCATCGATGATCGCAGCGGGTCAGCGATCCCGCCCCGCACAGCGTGCCCGAGGCCGCTGCCGGCCCACCAACCGCACCGGACGATTCGCCGGCCGGGGCCGTTCTTGCGTCTTGTCGGCGCTGGCGCGGCGCGCGCTACTCTGCGGCTTGCGACTGCGGGCTCGCCTCGGGAAGCATGCCGAGCGCGCGCTTATAGAGGTCGAGGAGCGTCTCCTCCTCGTCGAGGTCGTCCTTGTCGCGTTTGCGGATGCGGATCAACTGCCGCATGATTTTCGGGTCGAAGCCGGTGCCTTTGGCCTCGGCGTAGACCTCCTTGATGTCCTCGCCGAGCGCGCGCTTCTCATCTTCGAGCCGCTCGATCCGCTCGATCAAAGCTTTGAGCCGCTCGCCCGCAATCCCGCCGACATCCGGCATGGTTCCCCCTTCCCCGTGCGGCCGCGCCCCCCGCGGCGGCGCCGACGATAGCGGCCGGGCACCACCGGCGCAAGCCGGCGGGGTGGCGCTCAGCGGTTCTGCGCGGCAGGGTTCTGCGACGCGGCGAAGGCGGCCTTTTGCTCGGCGTTCGCCTCCTTCTGGTATTTCTTGCGCCACTCGTCATAAGGCATGCCGTAGACGATCTCGCGCGCCTGCGGGTCGGACAGCGGGATGCTGCGCTGCTCGGCCTCTTCCCGGTACCAGCGCGACAGGCAATTGCGGCAGAAGCCGGCCAGATTCATCATATCGATGTTCTGCACGTCGGTGCGCTCGCGCAGATGCTCCACGAGACGGCGGAAAGCGGCGGCTTCGAGCTCGGTGCGGGTCTGGTCGTCCATCGGAACCTCCTGGTCATAGCCCGGTCTCTATGTAGCGCCACAGCGCTCCGATGGCATCCCTCGATCGATCAATTCGACGATCCACGAAAATTCGTTGACAGAAGCGTCGCGAAATGTTATTTCGATCTCCGTTGGAATGTCAGAGGTGGCGATGGACGGCAAAGAGGCGACTGCCGCATTAGGGGCGTTGGCTCACGAGACCCGGCTCGCGGCGTTCCGCCTGTTGGTGCAGCGCGGACCGGACGGGCTGTCGGCCGGGACCATCGCGCAGGCGCTCGATCTGCCGCCGTCCTCGCTGACCTTTCACCTGCAGCAGCTGATGCATGCCGGGCTAATCACCCAGCGGCGGCTGAGCAGGCAGCTGATCTATGCGACCGACTTCGCGGCGATGAACGCGCTGATGGGCTACCTCAGCGAGAATTGCTGCGGTGGCGGCGCCGTGTGCGCGCCGGTCTGCCGCCCGGGCTCGACCGGCGCGGCAAACCCGCCAGATCGGGAGTCGGCATGATGGAGAGGATCATGGACGAGAGCGAAATCAAGGAAATGGTCCGCGTCCGCTATGGCGGCATCGCCGCCGCCGTCGAGGGAGCGTCCTGTTGCGGGCCGGCCGCGTCAGCCTGTTGTGGCCCGACGACCGCCGCACAGGACAAAGCCTTGCGCATGGGCTATTCGGCGGCCGATCTCGCGATGGTCCCCGACGGCGCCAATCTCGGGCTCGGCTGCGGCAACCCGCAGGCGATCGCCGCGATCCGGCCCGGCGAAACCATTGTCGATCTCGGCAGCGGCGCCGGCTTCGACTGCTTTCTGGCGGCGCGGCAGACCGGGCCCGCGGGCCGCGTCATCGGCATCGACATGACCCACGAGATGCTGACGAAGGCGCGCGACAATGCCGCCAAAATCGGCGCCGGCAACGTCGAATTCCGCCTCGGCGAGCTCGAGCATCTGCCGGTCGCCGACAATGTCGCCGACGTCGTGATCTCGAACTGCGTAATCAACCTCGTCCCCGGCAAGGCGCAGGTATTCGGCGAAGCGTTCCGCGTGCTGAAGCCGGGCGGCCGTCTGGCAATCTCCGACATCGTCAGCACCGCCCCGCTGCCGGCCAAGCTCGCGACCGACCCGTCATTGCTCTGCGGCTGCGTCGCCGGCGCCGCCTCAACGGCGCAGATCGAGGAATGGCTCGCCGCGGCCGGCTTTTCCGGCATCCGTATTGAGATAAAGCCTTATAGCCGCGAGCTGATCAAGACCTGGGGCCCCGAGCAGGGGATCGAGGACTACGTCGCTTCGGCCACGATCGAAGCCCGCAAACCTGCCGCCGCATAGCTGCGGCGAGAGCTCAGACTGATGACGGCCGCTAGCGCCTGCAACGTGCTTTTTCTATGCACCGGCAATTCCGCCCGGAGCATCCTCGCCGAGTGCATCCTCAACCATCGCGGCGACGGCCGGTTCAGGGGCTTCAGCGCAGGCTCGCAGCCGAAGGGGCGGGTGGACCCGCTCGCGATCGGGCTATTGGCTCGGCTCGGCGTGCCGACAGCGGGCCTGCGCTCGAAGGGCTGGGAGGAGTTTGCGGCACCGGGCGCGCCGCCGATGGATTTCGTCTTTACGGTGTGCGACCAGGCCGCCGGCGAAACCTGCCCGGTCTGGCCGGGGCAGCCGATCACCGCGCATTGGGGCGTGCCCGACCCGGCCGCAATCGCCGGTCCGGACATCGAGCGGCGGCAGGCCTTTCGTGAAGCGTTCCGCATGCTTGACGCGCGCATCGGGCTGTTTGTGGCGTTGCCGATCGACAAGCTCGACCGCCTCTGGATCAAGCGAAATGTGGATGAGATCGGCCGCACCGCCGCGCCCGCCAGACAGGAGTTTTGATGACCTCCGTTTCCGACACAGCCGGGCGCCCGGCCGCCCCGGCGCTCGGTGCCTTCGAGCGCTGGCTGAGCTTGTGGGTGGCGCTTTGCATTGCCACCGGAGTGACGCTCGGCCGGCTCGTGCCGGCGCCGTTTCACGCGCTCGGGCGGATGACCGTCGCCGAGGTCAACATCCCGGTCGCGGTGCTGATCTGGCTGATGATCGTGCCGATGCTGCTCAAGGTCGATTTCGGCGCCTTGCACCGGGTCGCCGAGCAGTGGCGCGGCATCGCCGTCACCGTCGGCGTCAACTGGCTGGTGAAGCCGTTCAGCATGGCCCTGCTCGGCTGGCTGTTCATCGGTTGGCTGTTCCGCCCGTGGCTGCCGGCCAGCGAGATCAGCAGCTACATCGCCGGGCTCATCCTGCTTGCCGCGGCGCCCTGCACGGCGATGGTGTTCGTGTGGTCGAACCTGAGCGGCGGCGAGCCGAACTTTACGCTGAGCCAAGTCGCGCTCAACGATACGATCATGGTTTTCGCCTTCGCCCCGATCGTCGGCCTGTTGCTCGGCCTCTCGTCGATCACGGTGCCGTGGGCGACGCTGTTCCTGTCGGTCCTGCTCTACATCGTCGTGCCGGTGATCGGTGCGCAATTGTGGCGGCGCTCGATCCTGGCGCGGCGCGGCGAGCCGGGATTGGCGCGATTGCTGCGGGTGCTGCAACCGGTCTCGCTCGTGGCCCTGCTCGCAACCCTGGTGCTGCTGTTCGGCTTCCAAGGCGACGAGATCATCCGCGAGCCATTGGTGATCCTGCTCTTGGCGGTGCCGATCGTGATCCAAGTTTATCTGAACGCCGGGATCGCCTATGCGCTGAACCGCACCTTTGGTGTCCCGCACAACGTCGCTTGCCCGTCGGCATTGATCGGCGCCTCGAATTTCTTCGAGCTCGCGGTCGCCGCCGCGATCGCCCTCTTCGGCTTCCAGTCGGGCGCCGCGCTCGCCACCGTCGTCGGCGTGCTGGTCGAGGTCCCGGTCATGCTGTCGGTCGTGCACCTCGCCTTGCGCAGCCGCCGCTGGTACGAGCGCGGCCCAACGACATCGCCGAATTCCTACACCGGGTAGACCAGCGAGGTTGGGACGATCGTCGAATCGTAGATGCAGACCCGCTCGGCGAAGCGCAATCGGCCGCGGTCCTCGATGACCCGGTCACGGTACCGGCCGCACAGGAACAGTTCGGACGGGCGGTCGACCATCGTCTGGAACAGCGCGAAGCTCGCCGTCAGGCGCCACCCGTCGGGACCGATCTCGCGCAGCCGAATATTGCCGGTGAGATGCCGGACGGTGCGCGGCACATAGAGTGCAGTTTCGCGGATCGCGACCACTCGATCCGCCAGCATGCCCCGGCTTTCGCAATAGATCAGCGCGATCGGCAGTCCTTGCTCGAAATTGTCCCGCGGGATCACCTGGTAGAGGCAATCCTCGGTGAAGAAGTCGGGCCAGCATTCGAGCTCGCCCTCGTCGAGCGCATCGGCATAGGCGCAATAGAGATCGGCGAGCCGCATGCGCAATGCCGGCGGCGCGTCGAGGCCGGGTGCTGCGATCACCACCGCAGCACCCTTAAAGCCCCATGACCCGGCGATAATGCTGATAGAAGCCGCGGATCGCGGTCTCGGTCACCATGTGCGGCTCGTCGTGAACCGCCCGGCCGCCCATCTCGGCGACGCACTGGGCCGCGTCGTTGCCGTCGATCCCGGCCTGCGACAACAGCATCGCCTCGCTGTCGTCGAGCGAGACGAGGCCCGCTGGCCCCATCAGATTGGCTTGGCGCAGGCGACGCCGACGCATCTCCGGCGTGTCGTCGGCATAGCCGAAAAACGTCCAGGCGAGGTCGAACCGGCTGGCATCGATCGGCACGATCTGGCGCATCGCCAGGGTGTTCGACTGCTGCTGCACAATCAGATTGGGCCACAAGGTCTGCATGACCACCGTCGCCTCGCCGGGAAACTCGCGCACCGGCTCCAGAAGCCGCGGATCGCGCAAGGTGAAGTTCGATTTGAACGCGCGCATCTGCCGGGTGGCCTCATTCTCGCGCTGCTCGCCCTTGCGGCTGACCAGCACCGCGTGCCGCCCGGTCGGGTCCATCTCGATCGACGAGCGCTGGTCGAGACGAAACAGCCCGAATGTGACCAGGAACACGTGCAGCAGGCTGGCGTGGTACGGGTCCTTGATGTTCTCGAACATCAATTTCCAATTGCTCGGAATGCGCTGGCGCAGATAGCCGAGCACGACCAGCTCGCGGCCATCGAAGACCCGATCGAAATAGCCGAGCATGGTGTCGCCGAGATACGCGTCGAGAGGCTCGGTTTCGCGCGAAAAGCTGGCGAAGACAACGCCGTGCCGGTGGGCCACCGCGAGGCGTTCGAGCCCGTGCTCCTCGGGGCGGAAATCCGCCGGCATGCCGCCTTGCCCGCGAAAGCCGCGGCGGAACGGCACGCCCAAGAGCTTGCCGGAAAGATCGTAGGTCCATTGGTGATAGGGGCAGACGAATTCCTTGGCCGAGCCGCGCGCGGCCGAGCAGAATTGCGCGCTGCGATGGGCGCAGCGGTTGACCAGGACGCTGATTTCGCCCGCCGCGTCGCGCGCCGCGACAATTTCGCGGGTGCCGAGCCGGCTGCGCTTAAAGTCGCCGGGCTTCGGGATTTCCGCTTCGAGGCAGACATAAAGCCAGCTCTGCCCGGCAAAGACCCGCTCCTCTTCGCGGGCGAACAGCTCGGGGTCGGTGTAAACCCAGTTCGGGATGCGCGAAGAGCCGGCATCGGGCCAACGCCATTCGGGCATTGCCCCGGTTTCTCTCTCGATCAGCGGGCCAGGGGATCCGTCGGCTGGCGGCATGGCAGCTCCATTGGCAGGCTTGGCGCGGCGGGCACTCTACACTGCGCGCACGGTTTGCGCGATCTGCTCCGTCGACCACGGCGGCAGCGGGCCGCGATGTCACAATTGATTCATCCGCTCGCGCCGGCTTAGCGATTAGAAATGCTCCGGTGTACCGATTACGCGCATCCCAATCATCGACGGCACGGAAAGCACATGATGCGACGCAAAATCCTGCTCGGCATTGCCGCGGGCGCGCTGATGCTCGGCTTCGTCGGCCAAACCGGCTGCGTGCTCGCGGCAACCGGCGCGGAGGGCGCCGTGGCGCCGGCGAGCCCTGCCGGCCCGAACCCGTCGGATGCGCTGCCGACCGCGACGCCGATCAAGCACCTGGTTGTGGTCTACGACGAGAACGTCTCGTTCGATCACTATTTCGCGACCTATCCGAAGGCTGCCAACCCGCCCGGCGAGCCCGCGTTTCGCGCCGCCCCCGGCACGCCCAGGGTCAACAATCTGGCCAGCGCCGATCTCTTGACCAACAATCCCAATTTCACCAATTCCGAGAACGGCGCCGACGCCGCCGAGCCGTTTCGGCTCGACCGCACCCAGGCTGCGACCGCCGACCAGAACCACGCGTACACGGCGGAACAGCAAGCCTACGATCACGGCAAGGCCGACCTCTTCCCGAAATACACCGGCAAGGGCACGCCGGGCGGGGTCGGCGCCTTCGGCACCAAGGGCCAGGTGATGGGCTATTTCGACGGCAACACGGTGACCGCGTTGTGGCGCTATGCGCAGCATTTCGCGCTCAGCGACAACGCCTATGCCGACACGTACGGCCCATCCACGCCGGGAGCGCTCGAAGTAGTCGCCGGCCAGACCAATGGGATGCAGATCGTCGCCACTACCAAGAAGCCGTTCTCTTCGGCCAAATATTCGTATTACATCGATGACGGCGATGGCGGGCTGACGATGATCAACGATGTCGATCCTGGCCACGACATCTGCTCCAACCGCAAGGACCAGGTGATGATGGCCGGCCGCAACATCGGCGACCTGCTCAACCGGGCCGGCATCGCCTGGGGCGGCTTTATGGGCGGGTTCGACCTCGCCGCCAAAAACCCCAACGGCACCACCGGCTGCTCCCGCAGCACCTACTCGACCGTGGTGCATACGAAGATCGCCGACTACATCCCGCACCACAACTGGTTCCAGTATCACGCCTCGACCGCGAACCCGAACCATGCCCGACCAGGCTCGGTCGCCATGATCGGCTACAGCTTTGACCATGACGGCAAGCGCGACCCGGCGAACCACGAATATGACCTCATGGACTTCTACGATGCGGTCAAGGCCGGCAATGTCCCGGCCGTGGTCTTCATCAAGCTGCCCGCCTACCAGGACGGCCATGCCGGCTATTCCGACCCGCTCGACGAGCAGACCGGCCTTGTCATGCTGATCGACTTCCTCGAGCATCAGCCCGACTGGAAGAGCATGGCGATCGTCGTCGCCTGGGACGATTCCGACGGGTGGTACGACCATGCCTTTGCCACGCCGACGAATTCGTCCTTCGACAAGGCGGCCGACCGGCTCGACGGCGCCGGAAAGTGCGGCCGCGGCACGCCGCTCGCCGGCGTCGCCGGCAAGCCGGTCAACGGCCGTTGCGGCCCCGGCACCCGCGTTCCGCTGCTGGTGATCTCGCCTTGGGCGAAGGCGAACGCGGTCAGCCATGCGCTGGTTTCGCAGAGCTCGATCACGCGCTTTATCGAGGACAACTGGCTGCATGGCGAACGCCTCGGCGGCGGTTCGTTCGATGCCGCCAGCGGATCGATCGCCGATTTGTTCGATTTCACCTCCGGTGGGCACAATCTGCCGCTGTTTCTCGACCCGGCCAGCGGCGAGCCGGCTCATCGGTGAGTTCGGGCCGCCGCGGCGGGGTGAAACCGTCCGCGCCGTTGCGGGCCACCCCGCGCCGGCGGATCGCCGGCCTTGGGCTGCTGCTCGCGGCGCTCGCCGGCGCCGGCATCGCGATCGCGGCGCAGAGCCCGATTCCGCCCGCGGCATGGCTGCGCCATCCGGTCGCCAGCTGGATGCTGTCGCGCGGCGAAAATCCGCATCCGGTGCGGCTGATCCGCCAGCCCGTCGCCCCGCTGTCGGCGATGGCCCAGCTCGGACGGGATATCTTCTTCGACCCGGGCCTCTCTTCGTCGGGGCGGCTGTCCTGCGCTTCCTGCCACAGCCCGCAGCACGCCTATGGCCCGCCCGGCGATCAGCCGGCGATGCTTGGCGGCCCAGCGCTCACCCGCCAGGGCGTGCGCGCGGCGCCGTCGCTGATGTATCTCGAGCGCCAACCCGATTTCAGCATCGGGCCCGACGACGAGGAGAACGAAAGCGCCAGCCCCGTCAGCATGGCGGCGCTCGGGCAGCAGGGGGCGCGCACGCAGAAAAACGCTGGGGACGTCGCCGTCACGGCGGCCGATCTGGTGCCGCAGGGCGGGCTCTTTTGGGACGGCCGCGCCGATACCTTGCAGGGCCAGGCCACATTCCCGCTGCTCAGCCCGATCGAGATGGACGGCGGCAGCATCGCCCAAGTGGCGGCCAGGCTGCGACGAGCACCCTATGCGCCGCGTTTCGTGCAGCTGTTCGGCCGCGAGGTCCTTACCAATCCCCGGATGGTCGTAGACGAGGCGATGTTCGCGGTGGCCCGCTATCAGATCGAGGATCCGAGCTTTCATCCCTACTCCAGCAAGTACGATTGCTGGCTGGAAGGCCGGGTGCGGCTGAGCCCGGCCGAGCTGCGCGGCTATTTCTCCTTCAATGATCCGCGCAAGGCCGATTGCGCCGGCTGCCACCTCGACGAGCCAACCCCTGACCGGCTGCCGCCGCTCTTTACCGACCACCAGTTCGAGGCGCTCGGCGTGCCGCGCAACACCGCCCTCGCCGCCAATCGCGACCCCTCTTATTTCGACCTTGGCGTCTGCGGCCCATACCGCAACGACATGATGTCCGAGACGCGGTATTGCGGCCTCTTTGCCACGCCGACCCTGCGCAATGTCGCGACCCGCCGCGTATTTTTCCACAACGGCGTCTATCGCTCGCTGCGGCAGGTGCTGGATTTTTACGACTTCCGCGACATCGATCCGGCAAGGATCTACCCGCGCGGCCGCGGCAGGCGGGTCGAAAAATTCGACGACATGCCCGCTCTCTATCGTTCCAATGTCGATATCCTCGATCCGCCGCTCAACCGGACACCGCGCGAGCCGCCGGCGATGAGCGCCGCGGACGAGCAAAACATCATCGCCTTTCTGCAGACCTTGTCCGACGAGGACTGCCAAGCCAACCCCTGACCCGACCGCGAGCCAAGGCGGTCGCGCCCGAGGTTGTCACCCATGTCTTAGGTACGGTCCGTCACCCATGTCTCTGGGCCGTACAACAAAGGATTTGGTAGCGGGAGAGGGATTTGAAACCACCGACCTTGGGATTATGATGCCGCAGTTCTGATCGAAATACATAGGCCTTTTCAATATAGTACGTATGTCATGTCGCAAAATCGACCGATCTTGTCGCAAGCGCCAACCCCTTGATGCCGATAGGTGAGGAATGGCGGAGGAATGGCGGCCAGTCGAAAACCGACCGCAAGTGGTTGGTATGCGGGTCGCTTGCCCGGGCCGGCCGGGAAATATCCGATGGTCACCCGACCACCGCCAGCTCGCCGGCGGCGAACTTGGCGTGATCGTCCTCGAGGCTCGGGAACAGGTGGCCGTACACGTCGAAGGTCATCTGAATCGACGAGTGGCCTAGCAACGCCTGGACCCGCTTCGCCGAAAAGCCGCGCTCGATCGCCCACGACGCGAAGAAATGCCGGAGAGCATGCAGACCATACTTCGGCTTGCCCTCGGCGCCGACGATGCCGGCCGCCCGCTGTAGTGCATAGAAGCCGCGATTCGCGATGTTGGCATGGTTCTCGACATTGCCATTGCCATTCGGGAAGACGATGCCACCAGCGCCCTTCGGGCAGGCCAGCCGCCATTCCCGCAGCGCGTTGACCACCATCGGCGCCATCGGGATTTCCCGATCGCCGGCCGCCGATTTTGGCGCCCCGATCGCGCACCAGTGATCGGCCCGCTGCCGAACATGGATCACCTGGCGCTCGAAATCGACCGCATCCCAGGTGAGCCCGCGCAGCTCGGATGAGCGCATGCCCGTGAAGATCGCCGTCACGAATAGCGGGCGCCAGCGACCTTCGGCCTCGGCCAGGATCGATTGAATTTCCTCCCGCGACGGGATATCCCGCCCGACCACGAGCTTGCCTTGCTCGCGCTTCTTCACGTCAACCTTGACCGGCTGCGCGGCATTCTGTGCGACCAGGCCGCGGCGCTGCGCCTCGCCGAGAATGCTTTTGAGGCTCGCCAGCACCTTGCGGGCCATCGGCCGGGATCCCTTGCGAAGCAGATCGTCGCGGAAGCCCTCGATGGCCGGCGCCGACAGCCGGGCGAGCTTCACGCCGCCGATCAGCGGGACGATATGCAGGTCGACATGGTTGCGGTATTGCCGCAGCGTGGAGCGTTCGAGGCTTTCGAGCTTCCCTTTCTCGATCCACAACTCGGCAGCTTCGGCAACCGTGATGCTGGCGTTTTCCGGGGTATGGACGCCGCGCGCGACCTCGCCTTGCGCGGTCACCAGCCACGCCTTTGCCTCGCGCTCCCTGGTGAAGGTTTTGATATGCCGCTTGCCGGCCTGGTCGAAATAGTCGGCGATCCACGCGGTTTGCTCGCCCTTGGCGTTCGTCCAGGTCCGCTTGCGCACGTTCGCCATCGCGACCACCTTTCGGTTTACCGTTCTCTGCTGACGGTTCCGATTATGTCGCAATAATTTCCGATGGTCAAGAAAAAAAAGCCCGGCCGGAGCCGGGCTGAGAATAGGTGGCGATGCTGGCTTATTCGGGGGGAAGCGTCATGGCATGCGCCGCGGCGCCGATGAACAGGCGCGCCTCAGCCGCGTCGATTATCCCGATTTGCACGCGCATCGACTCGCGAGCGTCCTGGAGCAAGCTGAGCGAATCTTTGCAGAATTCTAAATCATCGAAGAGATTGGCCGCCGCCTCGGTGATTTTTGACTTCGGCTGCTCGACCAACCAAGCGCACAGTCGCAGAATGCGCAGATTGTGCCAGCTGACGGCGTTGACCGCCTCAAGCGCGCCCGCCATCGGCTCGAATTCGGTCGCGCCCATTTCTGCAAAGTCATCCGCGGTCCCCGATGCGCGATCGGCCTCGAGCATTGGCGGAATCGGCCGCGGCGCCATCCTCGCGGCGTGGACGGGGATGAGATCCTTGATGATGCTGGTCATTCGTATCGCTCCTTTTCCGCCAAGCGGTCGGGCTGGCGCCGGGAGTCGAAAACGCGGCTTGGAACGCGCGCGGAGTTATTCGGACCGGTCGCCCGCCCCTGTTTTATTCCTCGCACTCCCGGCAAACGTGCAGCCTACGTGGAGCCCAAGCAGTCACGGCGTTTTCGGCGCCGCAGATACGATGCGGCGCCAGTCGTCAATGTCCCGTCCGCGATTTCGCGTGATCGCCGTCAAATCGTCATCAATGTTTGACCCGACGCCAAACAGAATATTTTCCGGTTGACATCAAGCACGGCTGCGGGGTCGTAGAAGTCGGGACCGTCAGCAACAGCAGTGCCGAGCGACGATCGGACAGCCGGGACAAGGGAAGAGCGAATGGCACGCAACTATCCGCAATCGGCCGCGCCGGCGGCGGTGTGGCGTGAAATCAACCGCGGGCTCGACGCCTATGTCGCCGACTGGAAATCCGAGCTCGCGGCCAGGAGGTCGACCACACCGGCGCGCGCGGGCGAAAATGCAACCCCGCCTGAAATCGATTTTAAGGGCGCTGGCGCCCGTAACGCGCGCGGGGTAGCCGAGTAGCGGCCGAGGTCGTTCCCCGCATCAGGCGCCGGCCGGCGCTGGGCGCCCCGCTCGCCTCACTTGCCGCCGTCGATCACCGTGAACCGCGAGCGCGCCTGTTCGCCGTCTACCGGCATGTCAAAAGCCTTCAGCATCAGGTCGACCACGCCGGCGCGAGCTGTCGGCTGTGGACCATCCTGCGCTTCTATTTGCACCTGCGCCGCGCGCAACGTCTCGACGATCTCCGCTCGCGTCAACAGACCGCGCCGCTCGAGGGCGATCGAGAACGCGAATACCACGTCAAGCGCGCCGCAGATAAACGGGACGATCTGATCGGACGACAGATCCATGCGGTTCATCAAATCTGGCCTCAGCTGGTCCGCAGCGAGGAGCCGTTGCGGATGGCATTGTTAAGCGCCGAGACCAGAGCGCTCCCGTTGGACATGAACAATCGCGCGGTGTCTCCCGGGGTTGCCGAGCTGATCCCGATATTAAAGGTGTGACCGCCACCGCCAAAGCCGCCGCCGGCGATCGCGCCTTGCAGGCCTTGGCTGATCGGCGCCGGCAACACCATTTCGTTCGAATGCACGTTGGCGAGCATGCCGCCGGGCCCCAGCTGCGGCACGGCCCAACCGCCCGCGGCACTCGGCACGATGCCGCCCTTCGAGAAGCCGAACAGCGAACCAAGCCCGCCGCCCATGCCGAACAGCGAACCGACGCCCTTGAACAGGCCGCCGAACAGAGTGCTGAGCAGACCGCCTCCGGCCGCGCTGGCCACGTCGCCACCGACGCTGCCGCCGGGGCCTAGCGTGCCGCCGGAGAAATCCTGATTGCCGCCGGAGCCGCCGCCGAACAAGCCGCTGAGCAAGCCGCCGCCGGCGCTCCCGGTCAGGCTGCCCAGCACGCCGCCCTCGCCAAGCCCGAGCATCCCGGAGAGGCCGCCCTTGCCGAACAGCATCGAGCCGATCCCGCCGGAGCCGAACAGCAGGCTCATCAAATTGAGGCCGCTTCCGCCACCTGAGCCGCCACCGGCACCGCTGCCGCTGTCGCCGCCGCCGAGGATCGAGGAAAACAGGCTCTTGAACGTCGATTGCAGAGTGTCCTTGATCAGGCTGCGCATCATCTCGTCAAACGAGGCGGTGATCGACTTGGTGCGGGTGATCATGTCCGTCGCCATCGTCGCGAACTGATCGGAGATCTTGCTGACCGCGCGGGTCCAGGAGGTTGCCGTCGCCTCGGCGGACCTGGCTTGGTCCTCGGCGATCTTGGCGCCGTAATCGGCGCTCAGCGTCATCATTTCCTGCCAGGCGCGCTGGCGATCGGCCTTGGTCAAATTGTCGTTGTCGATGACCGCCTGGAGCTGCGCCCGGAGCTGATCGCGCAGCTGGGCGGTGTATTCGATATCGAAGCCGATCTCCTGCTGCTTCGAGATTTTGTGCTGCGCGACCAGAGCCGCCATGCTGGCCTTGAACGCCGCGAGATAGGCCTGATCAGCTGAGCGCTGGCCGGAATAGGCTTGCTCGGCCGCTTCGGCGATCTGGTGCGACGCCTGGCGCGCTGCAGCCGCCTTCTCCACCATGACCCGGCGAAACTGCGCGCTGTCCTGGCCGTAGATCGTCGCCGCGTGCGCCGCCCATTCCGTGTAGATGCCGTCGAGCGATTGGCCGGCGGAGCGCGCCGCCTCGATCTTCTGCCGCTCGCCCTCGGCATAGGCGTCATAGTCCTGCGTCTGTGCCGCTTTGCCGGAGCCGCCGCCGGCCCGGCCGCCGCCGCCATGCGGCATCGCCTGAATTTCGGCCGTCTCCTTGGAGCGGAAGAGCTCCATTTGCACTTCGGCGCGCTGCTGTGCGCTGAGCTTGTCGCCGGCCAGCACCGCGGACCAATATTTGATGTCGTTCGCCAGCATCGCGGCGCGGGCATCTTTGGCGGTCTTGACCGTTCCAGCGATTGCTGCGTTCTGCTCTTCGAGCTTCTCGCGGAAACCATCCATGACGGCGAGTTGGCCGCTGGAACCGGCTTTCCCGCCAACACTGACATCCTGGTCCTGCTGGCCGAGCTGTTTGCTGATATCAGCGGCGCGCTTGTTCCAATAATCGATCGCATTCCGGGTTGCGTCGTTGTTCGCCCGCGTCCCGGCAGTAATTTGCCCCTGGATATCCCGGACGTTGGCGAGCGCCGCGGCGCGCTCGTTTTGCAACCGGTTGCCTTCGGCGATGGCTTGGTCCGCCGCGATTTCGGCATCCGAGGCCATATGCAGCGGCGGCGGCAGGCGCTCGCTCAGATTGGTCGGCAGCGCCGTTTTCACGCCAAACATGCTCGCCGGAAGGCTACCTGTTGCCGCTGCTGCCTCAGTTAAGGACTGATTGAACTCGACGGTCTTTTGCGATACGGCGCTTTGTGCCCGTCCGTAATAATCCGCAATGCCTCTCGCCATTAAGTCGCCGGCGCTCTTGAGTTGCTCAATCGTGGCTCCGGGCTGAAGCATCGCCTGAAATTGCTGATAATGTGCGCCGGTCAGTATCTGCGGGTTCTCCTCGATCGTTCGCTTCATCGAGGCTGCGGAGGAGAACAGCTTGGCGAGCTGTTTTGTCGCCTTGTCGAGGTCGCCTTCAGTGTTGACGCGCGCAAAAGCATCGACGATGCCGTTCAGGTTTTCTTTCGCCTTCTCCGAGGCGTGGGTGATGCCCTCGATGCCGGATGCCGCCTGCAATGCGGCACCCTGGCCAATGCCGAGATTTTCCAGTGTCGGCACCATCGCCTTGACGTGGGCCTCTGCCGCCGCGGCATCGCGCCCCATCGAGAATGCCGAATTGTAGGTGTTTTGCAGCGCCCTCGCGGCAGCCATTGCGGCCCGCTCCAACTCATAAAGAGCGCCGGTCAAACCGACAGTGGCGATTACCGCGATGCCGATCGGGCTCCGGAGCGCCCCGATCGCCTTTCCGAGTAAACCACTGTCGCGGGCCATCGCGACCATCGATCCGACCATCTGGCCGCGCGCGCCGCGGCTGAATTCATCGAAAATCGCGATGATGTGCTTCGACTCTTGCCCGAGATTGCCAAGCGCTTCGCCAGATCCCTTCAGCGCATCCTTGAACACCTTGGTGGCCGCGGCCGCAGCCGTTTCCTTCTCGCCGACCATCACCGCGTCAGCCATCAGATTTTTCATCTGCGCGTCGGTGGCACCGCCTGCTTCTTCCAGTGATTTGACGGAGCTTGCGAAATCACTCGCCGAGGCGCGGAGAGATTGTTTCGCCTGCTCCGCCGCGACGCGCAGCTCGGCCAATTTCTGGGTGGCCGGGTCGATATCGAAGCCGGCGGTGTCGGCGACGATGCGGACATTGATCGAACCATCCGGCATTGCATTCCCTCAGTCTGGTCCGCGCCGGAGGCCCTGCATCGCTGAAAGCGCGCGGCGCCCTATCCCGCCCGGAAACCCGTCACGCCCAATAGAAAGCCGCCGCCATTGGCGAAAAAGGCCCCCGGCCCAGTAGAGCCGGGGGCAAGCGACGCGCCGCCATCTGGAGAAAACGGCGCGATCAGAAGGCTCGACGGTGGCACCCGATCGGGAGGTTAATTCGCTCGGGTGCCACCGGAGCTTGCGCGGCCTCACGCGATATGCCCAAAGCGAAAGGCCCCGTAGCTCAGTCATCGGAGGAAACGCGCCGAAAGCCGCCGGTCCGACAGAAATAGATCGCCGCCTCGGCCGTGACATCGACCAGCCATCGGCCATGACGATCGCCGCCCTCGCGGAACGGCTCGAACGCCCGATCGCCATGGGAAATCGGCGCATCGGCCGCGCCTGGCGGGCAGACCAGCGTGACCAGCTCCTCGCTCACGCCGTTACGCCGGTGACGCCGACCCAGGCCGCCGGGTTGCTCCCGGGTACGAGAAAAATCGGCGCGCCGAGCGTGGTGTCGTACATCGTCGGAGGCGGCCAATTCAGCACGTTGTCGATGTTGACCGGGCGATCGGCGGTCGCGCCGATGATGGTCATTCGCGTCGCCTGATCTCGGCCGATCGCGAGCGCGTCCGGATATGGCACATCAACCGTCGCGGCACCCGCGACTGCGTAGCTGCGGCCGTTCGCATAGAGCGCGGAGCGGCCCGCCACAGGTAGGAACCTGATTGCCAGCGCCATCAAATCACCTTTGGCATCGGCGCGTTCGGCCTTGATGTCGACGGGCCTAGCGGGCTCTGATCCATCGACACCCTGTCGCCTGATGGCTGGCCCCGGCCGAGCGGCGAGGTGATCCCGCCGTTCGCGTCAGGACGCGCGACGCCAGGACCGCGCCCGCTGGCGTGTGGGGCCGGCGCCGGATGCGGCGGGATGCGGCTAGTCATCACCGGCCGGCCCTCGCCTGGAGCCAGTTGAAAAAATCGGCGTCGCGCGCCAGCTTAACCTGGCCGGCCAAGGGCGAGCGCACATACTTGATCAGCTGCACGGCGCGCTCGTTCTCGGTGGGGGAGTTCGTTCCGACCTCGATTTTGCTGAACGGGTTCGCTGCTGGCGCAGCCGCCCGCGTGCTTGGCAGTGACATTTTTGTGACTCCATTGAGGTACAATGATGCGGCAACAGCGCCGCGGCTCTTGGTCAGCGCGTCGGGGTGATCGACCAGCGCGGCGCGCTCGATCGTCAGCTCATTGCCGGCAGCGAAGCCGATCAGCGCCAGACCGCGATAAACGCGCTCCGAAAGCTTCTGGACTGCGATGCGGTCCCAAATCTCCGCGGTGATGCGCAGCACTCCTTTGATCATCCCGCAGCTGCGCAACTTGCCGGCCGCGCCGTCGCCGGCCATTTCGGCGATTGGCATTGCCGCTGTCGCTGCAATAGCCTCATCGACCGGAACCGATGCAGTGACCAGCAAACCGCCGCCGCCGATAACCGTCATGTCGTCAATACCGGCAAACAGCGTGGTCATGGGCGCAACTCGCCGTCTCCACCGGGCCAGGCGGTGCGCATCCTGTCGAGATGTTCGATGTTCGCGATGCGCTCCTCGAGCGCCCGCGTTTCGGACTCGAGGATTTCGGCGACCTTGCGCAACGTACCCAGGCGCGCGGCCCCAGCCGGTGACGCTTTTCGCAGAACGCCGATCAGGTCGCGCAGCTCGTCGGTCGCCGCGCTCATGCTCCAAAGACCGCGGTCGGATCGCGACTAAGCGCGTCGAGAAGCCGCCGGGCGCCAGCAATGTCCGCGGGCGCGCTCGCTTCCCTCCGGGCGATTTTGACCGCATCCGCGACAACCGACGCGCAGTGCAAGAACGCTGACGGCGCGCGCGGGGCATTGCCGCGCTCGCGGAGCGCAAGCTCGATGCCGACGAGCTCGGCCTCGATGCGCAGGACCCGAGCGATGGCAGACCGCAGCCCAGGCAACATTTCCTGCGCCGCTTCGACTGCGGCTGCGGCGAGCGCTTCCATCTGCCGCCGACCGGCAGCGCCGAGCCGTGCGGCCGCCTCGGCTTCGAGTGCACGAGCCGCCGGCAAGGCCTTTTGCGCCGCAGCCAGGTCCTCCGCCAGCTCGGCGCGGCGCTGCGCTAATCCGAGTGCCGACGCTTCTGGCAGCGGTCGCCCCGCGGCCATCGGGGCGCGCCAGCCATTCTCCAAGCGCCGCCTCGAAATCCGCAGCGTGCGACGCGATGGCCCGGTCCAGTCGCTCGGCCTCATCAACGATGCTCTGCAATCGCTGCGCGGGCGCGCTCGCTTCCTCGATCTTGGTGCGCGCCTCGCGTGTTGCGAGGATCGCCGACCGCAGCTCGGCGCGAGCCGCGCTCAGCATAGGTGGTGCGGGCAGCTCGCGCTCGAGGGGAATAACGGCAGCGGTCATGTGGAACCTCCTGAGATAGCGGTGACGATGGCGTGACCGACATAGCGGCCTTGGCGAAGACACTGGCGGCAGCCGCCAGGGGTCGCGCCATGCTGGCATCGCTGCGGCGCCGGCGCGGCCGGAGGCCATCGCTGAGCCGGAGGGACCGCCAACATCGCGGTATGCGCGGCTTGCCATTCAGTCGAGCCCGGCGCGAAACCCGTCGCGACTGGCAACGGATCGGGCTCGAGCTCGGGCTCACCCGGCGCCGGCGACAACAATCCTGCCGCCCGCCGCGCGAGTTCCCAAATGCCCCGCGCGCGCATTGGGCCGCCGGCGGCAGCCGCTACCATCGTCAGGACGCCAGCGGCGGCATTGATCAAATCGTCATGGCCGCGGTCGGGGTGGTTGACCGACTCGCGGCCCGACCGCTCAATGCGGCGCTCCAGCGCGCACAGCTGATTGATCAACCGGCCATTGTCGAGGAGCACGATCCGCGAGCTGTTGACCAGCGGCAACAGGTCGAGATACAGCCCGGAGCGCGGCTTTTCCGCCGGATCGTAGGAAATCCCGTGGCGCAGGAAGGCGTCACCCGGATAGCTGCCGGCATACTGATCGCCGACCACTCGGGATATCCCGTAAATCTTGCACGTCGCGGCGAATTCCTCGGTTGCGATGTCCGGGCTGAAAGGCGGGACCCGCTCACGCAGCACGTCGAGGACGCCGCGGCCATCCGCGCCGGCATGCGCGACCGCGAGAACCGAGCTGTCCACCCTGCCGCCCGACATATCGACAAACGCCTGATACGCGACCCCCAGCAGCGGACCCCGCTCCCGGCAGCCGCGCTCGACGCACGCCTCGACCGATGGCCGGTCGATGAACGCCGCCAAATCCTCGCGCCACCGGCAGAAGTATTCCGCCGAAAAACGCTCGAAATCCTCTTTAACTTTCCGCTCTATTTCCCGCCTGTCGAATGTTTAGTTGAAGGTCAACGTGTCGCCGAGCACCACGAGCGTGTCGTCGTCATCTCGCGCGAAGTAATCTTTCCAACGCTGATACAGCAGCCCGCTTGTCTTGTGCGCTGATGAAATCATGATCTTTAGCGCGCCAGGATACCGCGCCAGCCCCGGAGAAATCGCGGCGTCAACCTCAAAATCCGGGTTGGCGTAATCCTCGCTCGCCCAAAATGCCACTTCATCGTAAATCGCAAGGATCACCGTTTTGCCACGCACCGACCTGAAAGAATTCGTCGCGACAATGATCTCGGCGCCATTGATCAATTCTATAGTATCGTGTGTGATCCGCGCGACCATTCCAGCCAACAACGGCACGTTCTCAAAAAGCCCGCGGACATAGCCGAACGCGATGCCAGCTTGCGTGCGGTCGCAGGCGATACAGAGGACCGATGCGCGTTCGCCTGGACGAAGCCGGGTGAAATCGCCGGTCGAAGCGACGTAGGCGGCCAAGGCAGCCGCGATCGAATCCTTGCCGCCGCCGCGGCCGACGATCGCTGCCAGCTCGCGCACCGGCCGCGATGGCGGCTTGCGATGGCCGGCGACGGCGCGGAACAGACGACGCTCGGCGCGATCGAGCGGAAGGGCAAACGCCGCCTTCAAAACGGCGCGCCAGCAATCCTAGCTCGCTCCGGCGAAATATGGCCCCAGCAGATCAGGCGCCGAAACGAAATCGATGACGCTGCGCTGGGCCGTCACGTCGCCGCGGCCTTGTCCACCGGACGGGTCCAGTAATCACGAAAGCTGATCGGCTTCGCTGGCGGGGCGCGCTCAACGCCAATCTCACGCAAGGCGAGGCGAACCGCATTCCGCAGGGCATGCGCAACCCGTGCATCATGCGCACTGAATGTGCCGGCGGCCATTTCGGCGTCGAGAAGACGCAGCCGCAGAAGATCTGCCGCGATCCGCTCAATCAAATATCGCTGCGGAGGGCTGATCCGGCCCGGCCCAAGGTGATCTGTAAGCTCGCGCTCGATCTGTGACAGATATCGGCCCGAACTCGTCCGACGATCGATGCGACGCAGGGCATTCGGTCGGGAACTGCCGCCCAATCTGGCCCTATTTGCCACCGCCGTCATCCTTGAAACCCCGCTCCAAAACCCGCTCAAAGGAAGACGGTCGCATTTGGGTTTTTCTGTGACCAGCGGATTGGTACTCCGCTGGTCAAAGGACTAATCATCTAATATCAATAGGTCAATTCTCCATGTCGCACGAATGTTGCTGATAGCCATTTCGCCAGGCGTAATCGGCATGTCCGAATCGCGCACCAACTCAGCTGCTACCACACCACCCCGCCCTTCGATGGAAGTACGGGAATCGCGCATCCGCGACCATCGCGCTTCTTTTTGTTCCGGCGAGTGCGCCATTGCGCCAACGGTGCGCCAACGGGGAAAGCCGAATGGCGCGGCCTTTGCGCCATCGACTTTCCCTTTAGGGCACCGATCGTTGTTGGCGCAGCCGAGTTGCGCCAACGGTGCGCCAACGATTTTTGGTCGTTGGCGCACGTTATCCGGGCGGTTTGACGGGGTTGACGCGGAGCCCTTTCCGGTCTTTGCGGTCCGCCTCATCGCGGTAGTCTGCGATGGTGAGCACCCCGTTTTTGAGCCAGGTCCGGATGATTTCCCGGGCTTGGGCTTCGGTGCGGTTGATGTGTTTGACGATGATGCGCCAGGCAGCGCGTTCGGCCGCTGGCCCCTGGTTAGAGAAGAGACGGCCGCCGGGTAGGCCCGCATCGATTTCATCGAGGATCGCGTTGAAGGTAGCGGTGCCGACGCCGCTCCATAGTTCAGGTGGGGTCCATGGTTCTGCGGCTTGCACCGTATCGCCGCGCGGATAGTCAACGGTTCCGTTGCCGAGCGGAACGCCCACAAGCCTGAACCAGCGAGCGGTGGTCGCGCGCGGTGCGAGGTTGATTTTGGCATCGTCGAGGCGCACCAGGCCGGCGCGCTCATCGGCGCTGATGCCGAAGGTCTCGGCCTCGTCTTCGGTCATCGGGGTTGCGGTGCGGACGAGGCGGGCGGCATCCTTCAAGGCGGAGGCGCCGCGGCCGCTGTCGGCGTCGCCGGGGGATAGTGCGCCCTTACGGTGGTGCTGCAGCAGGTCGACGCCGCAATCGAGTTCTGTGGCGATCTTGCTGAGCACGATGCAGACGGCATCGACGGCGTTGTTGTCGTTTTCATCGCAGCCATGCGCCTTGATGAACGGGTCGATACCGACGAGCCCGATGGCGCGCCGGTGGATCAGGTCGCGGAGCTCGCCCTCGAGATTGCCGAGGACGCGCTGGCCGCGCGGATCGGTTTCCATGAGCTTGTGGCCGCTCGGCGCCCAATAGAAGAGCCAGCCCTTCAATTCATCGGCGGGGATCCTGTAGTGCATCCTGAGCGCGCGGATGCGGCGGCGCACCTCGTCAATGCCATCTTCAAGGCAGACGATCAGCACCGGGCACCGGGCGTGGACATGCTCGCCGGCGAACGGTTGTCCGGTGGCTTGGGCAAGATACTGGAGATAGCGAATCGCGGTCTTGCCGGCAGCGCCGGCCCCGGTCAGAGCGGATATGTAGGCTCTGCAAAAGGTGGTGCCTTGGAGCCAGCCGCGCGGCGGGATCGCCCCGTCGTCTTCGCCAGCATCGATGATGATGGGTTCGACGCCGGCATGACCGTTCGGCCTCGCCGCCGGCTCGTCCCATATTTCATCATCATGCGGCAGCTTCGGCATGGTGCGCCTATGCCGCCCGCACGCGCGGCGACGCCCAGGGCCTCGCGAGGGCCACGCGCAGCTCGGCAGCATGTCCCGCGTCCTCAGGGACGATACCGCCCTGGCAGTCGTCGAGCAAGCGCCAGCACTCGACGGGGTCATCGCTCAACAGAACAAGGCCGTCGAGCCGAGCGCGAAACCATTTAAGCACGCTGCGCCAGACATGCGCGGGCGCCGGCGGCAGGTATTGCGGTGCAATCGCGCCGAGCCATGTTGCCGCGCCTGTGCGTGTCGCCCGCAACGATGGCCGATCGGGGCGCCACGCGACCAGGTCGACTAAATCACCGGCGTAGCGCGCGGTGGCGACCGGGTTGGCTGCCTCCGGACTCATCGGACTATCGATCAGGACTGGCGTAATCAGCGCCGTCCATCCATCCGGGGAGGGCTCATAGAGCAGGCTGCGGGAGACTTTGATCTGCGCAATTCCGATCATCGGCAGCTTGGGTCCGAGCAGGTCCTCCGGAATGCCAAGGTCGACCAACCGCCGGCGCTCCGGCTCGCCGACCGCCGAGATTGCCGCATCGAGTTCAATGGCCAACTCGCGCCATTTCATTCGTCGTCTGCCGCCGGCCATAGGCGCGGATCGTCGGGTTTGATCGGCTGGTGCGATGGCGCGCGCTTCTCGCTCGGCCGCCATGGCGCCAAGTAGCCATTTCCGCGCTTGATCTGCGCTGGCGATGGCCGAGCTTGCCCGCGACCGCCTTGGTGTCGTCTCCCGGGCCTTCCCGTGCGGTCGACCGCGGTCATCCTTTGCGTCCGGTGATCTCGTTGTAATGGGCGGTCAGGGCAGCTTTCGATGCCAGCCACAGAGAGCCTTCCTTGCCCGCCGGGATCAGCTTACGGTCCAGGAGGTAGTAAGTTCGCCGCTCCGTCTCGCCTATGTACGAGGCGATCGCCGGGACCCCTCGCAGCTTGTCTGCTGCGATCGCATCTTCGGTATGGTCAGAGGACGCTCTATGTCTTCCTTTCCCCAAAAAAATTACGCCTTTACCCTCGCGAAAACTTGAGTGAGGCTCAGCATGATCAACGCGTCGCCGATTTCCCAATAAAAGCTTGGTGTCAACAGACCACCAGGGCCCCGCGTAATCGCGACGCTGATCTTCTCGTCAGGACTGGTCTTTTCGGCTGTCGAGCTATCTGTCGTGACGCATAAGTACACAGGGCCCCTCTTTATGTCTTTTGGGGGCACCTTGGCGTCTTGCCAAAGCTGCTCGAAGTCCCGGTCCTTTATGCGCCGCTCGGCAATGTATTTCGCGGCGGCTTTGATGACGCCTATCGGGAGCCCCAGATCGCCCAATCCCAGAAGCGCTGCGGCCAGATAAAGCGCTTCACCATCGTACCGGCGCGCCCGGCCCGTACCCGTGTGTTGCTGATGCTCGAGCGTGTCGAGCACCCCCATCGTCGTCCAATATCGCAACCGCCTGAGCCACAAACCGGATTGGCGCGGCGAGGCTGGATGTAGACGCTCGACAAGTTCAGAAACCGTGTAGCTATCAGCGTTCATGGCGAGCCGTATAGGACAATATGTGTCCTTTGTCAAGCGTCGCCGATAAACGCCAGCGGCATCCCGAGCATTGTCCTCCGAGCCGTCCCCTAATTCGCTAGCCGTGTCGCCGCCATGTTGCACGGAGGCATATGTAGCCGATGAAAACCCGCAGAAACGCTTGGCACAATCCAGGATGCTTGAGACACGAAACCCGCCGCGAGGCTGTCCTCATCCTTCATCTATCGCATTGATTAGAATGGGGTTTTTGGTGGTAGCGGGAGAGGGATTTGAACCCCCGACCTTGGGATTATGATTCCCCTGCTCTAACCAGCTGAGCTATCCCGCCGCGCGGGGCCGCAGATATAGGGGGTTAGGCGGCAGCGGTCAAGCCGCCGGACCCTCCCATCGCGCCGGGATTTGGCGCTGCGCGGGTGTCCGAGCTGTGGCTTAGGGCGTGCAAGACAGATCGGTGCCGGCGAGGAACGGTTCTCCACCCGAAGCCCCCGCCGGCGGGCATAGCACCCAATGGGGCGCCACCGCGGACGCGCTTGCTGGCGACGCGGTCGAAGAGGCCGCCCCGGCGCCGCTCGCCGCCGCCACGCTGGCCGAGGCGCGCGGCCCGGCCGATGCCGATAGACCGGCGCTGGCCGAGGAGGATGTCGCCGCCGTCGATGTCCCAGCTGTCGATGTCCCACCCGTCAATGTCCCACCCGTCGATGTCGCCGCCGCAGGGGCGATCGCCGGCAGGCTCACCGCGCCCGATGACCCGGACGTCTGCGCCGTGCCGGCGACCGGCGGGGCAGTCGACGCGGTCTGAGCCGCAGCCGGGCCGGCCAGCGCGATCAGCAATGGCAGCGCCGTGCGGAAAGACCCAGCCAATCCCTTGTCCAATCCAGTGTCCAATCCACCTCCCGACAGATCGTTATCAGGCGCGAGCGAGGCCGATCATCCCCGCCGCGCCGACTCGCTGTAAGCTGCATCGCCGCGCCGCAGCCGCGCGGGTTGCCGGGCTGCGGCATTGCGCGGCCGTTGCGGGCTTGCCGTGTCGCACCGGTGCGGACAGGATGCGCCGATGAGCCGCCAGCTGACCGCACCAGGCATGGCCCCGCTCCCGCCCGGCGCCGCCGGCGGAGCGCGAGGCGGCCGCCGGTACCGGTAATGGATATTGCCGTCGAGAATTTCGCGCAGGCGCTGGTCGCGGGGCTGCTGGTCGGCGCGGTCTATGGACTGATGTGCGTCGGGCTGGGGCTGATCTTCGGGGTGATGCGCGTCGTCAACTTCGCCCAGGGCGACTTTATGATGCTGGGCATGTATTTCAGCCTGTACACGGTCGGCGGGCTCGGCGTCCTGACCATTCTCGGGCCGGAGGCCGCGCCGGTCGCGGGTGCGCTGCTCGCCGGGCCGGTCCTGTTCGCTGGCGGCTGGCTCTTGCACCGGCTGCTGCTCGGCCGCGTCACCGGGACCCGCGCCGGGGGCTCGGGCCAGGACGCGCAGCTGATCCTGACCCTGGGCATCGCGTTGATCCTGGAAAACGGCGGGCTGATCGCCTTCGGATCGACGCCGCAGGTGGTGCACAGGCCGTTGTCTTGGGCGGCATGGCAGCTCCCGCTGATCTCGGATCATCTCGGCACCGTCTTCGTCAACAAGGCGCGTCGGGTTGCCTGCCTGGTGTCGGTCCTGGTCGGCGGCGCGCTCTACTGGTTCATCAGCCGGGTCCGGCTCGGCAAGGCGCTGCGCGCCGCGGCCGACAATCCCGAGGCCGCGACCTATATGGGCATCGACGTCGACCGGGCGCACGGCATCGCCTTTGGCGTCGGCACCGGGGTCACTGCGATCGCCGGTGGGCTGGTCGCCACTTATTACCCGTTCCAGCCCTATGTCGGGTTCGATTTCGTCATCATCATGTATGCCGGGGTGGTTCTCGGCGGCATGGGCAGCATTCTCGGCGCGTTCTGGGGCGGCATGACAATCGGGCTGGTGCAGCAGCTGTCGACCCTGGTCCTGCCGTTGCAATTGCAGAACGCCGCGATTTTCGTCGTCTTCCTACTGGTCGTGCAGCTGCGCCCGCAAGGGCTGTTCGGCCGCAATGTCGAGCGCGCCTGAGCGATGACCCGCGCGGAGCCGCGCCGGGCTGAGCGATGAGCGGCGACAGGCGGCGCATCGGCCTGCCGCTCGCGGCGATCGGCGGGATCGCCGCGGTGTGGCTGGCGCTCGGCATGATGGTCGGCGATTCCTATTACCAGCTGATGCTGACCCTGGTGCCGATCTGGGCGGTGGTCGGGCTGTCGTGGAACCTGCTCAGCGGCTATAGCGGGCTGGTCTCGTTTGGCCATGCCTCATTCTTCGGCCTCGGCGCCTATACCGTCACTTTGGCGCTGGTGCTGTTCGACATCACGCCATGGCTCGGCATCCCGCTCGGCATTGTGGTCGGAGCGGTCGCTGGCGCCATCATCGGCTTTCCGACGTTCCGGCTGCGCGGGCACTATTTTGCGCTGGCCATGCTGGCCTACCCACTGGCGCTCCTCTATGTCTTCGAGTGGCTCGGCTACCAGGAGGTAGCCCTGCCGATGAAGCGTGCGGCGCCGGGCTGGTACATGCAGTTCGGCAACTACCGGGTCTATCTCGGCATCGCCGTCGCGTTCCTGGTGCTGGCGCTGCTGATCTCGCTCGCAGTCGAGCGCTCGCGCTTTGGCATGTCGCTGCTCGCCATCAAGCAAAACGAGCCGGCGGCCGAAGCCGCGGGCATCGACACGCTGCGCTGGAAGATACGGGCAATCGTGCTGAGCGGCGCGCTCTGCGCGGCGGCCGGCGGGCTCTACGCCGTGGTGCTCTTGGTGGTGACGCCCGACAGCGTCTTTGGCGTCTTGACCTCGGCGCAGGCGCTGATCGTGGCGCTGTTCGGCGGCGTCGCCACCCTGTGGGGGCCGCTCATCGGCGCCGCGGTGCTGGTGCCGCTCAGCGAGACCTTGCAAGCGCAGCTCGGCAACATCATTCCCGGGATTCAGGGCGTGGTCTACGGCGTCGCCATCGTTCTTGTCATCCTGCTGGCGCCCGAGGGCATCTACTGGCGGGTGCGCGACCGGCTGGTCAGGCGAGCATCGCGGCTCCGCCCGGAAGCCGTGCCGGCATTGCCGGCGGCGATCCCGCTTCCCGTTCAGCCGCAACCGGCGAACCGCGGCGAAGAGGAGGCGCCGTTCCTCGTCGTCGAGCATCTGTCGAAATCGTTCGGCGGCCTGCGCGCGGTTGAGGACGTCAGCTTTGCCGTCACCCGCGGCAGCATCCTCGGCATCATCGGGCCGAACGGCGCCGGCAAGACGACATTGTTCAACCTTCTGAACGGCTTTGTCGCGCCCGACCGCGGCCGGGTCGCGCTCGACGGGCGCGTGCTCACCGGCCTCAAGCCCAACCGGGTCTGTCGGCTCGGCGTCGGCCGCACCTTTCAGGTGGTGCGCCCGTTTGCCCGCATGTCGGTGCTGCACAACGTGATGATCGGCGCCTACGTGGCCGAGCGGTCGGATCGGGAGGCGCTCGCCGCGGCGCAGGCGGCGATCGAAGAGGTCGGCCTCGCCGCCCGCGCCGACGCGATCGCAGGCGGCCTCACCACCAAGGAGCTGCGGCTGATGGAGCTGGCCCGCGCTCTTGCCGGCCGGCCGCGGCTGGTGCTGATGGACGAGCCGTTGGCCGGGCTCGGAGCCGGGGAGGTCGAGACGATCCTCGGCGTCGTGCGCGCCATCGCCGCCGCAGGCGTCACGATCGTCGTCATCGAGCATACGATGCAGGCGATGGTCCGGCTCGCCGACCGGCTCGTCGTGCTCGACCACGGGCAGGTGATCGCGGCCGGCGCGCCCGATGCGGTCACTCGCGACCCGCGGGTGATCGAGGCCTATCTCGGCCCGAAATGGACGGCGTTGCGTGCTTGAGGTCGAGGGGCTGACCGTCGCCTATGGCGGCCTCACAGCGCTGTCGGCGGTGTCCTTGAGCGTCGGCGAGGGCCAGCTGATCGCCATCGTCGGCCCCAACGGCGCCGGCAAGACTACCTTGTTCCGCGCGATCTCCGGCACCGTCGCTCCGCTCGCCGGAACGATCCGTTTCGAGGGACGCGACCTCCTCGCCGCGGCGCCGGCCGCGCGCGCCCATCTTGGCATTGCCCATGTGCCCGAAGGGCGGCAGGTGTTCCCGTCGCTGAGCGTCTATGAAAATCTGGAGATGGGCGCCTATTCGCGCGCCGGGCGGCGCGAGTGGCGGCGCAACCTCGAGCGCATCTTTGCCCTGTTCCCGATCCTCGAAGAGCGTCGCAGCCAGCCGGCCGGCACCTTGTCCGGCGGCGAGCAGCAGATGCTGGCGATCGGGCGCGGCATCGCCTCCTCGCCGCGCCTGCTGATGCTCGACGAGCCGTCGATGGGGCTGGCCCCGGCGATCGCCGATCTGATTTTCGAACGCATCGAGGCGCTGCATCGCGAGGATGGCCTGAGCGTGCTGCTGGTCGAGCAGCGGGTCGCCGAGGCATTGCAATCCTGCGACATGGGCTATGTGCTCGAGACCGGGCATATTGTTCTCGAAGGGCCACAGCACGTGCTGCTCGCCGATGACCGGGTGCGCCGCGCCTATCTCGGCATGTGACGACGATGGTCATGGGAGGAAATGAGATGACGGGACGAAGCCGGCTGTCCGTGTGCTCACTGCTGGCCGCAAGCGCTGTCGCGGCGGCATTGCTGTGGCCGGCCCTGGCCGCGGCGCAGGCCCCCGCGGCACAGCCCAAACAGGTCGAGATGGCGCTGATCGCGCCGCTCTCCGGGCCGTGGGCGCGCCAGGGCTATCTGGTGCGCGCCGGCGCCGAGATGGCGATCGCCGACATCAACAAGGCGGGCGGCATCAAATCGATGGGCGGCGCCAACATGAAACTTGTCGTCGCCGACGCCGGCGACACCCCGGAAAAAGCCAAGAACGCGGCGCAGCGCCTGGTCTCGCAATATCCCGGCCTGGTCGCCGGCGAGGGCGCCTGGCTCAGCTCGTTCACGCTCGCGGTGACCGAGGTGACCGAGCGCGCGCATCTGCCGTGGCTGACCCTGTCCTATTCCGACGCGATCACCAATCGCGGCTTCCACTACGTCTTTCAAAGCTCGCTGCCCGGCAACGAGCAAGCGGAGCAGACCCTGCCGGCGGTCATCGCTCTGGTGACGCGGGCGACCGGCGCCAGGCCCAAGACCGTCGCGATCATCCAGGACAACACCGCGGCACCGATGAGCTTTGTCAAGCCGATGCTGAATGGCGGGCTCGACAAGGCCGGGATCAAGCTGGTTGCCCACCAGACCTTTACGCCGCCGCTGTCGGACGCGACCCCGATCGTCCAGAGCGTGCGCACCGCGCACCCCGATTTCCTGTTCGATATCGTCTCTAGCGTGCCCGACAACGCGCTGATCCTAGAGCAGCTGGCCGAAATGGGGCTGTCGCATGCGCGCCTGCCGGTGGTCGGCAACGGCACCCCGCTGGTCACGCCCGAGCTGCTCAAGGTGACCGGCAAGGAGATCGTCGATGGGGTGATCACCTCGGTCGCCAACTGGCCGACCAAGGCCGATCAGGATTTGGTCGCCGAGTTCAAGAAGCGCACCGGCGAGCCGTGGATGACCCAGGACAGCCTATGCGGCTATGGCCATGTGATGATTGTCGCCGCCGCCTTGGAAAAGACCGGCGCCGCCGACCGCGAAAAGGTCAACGCCGCGATCCATGCAATGGACACGACCACCGGCCCGGCCAAGTACTTCCCCGGCGCCAGCCTCAAATTCGATGCCGATGGCCGCCGCGTCGGCGCGCCGCTGATCCTGGTGCAATGGCAAAAGGGCGAACCGGTGACCGTGGCCCCGCCGCAATTCGCCGTCGCCAAGGCGATCTGGACCAAAGGGCCGACCGAGTGACCGCTCGCGGACACCGGCGCGTCTAACTAGAGCGGTTTCCGATCGAGTCGCACCGCGCTCACCCCCTCCCAACCCCTCCCCCATCAAGGAGGAGGGCCTGTATCAGTACTTCTGTTTGCACTCCCGCCCCCTTGATGGGGGCGGGTCGGGGTGGGGGTGATGCGTGCCGAGTGCGTCTATTCACTCGAAAACCGCTCTAGAGCGGCGTGGCCAGCAGCGTCGGGACCGCAAAAGTGTCGAGCAGCACCAGCTTGTCACGAATTTTGAGGCCGGCGCTGCCAGGCTCCAGCCGGTCGCGATAGAGGCCGGTGGCGAACAGCCGGGTCTCGCCTTCCTGATCGGTCTGGTAGACGGCGAAAGGCGCCTCGACCGTGAACCCGACGGCTTCTGCCGGCTGAAGGCGCGGCAAGCCGATCAGGTGGCGGTCGGTGTGGATGTTGTATTTGTTGGCCTCGCGCAAGGCCCGGATGCGGTCTTCGAGGACCGCGCGGCTGTCGCAGAAGATCAGCGCCGCCGGCAGGCCGCGATCGTAATTCTCGCGGGAGACGACGTTGTACCGGCATTCCACGGCGAACAGGCCGAGCCACGCATCGTACTTCGCCGCATCGAGCAAGGCGCCGTATTCGGCGAGAAGATCGTGGATCGCGGCGCGACCCCCTTCGCGGCCCTTTGGCGTCATCGCACGGCACCCGGCGGCTCGATCCCCATCAGTTCGGCGTAATACGACCAGAGGCCGCGCAGCGGCACGTCGTGGACCCGGTAGTCGCGGTCGGAAATAACCCCGCCGCCGCCGAGCTCGATGACCGTTGCGCGGTCGGCCTCGGGTTTCGAGGCGCGGTGGGCGATCTCGACTGCCTCGCCATCCTCCATCGAGACGAGCCCGGCCGGGCCGACCAGATTGGCCTGGCGCAGCCGGTGCAGGGTCATCTCCGGCGGATCGTCGGCGTAGCCGATCATGGTCTGGAACACCTCGACCTCGTCGAGCCCGCGCGGCCGGATCTGGCGGATCGCCAGGCTGTTCGAAATCTGCACGAAAACCGCGGACGGAAAGACCGAGGTGACGACCAGGTTCAGCCGGTCATTGCGCTCGGGCCGGAAGGTGACCAGGGCCGGCTCCTGCAAGGCTAGGTAGTCGCTGCGCACCCGAGCGCCGGCATAGGCCTCGCGGGCCGATTCGTCAGTGTCGCTGTCGGCCTCGGCCCAGGTGATGCTGTGGCGATGCCGCGCATCCATCTTGACCCCGCCCACCTGGGTCGAGCGGTCGAGCCCGAAGGTCACCAGAAACTCGTGCAGCAGGCTGGCGTGGTAATTGTCGCGGGTGTTCTCGGCATAGAGCTTCCAGTTGGCGCGGATGCGCTGGCGATTGTAGCCGAGGACCCGGACCGGCCGGGCGAGCAGGCGCTCGAGCTGGGCCACGATCGGGGCGCCGAGAAACTCCTCGAGCGGCTCGGCATCCTCGGCCAAGGTGCCGAACACCGCGCCGGCGACAACACCGACCCGCAAAGGGCGCAGCCCGTGCGCGGCCATGTCGAAGCTCGGGTCCATCCCGCCCTGGCCGCGGATGCCGCGGTGGAACGGGATCGCGCTGAGACCCCCGTCGAGCCCGTAGCACCATTGATGATAGATGCAGACATGCTCGCGGGCGTTGCCCGAAAGCTCGCGCCGCACCAGGGCGCCGCGATGGGCGCAGCGATTGACAAACGCTTTGACGTCGCCCGCCGCATCGCGGTTGACAACCACCGGCGTCTCGCCGACCCAGGTCGTGCGGAAATCGCCGGAATTGGGGATCTCGGCCTCGAGCCCGAGGTAATTCCACACCGGCCCCCGAAAAATACGCTGCTGCTCGCGCTCGTAGATGTCGGCGTCGTGGTAGAGGCGGTAGGGCACCCGGCTGTAATCGAGCGCCGGCCAGATCGTCTCGGTCACCATCATCGTCTTCCTGCGAAGCGCGGGTGTCGTCCGCGATGCTAATTTATCGACGCCGGGCCGACAACCGCGGTCACCCCCAACCGGCCCGCATCATCCGCTGCCTGCCCAGATGATTGTGAGGTTGCCTGGGCGGGCGAACAAAGCCATCGTTCCGCCATGAATGCTGCGCCGTTGACGCCAGACGAGCTTTTCGCTCGCCTCGATGCGCTGGGCATCGCGCATCGCACCCGCGCGCACCCCCCGGTCTTCACTGTCGCCGAGGCTGCCGTGGTCCATGGCGATATGCCGGGGGGCCATTGCAAGAGCCTCTTTCTGAAGGACAAGAGGGGCGGGTTCTGGCTGGCGGTCATGCTCGAGGAGCGCCGCATCGCCATGGGCAAACTCGCCGCTCGGCTCGCCGCACCGCGCTTCTCGTTCGGCAACGCTGAGGAGCTCTTTGCGTTGCTTGGCGTGCGCCCGGGCAGCGTCACCCCCTTTGCCCTCGTCAACGATGCCGAGCATCGGGTCACCCCGGTGCTCGACCGCACGATGCTCGACCACAACCCGCTCAACTACCACCCGCTGGCGAACGACCAGACCACCGCGATCGCGCCGGCCGACCTGTTGCGCTTTATCGCCGCCTGCGGGCACCAGCCGCGGATCGTCGATCTCTGCGGGCTCGAGCGCTAGCCCGGATCGCCGTGCGCCGATGAACTTCGCCTCGGCTGTGCTTGTCTTCGCCGTGGCGTGCGGCCATGTTGTTTCGTAAACCGTAAAGAGGAATCGGAATGCCGAGCGAACCTTTGATCGGCGGCGCCGCTGCCACCCCCGTCAAGGACGTCACGACCGCGACCTTCATGGCCGAGGTTGTCGACGGCTCGTTTGAAACCCCGGTCATCGTCGATTTCTGGGCGCCGTGGTGCGGCCCGTGCCGGCAGCTCGGCCCGATGCTTGAGAAAACCGTCCGCGCCGCCAATGGCGCGGTGCGGATGGTCAAGCTCAACATCGACGAAAACCCCGAGATCGCGCAGCAGATGCGCATCCAGTCGATCCCGGCGGTCTATGCCTTCCGGGATGGTCGGCCGGTTGACGGCTTTGTCGGCGCCCAGCCGGAAAGCCAAGTCAAGCAGTTTGTCCAGCGCCTCAGCGGCGGCAAGGGCGGCGGCCCGTCGCCGATCGACGAGGCGATGGCGATGGCCAAGGACGCGCTGCAGGCGGGCGATCATGCCAGCGCCGGCGCGGTCTACGCGCAGGTCTTGCAGCGCGAGCCTGACAATGTCGAGGCGCAGGCCGGCCTCGCCCGGGCGATGATCGCCAAGGGCGACTTCGCCAAGGCGCGCCAGACCCTCGACCGGGTCCCTAAGGAACACGCCGCGCACGCGGATATCGCGGCGGCGCGTTCGGCGCTCGATCTGGCCGAGCAGGCGGCAAAGGCGATGAAGTCCGCCGGCAAGCTGCGCGCCCGGATCACGCAGAACGCCGACGACCACGACGCGCGGTTCGAGCTGGCAACGGCGCTGTTTGGCAGCGGCGATCGCGAAGCGGCGATCGACGAACTGCTGGCCCTGTTCAAGCGCGATCGGCAATGGAACGATCAGGCGGCGCGCAAGCAGCTGGTCAAATTCTTCGAGGTCATGGGGCCTACCGATCCCTTGACCTTGAGCGGGCGGCGGCGGTTGTCCTCGCTGATGTTTTCGTAGCCCGATGTTTTCGTAGCCCAATGCTTTCGTAGGGAGGAAGAGGATGAGCGAGCGGCCTGGCGCCATCGGCCTCTGCGAGACCCTGCCGATCTTTCCGCTGCCCGGGGTGCTGCTGCTGCCGCGCGGGCTGCTTCCATTGCGCATCTTCGAGCCGCGCTATCTGGCGATGACCCAGGACGCGCTCTCCGGCGACCGCTTGATCGGCATGGTGCAGCCAAGCGACCCCAATCAGTCGATGGCCGGCAACCCGCCGGTTTATCCGACCGGGTGCGCCGGCCGCATCACCTCGTTCAACGAGGCCGAGAACGGGCACTATCTGATCACCTTGACCGGTCTCTGCCGCTTTCGCATCGCCGAGGAATTGCCCCTGTCAAAGGGGTATCGGCGCATCGTGCCGCGCTGGGACGAGTTCGCCCGCGACCTGCGCAGCGAGCGTGAGACCGCATTTGACCGCGACCGCCTGCTGCGCGGGCTGCGGGCCTATTTCGAGCGGCACCAGATCAAGGCCGAATGGGATACGATCGGCTCGGTCCCCGGGGATCGCCTGGTCACCTCGCTGGCGATGGTCTGTCCGTTCGAGCCGAACGAAAAGCAGGCACTGCTCGAAGCTCCCGATTTCGCGGCGCGCGCCGAGCTGTTGACCGCGATCGTCGAGATGGCGGTGCTCGACCGCTCGGGGGGCGGCGAAGCACGGCACTGACATCGGCCCCGAGCCGGCGCAGGACATCGGCGCACGGAGGAGTGATGGAAAGCCCATCGGAAATCGATCCCAAGCTGTTGGAAATCCTGGTCTGTCCGCTGACCAAAGGGCCGCTGCGCTATGATCGCGAGGCGCAGGAGCTGATCAGCGAGGAGGCCGGGCTCGCCTATCCGATCCGCGACGGCATCCCGATCATGTTGATCGACGAGGCGCGGCCGCTGCGCGACGACGAGGCAGCGACCAAGCGTTTGCCGCCCTCTTGATGCTTGATGCGGCAGGGCTGAGGAGGCCGGGGTGAGCGCCGGCGGGGCCACGCGCTGGCCGATCGAGCTGCGTCTGAAACAGGCGGAAAAGCTGCTTGAGGTCAGCTTCGACGACGGCAGCCGCTTTCGCCTCCCGGCCGAGTACCTGCGCGTCGAGAGCCCGTCGGCCGAGGTGCAGGGGCATGGCCCCGGTCAAAAAACCCTGGTCGCCGGCCGCGCCGAGGTCGGGATCATCGGGCTCGAGCCGGTCGGCAATTACGCGGTGCGGATCATCTTCGACGATCTGCACGACACCGGTATCTATTCCTGGGCCTATCTCCACCAGCTCGGCGTCGAGCACGACCGGCGCTGGCGCGCTTATCTCCAGGGGCTGGCGGCAAACGGGCTGAGCCGTGAGCCGCCAAGGTCTTGACGGGGCAAGGTCTTGACGAGGCCCGCGCCCTAAGACCCGCCCCCGGCAACGTTGCATCCCGGCGACGTTAAGAAGATCAGCCCGCGCGCCGCCTGAATTTCGGGCTGAGGACGGTGAGACAGAGGATTTCGAACAGCATCTGCGCGCCGACCATCGCGGTGTTGGTGGTCGCGTCGTATTGCGGGGCGACCTCGACGACGTCGCCGCCGATAATGTCGAGGCCCTTGAGGCCGTGCAGGATCGCCTGGGCCTCCCGCGGGGTGAGCCCGCCGGCCTCGGGCGTGCCGGTGCCAGGGGTAAAGGCGGGGTCGAGCCCATCGACATCGAACGATATGTAGGTCGGGCCGTCGCCGACGACTTCGCGCGCCTTCTCGACGACGCCGGCGATGCCCAGCCGATCGACATCCTCGATGTGCAACACCGTCATCCCCGATTCATAGGAAAAGCCCCAAAGGATCTCCGCCGGCCCGCGGATGCCGATCTGGATTGTGCGCTCAGGGTCGAGCGCGCCGGCCAGCACCGCTTGGCGGAACGGGCCGCCATGGTGGAATTTCGAGCCGTCGACCTCGCCCATCGTGTCGCAATGGGCGTCGATATGGACGAGGCCGAGCGGCCGCTCGGCGCCGAGCGATTTGAGGATCGGGTAGCTGACCGAGTGGTCGCCGCCGACCGAGACCGGCCGCACCCCGGCGGTACGAATGCGCGCATAGAACGCGGCGATGTCCTCGATCGATTGGTCGAGGCTGAAGCGCGAGCGCAGCGGCACGTCGCCGATATCGGCAATAGCGCATTCACCTTTCGGGGCCAGCCCGAGCGCATGGTTATAGGGGCCGATGCGCTCGATGTCGCGCACCGCCCGCGGCCCGAGGCGCGCGCCGGCCCGGTTGGTGACCCCGAGATCCATCGGCACGCCAACCAGCGCCACATCGAGGCCGGCAAAATCCGGCAGATCGGCCGCATCCGGTCGATAGGGCATGTCGAGCAGGGTCGAGATGCCGGCATAAGGCATCGCCCGGCGATAGCGCTCGCCGAATACCAGCGACAACGGCTTTCTGAACCGTTCGGGCGCGATCTCGGTTTCCCTGGCGCTCTCGTATTTGGCGCGCAGCGCATCGAGCTTCTGCTTGTCGAACATCCTAACGTTGTCCTCGTCGGTGATAAGGCTGCCGAGGTCAGCAGAACAGAGTGGCGGCCCCGTGAGCCAAGACGCGCTCGACGTCTCGTGGGGTTTGAGGTGGCGTTAAGTGCAACATAGCAAACTCAAGGCCCTCCCCCTCGATGGGGGAGGGTTGGGTGGGGGTGGTACCGCCTCAAATCGTCAACGATCGTGGCGTGGACGCCGTCCAGATTTTCCAACACCTCATGGTTCCAAAACCGCACAACGCGATAGCCTTGGTCTTGCAGGAAACAACTTCGCTGCACTTCCTGGGGCGACGACGGATCGTATTGGCCACCATCGATTTCGATAATCAGACGCGCTTCGTGACAAACAAAATCGGCAATGTAGCGGCCGAGCGGCACCTGATACCAGCCTGATTAAGTGCCAACCCGTGTGAGCCAGGGATAGGAGCACAGCGAGCGGATGCGGCCGGTTTCGCCAAGCAGCCAATTCCACGCCGCGCAACAGCTGTCGACGATCTCCTCGGTGGTGCGAAAGACGCGA
>DASYBC010000040.1:0-38597 GCA_036500965.1 Allostellaceae bacterium | reverse complement strand
GGGTGCAAAAAGCATCGTCGCCGGACTACACTCTGTCGGCATCGGGGACCTCCTCTGCAACCGGATAAGCCTTTGTCGCAGAAGAATTATCCCTCTTTCAGAACCCCGATGCACTCATCCCGGTGAGATATCCGGGTTAGGGCATCATCCTGATGATTTTGATCGTGAAACCCGCTCGTCCGCAGGCCGGCCTCTGGAGGCCGAAGCCGGCACGCGCCGACGGCCTCGGCGTTTGGCGCCGCGGGGGCCTCCGGCGCCAGATCAGCTGCGCGTCGCGGGGGGCGGCGGCGGGGCTGGGGAAGTCGTCGTCTGGCTGTCCGCGGCGGCCGGCAGCTGCGGCAGCGCCGGCATCGATTTCGCGGCCAACACGGTCAGGTCGAGCATCCCGAGGCCGATCGCGATCGCTAAAAGCCACGCGTTCATGTCGTTGGCGATCCGGTCCAAACGACCCATGCTGTGTTTCATCCGAAGCCTCGCCGCAAATCCTTCATTCCGCAGCCGCTAACGTAAAACAGGTTTGCTGCGATGCAACATGCAGTTTTGGAATGTCTCTCATAACCATCCCCAGCACATTGTCACGGATATACATTACTGGATCGCTAAGCGGCCGGTCATTCAGCTGCGCGGGCGGCGCGCTCGCGTAATCAAACCCGCCAGAGACGCGCCTTGAGCTGGAGCTGGGCCTCGCCGCAGATCGGGGTCGCCCGGCCCTCAGGCCGGCATCTGGTCTAAGCTCACGAGCCACCATAGACCGGGATCACCGCGCCGCGGGTTACCCGGTTGTTGGGCGATGCGAGGAACACGATAATCTCGGCGGCGTCGCTTGGCGGGACCCACCTTCGGTGATCGGCCTTGGGCATCGCCGCGCGGTTGGCCGGAGTATCGAGGGTCGAAGGCGCCACGGCATTGATCCAGATCTGCTCGTCCGTGGTCTCCTGGGCCAAGGCCTGGGTCAGCGCCGCGACCGCCGATTTGGAGGCGGTATAGGCGACCATGCCGGCGCCGAGCCGCGGCTCAAGTGCCGGGCGCGCCGCGACATTTACGATCCGGCCGCCGCTCGCGCCGCCCGGGCCGGGGTCCCGGCGCCGGCGAAAGGCGCCCACCGCCGCCGCCGAGCACAGGAAGCAGGAGAGCGCGTTGATGTGGAACTGCGCCATGAAATCGGCCGCCGAGGTCTCGCCGACCGGGGCCATCGCGAACCCGCCGGCGAGGTGGATCGACGCCCAGAGCGGCGGCAGCGCCTGATAAAAGCGATGGACCGCGGCTTCGTCGGCGACATCGATGTCGCGAACGATATGGACGCCCTGATCACTCTTATAGGGGAAGTCGTCGAGCTCGGCGGCGACCCAATTGGGCAGGTGGCAGACGGCGCCGACGGCGCGCAACCCGGCGACGACCGCGCGGCCGAGCGCGCCGGTGCCCCCGGTGACGACGACATGGCTGCCGGCAAAATCGACCATGGCATTGATCCCCGAAAAAATCAGCCTCGGCCTGATAGTTGCCCAGGCGGGTCGGCGACGCCAGGGCTTGGCACATGGCCGGGCGGCGGATTTCGCCGATCGACCATGCCGGCGCGGCACCGCATGGCGGGCCGCAACCTTCCGATTGCGGCTGGTGTTTGCGCATCGCGACGAAAGTGCGACAATCTCGGGCGATCCGATGGCAAGCCAAGGCACGAATTTGCGATGATGACCGCCGCCCAGTGCCGTTCGGCGCGAACCCTTCTCGGCTGGTCGGTGGCAAAGCTGGCCTCTGCCGCCTCGGTCAGTGAGAGCCTGATCGACGATTTCGAGCTCGAGCGGCAGATGCCCCAGCCCGCGGCGGCCGATTCGATCCAGCGCGCGCTGGAGGCGGTCGGCGTCGATTTTCTGCCGGGCGACGATGTCCGCTTGCGTCCGGCGGCAATCACCTGACGGATCGCGCGGGAGAGCGTGTGCCGGGCTTTAGGGCGGACGCGACAGTCGGTGGATGGCGGGCGTCAGCTCGGCCATTCCGGCGATGACCAGAGCGCCGCCGCGCTCCCGCAGCCGGTCGGCATGCCCCGGCCGGCAGTGGCTGCCGCCGCAGAATTCGATCGCCGTCATGCCGGCCGCGCCGGCCGCCTCGACCCCGGCCAGGCTGTCCTCGATAACGAGGCAGCGCTCCGGCGCTGCTCCCATTTGCGCCGCGGCGTACAAAAACAGGTCGGGCGCCGGCTTGCCGCGCGCCACCATCCTGGCGCTGAACACGTTCGGGGCGAAGCGGTCGTAAAGGCCGACCAGCGAGAGCGCGTGGTAGAGACGCTCCGGGCTGCTGCTCGAAGCGACACAGACCGGGCGGGCGAGCGCGTCGAGAACCGCATCGACCCCGGCAATCGCGACCAGCTCCGCTTCGAAAATCTCGCGCAGCCGACGCCGATGGCGTTCGCGGAAATTCGGCGGCAGAGAGGGGCCGTAACGCGCCGCCACATCGGCGAGCATCTCGCTGTGGCTCAATCCCGAATACCGCTCGCTGATCTCCTCGGCGGTGATCGCGATACCGACCTCCGAGAAGGACGCGGCATCGGCGCGCACGGACAAAAGCTCGCTGTCGATCAGCACACCGTCGCAGTCGAAGATGACGAGATCGACCATGATCGGGGCGTGGCTACCGCCGCGCGAGGGACAGTGCAAATCACGATTTGCGACAGCTTATTTCGCCCGAGCGGCGCGGCGGCGCGATGCCAGGGCGTCCGGGGCGGGCGACGGCACCCCGGCAGCTTCGAGGGCGGCGGCTTGGCGCGCGGCGAGCGCCGCCTCGTCGAAATCTTCGATCAGCTCGTGAAACAGGCGATGCCAGTTGATCTGCGCCTTCAGATGCATGAACACCGAGCCGAGCCCAACTGCCGCCCGGTCCATAAACACGAATTCGCGCGGCGGCCGCACCCCGCCGAGTCGACGGATGTCGCGATGTACGCTTTCGACCAGATCGGGCCCATTGCCGCCGTTCGCCTTTTCCTGGATCGGCCGGGTGCGGTCGTCGAGCAGCGGGCCGTAAACAAAGGACGCCCAGCGGTTCAGCACCGCGATCATCTCGTGCGACAGATCGCCAAACCCCCAGCTCTGGTAGGCATGGACGGCAAGGTCGCGATCGCCGCGCTCGAGCGCGTGGTAAAGGTCGATGACCCCACGCACGAACGAGGCGCGGAAGACGCGCACGCAGCCAAAGTCGAGCAGGTTGACCCCCGCATCCGGCGCCACCGTGTAATTGCCGAGATGCGGGTCGCCGTGGATCACGCCGTAATGGTAGAACGGCACGTACCAGACCCGGAACATCCGCAGCGCCACCTGGTTGCGGCGCGCGGTCGGAGCTTTCGCGGTCTCGAGGATCGGCGCGCCGTCGAGCCAGGTCATCGTCAGCAGGCGCCCGGTCGAGAGCTCTGGGATGGGGGTCGGCACGGCGATCCCGGGCTCGCCGCGCAGGATCGCGCCATAGAGCCGCATATGCGCGGCTTCGCGGTGGTAATCGAGCTCCTCGCGTAGCCGGTCGGCGATCTCAGCGTGGATCTCGGCGGTGGTGACGGCGCGGTCGTAGCGCTCGTAAAGCCCCATCGCCAGCTTTAGCTGACGCAGATCGGCTTCGACCGCGGAAGCCATTTCGGGATATTGGAGCTTGCAGGCAAGTGCTGTGCCGTCGAGCGCCGTCGCCCGGTGCACCTGGCCGAGCGAGGCGGCGCGCGCCGCGGTTTTTTCGAAGCTGCGAAAGCGGCTTTGCCAGTCGGTGCCGAGCTCGCCGGCCATCCGCCGCCGCACGAATGGCCAGCCCATCGCCGGCGCGTTCGCCTGCAATTGCACCAGCTCGTCGACATATTCCTTGGGCAGCGCGTCGGGGATCGTAGCCAAGAGCTGCGCCACCTTCATCAGCGGCCCCTTGATGCCGCCGAGCGCGACCTTGAGATCGGCGGCGTGGCGGGTGCGATCGACGGCGATGCCGAGATAGCGCTCGCCGGCCAGCCGCGCGGCGAGGCCGCCCATTGCTGTCGACACCTGCGCATAGCGGCGCACCCGCCCGGTCAAGGAGTTGTCGTCGCTCACGATCTCCGTTTCCCCACAACCCCTGAAGGTGCTCGCATGTCAGCCGCGCGGGCCGCCGGCGACATAGATCACCTGGCCGGAGACGAACGAGGCGTCGTCGCTGGCCAGAAAGGCGATGAGATTGGCTACGTCGCGCGGCACGCCGATCCGGCCGACCGGGATCGCCTTGGCCCGCTCGGCCTTGTATTCCTCGATGTCGCGGCCGAGGCGGACCGCTACCGCCCGGGTCATGTCGCTGTCGATATAGCCCGGCGCGACGGCATTGGCGGTAATGCCGAACCGGCCGAGCTCGATCGCCAGAGTGCGGGCCATGCCCTGCAGCCCAGCTTTGGCGGTCGAATAGTTCGCTTGGCCGCGATTGCCCAAGGCCGAAGCCGACGACAAATTGACGATGCGCCCCCAATTCCGCTTGACCATCTCGCGCTGCGCCGCCCGAGCGCACAGGAACGCTCCCCTCAAGTGAACATGGGCGACCGCGTCCCAATCCTCCTCGCTCATGCGGTGGATCAGATTATCGCGGGTGATGCCGGCGTTGTTGACCAGAATGTCGAGCGAGCCGAGCCGTGCCACGATCTCGCCGACCATGCGCTCGACCTCGGCGGCAACGCCGACATCGGCCGCAAGGCCAAGCGCCGCGACCCCGTGCTGGCCGCCAATTGCTGCCGCGGTCGCCGCCGCCGCGGCCCCGTCGAGATCGCAGATCGCGATCGCGGCACCATCCTCGGCCAGCCGTTCGGCGGTGGCGGCACCGATGCCTCGCGCACCCCCGGTGATCAGGGCGACCCGTCCGGCCGAGCGTTGCGTCATCTCGATCCCTTCCGAATGCGTGCGCCGCCAACCTGTAGCAGGCGGGCCCCCCGCGCAACTGCTTCCTCGCCGCCGCTCGTGGGCCGACCGGACGAGCGCGCCGCCGCTCGCTTGCCGCACGCGCGCACAAGGATGCCGTGCAGCGTGAAGATCCGACGCCGGTAGCTTGACGGTCGCTGGACGAGCTGCACGTCGATCCGGCTGCAAAACGCCATCAGACGACAGCAGCCCAACAACTGACGGCTCGCGGTGTCGATTCAAAACGCGCGATTGACGAAACATCGGTTACGGTTGTTATATCTGAGGTAGAAAAAGAACAAAGCTGTCCACCACACTCGGGTTACGGGCGCGGCGAACAGGGAGAAAGCGCCGGCATGGGTCACACGCCAGCCATAATGCCGATCGCGGCGCGGGTAACGCGGCCTCTTTTTCAATGGCCGGGTTGTGAGCAGATCGCGTTTTTGCCCGAAAAAAGCCGTTTTCCGTTTACCCACTTGACGACTTTCCAAACGGCCGATTGAATGGCGGCCGTAAATTCTGCTTTGGCGGTTGGGACGCAGGCAAATGGCTGGGCTCGCGCCCGGCGCCGCCGTGCCAGCCCTCACACCATGGCTCTTGGCAACGCGCCAGCACTTTCCGCTTGCCGTGCAATGCGGCGAGCACACCCAGCCGAGAACGGCGTCCTCGGCCGTACCGACGACCCCCACTGCAAAACGCGGCACCAAGCAACGCCGCACAGGGAGTATTGCCAATGCGATCAATGGCGTCGATCCGCGCCGGGAGGTTAGCGGGACACCGGTTCCTTTGTCCTGCGCCGCCGCTGCGCGCCAGGCCCGACAATGGCCCGCCAGCCGACTGGCCCGATCCCGACACGACCGATTTGTTCAACCGCGATCTGGCGGTCGTCCCCGCCGATTCCGCGGAGCTTTTGGACAAGGCTTTCCGCCTGCGGTATCAAGTCTATTGCCTGGAGCGCGGTTTTGAAGATGCCGCCGAATATCCCGACGGTCGCGAGCGCGACGGCGACGACGCTCGCTCTCTGCACTCGCTGGTGCTCGATCGCGCCACCGGCTCGGCGGTCGGCACGGTGCGGCTGATCCTGCCGCGTCGCGGCCACGAGCTTCCGGTCTCCAAGCTGATCGGGGCCGACCCGGTGCACGGCGCGGGGCTGCCGATCGCCACCACGGCCGAGGTGTCGCGGTTTGCCGTCGCCAAGGCGTTTCGCGCGCGGCTCGAGGAGGGCTGGCGTCCGAAAACAGGTCACGCGCCGGTCGCCGGCGGCGGCAGAGGGCCGGCGCTTCAGCTGCTGACCTTCGGGCTCATTCGTGCCGTGGTGATGATGAGCGCGCTCGGCGAGATCACCCATATTGTTGCGATGATGGAGCCGGCGCTGCTGCGGCTGCTGCGCCGGCTCGGCATCGCCTTCCATCCGCTGGGCAAGGTGGTCAGCCATCATGGGCTGCGCCAGCCCGGCTGGGCCCTGATGGAGCAGCTGATCGCCTGCATCAGCGAGTGCCGTCCCGAGCTTGGCGAGATCATCGCCGACGGCAAGCGAATGCTGGTGGAGCCGGCCATGGCATATGCCTGACCGGGAGGTCGGCGCCGCAGAACACGCGCGCCGCGGCGACACGAGCAGAGAGGCGAACCCCGGGTCGGGTCTCGGGTCGGCGCGCTGCCTGATTCATCGGGCTTTTCCCCGAAGCGTCCCGCCTGTCGCGGACCATGCCCTATTGCTGCTGCAGCTGCTGGCGACCGCGGCGGCATTGGGCTGGGTCCCCAGCAACCTCGCCAAGCTCGCGGCGATGCTGGCAATCTGGGCGGCCGGCTTTCGCCGCCTCCGCCGCGCCGAGCTCGTGCTCATGCTCGGCGTTAATGCGATCTTCGTCGTCGCCAACGGCGGCGCGCTGCACAACGGGGTGTTCCGCTTTGATCACCCCGATCTGCTCGGCATGCCGGCCTACGAGTTCTTGATGTGGGGCTTTTACACGCTGCACACGATCCGCGTTGTCGGCGGCCGGCCGCCGCGCTTTCAGCCGATCGCGACCCTGCTGCTGGTCGCCCTGTTTGCCGCGGCGTTCTCGACGATCCGCGACCCGCAACTGCTGCTGCTCGTCGCGGTGGCGATTGTCGCCGCCGGGCTCGGCTGGTTCCGCGAGCCTGCGGATTTCGCCTATGCCGGCTACATGGTCGCGGTCGGCGCCGTCATCGAATATGTCGGGGTCGGCACCGGGCAGTGGAGCTACCCAGCCGCGCCGGTCGGCGGCGTGCCGCTGTGGTTTGTGCCGATGTGGGCCGGCGTCGGCCTGTTCACCCGCCGCCTCTTCCTGCCGGCGCTCGATCGCCTGGGTTCTGCAAGGAGACCCGGGCGCCCGGCCGCGGACCTGTAAAGCAGACCGACGCCCGTTTTGGAAAACATCAAGCCTGCCATTACCTAGGGAGATGATTCTTGCCGACAGCAGCGCAGCCACCGAGCGCCGGCGCGGTCTGCCCCGGATCGAAAGCGTTTCGGATGCTTCGACTGATGCTCCGGGAAGCCTGCCTGCCGCGGAGCTTGTTGCGAACCCCCGAGCCGAGCGCCACGATGGATGCTGCCGAGAGCATTGCCGGGTTTGACGAGCAGGGGGCTCTCGCTCTGTTGCCGATCTATTATTTTAACGCGTTGGCGATCGGCGGCTTGGCGCCCGACGGGGCGCATATCGTCGATCTCGGCTGCGGCACCGGCCGGTTTCTCGCTTACCTGGCCGCGCGACGGCCCGACCTGTGCATCACCGGGCTCGATTTTGCGCCGGAGATGGTGCGTGTCGGGCAGAACCATATCGCCCGCGCCGGACTTGAGGGCAGGGTTCGGCTGATCCACGGCGACATGCGCGAGTTCCGCAAGCTGACGGCGGGTCGCGCCGACCTCGTCAGCAGCATCTTTTCGCTGCATCATCTGGCCACCCGCGACGATTTGCTCGCCTGTCTGCGCGAGGCCGCTGCCGCGATCGCCGTGGACAGTGCGTTGCTGTGGATTTTCGACCACGCGCGGCCGCGTCGGCGGTGTACCGCCGAGGAGGTGCCGGAAATTTTTACACCCGATGCGAGCCTGGCTTTTCGCGAGGATTCGCGTAATTCGCTGTGCGCCTCTTGGAGCCTCGCGGAGCTTGGCGCGGCGCTGAGCGAGACCTTGCCGCCCGGCTATCATGGCGCGCGGTCGAGGCTGCTGCCGCTATACCAGATCCATTGGACCGAACCGCTCGTGGCTGCAAGGAAGGGCCAGTGGGTCGAAGACCACGATTTGCAGCCGGCGCTGCGTCGGCAGGCGCAGTTGCTGGCGCGGCTTTTTCGGTGGGTGCCGCAAAGCCCAACCGGAGGGCGGCGGCCATAGCGATGCTGAGACAACGATCTCATGATCGGTTGCATCAATGCGTCGCTAAACTTTACATACCGCCTGCACCAGGCGAGGCTTCCGACAGCCGTAATCTAGTATGTAATTGAGACTATTATGATTTCCTCGTGTTGTCAGCACTTGGCACGAATTGTGCTCTACAGTCTGCGGTATAGTAAAGCCATTAGCGGGGACGCGATGATCAGGCAGCGACATCTCATGGCGGGAACGACACTGGCGATCGCCGTGCTCGCCGGCGCCCGGTTGGCAAATGCCGACCCTTTCGTGGCCGCGCCGACCGGGCCCATCTTGTTGCACCTCAACGACGATGAGCAGATTGCCGGCGCGAATGACATCACCGGACCAAATAACGCGACGCCTTATTCGGCGATCAACACCGCCGGAACCGAAGGGAACTGGGGTATCGTCCAAATTTCCAGCATCCAGACCGGCTTCGTTGAAAGCCCCGTTGGCTCCGATATCCAAGCGAGCACGCCGACGGTCTTTGTTGATGGCCAGAATGGCGGCGAGCAGATTCTCGGAATTTTCTACGGAGTGCATCTGGATACTCTCGGGAACCCGTCCACCGCCTCGGGCGGCGTTCTCGACCTCTATGGTATTACGGGCACCAATCAAAGCGTAGGCGCCGAGGTCGCCAGCGCCACCAACCTCACCAAGCGTACCTCGCAGAGCCAATACACCGGGTTCACCTGCGCGACCAACACAGCAAATTGCACATTCCTGGCCCGTCTCGACTTCGTTTATGGGGCGAACACCGCGGCCGACACCAAGACCACGATCGTGTCGCCGGTGAATCCGATTACCACCGACGGGACAGCCCAAAGCTATCTCTCGGTGGATACTTCAGACCCCGGTCTATGGACCGCGGCGCTCAATGACAACTTCTTTACCCTCGATCCCAATAACAATCCGCTTCCCGACACTCCCGACGTACGGCTAAGCAACAGCTTCGCCCATGGTGGCGCCACCGCCTGGACCATTCCCGGCACCGATATCATCGGATTGTTAAGCAGCGATCCCGGCCGAGCCGCGCCCGTTCCAGAGCCGGCCTCGCTGGCGCTGTTGGGAAGCGCGCTTTTGGGGTTCGGCGCGTTTGCGCGGCGCCGTTGGCGTAAATAGAGTCCGCGGCCAGCGTGCTGTCGGGTTTCTTTACAGTTGGCTGATCGCGGCGGAGGTCCACTCCGCCGCGGCAGCGTGCCGCAGCCCGGCTGCTCAACTGGGCGAGTTCTCCGCTTCTGCCTGATCGACATTGGCGACAGGCGGTTGGGGCAATTTGTGTACCGGCAATGTAAGACTCTCCGTCATCTGCTATAAAGTTGGCTGAGCAGCAGCTTAATCGCCAAGATCTAGCTACTGCGGTGCAGGCGTGGCGGGCCGACCTCGGCGCCGCGGCGGTGCTCGAAGGTCCTGCGGCGCAGCAGCGTTATGGCGCCTGCACGACCGGGGTCGAGCGGGCGATCCCGGCGGCGCTGCGGCCGCGCTCGGTCGACGACATCATTGCGATTATCGGCGTCGCGCGGCAATACGCGGTGCCGCTCTATCCGATCAGCACCGGGCATAATTGGGGCTACGGCAGCGCCGCTCCGGTCATCGACGGCTGCGTCGTGCTCGATTTGTCCGGGCTCGACCGGATCGTCGAGATGGAAGCCGAGCTCGGCCTCGTCACTGTCGAGCCGGGGGTCACCCAGCGCGCGCTGCACCAGTTCCTCGAACAACATCATCTGCCGTTTCTGGTGCCGGTGACCGGCGGCGGCCCCAATTGCAGCCTCCTCGGCAACGCGCTCGAACGCGGCTACGGCATCACCCCTCATGCCGATCACACTGCCGCGGTGACCGCGCTCGAGGCGGTCCTGCCGAACGGCCGGATCTACCGCTCGGTGCTGAGCGAGCTCGGCGGCGCTGCGGTCGATCGCGCCTTCAAATGGGGGGTGGGGCCCTATCTCGACGGGCTGTTCGCGCAGAGCAATTTCGCCGTCGTGACCCGGATGACGCTGGCGCTCGCCCGGCGGCCCGAGCGGATCGAGGCGTTTCTGTTCGGTGTCGAGCGGGAATCCGGCCTCGCCGCGGTGGTGCCGCCGGTGCAGCGGGTGCTGCGGGAGCTCGGCGGTGTGGCCGGCGGGATCAATCTGATGAACAGCCGCCGCATGCTCGCGATGACCGCCCCCTATCCTCACGCGACGGTTGGCAGCGACGGCATCCTCTCGCCGCAGACCGTCGCCGAGCTGGCCCGGCAATTCCGGGTCACGGCGTGGACCGGGTTTGGCGCGCTCTATGGCACCGCCGAGGTGGTGCGCGCGGCGCGGCGCGGGGTCCGGCGGGTGCTGCGGCCGGTGGTCGGCCGCCTCACCTTTATCACCCCCGAAGGCGCTGCACGGCTCCACCGCGCGCTCCGCCATGTGCCGCGCCTGCGCCATGGCCCTCTCGCCCGCCGGGCGCAGACCCTCGACCGGGCGATGCAGCTGGTCGCCGGCACGCCGAGCGAGGTCGCGCTGCCGCTCGCCTATTGGCAATCGACGATGCCCGAGAGCGGCGCCGAGCTCGACCCGGCGCGCGACGGCTGCGGCCTCATCTGGTATCCGCCGCTGGTGCCGATGACCGCCGGGCATGTCGCGCGCTATGTCGCGATGGTCGACGAGGTCTGCGCCGCGCATGCGATCGAGCCGCTGATCACGCTGACCAGCCTCTCCGAGCGCTGCTTCGACAGCTCGGTGCCGCTGCTGTTCGACCGCCGCGACCCGATCGCTGCGGCGCGCGCCCGATCGTGCTACCACGCTCTCTTAGAACGCGGCCGGTGCGAAGGTTTTTTGCCATACCGGCTGAGCGCCCACGAGATGGGCTGGCTGACCGCCGCCGCCGCGCCGTGCTGGGAGCTTGCGGCTGCGATCAAAGAGGCCGTGGACCCGGCCGGCATCATCGCCCCCGGGCGCTACATTCCGCCGCGGGCGTAGCACGAGTCCGCCGGCCGTCTCCGATACCCGCCCGGCTGTAGGGAATTGTTCATCCCTGTGCCTCAGCCTCGCTCTCGGGGGGACGCCAATCGGTTGCGGGTAGACGCCGATGACGCTCCCGGCTACGGCCGATTTTGTGGCCTTTTACGACCGGTATTTTACGGTGGTCCGTGCGACCACCGCCGAACAGCTCGATCTCGCCCATTGCCTGCGTTATCAGGTCTATTGCGTCGAAAACCGGTTCGAGGATGCAAGCCGGCACCGCGACGGTCGCGAGATCGACGAGGACGACGACCGCGCGGCGCACGCGCTCCTGGTGCATCGCCCGAGCGGCGCCGCCGCCGGCACGGTGCGCGTGATCATGCCGCTGCTCGACGAGCGGCGCCGGCCATTGCCGATCGAGCGCGCCGTGGGACCCGCCATGTGGCGCCAGCACAGCGCGCCGCCGCATCTGACGGCCGAGGTCTCGCGCTTTGCGGTCTCCAAAAGCTTCCGCCGGCGGCACGGCGACGGAAGCTATGCCGAGGCCGGCTTGTCTCGCCTGCCTGCCGATGCGGCGACCGCGGAGCGGCGGTTTATGCCGTTCATCACCTTCGGCCTGCTGAGGGCGGTGCTCGGCATCTGTCTGGAGCACGGGATCGTTCATTTGGCGGCGATGATGGAGCCGGCGCTGCTGCGGCTGCTGTTCCGCCTCGGGCTGGTGTTCGAGCCGCTGGGCAGCCTCGTCGAGCACCACGGATGGCGCCAGCCCTGCGTGGCGCGGCTCGCCGACCTGACCCGCCGGTCGCGCGAGGAGGCCAGCCTGTTGTGGCATTATGCCAACCGGGAGATCGCCGAGGCCGGAGCGGCTCGCGCCGCCAGCGGCGGCCAGCGGGCCCGGCGGGCATAGCGAAGCGGCGAGCAGGTTTCTCGACCGGCATCGCGTTCGCTTTCGAGCACTCGGCCCGGATCGCGGGCGACCTGGGAAATCGCCGCGGGGATTGCGTGCGGCGGCTTGCCGCAATGGGTTGGGCCGGTTGTGGGGCGGCTCGGCGATGGTGTAGGGTCGGCGCGCGGCCGGGGGGATCCCAGGCGCCGCAGCCGGGGTCGGGCGGCATTTGGACCCAATGGCGTTGCCCAGGCAGGCCTTCGCGCAACAGCTGCGAGCCGGCGCGAGCGGCGGGCCGGAACGGATCGGGGGCGCAAGACAGATGGCGGGGTTGCAGAGGTTGGCGACGACGGGGCGCACTGCGCCGCCCACGGCTGGATCGGGGCTGGCCGGGCGCGTATTGGCCGGGCTGGCGCTGGCGCTCGTCGCCGGTGCGGCGCTCGCCCCGGGTGCGCGCGCGGATGAGCCGCATCCCTGGCAGCTCGGCTTTCAGCGGGCCGCGACCCCGGTCGAGGCGCGGCTGGAGGCGTTCAATAACGAGCTGACCGTCATCATCGGCTTGATCACCGTCTTTGTCCTGGGGCTGCTGCTCTATACGATCGTGCGCTTTGATCACCGGCGCCATCCAGTGCCGACGCACACCGAGCATAATCTCGTCGTCGAAATCCTGTGGACCGTGATCCCGGTGGTGATCCTGGTGATCATCGCGGTGCCGTCGTTCAAACTGATGTATTACATGGCTCGGGTGCCCAACCAGGCGATGACGATCAAGGTGACCGGGCATCAATGGTACTGGTCCTACGCTTATCCCGACCAGGGCGGGCTCGCCTTCGACAGCAACATCGTCCAGGAAGCCAATTTGAAGCCGGGCCAGCCGCGGCTGTTGACCGTCGACAACCCGCTGGTGGTACCGGTCGATACCAACATCCGGGTGCTGATCACCTCGACCGATGTCATGCATGACTGGTTCGTGCCGTCCTTTGGCGTGCAGGAATACGCGATCATCGGCCGCATCAACGAGAGCTGGTTCAATGTCGAGCGGCCGGGCACCTACCGTGGCCAGTGCGATCAGCTATGCGGCCTCAATCACGCCTTTATGCCGATCGAGGTCAAGGCCGTGTCGAAGGACGACTTCCAGCGCTGGCTGGTCAGCGCGAAAAAGCAATTCGCGCACAATGACAGCGGCGGCGCGGTGCGCGTCGCTGCGGCGGCTGGGTCGCTTGGCGCCGGCCGCTCCGCGGCTGCCGGAAACTGAAACCTAAAGGGGTCGAGAATGGCTTACCCGCCAGCTTCGGATGCCGATCTTGTCGCCTACGGGCACGGCGCCAAGCCAGGTTTCTTCACCCGCTGGTTCTGCTCGACCAACCACAAAGACATTGGCACGCTCTATCTGATTTTTGCGATCACCGCCGGGGTCATCGCCGGCGCGCTGTCGGTGACGATGCGCACCCAGCTGCTGCATCCGCACAACACCGTGATCACCGATCATCAGGTCTACAACGTCATCGTCACCGCGCACGGGCTAATGATGATCTTCTTCACGATCATGCCGGCGATGATGGGCGGGTTCGGCAACTGGATGGTGCCGCTGATGATCGGCGCGCCCGACATGGCCTTCCCGCGGATGAACAATGTCAGCTTCTGGCTGCTCGTCCCGTCCTTTGCGCTGCTGGTCGGCTCGATGTTCGTCGGTCAGGGCGCCGGCACCGGCTGGACGCTCTACCCGCCGCTGTCCGATGTCGGGCAGCCGGGGCCGTCCGTTGACATGGTGATCTTCGCGCTGCATCTGGCCGGCGCCTCGTCGATCCTCGGTGCGATCAACTTCATCACGACGATCTTCAACATGCGCGCCCCCGGCATGACGATGTTCAAGATGCCGCTGTTCGTGTGGGGGGTGCTGGTTACCGCGTTTATGCTGGTGATGGCGCTGCCGGTGCTCGCCGGGGCGATCACGATGCTGCTGACCGACCGTAATTTCGGCACCACCTTCTTTAAGCCTTCGGGCGGCGGCGATCCGATCCTGTTCTTGAACCTGTTCTGGTTCTTTGGCCACCCCGAAGTCTACATTATGATCATCCCGGGCTTCGGCATGATCAGCCAGGTGGTCTCGACCTTCTCGAAAAAGCCGATCTTTGGCTATGTCGGCATGGTGATGGCGATCCTGGCGATCGGCGTGCTCAGCACGGTTGTCTGGGCGCATCACATGTTCACGACCGGGATCTCGATCGATGCGCGCGCCTATTACACCGCGGCGACGATGGTCATCGCGGTGCCGACCGGGATCAAGATCTTCTCGTGGATCGCGACGATGTGGGGCGGCTCGGTCGAGTTGAAGACGCCGATGTTGTTCGCCATCGGATTTATCTTTCTGTTCACGATCGGCGGCGTCACCGGAGTGGTACTGGCCAATGCCGGGGTCGACTTTTCGCTGCACAACACCTATTACGTGGTGGCGCATTTCCATTACGTCTTGTCGCTCGGGGCGGTGTTCTCGCTGTTCGCCGCGTTCTATTACTGGATCGGCAAGATGTCCGGCCGGACCTATAACGAGACATTCGGTGAGATCCATTTCTGGACGACCTTTATCGGCGTCAACCTGACCTTCTTCCCGATGCACTTTCTCGGCGTCGCCGGGATGCCGCGGCGGATCGCCGATTACCCGGATGCGTTCGCCGGCTGGAACTTTGTGGCGTCGATCGGCGCCTATATCTCCTACGCTTCGACCCTGTTCTTTGTGTTTATCGTGTTCCACACCTTGTTCGCCGGGCGGCGGGTCGGGGCGAATTATTGGGGCGAGGGAGCAACCACGCTCGAATGGAGCGTGTCGTCGCCGCCGCCGTTCCACAGCTTCGACGAGCTGCCCGTCGTCCACTAGCCGATCACTCAGTCCGGTCATTCACTCCCGATCGTTCAGGCAAGGAGCCCAGCCCCAGTGTCGCAATTGCTCGAGGCCCGCCCGGCCGACGCCTCCCGGCTGGCGGTGGCGCCGCTGGCGGCGCTCGGCGACTATATCGAGATCCTCAAGCCGAGGGTTATGTCGCTGGTTGTCTTTACCGGGCTGGTCGGGCTCGCCGTGGCGCCGGGGCATCTTAATCCAGTGCTCGCCGCAGTAGCGGTGCTGTGCATCGCGGTCGGTGCCGGCGCCGCGGGCGCCATCAACATGTGGTATGACCGCGACATCGACGCCATCATGCGCCGCACCGCCGGGCGGCCATTGCCGGCAGGCCGGATGGCGCCGGGCGAGGCGCTCGCCGTTGGCGTGGTGCTGGCCGGCGCCGCGGTGCTGCTGATGGGCCTGGCGCTCAACTGGGCCGCCGCCGGATTGCTGGCGCTGACCATCGGCTTCTACGTCTTTGTCTATACGATCTGGCTGAAGCGGCGCACCCCGCAGAACATCGTGATCGGCGGCGCCGCCGGCGCGCTGCCGCCGATGATCGGCTGGGCGGCGGTAACCGGCGGTGTCGGCTGGGGTGCGGTCGCGCTGTTCGCGATCATCTTTTTGTGGACGCCGCCGCATTTCTGGGCGCTGTCGCTGTACCGCACCGAGGATTACGCCAAGGCCGGGGTGCCGATGCTGCCGGTCGTCGCCGGGCCGCGTCAGACCAAACGCCAGATGCTGATCTACACCCTGATGCTGTGGCCGGCGGCTCTGGCGCCATGGCTTCTCGGTGTCGCGGGTTGGCTCTATGGCGTGCCGGCGTTGCTGTTGAGCATGGCTTTTACCGGTGCGGCGGTCCAGGTCTGTCGCGATGCGGGCGACCGGAGCGCCCGGCGCATGTTCGCGTTTTCGCTGCTCTATTTGTTTTTGGTTTTCAGCCTGCTGCTTGGTCACTCCGCCGCAGGGTGGGTTTGACGGAAATGGACCGGCAGGGCACCCGCGACAAGACGGTGCGCGCGCGCAACCGTGTGCTCCTCGCTCTGTTCGTGACGCTCGCCGTGGCGCTGTACGCAGCCACCCTGATGCGGATCATGGGCTAGAGCATGCCGATCCATTGCCGTTCGATGCCGACCCGGCGCGCTTGCTAACATCAACCGTTGAGGCCGCAGCTAACCTCATGAGCGAGACGCATTCGATGAGCGAAACGCACGGGGCGCACGCCCTGCATGCCGCGCCCAAGCACCCCTATCACCTGGTCGAGCCGAGCCCTTGGCCGATCCTTGGCGCGGTCGCCGCCGGGCTCGCCTTTGGCGGCGGCATCCTCTACCTGCACGGCGACAGCTGGCCGCTCTTGATCATCGGTGTCCTGTGCATTCTGGCGATCATGGCGGTGTGGTGGCGCGACGTCATCCGCGAGGCAACCTTCCAAGGTTATCATACGCCGATCGTGCAGCTCGGGCTGCGCTATGGGATGGCGCTGTTCATCTTTTCCGAGGTGATGTTCTTTGTCGCCTTTTTCTGGGCGTTCTTTTCCTCGGCCCTGTTTCCGGTCGGCGGGGTGTGGCCGCCAAAGGCGATCCACCCGTCCGATCCTCTGGTGTTCCCGTTTCTGTTGACCTTGGTGCTGCTCCTGTCCGGCACGACCGTGACCTGGGCGCACCATTCGCTGCTCGAAGGCGACCGCAGCGGGCTGGTGCGCGGCCTGGTGGTGACCGTCCTGCTTGGCCTGTGCTTCACCTCGCTGCAGGCCTTCGAATACAGCAATGCCGACTTTCATTTTACCGGCGGCATCTATCCTTCGACATTTTTTATGGCGACGGGTTTTCACGGGTTTCACGTCATCGTCGGCACCACATTTTTGTTCATCTGCCTGTGCCGGGCCTGGGCCGGGCAGTTCAAGCCGGACCATCATTTCGGCTTCGAGGCGGCGGCTTGGTACTGGCATTTTGTCGATGTGGTCTGGCTGTTCCTGTTCGTCTGCATCTATATCTGGGGCAGCGGCAACGCCACCTACGCCAGCGGACCCGGCTAACCGCCGCGCCGGTGCGATGGCGCCGGAGTGCTGCGAAGGCTCCGGCCCGTTTGACCGGGCCGCGATACCGCGATGATCTGGTCGGCGCACGTCAGGGCTGCTGACCGGCCGGCCGGGATCGGCGGCTTTCGCCCGCGCTTGTGGCCGACTGTAGTTGCCGTGCCGATCGTGCTGTTGTGTCTCGGGCTCGGGGTGTGGCAGGTGCAGCGGCTGTCCTGGAAGGAAGGACTGATCGCCGCCCGCGCCGCGGCCGTCGCTGCACCTGCGGTGCCGGCGCCCCAGAGCGCGGCGCAAGCGCACGGCTTAGAGTACCATCACGTCACCGACAAAGGCGTGTTTCTGAACGACAAGGAGAATTTTCTTGCCGCCATCTCGGCGGCCGGGCAGTCGGGTTTCCAGGTGCTGACCCCGTTGCGCGAGGCGGGTGGCCGCATCGTCTTTATCAATCGCGGCTTTGTCCCGGCGGCGCTTAAGAATCGCGACAAGCGGGCCGCCGGCGAGCCGACCGGCACCGTCCGGATCGCGGGGCTGCTGCGGCTGCCGCGGGACCGGCCGCCCAACTGGTTTGTCCCCGACAATCGGCCCGATTTGAACTATTGGTTCTGGGTCGATCTGCCGGCGATGGCGGAGGCCGACGGGCTCCATCATGTCGCCTCCTTTTATATCGATGCCGGCGCCGCGCCCAACCCGGGCGGCTGGCCGAAAGGCGGCGTCACCCGCCTCGCCCTGCCGAACCATCATTTGCAATATGCGATTACGTGGTTTTCCCTGGTGGTTGCGATGATCGTCATCTATGTCGTGTTTCATCGTCGCAACGCGGAGCGCGGATGACCGCCTATCAGCATCTGGAAGCGCGATTTCGCCGGCTGGGCGCGCTCGAGGAAGCGTTGGGCGTGCTCAACTGGGACGGCGCCACGATGATGCCGCCGGGCGGTGCCGCAACCCGCGCCGAGCAGCTGGCGGTCCTCGCCCGGCTCGCCCACGAGCAGCTGATTGCTGCCGAAATCGGCGACCTGTTGGCCGAGGCCGAAGGCGAGAGCGGCTCGCTCGATGCGTGGCAACGCGCCAATTTGCGCGAGATGGCGCGGCGCCGCAGCCATGCGACGGCGATGCCGGGCTCGCTGGTCGAGGCTGTCTCGCGCGCCTCGTGCACCTGCGAAGCGGTGTGGCGCAAGGCCCGGGCGGAAAACGACTTCGCCGCTATCCTGCCGTTGCTCGACGAGATGCTGCGCCTGCAGCGCGAGGTCGCCGCCGCCAAGGCCGAGCGCCTCGGGGTGAGCCCCTACGAGGCCTTGCTCGACCGTTACGAGCCGGGCGGCTCGGTTGCGGCGATCAATCGTCTGTTCGGCGCGATCGCGGAGTTTTTGCCCGATCTGATCGAAACCGTATTGACGCGCCAAGCCGCCCTGGCACCGCTGCCGTGTGCGTCCGGCCCGTTCCCGATGGCCGCGCAACGCCGCGCCGCGGTCAAGCTGATGGAAGCGGTCGGCTTCGATTTCGCCCATGGCCGGCTCGACACCAGCGCCCATCCGTTTTGCAGCGGCGCGCCCGACGACGTGCGCATCACCACGCGGTATGACGAGGGTGATTTCGGCAAGGCGCTGATGGGGGTGCTGCACGAGACCGGGCACGCGCTCTACAAGCGCAACCTGCCGCCGGGCTGGCGCCTGCAGCCCGTGGGCGCCGCGCGCGGCATGGCCGTCCACGAGAGTCAGTCGCTGCTGCTCGAAATGCAGTGCTGCCGCAGCCCGGCCTTTATGAGCTTTGCCGCGCCGATGCTGCGCGAGGCGTTCGCGGCCGACGGCCCCGAATGGGAGGCCGAGGCGCTCTACCGCCGGCAGATCCGGGTTAGCCGCAGCCTGATCCGGGTCGAGGCTGACGAGGTCACCTATCCCGCCCATGTGATCCTGCGGTACCGCCTCGAGCAGGCGATGATCGCCGGCGATCTGCTCGCCAAGGAGCTCCCGGGCGCCTGGGCCGACGGATTGCGAGCGCTGCTTGGCGTCGCCCCCGACAACGACCGCGACGGGTGCCTGCAGGATATTCATTGGTATGACGGCTCGTGGGGTTATTTCCCGACCTATACGTTGGGCGCGCTGATCGCCGCACAGCTGTTCGAGGCCGCGGGCGACGCGATCCCCGAACTGATGGCGACGATCGCGGCCGGCGATTTCGGACCGCTCTTCGCCTGGCTGCGCGCGCGAGTGCACAGCCGCGGCTCGCTGCTGTCGACGGCCGAGCTGGTCGAGGAAGCCACCGGGCAGCCGCTCGGCATCGCGAGCTTCGAGCGCCATCTGCGCCGCCGCTATCTCGGTGGCGGCAACGAACCGGCGACCGCAGCGTTAACCGCAACATCGAACTAGCTAGCTTTGGGGGAGCTCGTGCTCGACACCGCCGCTCAACCCTTATCCGGCGACGCGGATCGCCAGGTTGCGCTCGACCGGTTCGAGGCCGTGCGGCGCGACAGCGAAGCGCTTGCTGCCAATCTGACGCCGGAGGACCAGTCGATCCAGTCGATGCCCGATGTCAGCCCGACAAAATGGCACTTGGCGCATACGACCTGGTTCTTCGAGACGTTTGTGCTGATGCGGCTCGATCCCGAATATCGGGCTTTCGATCCGGCCTTCGCCTATTTGTTCAACTCGTATTACGAGGCGGTCGGCCCGCGGCACCCGCGCCCCGAGCGCGGCTTGCTGTCGCGGCCGACGGTCGATGTGGTCGGCGCCTATCGCGATCATGTGGGCGCCGCGATCGCCCGCTTTGTCGGGCGCGCGGCCGAACCGGCCTGGTCCGAGGCCGCACCGCTGATCGAGCTCGGCGCCCATCATGAGCAGCAGCATCAGGAGTTGCTGCTGATGGACATCAAGCATGTCTTCTCGGTCAATCCGCTGCTACCTGCTTATCAGGCGCCGCAGCCGCAGATCGCGACCCCGGCGACCGCGCTCGGGTGGTTCGAACACGGCGGCGGGCTGATCGAGATCGGGCATCGCGGCCCGGGCTTCGCCTTCGACAACGAGACGCCGCGGCATAAGGTCTGGCTCGAGCCATTCCGCCTTGCGGCCCGCCCGGTGACTTGCGGCGAATACCTCGAATTCGTCGAGGCTGGCGGCTATCGACAGCCGGAATTCTGGCTCTCCGACGGCTGGGCGGTGGTGCAGGAGCAGGGCTGGGAGGCGCCGCTCTACTGGTGGCCTGAGGATGGCGGCTGGTCGATCTTCACCCTGTCCGGAAAACGCCTGCTGAACGCGTCCGAGCCGGTCTGCCATGTCAGTTTTTTCGAGGCCGACGCTTACGCCAAATGGGCCGGGAGGCGGCTGCCAAGCGAGGCGGAATGGGAGACCGCCGCCGAGGGTGTGCGGGTTTCGGGCAATTTTGCCGATCGCCGTCTATTTCACCCCTGCGCCGACCGGGCCGACCCAGCGCTTGAAAACGGCGGCATGTTGCCGCGCCAGATGTTCGGCGACGTTTGGGAATGGACGGCGAGCCCCTATATCCCCTATCCGCGCTTCCGCGCGGCGGCGGGTGCCGTCGGCGAATACAACGGCAAGTTCATGTGCAACCAGATGGTGCTGCGCGGCGGTGCCGCCGTTACCCCGGCCGGTCATCTGCGCGCAACCTATCGCAACTTTTTCCCGCCCGCGGCAGGTTGGGCATTTTCCGGATTGCGGCTCGCGGAGGATATTTGATGAGGGATGGCTCGCGCTTTGAATTTTACGACCTAGCGCCCGGCGAAGAGAGCTTTCGCGACGCGGTGGTGAACGGCCTCGCTCGGCCGCGCAAGGCGATCCCTTGCAAGTTCTTTTACGATGCGCGCGGCTCTGCGCTGTTCGAAGAGATCTGCCGGCTCCCCGAATATTATCCGACCCGCACCGAGGTCGCGATCCTCGAGGAAAACGCCGGCGAGATCGCGGCCCAGATGGGCGCGCGTTGCCGGGTAATCGAGTTCGGCAGCGGCGCCAGCGACAAGGCGCGCATCCTGCTCCAGGCGCTCGACCGGCCGGCCGCCTATGTGCCGGTCGATATCTCGCGCGAGCACCTGCGCGAGGCCGCGGCGTCCCTTGCCGAAGATTTCCCGGAGCTGCCGGTGATCGCGGTCTGCGCCGATTATACCGGCCCGTTTGCGCTGCCCTCGCTGCCCGGCCCAAGCGGGAAGCGAGTCGGCTTCTTCCCGGGCTCGACGATCGGCAATTTCGAGCCCGATGCGGCCCGGCGGTTTTTGGCGAATTGCGCGCGGATTCTGGGGCGCGGCGGCGAGATGCTGATCGGGGCCGATCTCAAAAAGGACCCGCGCATCCTGGAGGCCGCGTATAACGACCGGGCGGGGGTGACGGCTGCCTTCAACCTCAACCTCTTGGAGCGGATCAACCGCGAGCTCGACGGCGATTTCGACCTCGACCGGTTTGAGCACCTCGCTTTTTACAACGAAGTCCAGGGGCGGGTTGAAATCTATGTGCGCAGCCTCGCGGAGCAGGAGGCTGCGATCGCCGGCCGGCGCTTTGCCTTTGCCGCCGGCGAGCTGATCCACACCGAATATTCATACAAATACTCGGTTCCTGAGTTTCGCGACCTGGCGGCGACCGCTGGCTTTCGCCCGGTCGATACCTGGACCGATCCGGCCGAGCTGTTCAGCGTCCACTATTTCCGGCTGCGTTGACCAAACCGCTCTGCTGCTCGCCGGCTTACCGTCCGGGCTCGCGATCGGCGCTCGGCGCCGCGGCGAGAAACCCCGGCAGGTCGGGCCAGCCATAGGCGATTGCTTCGACGGGGCCGCCGCCGATGTCGATCGCCTTGCGGCTGACCTGGTGGCCGCCGAGCCGCTCGTAAAAGAACCGGCTCGGATTGTCGCGCAGGACCCAGACGATCGCGGCGTCGAGACCCGACGCAACGAGCCCCCGGAACAGCGCGATCAGCAAGCGGCGGCCGATCCCCTGATTCTGCCGGTCGGGCATCACATAGAGCGTGAACACCTCGCCCGGGAAGTGGCGCTCGCCGCGGCTCGGGCCGCAGCTGCCAAAGCCGAGGATAGCGCCCGCCGGATCGACGGCGACGCGGACGTCGCGCGGCTCGCGCAGGATCACCATGCGCCAGCCAATCTCGCGCCGCCGCGCCGACAGCCCGACCAGATACGAGCTCGACAGCATCCCGGCATAAGTCGCCCGCCAGGTCTCGACATCGAGCCGGGCAATGCCGCGCGCATCTCCCGGCCGCGCCGGGCGGATCGTGATCTCGTCCATCGCCCGTATTGTGCCCGGTTTCGCACGGCTGCGGGAGAGGCCGTGCGCGGCGGCGAACAATATGCTATGATCGGCAAGGTTGGCGGCGCCGGGAGCGTTTCGATGCTGGGCAGGTATTTCGCGACCCTCGCGTGCTACAATGCCTGGGCCAACCGTCGGCTTTATCAGGCCTGCGCAGCACTGAGCGAGGACGAATACCTGCGTGAGCGGCCCTCGGTGTTCGGCTCGCTGCATGCCACGTTGAACCATGTTCTTGTTGCCGATCGCATCTGGATCGCGCGGGTCGAAGGTCGCGCTCTGCCGAACCTTCGCCCGGACCAGATCCTCTATGCCGATCTGATCGGTTTGATGGTGGCCCGCTCGGCCGAAGATGCGCATTTGCGCAACCTTATGGCGGGAATGCCCGAAGCGATGCTGGACCAGCCGCTAACCTATCGCGATGCGCGCGGCGACCGGCGCAGCGCGCCGCTGTTCCTGGTGCTCGGCCATCTGTTCAACCAGCAGGCGGAGCATCGCGGCGAAGCGCGGGCGTTGCTGGCACAGACCGGCGTGTCCCCACCGCCGCTTGATCTGATCCGTTTTGCCCACGAACAAGGCGCCGCACCTGCGTGCTAGGCCGTGGCGTTCGCGCATCGGCGCAGCTAAGGTGAGGTCATGACGATCTCTGGTTTAACCGGTTTTGGCCTGGTGGCCACATTGATCCTATTGTCGGCGTCGCCGGGCCGTGCCCAGAGCGCGAACAAGCATGCGGTGCCAAAGCATCCGGAGCATTCGGCCGCAAGCGCCGGCGCTCAGCGGATCGGCGGCGCCGGCCCCTGGAGTGCTTATCTATACAACGCGAAATCGGGGCCGGTGTGCTATCTGGCCGGGGCCCCGCAAAAGAGCGAGCCCGCCAGGTTTAGGCGCAAGCCGCCTTCGGCGACGGTAACCCATCGTCCAAAGGAGAACGTGTTCAACGTCGTGAATTTTTACGAGGGCTATCCGCTGAAGCCGGGCAGCGACGCTTCGCTCGATATCGATGGGACGAAGTTCGATCTGTTCACCAAGGATGACGGCGCCTGGTCGCGCACCGCCGACACCGACAAGGCGATCGTCGAGGCGATGGTCAAAGGCCGGACCGCGGTGATCACCGGAACGTCCGAGAAAGGCTCGACGACGATCGATACCTACTCTCTTTCCGGCTTCACCCAGACCCTGGCGCTGATCGACAAGGCCTGCGGCGTCAAGCGCTGACCGCCGAGGCTGGCGATATGGTCCGGCTGAGGCTATATCCGGGGATAATGTCTACCTGTCGCACGACCAGCGAACGGCGCCGCAACCTTGTCGGGCTCGGCCGGGTCGAGCTCGCCGCCGAGGTCGAAGCAATCGGCGCCGAGCCGTTCCGTGCACGCCAGCTGTGGCATTGGATTTACCATCGCGGTGCGACCGATTTTGCCCAGATGACCTCGCTGTCGAAGGCCTTCCGCGACCGTCTCGCCGATCATTTCGAGCTCTCCCGGCCGGCGGCCTCGCGGGTGCTCTGCTCGACCGACGGCACCCGCAAATGGCTGTTGCGCTTTGCCGATGGGCAAGAGGTCGAGACGGTTCACATTCCCGAGGAGGATCGCGGCACCCTGTGCGTCTCCTCGCAGGTCGGCTGCACTCTCAACTGCACGTTCTGCCACACCGGCACGCAAGCTTTGGTGCGAAATCTCGGGCCGGCGGAGATTGTCGGGCAGGTCATGGTGGCGCGCGATGCGCTCCGCGAATGGCCATCACCGGCAATCGGAGCTGGGCTGGACGCAGCCGGCAACGACAGGCAGGTGACCAACATCGTGCTGATGGGGATGGGCGAGCCGCTCTATAATTTCGACAATATCGCCGCGGCGGTAAAGATCGTGATGGACCCCGAGGGCCTGTCAATCTCGCGGCGAAAGATCACCTTGTCGACCGCCGGGGTGGTGCCGATGATCCGGCGCTGCGGTGCGGAGCTCGCGATCAACCTCGCGATCTCGCTGCACGCCGTGCGCGACGACATTCGCGATCGGCTGGTCCCGCTCAACCGCAAATACCCGATCCCCGAGCTGCTCGACGCTTGCAGCACCTACCCGGGCAGCAGCAACGCGCGCCGCATCACCTTTGAATACGTCATGCTGAAAGGGGTCAACGACAGCCCGGCCGAGGCGCGAGAACTAGTGCGGCTGTTGGCCGGCATCCCGGCCAAGGTCAATCTGATCCCGTTCAACCCTTGGCCGGGCGCGCCCTACGAGTGCTCGACCGAGGCGGCGATCGCGGCCTTCTCCGACATCGTCTTCGCCGCCGGCTATTCGGCGCCGGTGCGCACGCCGCGCGGCCGCGACATTCTCGCCGCCTGCGGCCAGCTCAAATCGGCGAGCGTCAAGCTTCGCCGCAGCGACCGCGAGCGCGCGGCATTGCCCGTCTGCTGATATTTCGCTGGTTTCGTGCTTTCCCCGCTTTTCGGATGCGCGCTCGCCGCCTATGGCGGCATCATCGCCGCCCTATACCTGCTGCAGCGCCGCCTGCTTTATCATCCCGACCGGTTTCGCCCGGGGCTGGCCGATCTCGCGGCGCTTGGGGTGCGCGACGTTGAGCTGACGACACGGGACGGCCTTATCCTGTTTTCGTGGTACCTCGCACCGCGCCCCAGCCGGCCGGTCATCGCCTATTTTCACGGCAATGGCGGCAATATCGGCTATCGTACTGAGCGGTTGCGCCGCCTGGCCCGCGAGCGGCTGGGCGTGCTGCTGGTCGAATATCGCGGCTATGCGGGCAATCCCGGGGTTCCGAGCGAACGCGGCTTGTTTGCCGATGGCGAGGCAGCGCTCGATTTTCTCGGCCGAGAGGGGGTCGCGCCCAACCGCGTCGTGCTGTGGGGCGAGTCGCTCGGCTCGGGGGTCGCCGTCTACTTGGCGGCGCAGCACCTGGTCGCCGCGGTGGTCCTCGAAGCGCCGTTCACCAGCGTCGGCGCCGCCGCCCAGCTTCATTATCCGTTTGTGCCGGCGGCGCTGATGGTACGCGACCGCTTCGACTCGCGCTCGCGCATCGGCCGGGTCAGGGCGCCGCTGTTGATCCTGCATGGCGAGCGCGACCGGGTTGTGCCGGTGCGCATGGGCCGCGCGCTGCTCGCCGCCGCGAGGGCGCCCAAGGAAGGGTGGTTTGCACCCGGGGCGGGTCACGAAAACCTCGCCCGGTTTGGCGCTCTCGAAGCGGCGATTTCGTTTATCGAGCGCCGGGTCGGCCGCGCCGCGCCGGAAGCAATTGCCGTGGGCGGGGATTTCGATTAGGGCGGGCGTAGCTGGCATAAAGGGTCGGAGCGATGGCGGATGCGGTCAGGAAAGTGGTGCTCGCCTATTCGGGCGGGCTCGATACCTTGGTGATCCTGCGCTGGCTGCAAGAGACCTATCGCTGCGCGGTCGTCACGTTCACCGCCGATCTCGGCCAGGGCGAGGAATTGGCGCCGGCGCGCCGCAAGGCCGAATTGCTCGGCGCTGCGCAAATCTTTATCGACGATCTGCGCGAGGAGTTCGTCCGCGATTTTGTCTTTCCGATGTTCCGCGCCAATGCGCTTTACGAGGGCGCCTATCTGCTCGGCACCTCGATCGCCCGGCCATTGATCGCCAAGCGCCAGATCGAGATCGCGCGCCTGGTCGGCGCCGATGCGGTCGCTCACGGCGCCACCGGCAAGGGCAACGACCAGGTCCGCTTCGAGCTCGGCTATTACGCGCTCGCGCCCGACATCAAGGTCATCGCCCCCTGGCGCGAATGGGATTTGACCTCGCGCACGCGGCTGCTCGACTACGCCGACCGGCATCAAATCCCAATCGCCCGCGACAAGCGCGGCGAGGCGCCATTTTCAGTCGATGCCAACCTCTTGCACGTCTCGGCCGAAGGTAAGGCGCTCGAAGACCCGTGGGCCGAGCCCGAGGAATTCGTATTCGGCCGCACCGTCGCGCCCGAGGCCGCACCCGACACGCCCCAATATGTCGAGATCGCCTTCGTGCGCGGCGACCCGATCGCGGTTGACGGCGAGGCGCTGTCGCCGGCGGCGCTCTTGACCCGGCTGAACGAAATCGGCGGCCGCCACGGTGTCGGCCGGCTCGACCTGGTCGAGAACCGGTTTGTCGGCATGAAATCGCGCGGCGTGTACGAAACCCCGGGCGGCACGATCCTGTTGGCGGCGCATCGCGGCATCGAAAGCCTGACCCTCGACCGCGGCGCCGCGCACCTGAAGGACGAGCTGATGCCGCGCTATGCCGAGCTGATCTACAATGGGTTCTGGTTCTCGCCCGAGCGCGCGATGCTGCAAGCGCTGATCGACCGGAGCCAGGAAAACGTCGAGGGCGCCGTGCGGCTCAAGCTCTACAAGGGCTCGGCCCGCGTCGTTGGCCGCAAATCGCCGAAAAGCCTCTACAGCCGCGCCCACGTGACGTTTGAGGAGGACGCCGTCTACGATCAGCGCGACGCCGAAGGTTTCATCAAGCTCAACGCCCTGCGCCTCCGCCTCGCGGCAAGGCGAGACCGGCAATAAGCTCGATCATTGCGCCGCGTCCAAGACGCTGAGATCGAGGCGTTTCCCGATCGCGCGAAGCGCTTGATCGAGATGTTCGATCGTCGAGCGGTGATTGAGATCGAAGAGCCGGTCCACCTGGGGCCCGTGCCAACCGAGCCGGCGTCCCAACTCTGCTTTCGATACGCCATCAGCGCGCATCGCCCGGTAAAGCTCAACTTTGGCCTTGGTCAGTGGCGGCAGGCGAACCATTCGTCGATCAGGCTCACACGGCGGTGCTGGGAGAGACAGGCGGATCTTGCGGCGGCCAAGCTTGACGGTCCTCTGCGGCTCGACGGTTGGCGTCGGGATATCTTCTCGGTGGTCGATCCTGGCGGCAAGCGCCTCCTCGATCGCGTCGCTGGCGCGTTGCATCGCATCCTCCTGGTCCTCCCCGAAGGTGGTGACCTCCGGCAAATCGGGGCAAGTGACGAGAAGAGCGCCGCTGTCGTCGGGTGCGAGGATCACTGCGTACATAAGCTGCCTTTGCGGGGAATTTCCTAATCGAGCCCCAGATCCTTTTTGATCTTGTTGACGAGCCCGCTGCCCAACTCCTTATTGCTGCCATGCATTGGTAACTGGGAGCGGCGGTCGCCGCAAGCGATGGTCAGATGGCCGCTCCCACCCTTGTGGGTCTCGAATGTGCAGCCCTGTTTCGCCAACTAGCGCCGGAACTCCCGTGCCGTCATTAGCACAATGCAAATGTTGCGCTCTGAGCCGAGCGGTGCAAGTGCGATCGGGCCAGTCGCCTACGTGCGGTGGCGCTGTGCGTCGAGCCAGCTGAGCATGATGCGGTTGAAGACGGCGGGGGCTTCGACGTTGGGGAAATGGCGCATGCCGGCGATCTCCTCGTAGCGGGCGCCGGGGACGAGGCCGGCGAGGCGGCGGTTTTCGCTGGCGGGCGTGCCGGCGTCCTCTTCGCCACAGACCACCAGCACCGGCAGCCGCAAGGACGGCAGCCGCGCCGTGAAATCGAAATCGAGGATCGCCGCCGAGCAGCCGAGATAGCCGGCGGGCGTGGTGCCGACCACAGTGTCGCGCAGTTGCTTCCAGCGGCCGGGATTCTTGGCCTGAAATGCCGGGCTCAGATACCGGTCCATGCTCGCCTCGGCGATCGGCGCCAGCGAATTGGCGGCGCGCACTGCCGCCATCCGCGGGCCCCAAATCTCGGCCGCGCCGGGAGGGCTTGCCGGCAAGGTGTCGCACCACAACGCCGAGATCAGCCGGTGGCCGTGCTCGAGGGCGAAGGCCTGGCCGATCATGCCGCCGATCGACAGCCCGATGTAATGCACCCGCGCGAAGCCGAGCGCGTCGAGCACCGCGGCAACGTCTCCGGCGAGCTGCGGCATCGTGTAGTCGCCGGCGACTGGGTCGCTGCCGCCATGGCCGCGCATATCGAGTCGCAGCACGCGGTACCCGGCCTGCAGCAATGCCGGCACCTGCTCGGCCCAGCTGCCGCCGTCGGAAGCGAGCGAATGGGTGATGCAGACGACCGAGGTGTCCTCGGGGCCGGCGAGATCGTAATAGAGGCGGCGTCCGGCGAGCGGCAGCAGCATGGCAACTCCTCCTGGTCTAGGGCGAGCGCGCGCCCGCGCCTCCGGCCAGCTTACCCGCGCGCCGTCTATGGAACCATCACCGGCGCACCAGCGACAATCGGGTGGGCGAAATAAAGGACGGCGTAGAGCAGCAATGCGGCGACCGGGCGCAGAATGCCGATGTCGCGCCAGCGCAGCCGGGTCCGGCGGGCGGCAAGCGCGGCGAATGGCAGGTTCGAGCTCACATTCGCCAGACGCTGCCAGTGGCTGCCGAGAGCGAGCCGCTTTTTGCGGTCGATCAGCACGGTCCCGCCGAGCGCCAGAGCTGCGATCAGCCCGAAAAACCAGATCGAGGCAAGGTCGCCATTGGCGACGAGATGGCTCAGCCCCCAGAGCCCGACCGCCCACATCACCGGATGCCGCGTCACCCGCAGGATGCCGGGGGCCGGGTCGTCGGCGCGCGCCGAGCGCTCCATGCCGACCGCGGTTGGGTTGAGTGTCGTGTAGCCGGCCACCAACAGGATTGTCGCGAACGGCATAGCCAGCACCGGGACCAGCGCGGTCCATTCCCGGCTCGGCCACATCGGGATGACGGGCGCCCGCACATACGCGAGGACAAACCAGGCGAAGGTGGCGAGCGCGGTCAGCGAGTAGACGAGCAGAAAGCCGTTCTCGCCAAGCTGGGCGCGCAACGACCCGCGCAATCGCGTGCTCGACAGCAGGGTGTGCGACCCGAAAAAGGCAATGCCTGCGATGAACAGGGACAAGAGTTCATGCGCCATGCCGACCCGCCGCCTCACCGACCGGGCAGGGCGCCGAAGCGGAAGCAGAGCTGAGCGCCGGCGGCCGCCACAGTGGCGAGCCTTGGCTCCCCTGGCCGCCGACGGCAGCCCGATCGCCGCACGCAGGCCGTCAGGCGCGAGATTAGCGAGGCTTCAGCCAAAATATTCGAAGATCAGGTTATCGACAAAATACAGCAGCAGGATCACGATCACCGGCGAAATGTCGATGCCGCCGAGATCGGGCACTATCCGGCGAATCGGCCGCAGCACCGGCTCGGTGATGCGCCACAGAAAATCCCCGACCATGGCGACCACACGATTGTGCCGGTTGACGATGCCAAAGGCGACCAGCCAGCTCAATACCGCTTGGATAATGAGAAGCCAGATGTAGATCGTGATCACCGTGTGGACGAGGTTCAGCAGCGCGTACATTCGGGCGAAACCTCGGCGGCCGTTGGCGCCGCGACCGTAGCCTCCGCGGCCAGGGTCCGCAAGCCAAGCGGCGGGCTTGCGCCGTTCGCGCTTGCCTTGACAGGAGGAACCCTGCTCAGCATAGTCGGCGCACCCGGCAAAGACGTCGAATCGCGCGATTGGGGCCGTAGCTCAGCTGGGAGAGCGTCGCGTTCGCAATGCGAAGGTCAGGGGTTCGATCCCCCTCGGCTCCACCACGATCGAACGGGTCGCCCAATACGTCGTACGCGTCGAGGCGGATCGTGGGCGGTCGCGGCACTGTCTTGATACCGTAGCTCAGGCCCGCTTGCGGCTGCGCAGCCGGCCTCGGCAGAGGCGCCTTATCCGCCGGCAGCAAACCGCGCCGCTACGAAATCGTACAATTGGCGCTCTGCTGCATTGATCGATTGCAGCAGATCGAGCGAGTTGTTGAATTCCTCGATGTCCAGAGATTGCGCTCCATGATCGCTGTTATTCAGCTTAGCCGAATCCCGTCTTCTTACGCGGTATGGCTTGGCGACGATATCGTAAAACGCGGCCGATTGCGTGCACGGCGCAAACAGAAACCGGTCGGAAGACAACATCTCCTTGGCGCGATCGAGACAAATCTGATCGTCCGGAGATGCCTCACCGCTCGCATGATCGCAACCAAGCATGATCAGCTGCTGCTGAGCTTCGAGCCTGCCGCCCTCGGTTTGCAGAAATTCGCGAAACGGCAGATCGCGCATGGCCTGCATCGTCGCCGTGAATGTCGAGGGATCTTCGGTCGGCCGGCGGCTATGAAGAAACGCCGACAACAGCCGTTGGGTCGGCTGGCGCATCAGCCCGGCCACGCGGTCCCCGGGGCTGAGGTGCGGTGCAACGACCGAGAGCGGCAGATGCCCGCCGATCAGGTCGTATTCCTCGACCGTTGGCGGGTAGGCCAGGAATGGTGCGAAGCTCGGGAAATAAATGCGCGACGGATAGATCCGGGAAAACGCCTGCCACATCCAGGTCCCGGCCGCTTTTGGCAGATGGATGTACCAGATGCGCGAGGTTCCGCGCCGCAGCTGCCGCGAGCGCAAGAATCGGCCAAGAACCCCGTAATGGATGCGCCGTCGCCCGTATCGAAGGTCGCCGGGTGCACGGAATTCTTTGCTGAAGCACAAAAATACCTCGTTGCCAAAGATGCATTGCCATGTATCGGCGATGCCTCTGAGCACGGCCTTGTCGATGGAGCCGAAGCGGCCTTTGTGCAGGACCAGCACGGTCGTCTCGCCGAGGTCGATGATATCATCATAAAACAACGATTTACATGGCAGCTCCGGCCAGTCGCCATAGGGCAGCAGCACCGTGTCGCCGCGGCGGAGAAAGCAGCTGAGCTCTCGATAGACTTGCTCCCAGCGGTGATCTTTCATCGAGAGCTCTCTGCGCTGATTAGCACGGCTGCGGACGAAGTACGCGCCCCTGCCGCCCAGCGTTCCCATTGCCGAGCCCTTGCGTGACTGCCCGCGAAGAGTCGAATGCTGACGCAACCTTTGGTGCGAGACCGGCGCGAGCCGGTCTGCTGCGACCGCCTGCTGGCGATTCAGGCGCGGCCGAGCCGCCGCTGCGCAACCGGCGTGCGCCGAAACCGCGGGTGCAAGCGCCCGATCACGGTGAGGCATTGTTCCTAATAACGGCGCCGGTGACGATCGGCGAGGTGATTGTGCCGATCAGCGTGAAGAATTTCTGCAGCTGGGTCAACGGAGCGTTGGCAATGTAGATCAGATCCTTGTTCTCGATCGGAAAGCGCTCGGCCAAGAAATAGGTATCCGCGTTGTCGAGATCGAACCGGTAGACAATCGGTGAGCTGCCGCCGGGCCCGATCGGCAGCGGCGGCGCCCGCAGCGCGGTTACCACCCGGGCAGGCTCGAAGCGAAACAGGAACACGCCAGACGGGTCGGCACGCTGGTCTTGCAGTCCGCCCGACTTGGCCAGCGCCTCGGCCACCGTGATCTTCGCCGCACTGAACGGAACCTGGCTGTTTTCGCCGGAGGCCCCAAACACCGCGAAGGTTTGCGGCACCTGCACCAAGGTCAGCACGTCGCCCGGCCACGCATAAATATTCTCGGTTGGGTCCGATACCAGCTTCTCCATCGGCAAGGTCACGGTGACGCCGTGCCGCGACAGCCGCACAAAGGTCTCGTAAACCGGCGCTTTTGCCCCGCCGGCTTCGGCGATCAGGTCGAGGAGACGATCGCCGGCGACCGAGAGCGGCACCCTGGCGCCATTGACGACCTCGCCCGATACGGTTGCGCTGTTGGTCTGGCTTTTGACCACGGTGACGATGACTTGCGGCTCGATGGTCTTGGCGGCCAGCCGTTGCTCGATCAGATTCTGGACTTCGAGCGGCGTGCGCCCGGCGACCGGGATGCGGCCGGCAAACGGCACGCTGATCCCGCCATCGGGGGCGACAATCTGATCGGGGATACCGGCCTTCTGCGAGCCCGCGGCGGGCAGGGTCGTGGTCGGCGCCGGACTGAACAGCCCGCCTCCTGCGGCTTCCCATATCGAGATCCCAACCGTATCGCCGATCCTGATCGTCGGATTGGGCGGCTTGCCGTATCTGCTAAATTCTGCCCGAAAACTCGGGCTCGGCTGGGCATTCAGGGTGGCGACGACGTAATGGTTGACATCGACCAGGTCAAAGTGCGGCCGGCCGTTTTCCGTCGCCTGCTCGACGACCTGCTTGGCGCTCGGCCCGGCGTTCGGCAATGCGGAGCAGCCGGCGAGCGCGGCGCCGGCAAGATACACCCAAACGCTAGCGAGCTTCATCGGCGCGGTCAGGTTTATTCGCAGCGACCAATGCTCTACCTTTGCGAGGATCGATGCAAGAACTCACCGCGATCGGAGATCGGCGTTTAGCCAACCCGCCTGGCTCACAGCACATTGCCGCTGACTACCCCACCGCGACCGTCGAATACCCCACCCGCCCGGTCGCCGATACCTTGATCCCGCCGCCGCCTTGACCGCAAGCACCCTGTGCGCTCGCTCTGCATCGGTCGCCGACGGGCCAGTCGCCCGGCTCAACCCCGTGGTCCGCGCACCGGCGCTACCCGGCCGGGTGAGATCGGCTCGACGTGACATATCGGCGCACAAGGCTTCCGCCGCTCGCCCGGCGCATCGCGGTGCGGGGCTAGCTCGGTCGTGAAATGCCGTCAGGCGGCGACTCCGGCCCCCGGCGAATCGACTGGCCGGCGATCACCGATCGGCGCCGGCCGACTCTGCGGTCAGCTGTTCGACGCGCTCCGCTGTCCAGCCGAGGCCGATCAGCGCGTCGCTGGCATGCCGTTGCCCGGGGGCGAGCCGCGCCGAACGCAGATAAGCCTCCACCGCTTCGCCTCTCCGACCCTGGAGGTTCAGCAGATGACCGAGCTGCAGGTAGGTATCCGCAGTATCCGGGCTGAGGCCGACCGATTGCCGATAAGCCTGTTCCGCCTCTGCGAGGCGGCCGCCTTCTTTCAAGGCATGCCCATATTGCACCCAAATCGCCGGCGCGTTCGGCCAGGCCTGCAGCACTTCGCGATAATGGCGTGCGGCGTCGTCCCACTCGCCGGCATTGCGGGCGCGATTGGCCCGCGTGAGCCGTGCACCGATAGGCTCGGCCGCGCGCCGGCGCCAGCTCCGCCGGCGCCTCAGAGACCGTCCGAACGCAAACCAGGGGCGGATGATTTCATGGCCAAGGAAGCTGGATTTGCCGCCCGCTTTGAAGGGGTGCGGCCGGTTGGCCACGGCGTCGAACCCGGCGCTGCGCCAATTCTCCCACAGCGCGTAATCGAGCCGGTGCTGCGCGGAAAACGCCTCTCGCCGGGCCGGCGCCAGCACGTCGGCGCGGACCAGCCGCCATCCGGTCTGAGCCTGCATTTCGACCGCGGTGTTGCGCGCCCGCGCCAGCGGCGGGACCCCGAGGCTGGGGCCGATCGCTTCGATCACCCGGTCGCAGTCGGTGTGGGCGCCGACGAACCAGAAGCCGGCGAGCATCTGATTGAGCAGCCGGTATTTCCGCCGGCCGGGCATCGCCAGCAGCCTTGGCCACGGGATCTCCAGCCAGCGCGACAGCAAAAAATGCGCGATGAAATTGCGCGGCAACGCCTGCAAATGAAGCTCAAAGCTATATGTCCCCAACCCCTTGGCTAGATGATCCATCATCTGCCAGTTGTAGAGCGATAGCTGCAGCTCAAGCGGATCGCGCAGCAGCACGATCCGGCGGATCGGGTGGCCGGGGAAGAATTGCTCGAGCGAGCGGCCGATATGATGCCCGCAAATAACCCTGGCGCGAGCGAAATCGGGGAAATCGCCAGGGCGCGCGCCGGCTAGCCGCACTCGGCGGCGCGATTGCCAAAACACCCCCGGCGCGCAGTGGCCGGCGAGGTGCACCTGGAGCGTCTGCCCCGCGGTTTTTGGGATGTGCAGCAGGAAATAAACCGGGTCGTCCCGGCCAATATCCGAATGAGGCGGCATCGTCAGTGTTAGACCAGAAAAGAATTATAGAAGTCAAAGGGTTGATCGTCATTCTCGCGAAAGCGGGAACCCAGAGCCTGCTATTGGCGCAACAGGGGGCGGGCGGCGTATCGTTGCCCCTGGACCCGCCGCTTCCGCGGGGGCAAGGGTAAGATAGTGCCATGTTGCGCATCAATTCCGACGCCAAGCGCCGGCCGGCATCCTAACATCGGCACCGGATCACGCAAATTGCTGTCAGCCCCCTGTTGCAGGCGGTCAGCGGGCCGCAGGACCGGCGAGCCCGCGCCACCACCGCGCCAGCATCCCTTGGAGCCGGCGGGTGACAACGAGAAGACCCGGCCGCCACAGCTCCGGGTCGTCAAGGCGCTCGATCACGATCTCGGGGCTACAGGGCAACCGGGTCACCGGGTCGAGATAGCGCGGATAGAGGATCAGGGCTCCGGCGACGAGCTCCTCGAGGGCGAGGCGGCGGCCGCGATCGACCGTCGCCAGATCGGTCGTCAACCCCCATCCGGCATAAAAGGGCCGGCCATAGCAGACGACGCGGCGGCGGCGCAGCAGAGCCTCGAACCCGGTCAGCGAGGTTAAGGTGTGCAGCTCGTCGATCGTAGCCAGCAGCGCCGCCGGCGACACGTCGCGCACGATGATGTCGGCGAATTCCTTGGCGAGCGGGTCGGGCACCACACCCTTGCGGTGTCCGGCTTCAACATCGGGATGTGGCTTGTAGATGATGAAGGCGTCGGGGTTGGCGGCTCGCACCCGGGCGAGAAGGTTGCGGTTGCCGCGAACCTCGCCGCCGCCGAGCCGCACCGAAAGGTCGTCCTCGACCTGCCCCGGAACCAGGATGCGGCGCCGCTCGGCCGGGAATTCGAGCGTGGGCGCTGACGAGCCGAGATTGTATTTAGTGATCCCGCGGGCCACCAGCCGGGCGATCAGGTCGCCGGCGCGCCGGGTCAGCTCGGGGCTGAATTCGGCCTCGCGCAGCAGGCGCTCGAGACCGCTGCGAACGCGCGGATCGTAATGCATGCCGTGACGGTCGAGCACCAGCGAGGCTGCCGGCATGAAATCGGAGCCGAGCCCGACCGAGCGTAAAAAGCCGTCCTCGACCTGGACCAGCGGAGTTTGCTGCCGCGCCGCGGCTACCGCCAGCCCCGGCGGCGCGCGCGAGGCCCATACAGCGACCGCACTCCCCGGCCGCCGCCTGGCGAGCGCCAGCGCCGCCCGCGCGCTGCGCCGAAAGGCCGGCGGACCGGCGGCCGAGCGGAAGAAATCGGCGACCCGCCGACGCTTCCAGAAAGACATGCCGACCAGCACCGAGATGCTCCGGTTGGCCTCGTCGATCCGCCGCCAATCAGCGAGCATCGCCACCACATCCTCAAACGCGGCGGCAATGTTGCGATACGGGTCGCGGCAGCGGGTGGCGAGCAGACACGCGCCGGCAAAGATCTCGTCGATCGTGCGGCGGAACGGCTTTGCCGGCGCGCTCGAGTCGTCGGCGGTGACGCCCCATCCCGAATAGAAGCTGTCGCCGAAGCAGCGAACCTCGCGACCGGCGAGCAGCGCGAGAAAACCGGTCTCGCCGCCGGCCGAATAGACCCGCCGCGCATGCTCGATAACCGCCCATGGATCTGTCGGCCGCGTGACGAGGGCGCAGCCGCGCGCCACCGCCGTCGCAAAACCGCCGCGTGCAGCGGCTTGGTCTGCGGCGAGCACGACGATTCGCTCCGGCGGGTTTTCCGAGAGCGCCGCCGCCAGCATCGCGCGGCGCAGTGGTGCGGAGGAAGCCTCCGCGGCGAGAACCACCGCATCGCGCCCAATAGGCAATTCCCCGCGATGCCACCAGCCGCCGCCGACCCGCAGTATTGTCAGCGCGTGCCGTGTCGCGGCGGCGCGCTGCAGCAGCGCGGGCGTCTCCCAGCCGCAGGTCGCCAGCAGCCGGTCGGCGCTGAGCATGTCGGCCGGCGATCCCGGCCCATCGATCGCCAGCGCCGTCGCGCTCAACAGCGGCACGCCGTTGCCGCGGCCCGGGGGCGCGCGCAGCACCCCGCGACCGAGCCGCAGCAGCGGGACTCCGAGCGCTGCGGCGCGCCGCGCCAACCGGCCCTGGCCACGTGCGCCCGGCCATGCGGCGATCGCCGTCGGCGGCGCTCGGTTCGGGTCAATCGCGAAATCAGGAAAGAGCGCCGCGAGCGCACAACGGTCGGTAGCGCGGGCTTCGATCGCGAGCCGGCCGAGGATCGGGCACGGCGGCGAAGCGGTAAAGCCCTGCAAGGGCGGTGCAGGCGGCAGGGCGGCCGTGCTATCGGCGCGCAATTCGGTTGGAATTCGTCTCGCCTCCGGTTTCAGACTGTCGGCCGCGGCGCCCCGGCCCTATCCACAGCATGATGGCTCCGTCCTACAGGCGCGCGACAGCAAAGTCCAGGCGACGCCGCCAAGTCCCGGGAGCTTCGGCCAGGCCGGCCATGCGCAACAGGGCGGCTGACGAGGATATCCACCAATGATAGAGTCGCCGTCGCGGATTGTCACCGAAGCCTCCGTGGAGACCGGAATGCTGTCGCAGCTGCGCCAAGCGGCGATGACCCCCTGGTGGGTCGCGCAGCTCTTGACTGGGGCGAAGTCGTTCGAGCGAAACCTGGTTCTCGGCAGCCGCCGGCTGAACCACTGGGGCCTGCACTCTGCGCGGGTGGCATTGGCTTATCGGCTGGCGGTGGCGCGCCGTCGCCGGCTCGCCCGGTTGATCTCGGCCGCCGATCGCGAGGCATTCGATCGCGACGGGTATGTGGTTCGCCGCAACTTCCTGCCGCCGGACGAGTTCGCGGCGCTCGTGGCCCAGCTCAAAGCCTATCGCGGCCCGTTGCGGGACATCGTCGAAGGCGACACGATCATGCGCAAGATTGCGCTCGACGGGCGTGCTCTCGCCCGGTTGCCGGCGCTCGGCGCGGTGCTGCGATCGGCGGACTGGCGCGGGCTGATTCGCTATGCCGGCGCCCGCGACGCCGAGCCGGTCGTCTGGGTGCAGAGCATCCTGCGCCATGCCCGCCCGGGGCCGCGCGACCCACAGACCCTGCTCCACGCCGACACGTTCCACCCGACGGTCAAGGCGTGGCTGTTCCTGACCGACGTTGCCGAGGATGCCGGCCCGTTCACCTATGTTCCGGGGTCTCACCGGGTGAGCGCGCAACGCCTCGCCTGGGAACGGCGGATGAGCCTCGACGCCCGCCATTCGCCGAATGCCGAAATCCGGCAAGGCTCGCCGCGCATCGAGGAGGCGGCATTGGCGGGGCTTGGACTGCCGCCGCCGCGGGCGTTCGCGGTGCCGGCCAACACACTCGTCGTCGCCGACACCTTTGGCTTTCATGCGCGCGGCCCCAGCACCGGCCCGTCGCTGCGCGTCGAGATCTGGGCCTACGGCCGCCGCAGCCCGTTTCTGCCGTGGTCGGCGCTCTTGCCGTGGACCACCGCGGCGCTCGGTCGGCGCAGCGCGCTGTCCTGGAAATTCGGCGACCTGCTGGAACGGGCGGGCCTCAAGAAAAACCGGTGGCGCGCGCGGACCGGCGTCTCGGCCTTCGACCCGCCGGCTGAAGACGACGCAACGCCCGACCGCCACTGTTCGCCCAGCGGCGATCTCGGCGAGGCATCGCTGGAGGCCGGCGCGAGATAGCCCTGGCGGCACCAAGATAGGCTGCCACGCGCACCCGTCTCTTAAGCGCCCGCATCTCGCGATCAAAAAGTGCCCTGGCCTCCGCCATTGTGAACGGGCGTGCACTGCGCTTCGCAAGGCCAATCCCGGGTCAAACTCGCGCAGACGCGGTGAGGCGGCGGATCATGGCGAACCCGACAAGGCCGATGCTGAGAAGCGCGAGGGAGGCCGGCTCCGGGACAGCCGGGTCCGACCTGCCGGGGACGGGGATGCATGTCGAATTTATGCACGAAGCTACCTCGAACAGCGAGGTCGCGTCAGTCACGCGCCACGTATCGGCGAAGCCGCCGGCAAGCTCGCCCGCTGAATCCTGCGCCAGCAATCCTTCGACCGCTCCCGGCCTCGCCCCCGACGATGGCCAAGCATCTCCCCTGCCGAACTTAGCGGGGACACCATCGATCCAGACAAATCCCTTTCCAGCTTCTGCGCTGTCGAGGTTGAATATCAGCCGATGACCGCCGAGTTCCGCGGCGACCTCGGATACTACCGTGACCGCGGCACCGGCGGTCCACGGCCGGGTGCGAATCTCGACATCAAAGGAATCGCCGACGCCGGTCGATTTGGCCAAGGTAAACTCACCTGTCGCCTGCAAGCTGTAGCTATGGCCGTCGAAACTGACGAAGTGGGGATCCCCGGTGACCGAGCCGGGCGCAGCAAGCACGATGTTGTCGAGCCCAAGGGCATTTTCGCAGCACGGATCCGGTCCATTTGAGATTGTTACCCGCAGCGTATCGATCACATCGGTTCCGTCCGGGTTTAGCCCGGATATCTCACCGGGCGGCTGCTGATGTTGGATTTTCTGACGTATCAGGCTGCTTGTCGGGGTTTTGGGGCCGCGAGCCTGGCGTTTTGAGCCTGTCGGGGCGCGGCTGAGCGGTCGCAGGGTGAGCGACGG
>DASYBC010000039.1:0-41432 GCA_036500965.1 Allostellaceae bacterium | reverse complement strand
GTCGCCCGCTGCCGACAAAGCCTTCAATCGCTCCTCGCCGTCGAAAAATCCCGGTTGCCCCGCCATCGCCGATCCCCCGCATCCCCAATCGTAGGAACGAGCGATTCGCCTTCAAAAACAACCGGTTTTTAGAGGCGCCCTTTTGGCAACCCGCGATGCCGCGACTTGCCAGCGGGACTCAGCGCTCCTGATCTGCCGGGCCGCAGCGGGCGATGTTGATCTTGTCCGCATGATGCCGATTTCGGCCGGCGCGGCTGAAGATCTCGCAATGATTGCTGTTGAGGGCTATCCGAGCGACAGAAAATTTGTACTTCTTTGGGCTGCTGCCGAAGGCCAGGGTGATGCTGTCGCCGATCGCGATCCGGGAGGGCAGGCGTATGTGATGATAGGTCCGGCAAGGGCTGACGACCAGCCAATCAAAACATTTGGTCAATACACCCCGGCCTCCGGTCTCGACGGCATCGATGTGCGACTGACCGATCGCGGAGCCGATCCCCCCGGCAACAAGCACAAGGCCCGCGAGCCAGACGCGAAACGGCATCGGCTTTCACCCCCTCAAATGCAATCTGAGATTTGCCTTCGCCGTCGTCGCTTTCAAGCCGGCGAGCGCGGCCCGCCGGTATTTCGAACGACGTCGGGCTTTATGGGGCGCGCGCCTGCCGATATCGAATACCGCCATCTTGAGATTGCTCCGAAATCGGCAAGGCTGCCAAGCTCACGGCGCGGAACGCGAGCTTCTGCGGCGCTGTTTGATGACGTGTCAGTAGGTTTGGGTGGCTATGGGCAGAAAACGATTTCCGCGTCGGAAACTCGGAATGCCCGCCGATGAGGAAGCGGTCGAAACGACCAACGCGCATGCCTGCAGCCAGCATGAAATCGCGAGAGAATTCGCCGATTCCGCCGCTGCCGGCGGATCGGCAAGCGGCCTTGGAGGCGTGCATCGCCAAGCTCGAGACCGAACTGCGGGCGCGCGACGATTTCCTTGCGATCGCAGCGCATGAGTTGCGCAATCCGATGACGCCGATCAGCGCATCCGTCGAGCTGTTGCTGGCCAATGCGCGCAGCATGCCCGAGATCGTTCCGAGCGGCATCGTGGAAGGCCTGGAACGGCTCGAACGCTCAGTGGACGCTTATCTCCGGCGCGCGACCACCCTCCTCGAGGTGTCGCGCATCCAGTCCGGCAAGCTCCGGCTGGAAACTGCAGCGGTAAACCTTTCGGCGCTGGTTCGGAAGCTTACGCTCGGAACGATTCCCGCGGCGGAGCGGGCCGGCTGCCGGGTGCGCCTGACCGCGCAAGAGGGCATCACCGCAATGTGCGATGCGACCGCGATGGAGCAGATCTTGGAAAATCTCCTGTCGAATGCCATTCGCTATGGTCCCGGCCGACCGATCGAGGTCGCCTTGGCTAGCGACGGCGATGTGGCCCGATTGCTGGTGCGCGACGAGGGAGTCGGAATACCCGCTCCCGATCAGACCCGGATTTTCGAGCGGTTCCAGCGGTTGGGCTCCGGAAGCGCTCAAGGGGGTTTTGGGGTGGGCCTTTGGATCACCCGTCGGCTGGTCAAGGCTATGGGCGGCGACATAGCTGTCGCGAGCACTGTAGGCCTCGGCTCTACCTTCACCGTTAGCCTGCCGCTTTTGCGTGACGAGGACGATGGGCGATAACCCGAGCGAGCGGCCGGGCCTGGAGCGCGCGCCCACCGGGGTGCCCGGGCTGGACACTATTCTCGCGGGGGGTTTGCTGCGCGGCGGGATCTTCATCGTGCAAGGGTCACCGGGTGCCGGAAAAACGATCCTCGGCAACCAGATTTGCTTCCGTCACGTCGCCAATGGCGGCCGCGCGCTCTACGTGACCCTCCTGGCCGAGAATCATGCGCGAATGCTGCTGCACATCGGCCAGCTCGGCTTCTTCGAAGAAACCGTGATTCCCGACCGCCTCTATTACATCAGCGCGTTTCGCGTGCTGGAGGAGGAGGGGCTGGCGGGCGTGATGAATTTGCTGCGCCGCGAAGTCCAAGCGCACGATGTCGGCATCCTCGTCCTCGATGGGCTTTCGGCAATCGAGGACACTGCGGCGTCCACTCGCGAGCTGAAGAAATTTATTCATCAGCTTCAGGCGCAGGCCGCGATGGCGAATTGCACGATGCTGCTGCTGACCGGCGCAAAGCCGGTATCGGCCGAGCACACCTTGGTGGATGGAGTGATCGAGCTCCAGACCACGCTTTACGGCAGGCGCGCCGAGCGAAGCCTGCAGGTTCATAAGCTCCGCGGCTCCGGCTACATGCGCGGCGAGCACTCGTTCCGCATCACCGGCGACGGGATCATCGCCTATCCCAGCACCGAGGCTTGGCTTTCGAAGCCGTCGATCGCGGATCGCCCGACCGGGCCGCCCGTCCCAACCGGTCTCGTTCAGCTCGACCGAATTACCGGCGGCGGTTTTCCCCCTCAGTCGACGGCCTTGCTGGTTGGGCCACCCGGCATCGGCAAGACCACGCTGGGGCTGCATTTCTTGAGCGAGTGCGACGCAAAGAACCGCGGGCTGCTGTTCGGGTTCTATGAAACGCCGGCGGCCATCGCGGACAAGGCCAGGACGCTCGGCCTGCCGCTCGAACGATTGATCGCCCAGGGTCATGTCGAAATCAACTGGCAGCCCACGACGCAGGGCCTGCTCGACGCAGTATGCCACCAGCTGATCGAGGCGGTCAGGCGCCGCGGAATTCGCCGTCTGTTTATCGACGGCCTGCAAGGATTTCAGAAGCTGGCGACCGACCGGGAGCGGCTGGGGCATATCTTCGCCGCCTTCAACAATGAGTTCCGCGGGCGTGGCGTCAACACCCTCTATACCTCGGAAGCCGACCTGATCGGCCCCGTGCCGGGGCTTCCGCTCAGCGGCCTCTCTCTGCAAGGGGTTTCGTGCATCGCGGAAATCATTCTGGTGACGCGCTACGTCGAGCTCCGCTCCGAGCTGCACCGGATGATCTCCGTGCTGAAAGTCCGCGACGCGGAAATCAATTCGGCGATGCACAAGTTCACGATCACCAACAGAGGCATGGTCATCGAGCCCGATTCAACCGGGGCAGAAACGATCCTGGCGCAAGCGGCGCGGCACGGTGGAGATCCGGTCTTGGCGACAGCTCTGGGCGCCGGGCGCAGCGGCGAGGGATAGCGTGGCGCTGATCCTGGTGATCGACGACGAGTACAGCATCGCTGAGGTGCTCGAGGCGGCGCTGGTCGACGCCGGGCACCAGGTGGTAACCGCAATCAATGGCGGGCAAGGGCTGGAGCGCCTCCGAGAGCGCCAGCCGGACCTGGTGCTGCTCGACTTCATGATGCCGATCATGGATGGCCCGGCCGTGCTTCGGGCGATGAAGCAGGATTTGCAGCTCCGCGGCATTCCCGCGGTGGTTATGAGCTCCCTGCCGGAAAGCGTCGTCGCCGAAGCCGCAAAGGGCGCCTATGCGGCGTTCCTGCGCAAGCCGTTCAAGCTGGCAGCCGCCGTCGAGCTGATAACAGCCGTGCTGAACGGGCATGGTTAGGAATTGATGTTTGGAACCCCATCATTTGGCTCTCCGACCAGCCGCACCATTCATCTTTGACGCCGGTCGGCTGTAGGGGCGGCGCCGCCGTATCGGCCGGCAGTAAAGCCGGCCGATGACCGAGACCCGTCGACGCCGGCGCCTACTTTGGACCCTTTGACGATGTCGTACGTTCGGATGTCGTACGTTCGATGATTGACCCGGGTAATGGAGATCCCCATGGAAACGCAACCGGACCGGGATAGGATCGTAGATGAGGCAGTCGGCCAAACGCATGGGACAGCACCCCCGGACACCGCGAAGGAGGCGCCGGAGGAGGCTGCCCGCCGAAACGCACCGGGGCCGGGAGCTCAGGCGAGCATGCCGGAGAAGACCGCAGCCTCCCTTGGCGAGCGGGTCGCGGATGCGTATGCCGACCCCGGGAGCGGCCGACAAACGCGGCAGAGCTACATTGGGCGACCGGCAGCAAAGAAATCCGGTGCTCAACACAGCGTGGCCGATCGTGTTGTATCGGCCGGTCAGCAAGCGGCGCAGAGCATTTCGGATCGCGTTTCCGATCAGCAATTCGCACCCCTGCTCGCCGCCTTTGGCCTCGGCTTTATCGCTGCGGTTGTGCTTCAAGGCCGGCGATAAGCGGAAATTCACCAGCGGCGACCGGCATCACACAAGCGCTCCGTATAAGGCTGTCTTGCGCGTGTCAGCCTCAAACGAGCGGCGGTTGTCGGGAACCGCTTCCATTCGGCAGGCGTAAAATAGGGAAAATGATGGATCTTTCGCGGGTTCGTAAACGGCAGATTGGGTCTGACGCGGCCGCAAGCGCGAGGGACGCCGACGAGATCGACATTATCGGCTGCGCGACAATCGCATATTCATCCGAGGATCCGGCTCACCCGATCGAGCATGCACTCGACGGGTGCAGTGGGCCGGGTGCGACGCGCTGGATCAGCGCGCGCCCCGACACTGTCGAGCGCATAGTCGTTGAATTTGACCGGCCGCAGGCGATCTCGCGGCTCGCCTATGAGGTGGAAGAAGAAACACGCGAGCGCACCCAGGAAGTCCGCGCCGAGGTCTCGGCCGATGGAGGCCGCACCTATCGGCAAATCTTCGTTCAGGAATACACCTTCAGCCCGCGCGGCGCGACCTACCAGCGTGAAGAGCAATGCTTCGACCGCGTCCAGGCCAGCCATCTTCGTTTGACGATCGTGCCAAACAAGAATGGCTTTGGCCCGGCGACGCTGACGGCGCTGCGCCTTTTCGTTTAGCCGGTGCTGCGCGAGAGCGGGGGCGGCAGGGCGCCACCGCGCGAAGCCGAGCCCCGATTACATCCGGAAGCGGCCTTATTTTCCGCGGGCGCTTTATCCGCGGCGCTTTAATTGCCCAAATTGCTTGCGCCCGACGAGGTCGTCGTCGATCCGGCGCCGTCCGTATCCGCAGGCGTGCTGGATCCTTGGCCGATTTCGGGGCCAATTTCGGGGTAGCCGGTAAGCGCCTGCATGGTTTGCGGATCAAGGGCCGCTGTCCGGTCCAAACCGTTGTTCTCTTGGAACCGCCTCAGAGCCCGCGCGGTTTGCGCACCCACGACACCGTCGAGCGAGCCATTGTAGAGTCCCCTGTATCGAAGCTCGACTTGCGCCCACCGGACGTCGTCTTTCCAGAGTTTGGCCCCAGCCGCCAAACTATGCACAGTTTCAGAGGCCGCGGGCATGTTTCCCGCATTTGCGTCGCCCGGGTCAGCCGCATAATCCAGAACAGTGCCGCCGATACCGAGCGCCAGCACGGAAGCAGTTCCTATAATCGATTTTCGGATCCATCTTTTCATCTTCAGACCTCTTGAGCCGTTTAAGCCACGCTCGCACAACGACATTGCCAACCTTCGCGTTCCTTGGTTCACATATTTGCCACGGATGCACACCCCGGAGGATGCACGCCCCAAGTCGAGCGTCCGGTCTGGCCGTTCTCAGTCGTGGCGTGCGGCGAAGGCACTGCGCGGCAGTCCGGACGGCCCGCTCACCGGCTCTTGCTGCGATCGAAGTGCCGCCCTAGAACGGCACTCGGGAAATTGCTGTTCCCCTTCACCCGCGGAGGCTGCGATGCCAGAACCCGAACGCATCGACCGGCGCCGGGCGGCCCTGATCGCCTACGACGTCTGCCGCCGCGCGCTGATCCCGGCGGACCCGGCACGGCGGGCGGCAATGCGCCCGGTGCTCGATGCCTGGGTGCAAATGATCGCGCTCGCGCGGACCGCAGGCTTGCCGGTGATCTACACGACCCCAGTCAGCCGCGCTGACGGCGCCGATGTGGTCCTGCTGCCGACCGACCTGTCGGCGGAGACCGGCGCGCCGCCGCTGACAAATGCGAAAGAGGGCACGGCCGAGGCCGGCTTCCCCGACGAGATCGCGCCCCGGCCCGAGGATTACGTCTTCCTCAAGCGCCGGCCGAGCGCCTTCTACGGGACAGGCGTTGCCGAGCTGCTGCACATGCTGCGGCGCGACACGATCATCATCGGCGGGGGCGCCACCAATCGCGGCGTCGAGACGAGCGTGCGGGAGGCCTTTAGCCTCGACATCGCCTCTGTCGTGGTGCGCGAATGCTGCTGGAGCAGCGACGCCGCAGCCCACGCCTACAGCCTCGGCAGGGCGATGAAAATGTACGCGCGCATCCGCAGCCTTGAAGAGGTCGCGGCGATGCTGCGGGAGTGAAGGTGCGCAACAGGAGGCTCGTGCTTAAACCCAGCCCCCCAGGAGATTAGCGATAGGAGATCAGCGATGCCGACCGCCAACGACTTGCCGGAAGTGCTCGAAACCGCGGAACCCGAGCGCCTCGCCACTGGCTTCGTTTTCACCGAGGGCCCGCTGTGGCATCCGGGCGGCTGGTGGTATTTCGTCGATCTTCGCCGCAATCAGCTGTTGCGGCTGACCCCCGGCAAGGAGCCGGAGCTGGTTAGGACCACCATCGGCGGCAACGGCACGACTTTCGACCTGCAAGGCAACGTGATCGTCTGCGAAGGAGACGACCGCCGCCTGACCCGCATGAGCCAGGACGGCAGGGTCGAGCCGCTTGTCGATAGCTACAAGGGCGGCCGCTTCAACCGGCCGAATGACGTGATCTGTCACTCGAACGGGTGTCTCTATTTCACCGACCCGGACAAGCGCCGCCCCTACCGCGAGCGCGAGATCCCGGGGCCGGCCGGGGAGGACAATTTGTGGGACGGCGCCCGCGTCTATCGCCTGGCGCCGGACGGCGGCTTGAGCGTGCTGGCGAGTTGCGAATATCCGAACGGGCTCGCGCTGTCGCCGAACGAGCACACACTGTATGTCGCGAACACGCGCTCCTCGCAATACATCCACGCGATCCAGCTCGACGCGCAGGGCCTCATGGTCGGGCGCAGCATCTTCGCCGACTTGAACGAGGGCAGTGCGCCGGGCATCCCCGACGGCCTCAAGGTCGACAGCATCGGCCGGGTCTATTGCACCGGGCCGGGCGGCATCTGGGTTTTGGCGCCCGACGGCCGGCATATCGGCGTCATCCGCTGGCCGGAGCAGGCCGTCAACTTCGCGTTCGGCGGGCCGGACCTGCGGACGCTGTTCTGCTGCGCGCACACCTCGGTCTACACGCTGCGCGTCAAGGTCCCCGGCAACCCGCATCCCTGGGACAAGCGGCGCGGGCAGTAATCTCACGATACAATGGGGAGGATTTGGCGTTGTCCAGGTCAGTCAAACTGACGATGCTGCCCGCAGAACAGAAGGATCTGGCGAATGTGGGTTTAGAAAGGTCACCCGCATGAAGCCGTCCCTCCTCGCTGCGCTGTGTGCCGCTGTTCTGGTGAGCCAAGCCCATGCCCAGGGACTGCGGCAAACGCACCGCATCGCCGCGGATCTCGCGAACCAGGCCGTCGCGGCGGTGGTCGCAAAATGCGCCAGCCAGGGTTACGCCGAGACCGGCGTGCTGGTCGATGCCGACGGCGTGCGGCAGGCGGTGCTGCGCGGCAACGGCACCGGCGCGCATACGCTCGACAGCGCCTTTGCCAAGGCCTACACGGCCGCGTCGTTCAAGACCGACACGACGGCACTCGTGGCAAGGTCGAAGACAGTGCCGGTGTTGGCGAACCTGTTCAAACTGCCGCATCTGCTGTTGCTGGGCGGGGGCATCGTCATCAAGGTGGGCGACGAGGTGGTCGGGGCGATCGGCGCCGCCGGGGCGCCGGGGGGCGATCTCGACGATGCCTGCGCCCGCGCCGGCCTGGACGAGATCAAGGGCCGGCTCAAATAGCGCCGACGCCGGTGACGAGGATGATGCGATGAGGGTCGGGATCTCGCTGACGAGCAATTATCCGCACACAAAAGATCCGCGCCAAGGAGCGCGCTCAATGATCGAGCGAGCCGCGGCGGCACACCGCGCCGGGCTCGCTTCCCTGTTTGTCGGCGATCAGCACGTGTCGCCCACACCCTATTACCAGAACACGCCGATGCTCGGGCGGCTGCTCGCCGAGTGGGGCCCGGCGCCATCCGGGGGCCTGTTCCTGCTCCCCTTGTGGCACCCGGTGCTGGTGGCCGAGCAGATCGGCACCTTGGCCGCGATCGCCCAAGGCCCGTTCATCATGCAATGCGGGCTCGGCTGGGGCGAGGCCCGGTTCGCCGCGATGGGCGCCAACATCAGGACGCGTCCTTCGGCTTTCGAGGAAGCTCTCGCCATTGTCCGGCGCCTGCTGGCGGGTGAGACGGTAAGCTCCTCCCGGCGGTTCCGGATCGCCGAAGCGAGCCTGGCGCTGCGCCCGGCCGAGCCCGTCGCGGTCTGGATCGGCGCCAGTGCTGCGCCGGCCATCGACCGCGCCGCACGATTGGCGGAGGGGTGGATCGCGAGCCCCAGCCTCACCCGCGAGGAAGTGCAGGCGCAAGCCGATCTTTATCGCGAGCGCTGCGCCGCCTACGGCAAGGAGCCGGGCGCCATCGTCTTGCGGCGCGACATCTATGTCGGCCAATCATCGTCCGAGGCACAGGCGGTGTTGCAGCAGGCGCTCGGCCAAGGCTATCGCGGCATGCCGGCCGAAGCCCTGATCGCGGGCTCCGTCGACGAGGTCGCGGACGCGTTTCGAAATTTTGCGAACATCGGCTACACCGACATCCTCGTGCGCCATCTGACCAACGATCAGCCGAAGGTCCTGGGCTCATTGGAACGGCTGGCCGCGGTGCGCGCAGCGCTGGCCTGACCCTTCGCGCCGAGATGAATTTCTACTTGTCCACAAGTCATCGTCACCCCGTCGAAGCGGGGACCCACAGCAGACCGTTCCGTCGCGGCCTCTGGGCTTCCGCTTGCCCTGGAACGACGGGTTGTGTGAACGACGGGTAGTGTGAACGACGGGTAGTGTGCAGGGAGGATCGGCAATGCTGGAGCTATCTGACATCCAATCTTCGCAAGAGGAACTGCAGGAATACTATGCGCGATTAGAGGCGGAGCACATCACGCCGGCCTGGATCGGCGGCGGCATCAGCATCGAGCCGCACAGCAAGGCCGTGCCTTACCTGTGGCATTGGCGCGAGCTGCGGCCGCAGGCGATGCGAGCGGCCGAATTGGTGGGGACCCAGCAGGCCGAACGCCGGGTTCTGCGCTTGACCAACCCCGAACTCTCCGGGGCGGCCAGCAACACGCTCGTCGCCAATATCCAGATCGTGATGCCGGGCGAGATTGCCCGGGCCCATCGCCATTCGGCGGCGGCCTTGCGCCTGATCATCGAGGGAAAGGGAGGCTACACGGTGGTCAACGGTGAGCGCGTGCCGATGTTTCCGGGCGATCTCGTCCTCACCCCCAACTGGTCATGGCACGACCACGCGAACGACACCGATGCGCCGATGATCTGGCTCGACGGCCTCGACACCCCGCTGGTGCGGATGCTCGAAGCCGGTTTCTATGAAGAGCACGAGCAGGAGCGGCAAGAGTTTGGCGCGGCGGTCAACGCCTCGCGGTGGCACTACCCGATGTCGGAGATGCGGGCTGCCCTGGAGCGGCAGGCTGCCGCCAATACCGCCGATGCCGGCGCGGGGATCATCCTCGAATACAAGAACCGGGTCACCGGCGGACCGGTGATGCCGACCATCGCCTGCCACATGCAGCTGCTGCGCCCCGGTGAGAAGACGCGAGCGCGCCGCCGGGTGTGCTGCACGAACTACCATATTGTCGAAGGCGCCGGCTACTCGATCATCGGCGGTCAGCGCCTCGACTGGGAGGAGAAGGACGTGTTCACGGCGCCGACTTGGACCTTCTGCGAGCACGCCAACACCGGCGATCGCCCGGCCTTCCTGTTCAGCTTCAGCGACGCGCCGGTGATGAAGGCCCTGAGCCTCTACCGCGAGGAGGCCCGCTCGTAGCCGCGGGGCGCGCAAGTTCGGATACGGCCTGGCAAAAGCCAAGGCTTAGCCGTTGCCGGCTAAGCCCTCGGTTTTATTGGTGGAGCCAACCGGGATCGAACCGGTGACCTCTACAATGCCATTGTAGCGCTCTCCCAGCTGAGCTATGGCCCCATATCAGGCGCGCGCCACCGCCCGCCCGGCCGTATGCCGGCAAAATAGTGAGCGGCGCCGCGCGGCGGCAAGCAAAAAACGCGGCGCGCCGCGACCGGGCGCTCAGCGCTCCTCCTCCTCGACGTTTTCAATCACCTCGGCCATGTCGTCCTCGTCCTCACCGAGCTCGGAGGCGTCTTCGAGCAGCTCCTCGTCCTCCTCCTCGGCTTCCTCGAGCGGCAGCGCTTCCTCTTCTTCGGCGCCGGCCTCGGTCTCCTCGGTCTCGACTTCGGCGTCGAGCTCCTCGGCGCCGACCGGCTCGACCTCCTTTTCGACCGGGGCCACCGGGCGGGCGCGGCGCGACTTCAAAAACGCCTCGGGGTCAAAGGGCGTGCTGCATTTCGGGCAGATCACCGGTTTGTGCAGCATATCGTAATAGCGGGTTCCACAGCTCGGACAAATCCGTTTGGTGCCCCATTCGGGCTTAGCCACATTAAACTCCCTCAGAGGTTTGCCGGGGTCGCATCGACGCGCATTGCCACAGGGGCTTCACCCTGTCAAAAGCAAATCTGTAGAGCGTCGCGCCGGCGGTTCTCGGATATGGGCCGCGGGCAACGGCGCCGCAACCGCCAACCATGCATATCGAGGCCTGTTCTCCGCCATGGCCCACGCCTCTCCACGCCCCTCGCCCCGGCCGCTCGCCGGCCTGCCGCCGCGGACGCCACTCTCGGGCAAAACCCGGGTGCCCGGCGACAAATCGATCTCCCACCGCGCGCTGATGCTCGGCGCGCTGGCGGTCGGACGGACCGAGATCACCGGGCTGCTCGAAGGCGAGGACGTGCTCGCCACCGCCGCGGCATTGAACGCGCTCGGCGCCGCGGCGGCCCCGGCTGGCAATGGCCGGGCCGGCGCTGGAAGGTGGAGCGTGGACGGGGTCGGCGTCGGCGGGCTCGCCGAGCCGGAAAACCTGCTCGACCTCGGCAATTCCGGGACCTCGGCGCGGCTGCTGCTCGGCATTCTCGCGACCCATCCGCTGACCGCCTTCGTCACCGGCGACGCCTCGCTGCGGCGCCGGCCGATGGGCCGCGTCACCGAGCCGCTGAGCCGTTTCGGCGCGCGCTTCCTGTGCCGCGAAGGAAACCGCCTGCCGCTCGCCGTCACCGGCGCCAAGGACCCGCTGCCGCTCGAATATCGTCTGCCGGTGCCCTCAGCACAGGTCAAATCGGCGGTGCTGCTGGCCGGGCTCAACACTCCCGGGGCGACGACGGTAATCGAGCCGCAGGCGACCCGCGACCACACCGAGCGGATGTTGCGCCATTTTGGCGCTGCGGTCGTGACCGAGCCAGCCAAAGGCGGCGGCAAGCGGATCACGGTCGAGGGGTTTCCCGAGCTGGCCGCGGCGCCGATCGCGGTGCCGGGCGATATTTCCTCGGCCGCCTTCCCGCTCGTGGCGGCGCTGATTGTCCCGGGTTCGGAGGTGACGGTCGAGGGCGTCGGCGTCAACCCGCTGCGCGCCGGCCTTTTGGAGTGCCTGCGCGAGATGGGCGCCGACATAAGCTTGGCGAACCAGCGCGAGGAGGGCGGCGAGCCGGTCGCCGACCTGCATGCCCGCGCCGGGGCGTTGCGCGGCGCCGACATCCCGGCCGAGCGGGCACCCAAGATGATCGACGAATACCCGATCCTGGCGGTCGCCGCCGCTTGCGCCAAGGGGCGCACGGTGATGCGCGGGCTCGCCGAGCTCAGAGTCAAGGAGAGCGACCGGCTGGCGGCGATCGCGACTGGGCTTGCCGGCTGCGGCGTGCGCGTCCGGGTCGATGGCGACGATCTGATTGTCGAGGGCGACGGCAGCCCGCCCGCGGGTGGTGCGATGATCGCGACCGAGCTCGATCACCGGATCGCGATGGCGTTTTTGGTGCTGGGGCTGGCCTCGCGCCAGCCGGTGCGGATCGACGACGCGGCGCCGATCGCGACCAGCTTTCCCGACTTCATCCCGCTGATGACCCGGCTTGGCGCCGCGTTCGGCGAGGTGGGCTGACCCCATCGACGGTTGACCGCTGGCCAGGCGCTCGCCACACTCGACGAAAGACCTCGGGGGGTTGGTTGCCGGGGGGTCGGTTGCAAGCGAGGGCGAGCATGGCAACGAGCTGGCAGCTCACCGGCGATTATTTCGAGAACTGCAACTGCGACGTGGTCTGCCCGTGCCTCGCCTCGCCGGCGGCGCCGCTGACCGCGCAGCCGAGCCGGGGTGCGTGCGACGTGGCGCTGGTCTTTCACATCGAGAAAGGCAGCTATGGCGACCTCGCGCTCGACGGGCTCAACGTGGCGCTGGCGGCACACGCACCGGGGCCGATGGCCGACGGCAACTGGGCCGTCGCCGCCTATATCGACGAGCGCGCCGACGATCGGCAAACGGCGGCGCTCGGCGCCATCTTCACCGGGGCCGAGGGCGGCCCGATGGCGGCGTTCGCGCCACTGGTGGCGACTCATCTCGGGGTCAAAAAGGTGCCGATCCATTATGCTATCCGGGGCAAGAGCCGGTCGGTCGAAATTCCGGGCATCATGCAGATGACGGTGGCGCCGCTGCCGACCCTGCATCCGGGCGGCGAGATCTGGGCGGGCATGGGCCACCCGGTGGCGCCCGACCGGCTGGCGCTGGCGGTCGGCGGCGATGGCAGCACCTTCGCCGATTACGGCATGCGCTGGGACAATTCCGGCAAGAACGGCCATTACGCGCCGATCAGCTGGTCGAATTAGCCGGGTTGGGGATAACCCGGCCGGAGGATCCGATGGGCCGGATCTCGCTCACCTCGCCATCGGTTCGGCGCAAGCTAATCCTGCTCGTCCTGCTGGCGGTGGTGGCGGGATCATGCTGGGCCCTGCTGCTGGCGCCGGCGCAGCGCGCCGGCTCGGGGATGGCGATCGCGTCGCCGACGATGGGCCTGTCGGCGGCGGCGTTCCTGGCGATCTGGGTCGTCATGATGGTCGCGATGATGTTCCCGGCCGCGGCGCCGATGATCCTGGCCTTTCATCGCATCGGATCCGGCAAGCGCGCGGCGACGCCTTCGCCTCGGCCTGGCTGCCCGTCGCTGGATACATGGTGATATGGACGGCGGCCGGGATCGTCGCTTACCTGGGCGCCGTCGCGGCCGAGGCGGCGGCCGCGCATCTGGCGGTGTCAGCGTTGGCGGCGGCGCGTCTCGGCGGCGCGCTGCTGATCGCGGCTGGCCTCCATCAACTGACGCCGCTGAAGAATGTCTGCCGGGCGAAATGCCGCTCGCCGACCGGTTTCATTCTGACCTCGTGGCGCGACCGCCCGATCGGAGCGGTGCTGATGGGCCTGCTCCATGGCGCCCGCTGTGTCGGCTGCTGCTGGCTGCTGTTTCTGATCCTGTTCCCGCTCGGGATCATGAACATCGCGGCGATGGCGCTGATCACGCTGATCGTCTTTGCCGAAAAGCTCTGGCCTGGGAGCGCCCTCTACGGCACGACCGCCGCCATGCTCGCCTATGGCGCGCTCGCCCTTGCGCTGCCGGGTCTGGCCGCGGCCGAGCCAGAAATCGGCACGCCTGCGGGTCCGGGAATGAGGATGCCGGCGGTCCCGAGCGCGGTGCCGCAGACGATGCCGGCGGGCACCGCGGCGCCCGCCCGGCCCTAGTCGGGTGAAGCCTTTTATCGTCGCCATCGACGGGCCGGCGGCGTCCGGCAAGGGCACCCTTGCCCATCGGCTCGCCCAGCACTTTGGCTTGGCCCACCTTGATACCGGCAAGCTTTACCGGGTTGCCGCCGACCTGGTGCTGACCAGGAACGGCGATCCGGCCGATCCGGCAACCGCCGAGCTGGCGGCACAAGAAGCGGCGGCAGCCTTGATCGCGGACCCGACCCTGGTCTTTGCGCCGAGACTGCTCAGCGAGGAGGTCACCAGAGCTTCCTCGGTGCTGGCCGCGATCCCGGCGGTGCGTGCGGCGTTGCTGGGCTTTCAGCGCAGTTTCGCGATGGACCCGCCGGCGCGGGCGCCCGGGGTGGCGGCAACGGGGGCCGTGCTCGACGGCCGCGACATCGGCAGCGCGGTTTGCCCGGACGCCGCGGTCAAGCTGTTCGTCACCGCCAGCCCCGAGACGCGCGCAATGCGCCGGGTCAAAGAGTTGCGCGGCCGCGGTGCGGCGGCTATATACGAGGATGTCTTGCAAGATCTGATGGAACGCGACGCGCGCGACAGCGATCGTCAGGCCGCCCCGCTGCTGGCAGCGGCCGATGCCGAACTCATCGACACGACGGCGCTCGACGCGGATACGGTGCTGGCACGCGCCGTAGGTATCGTCGCGCGCGCATTGAAGGAGTGGGAATGGCTGCAGAACTGCAAACGTTAGAGGCGCCGGCGAAAGAGAATTTCGCGGCCCTCCTCGATGAATCGCTGGGCATGGCGAGCGGGCTCGAAGGCACCGTCGTCAAGGGCCGGGTCATCGCCGTCGAAAACGACGCGGTGCTGATCGATGTCGGCCTCAAATCCGAAGGCCGCGTGCCGCTGAAGGAATTTGCCGCCGGCGGCGGCGAGCCCGAGCTCCATGTCGGCGACACCGTCGAGGTCTACCTCGAGCGGATGGAGGATAAGAACGGCGAGGCCCAGCTGTCGCGCGAGAAGGCGCGGCGCGAGGAGGCTTGGACTCAGCTCGAAAAGGGCTTTCAGTCGAACGAGCGCGTCACCGGGGTGATCTTTGGCCGGGTCAAGGGCGGGTTCACGGTCGATCTCAACGGTGCCGTCGCCTTTCTGCCCGGGAGCCAGGTCGATATTCGGCCGGTGCGCGACATCACCCCTCTGTTGGGGTCGCCGCAGCCGTTCCAGATCCTCAAAATGGATCGCTCGCGCGGCAATATCGTGGTGTCGCGCCGCGCCGTGCTCGAGGAAAGCCGCGCCGAGCAGCGCTCGGAGCTGGTCGCCAGCCTCAAGGAAGGCCAGATCCTCAGCGGCGTCGTCAAGAACATCACCGATTACGGCGCCTTTGTCGATCTGGGCGGGGTCGATGGGCTGCTGCATGTGACCGACATCGCCTGGCGGCGCATCAATCACCCCTCCGAAGCGCTGAATATCGGGCAGAACGTCAAGGTCCAGGTGATCCGCTTCAACCCGGAGACGCAGCGCATCTCGCTCGGCATGAAGCAGCTCGAGGCCGATCCGTGGGAAGGCGTCGAGCTCAAATACCCGGCCGGGGCGAAGTTCAAGGGCCGCGTCACCAACATCACCGATTACGGCGCCTTTGTCGAATTGGAGCCGGGGGTCGAGGGGCTGGTCCATGTCTCCGAGATGAGCTGGACCAAAAAGAACGTGCATCCCGGCAAGATCGTCTCGACCAGCCAGGAGGTCGAGGTCATGGTGCTCGACGTCGATCCGCAAAAGCGCCGGATCAGCCTCGGGCTCAAGCAGACCTTGGCCAACCCGTGGGACGCCTTTGTCGACGAGCATCCGATCGGGACCGAGCTCGAGGGCGAGGTGCGCAACATCACCGAGTTCGGCCTGTTTGTCGGGCTGCCGGGCGACATCGACGGCATGGTTCATCTGTCGGACATCGATTGGAACCGTACCGGCGAAGACGCGATCAACAACTACCGCAAGGGCGAGGTGGTGCGCGTCAAGGTGCTCGACGTCGATGTCGAGAAGGAGCGCATCAGCCTCGGCATCAAGCAGCTCGAAGCCGACCCGTTCGAGGCTGGCATGGCCAGCCTGCGAAAAGGCGGGGTCGTGACCGGAACAGTTGCCGGGATCACCGAAGGCGGGATCGAGGTGTCGGTCGGCGACGGGATGTTGGGCTTTATCCGCAAATCCGAGCTGTCGCGCGACCGCAGCGAGCAGCGGCCGGACCGGTTCGCGGTCGGCGAAAAGGTCGATGCCAAGATCACCACGATCGACCGCGCCACGCGCAAGGTCGCGCTGTCGATCAAAGCCCGCGAGGTCGATGAGGAGAAGCGGGCGATGGCCGAGTTTGGTTCGTCGGATTCGGGCGCCAGCCTCGGCGACATCCTTGGCGCTGCGATCAACCGTGCCCGCCGCCAGGACGCCGAGCGGCAGAGCGAGACCGACGAGAAAGGCTGAGCGCGGGCCCGGCCCCGTGCTTTCCCGCAAACGCAATCGCGCCGGACGGGCTGAAAACCTGCCCGGCAGCGAATTGCCCTGAACCGAGCGCAATTTCGATAGCGTGATCGCCAAGCTGGAAATCCGGACGCGCCGCCGATGACGACGATGATCGTCGAAGTCTACGATGCGCTGAAGGATGCCGGCGCATCGGAGGACAAGGCTCGCAGGGCCGCTGAGGCGATCTCGAGTCTTGATCTGTCCAACATTGCGACCAAGACCGACATTGCCGAATCTGTCCAACATTGCGACCAAGACCGACATTGCCGACCTCCGGTTGGAAATCGAGAAAGTCCGCTTCGAAGTCGCCGGGACCGAGGCCCGGCTGATCAAATGGGTAATCGGGGTCGGCGTCGCCGCGGTGATCGCTATTACCGGCGCGCTCGGCGGCGTGATCTGGGCGCAGGTGTTGTTGCGGGCGTACGTCCGCCCGTGAGCAGTGCGGCGGGATGCGATCGGCCACCATCCGCTGCCGTCGCTGCGTCTTGACGCTTGGATGCCGCTTTGGCAGGCTCGCACCGAGCCGTGACGCGGGGGAGCGACGATCGCGATGACGAAATCGGAGCTCGTGCAGAAGCTGTCTGAAACCAATCCGCATTTGTATCAGCGCGATGTCGAGATCATCGTCACCGCGATCTTCGACGAGATCGCCGCGGCGCTGTCGCGGGGCGACCGAGTCGAGCTGCGCGGGTTCGGCGCGTTTTCGGTCAAACGCCGCGATGCGCGCGTCGGCCGCAACCCGCGGACCGGCGACAGCGTGCGCGTCGCCGAAAAGCACATCCCGTTTTTCAAGACCGGCAAGCAGCTGCGCCACCGGCTGAACCAGGGCGCGCCGGAAGCCTGACCCCTGGCGCCTGGGGGCGGAGCCCGCCGGATGCGAGCGCTCTACTGGGTCCCGATCCTTGTGATCGCCGCGGTGCTGAGCCTCTTTGCCGTCTCCAATCGCGAGCCGGTGTCGCTGGGCCTGTGGCCGTTGCCCTATCTGGCCAATGTGCCGCTCTACCTCGCGGTCTTTATTGCCCTGCTCGGCGGCCTTGTCGTCGGCGCTGCGGCCGCCTGGGTTCGCGGCGAGCGTTGCCGGCGCGAGGTGCGGCGCTGCCGGCGGCGCAACGAAGCCCTGGCGCGCGAGCTCGCCGCCACGCAAGCTCGGCTCGCCAGCGAGGCCCAGGCGCCCACACCGAGGCTGCCGGCGGCCCGCTGAGTGAATTCGCCCTGTCGCCACAAAGCTTTTGACCTCGCCACCGCGGCGGGTTCAGTGTGCGACGGCAAGAAACGATACGAAGCGGACCCCCGATGGACCTTCCCGAAAGTGTTGCCGCGATCGGCGAGCGGATCGGCGGCGGCGGCGCGATCGTGCCCGACCCGCAATTGCTGACCGGCGCCGATGTGTTCGCCAGCGAGCGCGACCGGCTGTTCATGCGGCCGTGGATCGCGGTCGATCATGTCGGCCGTCTCGACAAGGCCAAGCATTATTTCCGGTTTGATGCCGCGACCCGCTCGATCCTCGTCACCCGCGCCGCGGACGGCCGCCTGCACGCGCTCCGTAACGTGTGCATTCACGCCGGCTATCCGGTGTGCGAGGCCGAGGAGGGGGCGGTCGAGCGCCTGATCTGCCCGTATCACGGCTGGGAGTTCACCCTCGAAGGCCGCCTCGTCGAGCCCGATCTGTCGGCCCGGATCGACCCGGCGCGGCTGCGTCTGGCGAGCCATCCAGTCTGCGTTCGCGACGGCCTGATCTTTGTCGACCTGTCGGCTCCCGCTAGCGACGACCCGGCATTCGCGCCGATCGCGGCGGCGCCGGTTCCGGAATGGCTCGCCGAGGCTGAAATCATCGAGCGAACCCGCTACACCACCGAGCGGAACTGGAAGATCGTTCTGCAGCTGCTGAAATCATCGTCGCATCTGGTGCTCGACGAGCCCGACGACGGCACCGTAACCGTGTTTGGCCCGCTGAGCCTGATGATGACGCAGCCGCAACAGGCAGCGCTGCTGCGCGTCATCCCGAAATCCGCTGAGCGGACCGACATCCAGCTGATCCGCATGGCGCCGCGCGGCGCGCCCTGCCAGCCGGCGGCTGTTGACGGCGTCGATCGCCTGAGCGAGGGATTGCGGCAGGCCGGCAACGCGGATGCGGCGGCCCCGCTGGCCGAGCTCGACCGGGAGTTTTTTGCCTGGTACTGGTCATTGATGTCGACAGGCTGATGGCCGTCGCAGCAACGCCCGCCGTGACGCCCGGCGACGCGACGGGCACGACCGGGCAGAAGCAAAGCCCGGGCGTCGCCAGCATGACTGGCTTCGCGCGGGCGCAGGGCGAGGCGGACGGTATCGCCTGGGTGTGGGAAGTGAAGAGCGTCAACGGCCGTTCGCTCGATCTGCGGCTGCGGCTCGGCCCGGGGTTCGATGCGCTGGAGCCGGAATTGCGCGCCCGGCTGGCGCAACGCTTTCGCCGCGGCAACTTCTCGGCCAATTTGTCGGTGACGCGCACCGCACCGGCGGCGCTGCGGGTCAACCGCGAGGCGCTGGCGCAGCTGGTCGGGTTGATCAACGAGCTGACCGGCGAGGTCGAGGCGGCGCCGCCTCGGCTCGACGGGTTGCTGGCGCTGCGCGGCGTCGTCGAAACCGTCGAGGATGAGGCGGAGGACGTGGTCGAGGCACGCCGTCGCGCGGTGCTCGCTGGCTGGACCGCGGCGCTCGACCTGCTGACCGCGGCCCGCGCCGAGGAGGGGGCGCGGATCGCAGCCCTGCTCGAGGCCCAGCTCGAGGAGATGGCGAGGCTGGTCGCCGCTGCGGAAGGCTGCGCCGCGGCGCAGCCGGCGGCGATCTTCGAGCGGCTGCGCATGACCCTGGCGAGCCTGACCGATTTGGCCGCGATGGTGCCCGAGGAGCGGGTCGCCCAGGAGGTGGCCCTGCTGGCCGCCCGCGCCGACATCCGCGAGGAATTGGAGCGGCTGCGCGCCCATCTCGAGCAGGCCGGCGGGCTGCTGCAGCAGGGCGAGGGGGTGGGCCGGCGCCTCGATTTCCTGTGCCAGGAGCTGAACCGCGAGGCCAACACGCTGTGCTCGAAATCGGCCGACATCGCGCTGACTCGGGCCGGGCTAGCGCTGAAGGCGGTCATCGAGCAGTTTCGCGAGCAGGTGCAGAACATCGAATGAGCGCACCGGCGATCCGGCGGCGCGGGCTGCTCCTCGTCCTGTCCTCGCCGTCGGGCGCCGGCAAGACGACGATCGCCCGCCGGCTCCTCGGCCAAGATTTGAGCGTGAGCTTGCCGGTGAGGCTCGTAGAAGCAGATTCGAGTCTGATCCTGTCGGTCTCGGTGACCACCCGCCCGCGGCGGCCGGGCGAGGTCGATGGTCGCGACTACTGGTTCATCGATCAGCGCCGCTTCGACGAAATGGTCGCCGGGGGCGAATTGTTGGAGCACGCGCGCGTGTTCGGCAATTGCTACGGTACGCCCCGCCGACCGATTGAGGAGGCGCTGGCCGCCGGGCACGACATCGTTGGCGATCTCGACTGGCAGGGGACGCAGCAGCTCGCCAAAAAGGTGCGCCAGGATCTCGTCGCCGTATTCGTGCTGCCGCCAAGCCTTGCCGCCCTCGAACAGCGGCTGCGCGCCCGCGCCCAGGACAGCGCTGCGGTTGTCGCGGCACGGATGGCGAAATCGGCCGAGGAAATGAGTCACTGGGGGGAATACGATTACGTCATCGTCAACGACACAGTCGAGCAGAGCGTCGCCCAAGCCCAAGCCATCGTCACCGCCGAACGGCTGCGCCGCACCCGCCAGCTGGGCCTCGCCGATTTCGTCGCCAGCTTACGCGCGTGCTGAGCCGGCCGGAGCGCCCGGTTCGTGGATTTGGATTGCCCCATTGGGCCGCCGTAACGGAAACTTAATATTGCCGGCGGCAGTCTCGCTGCTGCTCTGAGGAGAATATCGCTGAGATTGCATCAGGCGGAATGATCGCCGTCCGTTAACGTTCTGGCGCGTCGCGAGTGATATAAACCGAACGCTTATGGCCGCAGCGTTACCGTTCTCATCGTCCAAGCCGCGACCGATGTCGGAAACAGGCACCGGCCGAAGCCTATCCTCGGGCCGGCCGCAGGCCGGACGTGGGCCGGTGTGACGCCTCACTTAGCATCAATTGTTAGATCACTCTCTGCTAGGGATTGCTTTCTCCAATGAAGATTTCGGTTTTTGGCGCTGGTTATGTTGGTGTCGTCTCGAGCGGTTGCCTGGCGGCGCTTGGTCACCAGGTGGTCGCCGTCGATGTGGCGGCGGAGAAGGTGGCGATGCTGAACCGCGGCCAGTCGCCAATCGTCGAGGACGAGACCAATGAGCTGATCGCCGCCGCCGTGCGCGAGGGCCGGCTGATCGCGACCGGCAGTGCCGCCGAAGCAGTCGCCCGCACTGACATTTCGTTTATTTCGGTCGGAACGCCGAGCTTGGCCACCGGCGGCGTCGCGCTCGACGCCGTCGACGAGGTCGCCGCCAGCATCGGCCGCGCGCTCGCCGGCAAGGCGACGCCGCACACCGTGGTGATGCGCTCGACGGTGCCGCCCGGCACCGGCGAGGACCGGGTGATCCCAAGGCTGGAACGCGAATCCGGCCGGCGGCAGGGCGCCGGCTTTGCCTATTACAGCAATCCCGAATTTCTGCGCGAGGGCAGCTCGGTGCGCGATTTTCATGCCCCGCCGTTCACATTGATCGGCGCCGCTGCCGGCGACGATGCCGCAGTGCTGCGGGAAATCTACGCCGCGATCTCGGCACCGGTTCACGTGGCGCCGTACCGCGTGGCCGAGAGTGTCAAATACCTCTCGAACCTTTATCACGCCGTCAAGCTCGCCTTTGCCAACGAAGCCGGGCAGATCCTGGCGGCGCATGGCGCCGACGCGCGCGAAGCCTTTCGCTTGTTCCGAGAGGACAGCGTGCTGAACATCTCGCCCGCCTATCTGCGCCCGGGCTTTGCTTTTGGCGGCTCGTGCCTGCCCAAGGATGTGCGCAGCTTTTTGGCGCTGGCCAGTGAAAAGCACGTCTCGACGCCATTGTTGAGCCAGGTGCTGCCCAGCAATCAGAACATCATCGAGCGCGTCTACGAGGCGATCCTGCGGCTCGGGCGGCAGCGCGTTTCGCTGCTTGGCCTGGCGTTCAAAGAGGGCACCGACGATTTGCGCGAATCCCCGTTCGTGCTGCTTGCCGAGAAGCTGCTGGGCAAGGGATTCGACCTGCGCATCTTTGACCGCTCGGTGCAGCTGGCGCGTCTGGTCGGCAGCAACCGGACCTATATCGATCGCGAGATCCCGCATATCGAGCGGCTGATGGTCGCCGATGTCGCCGCCGCGCTGGAGGACAGCCGCGTGGTTGTGATCGGCCATCTCGGCGCCGAAGACCAGCCGGCGCTGTTCGCTGCGCTGAGCGATCAGACGGTGCTCGATCTGGTCGGGATCAGGCAGTTGGAGGCCTGGCCCGGGATTGCCTATGACGGCGTATGCTGGTGAACCGACGGCCGCGGCTGCTGCTGGTCAGCCCGCGTTTTCTATTTCCGGCGAACGAGGGCGGAAAAATCCGCACCTCGAACATCCTGCGCCACATGAAGGGCGGCGCGTTCGAACTGGTGCTGGCCTCGCCGGCGCCGGCTGACGCGTCCGCCTTTGCGCAGGACCTCGCGGCGGTCTGCGACAGCTTCCGTTCGTGGCCTGCCAGTGCTCCGTCCCGGCTGCGGCGCGCATTGGCGCTGGCGGCGCCAGTTCCGGTCAGCGTGGCGACCGACCGCGCAAAAGCCGGACGTTTGGCGACGGCTCGTGCGCTCGCCGAGGCGCCGGACGTTGTCATCGTCGATTTCCCGCACACCACCGCCCTTCTGCCCGACAGCATCGATTGCGCTTCGGTGATCTTTACCCACAATGTGGAGGCCGAGATCTTCGAGCGCCACGCGGCGTTGACGAGCGGCCTCTGGCGCCTAGTGTGGCGCAATCAGGCAAGGAAAATGCGGGGCTTTGAGCAGGCGTCGCTGCGCCGGTTCGATGCTGTGATCGCGGTCTCTTCGCGGGATGCCGCAGCGCTGGGGCAACGCTACCGCCTCTCGACGGTAGAGCAGATCGATACCGGGGTGGACCTCGATTACTTTTGTGCGACACCACCCGCTGCCCGATCGGATGGTGGGGCCGTCGTGTTCACCGGGGCGATGGATTCGCCGGCGAACATCGACGGCGTCAGCTTTCTGATGAATGAAATCTGGCCGATCGTCGCGCGCGCCCGCCCCGATACTCGCGCCGTCATCGTCGGGCGGCGGCCGCCGGCCTCGCTGGTTGCAGCGGCACGCGACCGCGGCTTCGCGTGGCGCTTTACCGGCCTTGTCGACGACATCCGCCCCTATGTGGCGACGGCGCACATCGCGGTGATCCCGCTGCGGATCGGCAGCGGCACCCGGATCAAGGCGTTCGAAGCGATGGCTATGGGGCGTCCGGTGGTTTCGACCCGGGTTGGCATCGAGGGGCTGGATATCGCGCCGGGACAGCACTTTCTCGCTGCCGACGAGCCGGGTGAGTTTGCTGCGGCAATCCTGCGGCTGTTGGGCAACCCGGCACTTTGCGAGAGCTTGGCCGGTGCGGCGCGGGCCCGGCTGGAGGAGCGGTTTTCCTGGACGCAGGTGGCCCGGCAGCTCGAGGCGATCTGCCTGCGCGCGCTGGCTCGGAAATCGCCGAATTAACATTCAATCCGGGTGCCGGGCGTTCGATCACCGGCCGGGACGGCCGCGGCCGACGCGACCCGCTCTCGACAGATTCGCCGTCGGCCGCCGCGCTGGGCGCGCACCATGCCGACCCGACGGCAAAATATCGCGGGCGAGGAGCGGGTTTGTCGGGCGGCATGATGATCGCCGTGCTCGGGGGTGCCGCTCGCGGCAAAATCCGCCTGTAGGGGTTTTGGCTCGAACGGCAAAAGGGAGGAATCCGATGCCGGGAAAGCTCACGCAAATCTGGTTCGCTGCGGTGCTGGCCTGTGCCGGTGTGCCGGCGCACGCCGCCGGCATGCCGGACATCGGCACCAAGAACTTCGTCCCGGGCGGCGATGCGCCGGCTTACTTGACCAACGAAAATCTCGCCGTGCCGCCGGGAAGCCCGGGCCAGTCGCCGATCGGAACCGCGTACAACGAGCCCGCCGCTCCGCCGCCCTTCGCCGCAGCGCCGGCGCGTGCGCCGCGGGCGCAAGCTCGGGGCCACAACCGGGTCGCCGCTGACCACGCGAAGCCTCCGCACGGCGCCGCAAGCTGGGCCGCCAAGCACCGCTCGATGCGCGTCGTCCGCCGCATGGCTGCGGGCGGGCGCGGATCGGTCTCGCATGCCCGAACGGCGCGGATGACGCGGGGCGCGCCGGCGGCGGCTGCGAGGGCAAGAACGGCGCCGGCAAGGCGCGTCAGGACGGGTGTGCGACACGCCGCAGCGAAATCGGTTGCCCGGCGCGGGTGAGCCAGCCGGCCGGGTCGCCGGGAACTGCCCGGCGTTGGACAGAGTGGGCTCCGTCGCCATATAAGCGGCGCTATGGGCAAGGTGCCGTTTCTAAAGATGCACGGGCTCGGCAATGATTTCGTCGTGCTCGACGCGCGCCGCGATGCGATCGTCGTCGACGCGGCGGGCGCGCAGGCGCTGGCGAACCGGCACACCGGCATCGGCTGCGATCAGCTGATCGTGCTCGAGCCGCCGCGCCATCCGGCCGCGGCGCTGCTGATGCGCATCCGCAACCCAGACGGCGGCGAGGCCGAGGCTTGCGGCAACGCGACGCGTTGCGTCGCCTGGCTGGTGCAGCGCGAGACCGGCGATCCGCGGGTGCGGATCGAGACCCGGGCCGGGCTGCTCGAAAGCGATATCCTGCCGGATGGGCAGATCGCGGTCGATATGGGCCCGGCGCGTACCGCCTGGCAGGAGATCCCGCTCGCCGAGGCAATGGACACCGCTCGCGTCGCATTGGCGCTCGGGCCGCTGTCGGCCCCGGTCTGCACCAATATCGGCAACCCGCACGCGACCTTTTTCGTCGATGACTGCGAGACGGTCGATCTGGCGGTGCTGGGCCCGGCCCTCGAGCATCACCCGCTGTTTCCGCAGCGCGCCAATATCGGCGTCGCCACGGTTCGCGACCGCGGCCACCTGCGGCTGCGGGTGTGGGAACGCGGCGCCGGCATCACCCGCGCCTGCGGCAGCGGCGCTTGCGCCGCGCTCGTTGCCGCGCATCGCCGCGGGCTCGCCGAGCCCTGCGCACGCGTAGCGCTCGACGGCGGAACCCTCGACATCTCTTGGCGCAAGGATGGGCATGTGATCATGACCGGACCGGCGGCGCTGAGCTTCGAGGGCAGCTTTGACGCGGCGATGCTGAGCGGGCTCTGACCCGGCCATGCGGCAGAACGATATCGTCACCTTCGGCTGCCGGCTGAACGCGTTCGAATCGGAGGTGATCCGGCGCGCCGCGGCCGAGGCCGGGCTCGAAGGCGCGGTCATCGTCAACACCTGCGCCGTCACCGCCGAGGCTGAGCGCCAAGCGCGCCAGGCGATCCGCCGCGCCCGCCGCCAGTATCCAGAGGCCCGGATCATCGTCACCGGCTGCGCCGCCGAACTGGCGCCGCAGCGCTACGCGGCGATGCCCGAGGTTGACCACGTGCTCGACAACCGCGCCAAGCTGCACGCACAAAGCTATCTCTCGACCGAGGCGCCGGCCCCCGATCTTGGCGAGAGCGCGGCGCATCTGGTCGATGGCTTCGAGGGCAGGGCCCGCGCCTTTCTGCAGGTGCAGCAGGGTTGCGATCACCGTTGCACCTTTTGCATCATCCCGTACGCGCGCGGCCCCAGCCGCTCGGTCCCGATCGGCATGCTCGCCGAGCAGGCGCGCCGCCTGGTCGGCGCCGGCTATCGCGAGATCGTGCTGACCGGCGTCGATCTGACCGCCTATGGCGCCGATCTGCCCGGGGCGCCGAGCCTCGGCCAGATGGTGCGGCGGTTGCTGGCTGCGGTCCCCGAGCTCGAGCGCCTGCGTCTGTCGTCGCTCGACCCGGTCGAGATCGACGACGAGCTGTGGCGGCTCGTGGCGGCCGAGAGCCGGCTGATGCCGCACCTGCATTTGTCGTTGCAGGCCGGCGACGACCTGATCCTGAAGCGCATGAAGCGGCGGCATTTGCGCACGCAGGCGATCGCGGTCGCCCGCCGCGCCCGCGCGCTGCGCCCGGAGCTGGCGCTCGGCGCCGATTTGATCGCGGGCTTCCCGACCGAGACCGAGGACGCCTTCCGCCGCAGCCTCGACCTGATCGCCGAATGCGGGCTCGCCTTTGTCCATGTGTTTCCGTACAGCCCGCGCCCCGGCACCCCGGCGGCGCGGATGCCCGCGGTGAGCGGCACCGTCGTCAAGGAACGCGCGGCGCGGCTGCGGGAAGCGGGCGCCGCTGCGCTGGCGGCCGAGCTCGAATCGCGGATCGGCAGCGAGACCGACGTGCTGATCGAACGCCCTGGCCGCGGGCGCGCCGCCTTTTATGCGCAGGTCGCCTTCGCCGGTCGTGTGGCCGCGGGAACAGTGCGGCGCATGCGGCTCGTCGACAGCAATGCCGACAATTTGGTCGGAGTGCCGCTCGCATGAGGTTCTGGCGGCGCAATGTTCCAACCGAGCCGCCGCCTGACGTCGATGAGGCGCCAGCGCCGGAGGCCGAGGAAGCTGTCGAGCGGCCGCAAGCGGAGCCGCCGGTCGAGAACGCAATCGAGCGGCCGGAACCGAAGCCGCCGGTCGGGGAGGTCGCGGAGCTGCTGCGACCCGACGACCCCGCCGAGCCGGCTGCGGAGCTGCTGCCGGGAGCGGCCCCACCCGACGAGGCTGTGACGCCGGTCGAAAGCGCCGAGCGGCGGGGCTGGCTTGGCAAGCTCCGGGCGGGTCTGTCGCGCAGCTCGGAGCGGCTCAACCAGGGCATCAACCAGATCTTCCTGCGCCGCCGGCTCGACGACGAGGCGCTCGCCGAGCTCGAAGAATTGCTGATCGCCAGCGATATGGGGGTCGGCATCGCCGGCGAGGTGACCGAAAGCCTGCGGCGCACGCGGTTCAACCAGATGGTGGCGCCCGAAGAGGTCCGCGCAGCGCTGGCCGAGCAGGTGATCCGGCTGGTCGAGCCGGTCATGAAGCCGCTGCGCATCGACCGCGCGCGACGGCCGTTTGTGATCCTGGTGATCGGCGTCAACGGCAGCGGCAAGACGACGACGATCGCCAAGCTCGCCAAGCAATACCGCGACCAGGGGCTGCGGGTGGTGCTTGCGGCCGGCGACACGTTCCGCGCCGCCGCAGTCGAGCAGCTGCAGATCTGGGGCGAGCGCATTGGCGCCCCGGTAGTGACGCGGCCGGCCGGGTCGGACGCGGCCGGGCTCGCCTATGACGCGCTGGTCGAGGCGCAGTCCGAGGGGGCCGACATCCTGCTGATCGACACCGCCGGGCGGCTGCACAACAAGGCCGATCTGATGGGCGAATTGCAGAAGATCGTCCGCGTGCTGAAAAAGGTCGAACCGCACGCGCCGCATTCGGTGCTTTTGGTGCTCGATGCCACGACCGGCCAGAACGCCCACGCCCAGGCCGAGATCTTTCGCGAGATGGTCGGCGTCACCGGCATCGTCATGACCAAGCTCGACGGCACCGCGCGCGGCGGCGTCTTGGTATCCTTGGCGGAGAAATACGGCATCCCGATCCACGCGCTCGGTGTCGGCGAAACCGCCGAGGACCTGCGCCCGTTCGAAGCCCGCGCCTACGCCCGCAGCCTGGTCGGCCTCGATTCGTGACGTTGATCTGCGTCCGGCGGTATTCTTCTAGGAACAGCGGCGCGCGGTGGGGCGACGGGATGAGCGAAATCGGCCTTGACGAGCTCACCGAAGATTGGGCGAGCGTGAAGCGCCTGCCATATCAGACCGGGCTGCCGATGGCGCTGTGGATCACCGAAAACGACAGCTATCCGCACGATGTACGGGTCAAGGTGAGCAGTCTTCACGGCGGTCGTGGGTCATGGCGGGCGGCGGTGTCGATGGCGGTGCGACCGCTGCCGCGGGAGATCGTGCCCGGGAGCTTGCCGGCCGCCGATGTAGCGCTCGTCAGTCGCTGGATCGAACTCAACCGCACCGTGATCATCGATTTATGGAACCAAGCGATCACGCCTGACGAGGCCATTGCCCGGCTGCAACCGCTCCCGTAAACGGCCCACGCGATGCCGTTGCGCACACGCGGGGGGTCGCGGCTGCTCTCGCAGTGAGTTTCGGTCATATGTTACGGTAACTCCAACTCACTGAACGGCAAGAGACAACTTTTTTGCCGAAAATCTTGATACCCCCAATGTTGGCTATCTGACCCAAGGCAGACGATCGGGCTTTTCGTCGGCCCTTGCCCCAAAGCCGTCGTTCCTCACGGCCTGCCCCAGTGGTGGAAAACGGACCCACGGTTTCGGCGATGTCTGGGTTAGATGCTCAACCCAAGCTGCACTTTAAACAGTGTTCGGTCGAGGTCAGCGATAGGTCGAAAGCGGCGGCGGTTCGGGAACAAAGCTCCCTCGTCGCGGGCCGCGGTTATGGGGCATCCGCAATGGGATCGAGACCAAGGGCGACACGCCCCGAGAAGCGGTGCTGGCGTTTGGCCGAGAGCGGATGGAATTGGGCCGCGTGCGCGTCACGTAAGAGCCGTTCGAGCCCGCTCTTACGATAGAACCCGGCGCCGCCCGCCGCCTCCAGGGCCTTCTCGGCAGTCGCCAGCACGTGCTCGGCTGCGATTGTCTTGCGTACTAGCATGGCGTTCGCCAGTTCCAGGCTGACCGTGACATCGAGGTCGTTTGCCAGTCGGACCATATCGTCGACGGCGAGCTGAACTGTCGTCAGATGGTTGGCCAGCTCGCCGAGCAGGTATGGCGTTGTCGGATCGCCCTGACGCTTGTTCGCCAGTTCGCAGCCGATCGCGGCGGCGGCTTCGGCCACTCCGGCATAAACCGACATGATCAGCGGCAGCGCCGCCGTCAGGATCGCATTCCAAGCCGGGTGGTACCGGCCGCGCGGCCGACGCAGAACGATGGCGTCGTCCGCGACGAAGACGTTGTCGAGGACAACCGTGTGCGAGCCTGTGGCGCGCATACCGAGGGTGCACCAGTCATCGGCGAGCGAGACGCCGGGTGCGGCGAACGGGACCTGGAAGTGGAGGACCTGCCATCCCTCGTCAGGATCCTCGAATGGCGCCGATGTCACCAGCAGCCCACCCTTGGGTGACCCGCTGCCGAACGGCTTCCTGGCGCTGACCCGAAAGCCGCCATCGGCGCGCATCATAGTACCATTCGATTCCATCCAGTCATTGGCCCCGGTTGAGATCAGCACGATTTCGGCCGCCGCGACTTGCTCCAGCAGCTTTTGCCCCGGCCGGTCATGGCGATAGTTGTACAGCGCCGCTGCGACCAGATGCTGATGCATCGCCAGGGCCAGCGCCGTCGACGGACAGTAATGGGTGAGCCGGCGCAGGAACGCGCACATGGCGCTGTGGCTCGCTCCGCCACCGCCAAGCTCCGCGGGAACGAGCGCGGAGAAAACCCTGTGTTGCTTCAGCACGTTGTAATGTTCGGCGACAAAAATGTCGCCGGCATCGCGCTCGGCGGCGCCATCGGCAAAACTAGGGCCGATGGCATGCACAAGCGCTTGCAGGCCGAGAAATCGGGTCATCGCCGAGCTCTGGGTTTATCGCGACAGATAGGCGGTCGCCTCGGCGATCTCGGGACGCGCGGTGTCGGCCCTGCTGCCGAGCTGGGCAAGCTGCTGGAAATATCCCTTGGCTGTGGCACGGTCGCCGGCGGCGTCGGCGGCCTTGGCGGCACCGTAGAGCGAGCGGTACCGGTTGGGGGCGCTGACGAGCGAGCGCTGGTACTCGGCCAGGGCGGCCGCCGGCTGTCCGACTTCGAGGAGAAGATCGCCCAAAAGCTCACGCAATGGCACGATGCTGCCAGGCGTCACCGGGTGCTTCTCCATCGAGTCCTCGAGATCGGCGGCAGCGCGGAGTTCACGCACCGCCTCGTCGTGGTGGCCTTCGGCTTGCGCCAAGATTGCCGACGCCGCTCGGCGCTCCGTCTCGACCTGGTCGGACCAATATTTGTTCTTGGCCTTGAGTCCGTCGCGGGTGACAGCGAGCTTGTCGATCTCGGCCCGCGCCCCGGCGAGGTCGCCAATGTGCGCATCGCCGATCGCGCGCGCAAAGGTGACCATTGCCGCGGTCCACGGAAACTTGTCCCAAGCGACGGGTGCAGGCGGCAATTCAAGCTTTGCCGCCTCCGTCCAGTTGCGCCGCTCGACTGCATAGCGCGCCGGGATCGCGGCCATCGCGTAGGCAGCGGGGAGGGTGTCCGGGGTTACCTTCTTGAAGGCCATGATCTCGTCGACCACCTCTTTCGCCTTCTGGTCATCGCCGAACTGAAGATAGGCGTAGGCGAGATAATCCATCGCGTGCAGCGACTGGTCCCAGGCCACCCCCTCACCGAACCGCGCCTTGGCATAGTCCTGTCCTGCCGCGACCGAGCGGAGGTTGGTGTCGATCGATTCCTGCCAATAGCCGAGCCGTGTGAAGATGTGCGACGGCATGTGCAATGCGTGCGGCACCGACGGCGCGATCTCCGCATAGCGCCGCGCCGCCGGCAGGCCGGCCTTGGCGAGCGGCGGCGCATCGTCGCTATGGATCAGGTAGTGCGCGACGCCGGGATGGTTTGGCTGCTCGGCGAAGATCGGTTCGAGGATCGCCGCCGCTTTCCTCTGATTGGCGTAAGTTTTGTCGGTGGGAAGCGCGGTCGCATCCAGGGCCAGCGCGTAGAAGATGGCGGCTTCGCGGTCAGCAGGAAATTGCTGGTGGAGGCTCGCCATGGCGTGCTCGTAGGCGAGCGCGCGAGTGCGGTGGTCGAGCGTGTCGCTGTTGCGGTAGAATGTAGCGATCGCCGCGATATAGCCGCGTTCGCGTTCGGTCTTGGCACCGATCGCCTCAGCCTTGGCCACGGCGGCAGCACCCGCCTCGAGCGCCGGCGGGGGCGGCGGGTACCACAGCGGGTACCAGTGGCTCATCGCGACACCCCACCAAGCCATCGCGCATGCCGGATCGGCCGCGGCGACGCCAGTAAAGGCCCTGACCGCCTCTTCGTACCACATCGAATGCAGAATTGCGACGGCGCGGTCAAAGCGCTTTTGTGCGTCGCTATTGCAGGAGATCGGGAAATGCACCTCGCCGAGCTTCTCGCCGGCGGGCGGCGCCGGCAGGACGCGGTGGTGCTCGGTTGATACATTCCCACCAGCTTCGGCGGCGCTCGCAGGGGCGCCGAGCAGCATCGCGAGCACCGCCGCGAGACCGAATGATGCAGCCTTTGTCGACATGATCAGCCTCCTGTTTCGATCGTTTTGCGCGATCGTGGAGCATCTCGTACCGATAAATTCGCCATGGCTAGTCCAGAATCTGGAGTTTCTGATCGCCCTGGCGGTGTATGGTGGAGCCGCGAAGCAAAGGGAGATGGCGCTATGACGCGTTACGGTCAGTTCTGTCCAGTCGCCAAGGCGGCGGAGATCGTCGCCGAGCGATGGACGCCGTTGGTCGTTCACGAGCTACTGGCTGGCAGTACCCGCTTCAACGATATTCGCCGCGGTGTTCCGCTGATGTCGCAGACATTGCTGTCGGAACGCCTGAAGGAGCTGGAGCGGGTCGGTATCGTCGAGCGGCGCGGCGATGGCAAGCGCACACGTGAGTACCATCTCACCGAAGCAGGCGCTGCGCTCGCCCCGGTGATCCATGCGCTCGGCGAATGGGGGGTGCAATATGCTCAGAACCCGTTGGAGGAGGGCGACCTCGACGTTACCGTGATGGTTTGGAATATCCGGCGCCGGGTCGACCCCAGCGTGTTTCCCGCGCGGCGCGTCACGGTCTATTTCGAATTTACAGACGTGCCCAAAAACAAGAGTCAGTGGTGGATAATCAACGATCGCGGGACTGTCGATCTTTGCGTGACAGATCCGGGATTCCCGGTGGATCTTTATGTGACGATCGATCTTCGCACAATGATCGCGATATGGTTTGGCAGGCTGGCGTGGGACGCCGGTGTGCGCTCCGGGCGCGTCGAGGTGATCGGCCCGCGAGAGTTGCGAGAGCGCTTGAGCCGCTGGTTTTTGCTGAGCCCGATCAGAGTGAAGAGTGATGAAGTGGCGGAAGGCGGGACAACAGTGCAGCCCGCCGCCAATCCGCCGGTTCCAGGGCGAGAGAATATTGCGGCTCTCCAACCCTAGCCGGGGATCGGGGTAAGGAGGCCGAGCTGAGATGTCCGCTTTCGGCGCACTGCCGCCGCCCGCGGCCAGGCCGAAACCCTCCTGGAGCATCCGATCTTTGGGATAGAGCGGCCGTTGTCAAACGCCTGGGGTATTTGCAGTTCGTGCGGCCGGGATGTAACGATAGAGCGTCGCCGGGGACACGCCGAGCCGGTGCGCGATTTGAGTCACGCCGATGTCGGGATTGGCCAGCAGCGCCTTGGCGGCCTCGATGTCGTCGTCGGTGAGTTTCGGCGGCCGGCCTCCGGTGCGGCCGGCGCGCCGCGCGGCGGCAAGGCCCGCCTGGGTGCGCTCCCGGATCAGGCTGCGCTCGAATTCCGCTAACGCACCAAACATATGAAAAACCAGCCGCCCCTGCGCGGTCGTCGTGTCGAGGGCTTCGGTCAAGCTGCGAAACCCGATACCCCTCACCCGCAGGGTTTCGACGGTTTCGATCAACTGCTTCATCGACCGCGCCAGGCGGTCGAGATGGGGTATTCGGGCTTCAGGGGGGTGCCAGCAATCAAGCGGATCGATATCCGTCAGTGTTGCGGTCGTTGCACTTCCGCTTTGGCGCAACCTTGGGGACTGATGATGGATCATTATGTGGGGCTGGACGTGTCGGTGCGCGAGACGAGCGTGTGCGTCGTCGACGAGACGGGAAAGCTGTTGAAGGAGGCGAAGGTCCCAACCGAGCCAGAATCGATCACGTCGCTGCTTGCCAAGGGCGGCTATGTCTGCAAGCGGGTCGGCCTGGAGGCTGGGCCGATGTCGCAGTGGCTCTTTGCCGAGCTGGCTGCGGCGGGTTTGCCGGTGATTTGCGTTGAAGCGCAGCACATGCGGAGCGCGCTGGCCGCGCAACGCAACAAGACGGATCGCAACGACGCGCGCGGCATCGCGCAGATGATGCGTGTGGGCCTCTACCGTCCGGTGCACGTCAAGACGCTGCGGAGCCAGGAGCGCCGGCTGCTATTGACCGCCCGCAAGCTGCTGCAAGCGAAGTTGCTCGACCTCGAGGCCGACCTGCGCGGCACACTGAAGAACTTCGGTCTTAGGGTAGGTGTCGTCGGCAAGGGCGGTTTCCGTCAGCGCGTCCGCGAACTGATCGAAGGACGCGAGGCATTGGCAGCAGTGATGTCGGCGTTGCTGGAGGCGCACGAGGCGCTGCAGACCCAATACAACATCCTGCACAAGCGGCTGCTGGACCTGGTCCGTGACGATCCGCTCTGCCGGCGGCTGATGACGGCGCCCGGCATCGGGCCGGTGATCGCGTTGACGTTCCAGGCCACGGTAGACGTGCCTACGCGCTTTTCAAAATCGCGGTTGGTGGGCGCGCATTTTGGCCTGACTCCGAAGCGGTACGCGTCGGGTGAGACTGATCATAACGGGCGCGTGTCGAAGTGCGGCGACGCGATGATGCGCACGGCGCTGTTCGAGGGAGCCCAGGCGCTGCTCGTTTGCACAAGGAAATGGTGCAGTCTGAAGGCCTGGGGCATGGCCATCGCCCGCCGGCGCGGGGTGAAGCGTGCGATCGTAGCAGTCGCCCGCAAGCTCGCGGTGATCCTGCACCGCATGTGGCTGGACGGCACGGAATTCCGCTGGGGCAAAGAGGTTCCGACCGCAGCGTAATCGAGCCCGCGCACAAGGCGCGGAACGAGATCCGCCTGCCCGGCGGAGCGATGTCCCCCAGGGACGGAGGGTGAGGCGAGTGCGCTGTGGAAGTTGACGGCGGCCCTGAACGCGGTGCCGACACGTCGTGGTCGTGATGTGACCGCCCGCCCCTCTGACCCCATGATGCGGCGGCCCGAGTGCCGACCGCGGAGAGAAGTTTGATCCCTGGGGACTATGCCGCTTGCGTGATGGGCATGGGCAAACGGAAGGAAAAAGATAACGATGACCTATTGAGGCTTGCCCGAATAGAGAAGCTTCCACACGATCAGCGTGTCGCCGCTGCGGGCGAATTCGAGCGCGTCATGTAAAGCCGGGCGGTCTGTAACAGCACCCGACATCTGCTCGGTGAAAATCTTTGCGCACCCTGCTTCGGTCAGCGCGTCGCGCTGCAAGGCAAGGTTCTGTTCTACCGTCGAGACACGGGCATAGCCGATCAGCATCGGTTTCGACGTGATTTCGCCGGCATCGGATGATCGCGCTCGCGCGACCTTCGGCGCGGCCGGCCGAAGTCGCCGCTTCGCCCGCGCGGCTGGGTGACCGGTCTTTGTCCGTTTGATCGCCATGAACCCTCTCGAAACTCAACCGTACTCTGTCCTTTTGCGAGGCCGAAATCAAGAATGCGTTTTGAGAGAGGTTTAACCCACTTTTGCTCGTAACTTTTCCGGTTTGGCATACCCTCTCAAAAACCCTCGTTTTTGAGAGGCAGTACCAGCTTACCGAAATTGTTGGATTTATGCAATTGCAACATCGGAGGGTGAGAGCCGTTGCCGCAGAAAATGCTTTCTGGAGGAAATCAGATCTCTTAGTGCGGCACTCGCGGCATTCAACGTGCTGTTTAGAAAAAAGTCGCGGAACATGCATTCTGGAAAATATTCTGACCATCGCGCGTGACGGTCAGAAGCCGGGCGGGTTGATCCGGGCGGTGAAGTCGCGGCTCGCGCGCGCTTCGTGGTCGTGCTGCAAGGCCCAGCGGTTTGATGGAAAGGCGAGATCGGCCCACGGGATCTCGTCCCAGGCGAAGAGCCGCACCTCGAGGCTCTCCGGCCCGGCGACGATGGCCGCGTCCAACAGCCGCGCCCGATAGATCAACTGCACCTGGCTGATCCGCGGGATGTCGTAGATCGCCAGCAGCCCCTCGATCTCTATCCGGGCGCGCGCTTCTTCCCAGGCCTCGCGCTCGGCCCCGGCGCTCGCCGACTCGTTGAGCTCCAGATAGCCCGCCGGCAAGGTCCAGAAGCCCTGGCGCGGCTCGATCGAGCGCCGGCACAAGAGGATGCGCTCGCCCCAGCGGGCGACCGAGCCGACGACGATCTTCGGGTTGTCATAGAGGACATAGCCGCAATCGGCGCAGATCATGCGCTCGCGATTGTCGCCCTCGGGAATGACCCGGACCGACGGGCCGCGCAGCGAGGTGTCGTCCGACATTGCCGATCCGATCGCTCGCCGCCGGTCAGCTGACGCGCGGGACCCGCCGCAATCGGCGCAGGGTGAAGACGCAGCAACGTCGCATATCGGCCGGCTTTTGGTCGCGCTCGCCGGCGATCATAAGCAGCGCCTCGTGGCGCGGCAAGTCGGCGCCGCACCACAAAACCGCGACGCAGTTCGCACCGCGGCGCTGCTTGTGCCACAATCGGCTGACCATCGCCCGCGGACCGAGGAGGGTTGCCATGAAAGTCGCCAATGCCGTCGCCGAAATTTTGAAGCGGGAAGGGATCGAGTTTCTGATCGGCTATCCGGTCAATCCGATCATCGAGGCCGCCGCCGAGGCCGATATCCGCACGATCATGGTGCGCCAGGAGCGGATCGGCCTGCATATGTGCGACGCGATCGCCAAGGTCAGCTCCGGCGACAAGATCGGCGTGTTCGCGATGCAGCACGGCCCCGGCACCGAGAACGCGTTTGGCGGCGTCGCCCAGTCGTACGGCGATTCCTGCCCGGTCGTCGTGCTACCGGCCGGCTACGCGCGCAACATCAACCAGGTGCATCCGAACTTCAATGCGGCGCTCAATTTCCGCAATGTGACCAAATCCTCGGAACAGGTGACCGTGGCTGACGCGACCGTCGAGGCGCTGCGCCGCGCCTTCACCCAGGTCAAAAACGGCCGCCCGGGCCCGGTATTGGTCGAGTTCCCGACCGACATCCTGCGCAGCGACCTGCCCGATGGGCTCGTTGCCGAGTATATCAAGACACCGCGGATGCGAAGCGCGCCCGATCCGCAAGCGGCATCGAAGATCGCCGAGGCGCTCGTCGCCGCGCAGCGCCCGGTCATCGTCGCCGGCCAGGGTGTCCATTACGGCAAGGCCTGGCCGCAATTGCAGGCGCTGGCCGAACTGCTCGAAGCACCGGTCATGACCACGCTTCCCGGAAAAAGCGCGTTTCCGGAAAACCATCCGCTGGCGCTGGGCTCGGGCGGGATCGGCATCTCGGCGCAGCTGTGGCACTTCCTGCAGAACGCCGATTTCATCTTCGGGATCGGCTGCAGCTTCACCCGCACCAGCTTCGGCACGCCGATGCCAAAGGGCAAGAAGATCGCCCACGCGACGCTCGACGCGGGCGCCATCAACAAGGACGTGCCGGTCGAGCTCGCCGCGATCGGCGACGCCGGGCTGACCCTCGATGCGGTGCTCGCCGAGGTCAAAGACCGGCTGCACGGCAAGACCCGCGACCGCCTCGCCGGGGTCACCCGCGAAATCCGCGGCCTTAAGGAAGAGTGGATGGGGCAGTGGATGCCGCGGCTGACCCAGGATACGAAACCGCTCTCTCCCTATCGTGTGATCTGGGAATTGCTGCACACGGTCGATGTCAAGAACACGATCATCACCCACGATGCCGGCAGCCCGCGTGACCAGCTGTCGCCGTTCTGGGTCAGCGAGGTGCCGCTCTCCTATATCGGCTGGGGCAAGACGACCCAGCTTGGTTATGGGCTGGGGATCGCGATGGGCGCCAAATTGGCCAAGCCCGACAAATTGTGCATCAACGTCTGGGGCGACGCGGCGATCGGCTTTACCGGGATGGATTTCGAGACCGCGGTGCGCGAGCGGCTGCCGATCCTGTCGATCTTGATGAACAACTTCTCGATGGCGATCGAATTGAAGGTAATGCCGGTCGCGACCGAGAAATATCGCTCGACCGACATCAGCGGCAACTACGCCGATTTCGCCAAGGCGCTTGGCGGCTATGGCGAGCGGGTGACCGAGCCCGGCGAGATCCAGGCGGCGATCCGCCGCGGCATCGCCAAGACTCGCGAGGGCACCCCGGCGCTGCTCGAATTCATCACCGAAAAGGCGGTCGACGTGTCGCGCTTCGGGTAATCCGACGAGACGTTACCACGGCCCTCTTTCCACAGGTGGGGAGAGGGCCGATTTATGCATTGGAGTGCCAGACAGGAAGGACGATGGCCGAGATCGAGGTTCAGCGCAGCCTGCTCGACGATGTGCGCGAGTTCATCGAGGAAAAATGGAAGCACAGCGAATGCGAGCTGTGCGGCGCCGACCGCTGGATGGTCTATCCGGAGCCGAACGTCTACGCCTATCTCCTCGCTGCCAGCGACAAAAATGTGCCGCAAGCGTATTCACATTCCACGGTGCCTTATGTGCCCGTGAGCTGCGTGAATTGTGGCAACCTCAGGTTGATCGACGCGCGGACCTTCGAACAATGGCGCAGCGAGAGGGGCCTGAAGGCGCGGAAATAATCCCCGGCCCCTGGCCGTCGCTGCCTCCGCCGGTTAGCGGCGAGAGCAGGCGAGGCGGCCCTGGGGGCCGTCCGGTGGTGGCCCTCCTGCGGGTGTTGATCTCGCGGAACGCATCGCTCGAGTGGAGGCGGCGATCGAGGGGTTACGGCATTCGCAAAATCTGACCATCGGCGCAATAGGTGTCCTCGCCGCCTTCATCCTCGGGTTTGGCGTGTGTGGCTTGCAGAAGGTCGACCAGACCCAGCTATCGATTTCGCGCGAGGCGGCTGCGACGCGTCAGGAACGGGTCGGCGTCGCCACTGCTATCGCGAACTCGATCACCGCGGCGCGCCAGATGCAGCCGCCGGTCGTCGTCGTACCCACCCCGAGCCCATCGCCAGCGCCTTCTCCGCCCTCGCCTCTCCGCGGCAAGTAAGCAGGCGGCCGATTTTACGACGTTTGGGGTAAACTCGCCATCCGCCGGCGTTCGGGCTGGGTTCGACCGGCTCCTGCAATGCGGGAAGGGTTGGGAGCGCCGTCGCGGTGATCGGCAGACGGCGAAGCGGATGCACCAGGAGAGGAAAGCATGAAGGCGGATTATGTGATCGTCGGCGCCGGCTCGGCCGGGTGCGTGCTGGCCAACCGTTTGACCGAGGACCCGAAGGTGCGGGTGGTGCTGATCGAGGCCGGCGGGCGCGACTGGAGCCCCTATATCCATGTCCCGGCCGGCTTTATGAAGATGCTCGACCACCCGACCCTGACCTGGGGCTACCATGCCGAGCCCGATCCCGGCACCGCCGGGCGGGCGATCCTTTATCCGCGCGGCAAGGTGCTGGGCGGGTCGAGCTCGATCAACGGACTGATCTATGTGCGCGGCCAGCCCGAGGATTTCGGTCATTGGGCGCAGCTCGGCAACCGCGGCTGGGGCTGGGACGACCTGTTGCCCTATTTCAAAAAGGCCGAGAACTGGCAGGGCGATCAGAACGAGGTCCATGGCAAGGGCGGCCCGCTTTTCACCTCGCAAATGGACCGCTCGCCGCTCTGCGCCGCGGTGATCGACGCGGGCAAAGAGATCGGCCTCACCTACCGCGAGGATGTCAACGACTTGCCGCCCGGCGCCGGCGACAGCATCGCCTGGTGCCAGCAGACCCGCGGCGGAAGGCGGCGGGCCAGCACCGCGCGCACCTATCTGCGGCCGGCGCTGAAGCGGCCGAACCTGCATCTTGTCACTAAGGCGCAAGTGCGCCGCATCCTGTTCGACGGCGCCCGCGCAATCGGCGTCGAATACGCGCGCGGCGAGACGGTGGACCACGCCGATGCCGCGCGCGAGGTGATTCTGTCGGCGGGTGCCATCGGGTCGCCGCACATCCTGCAATTGTCCGGGGTTGGTGCACCGGAGCACCTGGGCCGGATCGGCATTCCGGTGCGTCACGCGCTCGCCGGCGTCGGCCGCAACATGCAGGACCATTACATTGCCCGGATCAGCTATAAGGTGTCGGGTGCGCGGACCGTAAACGAGCGCTCGCGCGGCGCGGCGCTGGCGGCAGAGATCCTGCGCTACGTGGTGACCGGCAAGGGCATGCTGACCTACAGCGCCTCCTTGGCCGCGGCCTCGGTCAAGGTGCTCGAGGAATCGGCGACCCCTGACGTGCAGTGCAGCATCGCGCCGGGCAGCTTCAAGGACGGTCAGATCGGCGCGCTCGACGACTTTCCAGGGATCACCGCCGGGGCCTGGCAGATGCGGCCCTTGTCGCGCGGCTATGTCGAGGCCAAGTCATCCGATCCGGCCGAGGCACCGGCGATCAACCCGCGCTACCTGTCCGAGCTGACCGACCAGCGGGCCATCGTCGGCGGCCTTCGCTTCATTCGACGGCTGTTCGCGGCCCCGGCTCTGGCCAAATATTGCGGCGCCGAAATCCTGCCCGGCGCCCAGATCGAGAGCGACGACGAACTGCTCGACTACGCCCGGCAAAAGGGCTCGACCGTCTATCACGCCACCTGCACCTGCAAGATGGGCAGCGACCAGCTGGCGGTGGTCGACGACGAATTGCGCGTGCACGGGCTCGATGGGCTGCGGGTCATCGACGCCTCGGTGATGCCGGCGGTGACCTCGACCAACACCAACGCACCGACGATCATGATCGCCGAGCGCGGCGCCGACCTGATCCGACGCACCGCCCGCGAAGGGGCACCCAGGCCGACGATCGGCGTCAAAGCCGCCTGAGCAGCATTCGATCGAGGAGAGCGACCCCAGCGCGCATCAGAGTAGCGAGACCGGCCACGCTCAAATGTGCTCATCAAAAAAACAGATGCGTGATACGGCTGAGGAAACCATCACCACGCCGCGAAATGGCATAGTGTAGGAGAAATCCGAGCATGATGCCAAACGCAACCCCGAATAGCGTTTCCGGACGTGCGATGGCGATCGCAAAAGTCATAAAAGTGCATGCCGCCGCCAAAGCCGTAGAAAGATATATCAACAGCGGCTTCTGCACGTAAGAGGGGTAGGCCAGTGGCTCTTGCTCACCTTGATCATTCCCTGAAAGCGCTGACGGCTTCTACGACACCAAACGTACTAAAGACGATCAGAATCGCGACATCCATCACGTCAAAGAACCACCGCAGCGGGATCTCGCCGAAGAGGATGGGGCCCCCCGGCTGATGAATCCACCGCTCTACCAATGTAATCGCCCCGATAAGAAGAAGCGCGACCAAAGTATGTGAGGTTATATAGGATGTTGCCCGCAAAAGCCGAACGAACGGGGCATACCATGGGGCGCATCGCGTGCCGGGGTCCTGTGGTGGTTGAGGTGCAGGCGGAGGAGACACCGCCCCATTATACCTGCCGTGCGGTTGACGCCTATCCCCGTCGGCATTGTCGAGCGGACGAGTTCGGGAGGCGCCGGGATCTAGGCCTGATGCGGACCCAAGCAGCGGACTACGAGAGGTTTTGCTTATCCCTCGGATTATCCGCGTTTTCATAGTCTTTCTTACTTTGTACCATAATATCCCTCAAAATCGAAAAGCGTGCCTTTCACCTTATCGATATGATCACAAACATGAGTTTCTAAATATACGCCACTTTTGGATAATAATAAGCTGCTAAAGCAATCCAGTTCCATCATTGAGACCCGGTGGGGTGTAATGCCCAAATTTACATGACTCCACATCCATTGGCGAAACATGGTGAATTTGGTAACAAGGCGATCCTGACATAATCCCACACATAGTGTGACCGCAAAAGTATGCATGGTTTTACTCCACCGCCCTCTAGGCGGCGGCGACGCGGCCGGTGCCTTCGATGACCAGGTCCCAATCGTCGATGTCGCGGTCTTGCGGGTGCACCATGACGTGCTGGACGCCAATCTCGGCATAGGCGGCGATGCGGGCGCGCAGTTCGCCCTGGTCGCGGCCGTTCCAGTGGGTGCGCATCGAGATCGTGAATTCGGGCTCGGGCCGGTCGCGGCGCAGCCGGGCGACGATCGGCGCCGCCTCGGCCGGGGTCAGCTGGCTGCCGTGCCAGCCGTCGCCGGTCTGGACCGCGCGGCGATAGGCCGGCTCGGAGCGCGCGCCGAACCAGACCGGGATCGGTCGCACCGGCTGCGGCTGCATCGTCATCACGGTGATCTCGGCCGGGATGTATTTGGCGTGAAAGCTGACCGGGTCCTGGGTCCACACCGCGCGCATCATTGCCAGGCCCTCGTCCATGCGCCGGCCGCGCTCGTGGAACGGTGCGCCCAAGGCCGCGAACTCGGCTTCGAGCCAGCCGACCCCTGCCCCGAGAATGAGCCGCCCCTCGGAGAAATTCTGCAGGGTGGCCAATTCCTTGGCCAAGGGCAGCGGGTGGCGCATCGGCAGCACCAAGACACTGGTGCCGAGCCGCACCCGTTTTGTCGCGGCGGCGGCCCAGGTCAGGCTCAGCACCGGGTCGTAAAATAAGGGCGAGCGGGGAAAGGTGGCGCGCGGCACGATGATGTGCTCGCTGACCCAGACGTCGGAGAGGCCCAAATCCTCGGCCCGGCGCGCGTGGCGCTTGATCAGCGCCGGCGTCGCCTGGCTGCCGGCATGCGGCAGGTGCATCCCGATCTGCATCGCTAATTCCTTCCCCTGACGTGTCTCTTCTCTAAGATGACCGCAAGAATACGGCATCGGGGAGGAAAGAGGCGATGCGCTTCGAAGGCAAGATCGCGCTGATCACCGCGGTCGCCAGCGGCATCGGCCGTGCCACCGCCGACATCATGGCGCGCGAAGGTGCGACCATCGTCGCGGTCGACAACAACGCCGAACGGCTCGAAAAGACCGTCGCCGAGATCACCGCCGCCGGTGGCGAGGCAATGGGTGTGGTCGCCGATATCGTCGACCCCGACGACGTCCAGCAAGCGGTGTCCGAGGTTACGGCCGCGTTCGGGCCTCCGCTCATTGTCATCGGGCAGACGAAGTTCAACATTCCGGGCGACTTCGCGGACATCCTCGATCACGAGCAGTACGTGGAGTCGTTCAAGTCCTACACGATGAGCCAGATCTACCTGCTGCATGCGGTGCTTCCCGGCATGAAGAACGCGGGGTGGGGCCGGTTCGTCCACATCGGGTCGGCCACCGCGAAAGAGCCCGAAGGCGCGATTCATCACGTGATCGCCAACGCA
>DASYBC010000038.1:0-19000 GCA_036500965.1 Allostellaceae bacterium | reverse complement strand
AGCTCATCGTCGAAGATGCGGCGAAGGCGCTGATCGGGCACCGGCTCGACGAGCCGACCTTGGCGGCGCTCGACGCCGCGGCGCAGCGCGCCTGCAAGCCGATCACCGACAAACGCGGCACCATCGAATATCGAACCAAGGTCGCGGGCGTCCTCGCGCGCCGCGCGGCCGCAATTGCCTTTGAACGCGCTGGAGCACGCTAATGGCCAAACACCACGTATCGACAACCATCAACGGCGAGCCGGTCGAATTCTTGTGCGAGCCGCAGCAGACCCTGCTCGACGTGTTGCGCGACGAGCTCAACCTGACCGGCAGCAAGGAAGGCTGCAGCTCGGGCGATTGCGGCGCCTGCACTGTTATCGTTGACGGCAAGATCGCCTGCTCGTGCCTGATGCTCGGCGCCGAGGCTGAGGGCCGCGCGATCCAGACCGTCGAAGGCATCGCCCAGGGCGACAAGCTGCACCCGGTGCAGCAGAAATTTCTCGAGCATGCGGCATTGCAATGCGGCTTCTGCACCCCCGGCTTTATCGTCGCGGCCAAGGCCTTGCTCGACGAGAACAAGAACCCGACCGAAGAGGAAACCCGCTACTGGCTGGCCGGCAATCTGTGCCGCTGCACCGGCTATGACAAGATCATCCGCGCGGTGCTCGACGCCGCCGCGGTGATGCGAGGAGAGGCCGCATGATGTCGTACCTCGACAAGGAATCGCTTAAAGTCGTCGGCACCCGGCCGATCCGTCCCGACGGCGTCGACAAGGTCACCGGCCGCGCCAATTTCGGCGCCGACATGACGATGCCGGGGATGCTGTGGGGCAAGATCAAGCGCAGCCCGCACGCCCATGCCCGCATCCTGTCGATCAACACCGACAAGGCGATGGCCTTGCCCGGCGTCCGCGCCGTGGCCACCAGGGCCGATTTCCCGGACATCCCGCCGTCGCGGGCGTTCATCGGCGCCGCCCCGGCCAATCTGCGCGATCTGTCGCGCAACTGCATGGCCAAGGGCAAGGCGCTCTACGAGGGCCACGCGGTTGCCGCGGTTGCCGCCACGTCGCCGGCGATCGCCGAGCAGGCGCTCGATCTGATCGAGGTCGAGTACGAGGTGTTGCCGCATGTCATGGATGTCGAGGCGGCGATGGCGCCGGATGCGCCGTTGCTGCATGACGACATCTTCACCGCAGGCGTCGACCCCAAGCCGACCAAGCCCTCGAACGTCTCGAAAATGGTTCGCTTTGCCAAGGGCGATGTCGAGGTCGGGTTCGCCGCAGCCGATGTCGTAATCGAGCGGCGCTATACGACAAAGCCGGTCCACCAGGGCTATATCGAGCCGCATGCCTGCGTCGTGTCGGTGGCGCCGGACGGCCAAACCACGATCTGGAGCTCGAGCCAGGGCCAGTTCATGGTCCGCGGCTACACCTCGCGCATCGTCGGCGCCGACATCGCCAACATCCGGGCGATCCCGGCCGAGATCGGCGGCGGCTTCGGCGGCAAGACGATCGTTTATCTCGAGCCGATCGCCTATATGCTCTCGAAGAAATCCGGCCGTCCGGTCAAGATCGTGATGAGCCGCGAGGAGGTCTTCCGGGCGACTGGACCAACCTCGGGCGCGGTCGTCGAGGTCAAGCTCGGCGCGAAGAAGGACGGCCATATAACCGCCGCCAGGACCGTGCTCAAATACCAGTCGGGCGCGTTCCCGGGTTCGCCGGTCCAGCAAGGCTGCATCTGCGCTCTTGCCATGTACGACCTGCCCAATGCCGAAACGACCGGCTACGACGTTCTCTGCAATCGCCCGAAAGTTGCCGCCTACCGCGCGCCTGGTGCACCGATCGGCACCTTCGGGGTCGAAAGCTGCCTCAACGAGCTGGCCGACGAACTCGGGATCGATCCATTGCGGCTGCGCGAGATCAATAGCGCCAAAGACGGCACCAAGGCAGCACACGGCCCGACCTGGACCAATATCGGCTATGTACAGACGCTCGAAGCGGCAAAAGCGAGCGAGCATCTGAAAACTAGGCTCGGCCCCAACCAGGGGCGCGGCGTCGCCTCAGGCTTCTGGCACAATGCCGGCGGCGAATCGAGTGCGGCGGTGCACGTCAACGAGGACGGCACGGTGACCGTGACCGAAGGCCACCCCGACATCGGCGGCTCGCGCGCCTCGATGGCGATGATGGTGGCCGAAGTGCTCGGCGTGCCGTTCGAGAGCGTGCGCCCGGTGGTCGGCGATACGACGGCGATCGGCTTCAGCGCCTCGACCGGCGGCAGCCGCGTCACGTTTGCCGGCGGCATGGCGGTGACCCAGGCAACCCAAAAGGTCGTCGAGGAGCTCAAAAAGCGCGCCGCGGTGACCTGGGACATCAGCCCCGAGGCGGTCGAGTGGAAGGACGGCAAGGCCCATCCGGCGGGCGCCAACGCCGGCGGCTTCGAGCCGCTGCCGCTCGAGGAGCTCGCCGCCAAATCAGCGCGCACCGGCGGCCCGATCAGCGCCGAGGTGCAGATCAACGCGCAGGGGCAGGGGCCCGGTTTCACCACCCACATCTGCGATGTCGAGGTCGACCGCGAGACCGGCCACGTCAAGATCCTGCGCTACACCGCGATCCAGGATGTCGGTCGCGCGATCCACCCCTCTTATGTCGAAGGACAGATGCAGGGCGGGGTGGCGCAGGGAGTGGGCTGGGCGCTCAGCGAAGAATACATATATGACCGGGATGGGCGGCTCGAAAACCCCGGCTTTCTCGATTATCGCGTGCCGGTCGCCTCGGACATGCCAATGATCGACACGATCATGATCGAGGTGCCGAATCCGCGCCATCCGTTCGGCGCCCGCGGCGTCGGCGAGGTGCCGATCGTGCCGCCGATGGCCGCTGTCGCCAACGCGATCGCCGACGCCACCGGCATCCGGCTGCGCGATCTGCCGATGTCGCCGCCGCGGCTGCTGGCGGCGCTTGATGCGCGGGAGCCGGTACTGAGGGCGGCGGAATAACGACGGAGCAGAGCGATGGAGCAATCCCGATGGTCGGATCAAGGCCGGAACGAGATTGCTCCGCCGCGCTCGCAATGACAGTGTGCTCGCAGCGATAGTGAAATATTCCTCCGGCATCGGCGTTTGCCCGGATGACCGGATAGCGGAAACGAGGTCGTCATGACGTTTATCGCGAAGGAATTTCAAAAAGTCGTCGGCACCCGGCCGATCCGCCCCGACGGTGTCGACAAGGTCACCGGGCGGGCTAATTTCGGCGCCGACATGGTGATGCCGGGGATGCTGTGGGGCAAGGTCAAGCGCAGCCCGCACGCGCATGCCCGCATCCTGTCGATCAACACCAAAAAGGCCGAGGCCCTGCCCGGCGTCAAGGCGGTGATCACCAGGGACGACTTCCCGGCGATCGCTTCCGAAGAAGCGTTCGTCGGCGAGGGGCCGATGAACTTCCGCGACCTTTCAAGCAACTGCATGGCGCGCGAGAAGGCGCTCTATGACGGGCATGCGGTGGCGGCGGTCGCGGCGATCTCGCCGGCCATCGCCGAAGAGGCGTGCGAGTTGATCGAGGTCGAGTACCAGGTGCTGCCGCACGTCATCGACGTCGAAGAGGCGATGAAGCCGGACGCGCCCTTGCTGCACGACGATCTCTATACCCAGGGCGTCGATCCCAAGCCGACCAGGCCGTCGAACATCGCCAAGCGGGTGACCTTTGTTAAGGGCGATGCCGAGGCCGGGTTCGGCGAAGCGGACGTTATCATCGAGCGGCGCTACACGACCAAGCCGGTGCACCAGGGCTATATCGAGCCGCATGCCTGCGTCGTCTCGTATGCCAGCGACGGGCAATGCACGATCTGGAGCTCGAGCCAGGGCCAATTCATGGTCCGCGCCTATTGCGCCAAATTGCTCGGCCTCGACATTTCCGCTATTCGCGCGATCCCAGCCGAGATCGGCGGCGGCTTTGGCGGCAAGACGCTCGTTTATCTCGAGCCGCTCGCCTTGGCGATGGCCAAGAAATCCGGCCGGCCGATCAAGATGGTGATGAGCCGCGAAGAGGTGTTTCGCGGCACCGGGCCGACCTCGGGCGGGGTTGTCGAGGTCAAGCTCGGCGCCAAGCGGGATGGACGGATTGTCGCCGCCAATCTGGTGCTGAAGTACCAGGCCGGCGCCTTCCCGGGCTCGCCGGTCGGGCCCGGCTGCATGTGTGGCTTTGCCATGTATGACATCCCCAACGCCAACATCGTCGGCTACGATGTCGTTTCCAATCGGCCAAAGGTGGCGGCCTATCGTGCCCCCGGAGCGCCGATCTCATCCTTTGGCGTCGAGAGCTGCCTCGACGAGCTGGCGGCGCAGCTCGGCCTCGACCCGTTGCGGCTGCGCGAAATCAACGCGGCCAAGGACGGCACCAAGGCGACGCACGGACCGACCTATGTCAATATCGGCTACGCCGAAACCGTCGATGCGGCCAAGAACCACCCGCATCTATTGGAAAAGCTCGGCCCCAACCAAGGCCGCGGCATCGCCTCCGGCTTCTGGTTCAATATCGGCGGCGAATCGAGCGCTGCGGTTCACATCAACGAGGACGGCACCGCGGTCGTGGCGGTAGGCACCCCGGACATCGGCGGCTCGCGCGCGTCGATGGCGATGATGGCGGCCGAGGTGCTCGGCATTCCGGTCGAGCGGGTGCGCCCGATCGTCGCCGACACCAGCTCGATCGGCTTTTCGTTTCTGACCGGCGGCAGCCGCGTCACCTTCGCCACCGGCATGGCGACGGCGCAGGCCGCCGAAAAGGTCGTCGAGCAGCTGAAGCAGCGCGCGGCGATGATCTGGGACATCAGCCCGGACGCGGTCGAATGGAAGGATGGCTGCGCCTATCCGGCCGGCGCCAACGCCGGCGGCTTCGAGCCGCTGCCCTTGGCCGAAATCGCGCTCAAGGCTGGGCGGACCGGCGGCCCGATCACAGCCGAGGTGTCGCTCAACGCACAAGGGGCGGGGCCCGGCTTCGCCACCCATATCTGCGACGTTGAGGTCGACCGTGAGACCGGCCACGTCAAGATCCTGCGCTACACGGCGGTCCAGGATGTCGGCCGCGCGATCCACCCCTCCTATGTCGAAGGCCAGATCCAGGGCGGGGTGACCCAGGGCGTCGGTTGGGCGCTGAACGAGGAATACATCTACGACAAGGACGGACGGCTCGAAAATCCGGGCTTCCTCGACTATCGCTGCCCGGTCGCTTCCGATATGCCGATGATCGAGGCGGTCATTGTCGAGGTGCCAAACCCGCGCCATCCGTTCGGTGCCCGCGGCGTCGGCGAGGTGCCGATCGTGCCGCCCATGGCCGCCGTGGCCAACGCCATCGCCGACGCGACCGGCATCCGGCTGCGCGACCTGCCGATGTCGCCGCCGCGGCTGCGCGCGGCGCTTGACGCGCGCGAGCCGGTGCTGAAGGCGGCGGAATAAGGCGGCGGAGCAAGAACGTGTCGTTGCGAGGAGCGAAGCGACGAGGCAATCTCGATCCGGCGAGCCGCGGCGGCACGAGATTGCTTCGCAGAGCCGGTCCTCGGGCGGCGCACAGCGCCGACCCGTGGGCTCGCAATGACACCACCACTTTTGCGCCGTCGCTCGTCATCGCTGCACCGCGGGCCGGAAGGCGCTGACCATGCCGCATGTCGTGATCTCGGGCCAGGCCGCGCGCCGGCTTACCGGCGGGGTCTCCGAGTTCGAGGTGGAGGCCAACACCTTTCGCCGGCTGATCCTCGAGCTCGAGCGCCGCTTCCCCGGTCTTGGCCACCAGGTCGAGGAGGGGATGGCGGTGGCGATCGACGGCGAGATCTACCAGGACGCCTATCTGGCCCCGCTCGCCGCCGACAGCGAAATCTACCTGATCCCGAAGATCGGCGGCGGCTGAGCTTCCCGCTCCGGGTTCCACATCTGCCGCCGTCGCCCCTCGCTTGGCGCGGGCTGCGATGTCAATTCCGCGCATTGGGCGAATGGTAACGGATCGTATGCCATTGTCGGGCGTTTGCCACCCGCCATCTTAGGGGAGGCTCGGGGGCAGCTCCGATGGTCGCGCCGGTCTGGGAACATTTGCTGCAAAGTAGACGCCGGAACCGCCGCCCACGCCGGCGTCGCGGTCGGGTGCTCGCATACCTTGTCGCTGCGCTGCGAGGAGCGACGGCTCTGGCGGTGTTGTCGCTGCTCGGCTGGGGAATCGCCACCGAAGCGCGCACCTCGTTCCTGCAATCCCGCATCTTTTCACATATTGCCCGGGAGATGACCTTTTCGGTCGGTGCGGGACCCAGCGATACGATCCGGTTTCCGACCGGCGGCCCCTATGACCAGCGGCTCGGCTATACCGAGCTGCCAAGGTTCATTCGCGCGCTCGGCCAAGACCATTTTACTGTCGCGCGCCAAGCCCGCTGGTCCCCTGCGCTCGAACGGTTTGTCGAGGATGGCGGCTACGCGATCTATCGCGAGAAGAGGCGCGCGGGGCTGCGGTTGTTCGACCGCAATGGCGCGCCGCTCTACCGCGCCAGGTATCCCGAGCTGAGCTATCGGGACTTCGTGTCGATCCCGCCGCTGGTCGTCGCCAGCCTGTCCTATATCGAGGATCGCGATCTGTTGGCGCCGCAAGACCCGCGGCGTAATCCGGCGGTCAATTGGGACCGCTTTATGCTGGCCATCGCCGGGCGCGTCGCCGGCGTTGTCGATCGACGGTTTCGCGCCGGCGGCGCCAGCACGCTCGCCACCCAGACCGAGAAATTTTTGCATTCGCCCGACGGGCGCACCCCCGACGTCTCGGAAAAGCTGCGCCAGATGCTGACCGCCTCGACGCGCGCCTATCTCGACGGTCCCGATACGATGGCCGCGCGGCGCCATATCGTGACCACTTATCTCGATTCCGAGCCGCTGGGCTCGCGCCCCGGCTATGGTGAGATCATCGGCGTGCCGGAAGCGATGTGGCGCTGGTACGGCACCGATCTGGCCGAGACAGACCAGGCGCTGACCAGCCCGGCGGCGACCCCAGCGCAGCTCGCACGCAAGGGCAAAATTTACCGGCAGGTGCTCAGCCTTTTGCTGGCCGGCCGCCGTCCGTCCTATTACCTGAACGCCAATCATGGGGTGGCGCTCGACACGTTGACCGACCGGTATCTGCGGCTGTTGAGCGCGGGCGGGGTCATCGACCCGGCGCTGCGCGACGCGGCCCTCGCCGCAGGACCGCTTGACTTCACGGTCGAGCAGCCAGCTTCGGCAGCGCGGTCCTTTGTTGCAAACCAGGCAACCGACCAGCTTCGCGACGACCTGGTCTCGCGTCTCCATCTGCCGAACCTGTACGCCCTCGATCGACTCGACCTGAGCGGCTGGGCCAGCATCGACACGGCCGCGCAACAGCGCGTCAGCGATGTGCTCTCGCAGCTCGACGACCCTGAGCACGACCGCGCCTTGGGGCTGGTCGGGCGCCAGCTGCTGGGCCGCGCGAACCCGTCGCGGCTGGCCTGGAGCGTCGTTCTCTACGAACGCGGCGGCAGCTGCAACTATGTGCGGATTCGCGCCGACAGCCTGAACCAGCCGTTCGACATCAATTCCGGGGCAAAGCTGCAGCTGGGCTCGACCGCCAAGCTGCGCACCTTGATCACCTATCTCGACATCGTGGACGGGCTGCACCGCAAATTCGCGCCCTTGCCGCGCCGCCTGCTGCTCGCCGAGGCCGACGCCGCGAAAGACGACCCGATCACCCGATGGGCGGCCGGCTATCTCGCCGACGCCAAAGATCGCAGCCTGCGGCCGATGCTCGACGCAGCAATGCAGCGCACCTATTCGGCGAGCCCGGCGACATTTTTCACCGGCGGCGGCATGCAGAGCTTCGCCAATTTCGCGAAATGGGAAAACCACGAAAGGCCGACCATCGCCGACGCGTTCGCCAATTCGATCAACCTCGCCTTTGTCCGTTTGCTGCGCGACATCGTCGCTTACTACATCGCCGCCGAAGGCCCGGGCACGGCGCAGCTGTTGACCAACCCCGACGATCCCGATCGGATGATCTATTTGTGGCGCTTTGCCGATCGGGAGGGTCAGCAGTATCTCGACCGCTTCTGGCGCGATTATCACGGCCGAACCCCGCAGCAGGCGCTGGACCTGCTGGCGAGCCGCACCATTCCGGCGCCGCGGCGGCTGGCCGCAGTTTTCCGCACCGTGCGGCCAAACGCGACCAAGGACGAGCTCGCCGCATTTCTCGCGCAGAACTTGCCGCACGCGCCGCTCGACGACGATCAGGTCTGGGATCTCTATCGCGAATCGAGCCCGCGCACAGTGTCGCTGCGCGACCGCGGCTTCATCGCCGGCGTTCATCCGCTCGAGCTGTGGCTGGTCGCTTATTTGCAAAAGCATCCCGGAGCGTCGCGTGCCGAAATGCTGCGGGCGAGCGAGCCGACCCGCCAGGAGGTTTACGCTTGGCTGTTCGAGCCGCGCAGCGCGCATCTGCAGACGCTGCGCATCCGCACCCTGCTCGAGCAGAGCGCGTTTGATCGGATCATTCTGGATTGGCGGCGTCAGGGCTACCCGTTCGCCCGTCTCGTTCCGTCTCTTGGGACCGTGCTCGGCAGCTCGGGCGACCGCCCCGACGCGCTCGCCACCTTGATCGGCATTGTCGTCAATGACGGGGTGCGGCTGCCGACGGTCGATCTGCAGCGGCTGGATTTCGCAGTCGGCACGCCCTATGAGACCGATCTGACAATGGCGCCCGAGCCGAAGCGGGTGCTCGATCCGGCGGTCGCCGAGACGGTGCGGCGGGCGCTGCTGTCGGTGGTCGCGCACGGCACCGCGACGGCGGTGCGCGGCGTCTACCACAGCGCTGATGGAGACCTGCTGCCAGTCGGCGGCAAGACCGGCACAGGCGACAATCGGTTCGACCGTTTTGGTCGGGGCGGGCGGCTGGTCTCGCAGCGGGTGGTGGATCGCACGGCGACCTTTGTCTTCTTTCTCGGCGACCGGTTCTTCGGCACGGTCACCGCCTATGTTCCAGGCGCCATCGCCGCCAGATACGATTTCAGCAGCGCGCTCGCGGTGCACCTGCTGAAAGCGATCGAGCCGCAGCTCGAGCCTTTGCTGCGATCTCGCCTCACCGGGCCGCCGGCAGTTGCGGCGATACCGAAATCAGACTGGTCTGCGCGCGATGTGCCGAGCCCGGCGCCCGATTAGCTGGGCGCACCCGGCCCGGCCCGGCTCACTCGGCCCGGCCCGGCTCACTCGGCTCGGCCTGGCTCACTCGGCTCGGCCCGGCTCACTCGGCTCGGCCTTGTGGCGGCTTGGTGCCGACCGCGCAGTGCAGCGGGTGGGCCATGAATAAGAGGCCGTCTGCCGCAGCCCGGTCGCGCTCGGCCTGCCAGAGCCTTCGCTCGTCATCCGAGAGCAGCGACAGAACGTGGTCCTCGCGATTGCGCCAGATCGGGCCGCCGGGGCGATCGAGCGTCACCAGGGCCGGGAAGCAGGCAAGGTCGGCAAGCCCCGCCTGCCGCATGCGCCGATAAAGGCTCCGGTCGGCAACGCCGGCTGGGCCGACCGAATAAGGCGGCGTCTGGACCTTGGCGCGGATCGGCGCGGGCAGCTCCAAATTCCACCATTGCTGCATATCGAGCGCGCGCACCGCAATCCCGGCGCGGCCGCCGGGCCGCAGCACGCGCGCGATCTCGGCGATGGCGCGGTCGGCGTCGCATTCCTCGAGCACGGTGACCGAATAGACGCAATCATAGGAATTGTCTGGGAAGGGCAGCGCCTCGGCGTTGCCCCGGGTGAAATGGATCAACTCGGCGAGGCCGTCGGCCGCCGCCAGTGCCGCCGCTTCGCGCAGCAGGAACGGGTTGACGTCTGCCGCGGTGATCGGGTTGGCGTCGCCGAGCCGCCGGGCCAGCAGGCGCACCAGCGACCCGGCGCCGCAGCCGACCTCGAGGACGGCCTCGCCGGGACGCGGTGCAATGCGATCGATCAGCGCATGGAACATCGCCTGATAGCTGCGCATGCCCGCCCGGTCTTCGAGCGAGGCGACACCCCCCAGATGGGGACCGCCTAGGACGACAACAGTGAACTCCCGGGAGAGCCGTGCGATCGCCGGCTCCCATTGCGACGGCGCCAGATAGAACGGCATCAGAATCAGCACCGGACCAGACCCGCAGATGCGAAAAGTGATGCCGGCATGCGTACCTTCGGCCTCGATCTGGCGCGGGGCTTGGGCGGCATGTCCCGGGGCGGAGAGACGGCTCAGAAAGGCGATCATGCTGCGGGAGATCTCGTCGCCGCGGTCGGCGACCGCGTCGGCCCAGCTGCCGGGAGCCTCGTAGCCGGCGAGCGTCACGCGCTCGGCCGCAGGCAGCCGGCCCGTGGCCCGCTCGACGGCTGTCGCCGAAGGCCCGCGCTCGGCCGCGATCATCAGCACCCGGCCGGCGAGGTCGGCGAAGGGTGCAGGATCGAGCCGGCTCGGCACGCACAGCACGAGGCCGGCGATGCGCTCCGGATGACGCGCCGCCATCAGCGCGACATCGCCCGGCATCGGGGTCGCGACATGGGCCGCGGCGATGCCCAAATGGTCCCACAGCGCGATCAGGCGCTCGGTTGGCGACAGTTCCCTTTCGGCTGGCATGCAGTTCCCCTTTTTCCGACGAAGCGTCGCCAGCCTCATGGTCCAGCGATCGCCAGCCCCGATCCTGACATTGGCGGGCCAACAATTCCCAGCGCGAAAATCGGCCGCACGCAAATTGCGGGTGCACAAACGAAACGGAGCGGCCGAAGCCGCTCCGCCAAGCGCCGGCACGGTTAGTTTTGATCACCAGTACGGGTCGACCCCGTAATAATTGTGGATGTTGCGCTCCCAATCCCGGTTGACGGCACCGGTATCCCATCCGCCGCCAACTGCCGGAGCCCCGCGCAACTGGTCCGCGGTGACGTTCATCTCGTAGGCGTCGAGGTTCTCGTTGTAGCGCAGCACATGCCACGGCAAGGCGACGTAGTCCTGGCCCATCCCGAGAAACCCGCCAAAGCTCATCACCGCATAAGCGGCCTTGCCGGTCCGCTTGTCGATCATGATCCGCTCGATGCTGCCGATCTTATCGCCGTTGCTGTTGCGCACATTGGTGCCTTCGACCTTGTCGCTGCCGATCAGTCGGGCAGTCTCGCGGACCGTGGGGTCCGTACCAACAATCGTATCCATCCTCGACCTCCGTTCCGTGGTTCAAATGGCGGAACAGCGCGGGTGAAAGCTCGGTTCCAAAAAAGGCGGATCATCTGCCGAAAACTTGCCGAACGCCCCTCAGGGGCCCACGGAAACTTTGAATTCAAGGCGACCCCGGAACCTTCTTTTATGCGTGCGGATGTGGCCCTTCATGGCGCGGGGCAGGGGAGTCTCGATTGGTGCGCGGTCACGCCCGCAGCGAGGCCTGCGGCCGGGCGTCGTGGCCGAGGGACACTTCGCGACCGCCGAGCAGAGAGGACTGCGCGTCGAGCTTGCCGAACATTTCAATCAGCCCGGCAATGAGGCCGGTCCAGCCCGTCTGATGGCTGGCGCCGATGCCGGCGCCATTATCCCCATGAAAATATTCATAAAACAGCAGATGGTCGCGCCAATGAGGATCTTCCTGAAAGGTCTTCACGCCGCCGAACACCGGGCGACGCCCGCTCTCGTCGCGGATAAAGATGGCGATCAGCCGTCTGGCGATTTCCTGCGCCACCTCGAACAGGTTCAGCAAGTTGCCGGAGCCGGTCGGACATTCGATCGTGAACGCCTCGCCGTAGTATGAGTAATAATGCATCAGCGCTCGAATGATCAGCGCGTTGACCGGCATCCAGATTGGGCCGCGCCAATTGGAGTTGCCACCGAACATGTTGCTGTCCGACTCGGCCGGCAGATAGCCGACCCGGTATTCGCGGCCTTCGACCGAAAACAGGTAGGGGTGCTTGGCATGAGCGCGGGACAGCGAGCGGATCCCGTAGCGGCTCAGAAACTCGTTTTCGTCGAGCATCCGGGACAGAATTCGACGCAGCCGGTCCTCGGCCACCAAACCGATAATGCCACGGTCGCCCACGCCGTAATGCCCCGGCCCAGTGGCGTGGATCGACTGGCGCAGTTCCGGCATCTGCCGCAGGCGCTCTTCCATCTGCGCGCCAAGGTTTGGGACCTGCTCGCGCTGTCGCGGATCGATCGCGGTAACCGCGCAGAGCGGCAACAGACCGACCATCGAGCGGATCTTAAGCCGGGTAGCGCGGCCGTCGGGCAGACGTAAGACATCGTAATAAAAGCCGTCCTCCTCGTCCCACATGCCGTCGGCGCCGAGCCCGTTGACGGCACGGGCGATCAACAGGAACTCGATCGCGTAACTCGCCGCCAACGCCTCATATGTCCGATCGTGCACCGCGAGCTCGACGGCGATCTCGAGCATGTTCTGGCAAAACAACGCCACCCACGCGGTGCCGTCAGCCTGCTCCAGATAGCCGCCGGTCGGCAGCGGCGCGCTGCGGTCGAAGACCCCGACATTGTCGAGCCCAAGAAAGCCGCCCTCGAACAAGCTGCTGCCAAAGCGGTCCTTGCGGTTGACCCACCAGCCGAAGTTCATCGACAGCTTGCCGAACATCAATTTCAGAAAATCGAGGTCGCCGGCGCCGCGCTGCGCCCGCTCAATGCGATAGAGGAAGATCGCGGCCCAGGCCTGGACCGGCGGGTTGACATCGCTGAAATTCCACTCGTAGGCCGGGATCTGCCCGGTCGGGTGCAAATAAGCCTGATCAAGCAGCAAGGCGATCTGCTGTTTGGCGAAGTCGATGTCGACAGTCGCAAGGGCGAGCGAGTGAAACGCGAGGTCCCAGGCGGCGAACCATGGGTATTCCCATTTGTCCGGCATCGAAATGACGTGCTCGCCGACCAGATGAAACCACTCGCGGTTGCGCAGCCGGTGGCTTGCCGGCCGCAGCGGATCAGCGCCACGCTCGGTCAGCCACTGGTGTACATTGAACGCGAAATATTGCTTGCTCCACAGCATCCCGGCGAGCGCCTGGCGCATTACCAGGGCGGCGTCGCTGCCGACCCGAGCCGGGATGATCGAGCAATAGAATTCGTCGGCCTCGCGCCGGCGCATCGCGAACGTCTCAGCGAACCGGCTGCCGAACGGGTCGTCGGCCGCGCTTTCGCTCAGCACCAGCCGGATCGCGCCCGTTGCCCCCGCGGCCACGCTCAAGCGATAATGCGCCGCCGCCTTGGTCCCGGACTGGGCGGGGTTGACGGCTTCGCGCCGACCCGCCACCACATAATCGTTGATCCCGTCCTTGACATAGGGAGAGGGGTTGGGAGTGGCGAAGACCCGCTCGGTGTTGGTCTCGTTTTCGGTGAACAGCAGGTCAGGGGCGCCTTGGCAATAGAGGAAATAGCTGCCGAGCCCGGGATGCGAGGCAAAGACCGCGCGGGTGCCCGCGGCGCTCTCCACCTGCCGCAGCAAAGGTCGCGGCGGCTGGGGGCGCCATGCCCAGGTGTTGCGGAACCACAGCGTCGGCAGCACGTCGATCTCCGCCGCCTCTGGCCCGCGGTTGCTGACCCGGATTTCGATCAGGATCTCGCCTGGCGTTGCCTTTGCGTATTCGATGCCGATGTCAAAGTAGCGGTTGTCGTCGAAAATACCGGTGTCCAGCAGCTCATACTCCAGATCGTTGCCGCCCCGTTGGCGGTTGGTTTCGACCAAATCGCTGTAAGGATACGCATTCTGTGGATATTTATATAAATATTGCATGTATGAGTGTGTCGGAGTGTTATCCAGGTAAAAATAGTATTCCTTGACATCCTCGCCATGATTGCCTTCGTGATTGGTCAGCCCGAATGCCCGTTCCTTGAGGATCGGGTCGCGCCGGTTCCACAGCGCCAAGGCAAAGCATAACAGCTGCCGGTCGTCGCTGAGGCCGGCGAGGCCGTCCTCGCCCCAGCGATAAGCGCGCGAGCGAGCCTGGTCATGGGGGAACGAATTCCAAGCGTCGCCATCGGCGCTGCAATCCTCGCGCACGGTGCCCCACTGGCGCTCGCTGAGGTAAGGGCCCCATCGCTGCCAAGCGACACCCTGCTCACGTGTCTCGTCGAGACGCCTTTGCTCCGCAGTCCGCGGCTGTGGCGAATTTTCTGCCAATTGCCCACTCCAAACCAGGCAGCTTACAGACGCTTTAGTTCAAAATCGTTGCCGCGGGATCAGCCGCCCAGGTGGCTCGTGTCGTTCCATAGCTTGATCGCCGGCTCGCCGAAATTGTGCTCGTAGCCAAGAATGCCGAGGCTCGCCGTGCTCAGCACAAAATAGCGTCCACCCGATGGCGGGAGCCCGAGCCAACGCGCGGCGACGACGCGCGAAATGTGAGCGCTCGAGACGATCAGCGCGTTGCCGTGGACAGCGCGAATGCGGGCAATGACGCGATCGGCGCGCAGGCCCACCTGGTCCGCCGCTTCTCCGTCGGGTGCGCCGTCGCGGAACAATTGCCAGCCCGGTCGCGCGGTCAAAATGTCGGCGGTGCGGCGGCCCTCGTAATCGCCATAATCCCATTCGGCGAGATCGGGCTCGATCTCGGCCACCGGCCCGAAACCGGCCAGCTCGCAGGTTCGCACCGCGCGCTGCGAAGGGCTGGTCAACACCCCCGCGAAAACCGATCCGCGCAGCCGCATGGCGAGAGCCCGCGCCTGATCCTCGCCGCGCTCGGTCAGCGGCAGGTCGGTGCGGCCGGTGTGCTGGCCGGACAGGCTCCAGGCGGTTTCGCCGTGGCGCGCGAGATAGACGAGCGGAAGCGGTTCCGTCATGATTCTCTCCGGTTCAGAACGCCGCCAGAGCCAGCGGCCTTGATGCTGGAGCGCTCGGATCTGTGCCACAGCCGCCGGCCTTCGATAATTTGCCAGGCGCCGAGAGCGGGCAATCCGATCGTCAAATCGCGGGCCCGCTTCAACAGCGACAAGGCGAGCGCCATCCCGGGCGTCAGGCCAAAGCTGGCGCCGATCAGCACGTAGGCGCCTTCCTGCACGCCGACCGCGTTGGGGATGGCGAAAGCAAAGGTGCGGATCGCATAGAGCAGCCCCTCGATCACCAGCACCGTCTTGAACGGCAGCGGGGCGCCGGCCAGGCGCAACGCCAGCCACGCTTCGAGGCCGCCGGCGATCCAGCATGCGACGTGCAGCAAAAGCCCGGCCCACAGCCTTGCCTTCAGCGCGTAGATCTGGCGCAGGGCCGCATGCAGCGCCGCCGCACCCGCCGACGTCCGCTCGGCCCAGCCGCGCCCGAGGCGCCGGGCGAGGCGATCGAGCGGGCCGAAGCCGCGCTGCTGCGCCGCGACAAAGCCGGCGGCAGCGAGGCTCGCAGCAGCCAGGCCGAGGCTCAGCGGGAGGGCCATTTCCGAGCCCGGTCGCAGGCTGACGAGCAAGACGAGGGCAAGCGCCGTGTAGGCGAGCTTGGCGAGAAACTCCAGCGTTAGATCGACGATCGTGCTGGCGGCTGCGATCGAACCCGGTATGCCGACGAGCGACAGCGCCCGGGCGCCGATCACGCAGCCGCCCACAGGTGAGAGCGGCAGGATCTCCGAGCCGGCCTCGCGCAGGAGCCGGGCCCACAAAAACACCCAGCGAGGCGCCCCCGGAACCAAACCCCACCAAGCGATGCCCATCACTGCGATCAGCCCAAGATGAATGAGGCAGATCGCGGCAAACCCCTGCCAGCCGACGGCGAGCAGCGAGCGCATCACCGCGGCCGCGCCGAACACCGCGACAAGCGCCGCGATCCCGGCGAGGCCCAAGATTGCAGCGAGGATCGAAACGGCTCTCACGCCCTCCCGATACCGGGGTATCGGCCGTGCCGCAAGCGCCGCGGCGGCGGCGACCGGTTCGGGATTAGCAAGCCGATGCGCAGCCGGGCCGCGGCGCAACCGGGTGCGGCGGTCCGGCGGCGGCTATTAAGGACGTCAGAGCCTGGCCTTTAACGCGTAGCTGGTGGTGGCTCAATCGGCAGCGAATTGTAGCAGGCGTCGGATCGTAGTAGGGCGGCGAATAACAGGGTCGCAGCACGTAGGCCGAGGCGCCTGCCGCGGCCCAACCGCCGCACCGACTGCCCACCGCGACGACCCGACACCGGAAAGCCGGGCGCGGGGTCGGTCGCGAATGGAGTGGCGGCGCGGCGGATCGGGCTTATTGGTAGATGGTTCGCGTGGTCACGGCGTCGTCGGCATCGGTGGCAGCGCGTTTGTGTCGGTGCGCGGCACGATCGCCCAAGAGGGGTCACTGGCAAGCTGACCGCCGGCGGCGAGCGGCTGGTAGATATTGGCTGTCACCCAGGCCTCGGCTTGGCTGGCGCCGGGTGCTCCTTCGTCAACTAGCGGCGCGAGTGCCGCCATGACATAGGCGTCGTAGCCTTGCGTGTAGAGCTGCCGGTTGAAAAAATCGGGCAGCGGCCCCTGAGATGAAGTGCCGGCCCAGTTGACCCCGGTCAGGTAAGAGGGCGTCAAATCAGCGACCAACGCCGACCAGCTGGTGATCGGGCCACTGGTAAACCAGGTCGGCATGCCGTAAGCGGCGACCAGCATCGGGTAGCCGGTGCTGTTGATAATGCCGATCAGGTATCGCCCGCTGGCGAGGGTCAGCGGCCCGGCAGCAAAACCCAATTCGGCGGCGCGGCCGACGCAATACTGCACATACCATTGCATCCACTGGTTGGTGTAGCCGTCCATCGAGCCCGCGATCCACTGTCCGCCGCCATCATCGCCGGGGTCATAGGCGGCTTCCCAATTGCCCAGCGGCGGGGCCTGGTGGGTTGGCGAGATGCGGCTCTCGGGGTCGCCAGTCTCAACCGCCCAGACCTTTTCGGCCGAGCCGTCGAACACCGTGCCGGTGATCCCAAGGCCGCCCTCCCAGCGGGCGATGTCCTCCTGGGTCAGGATCGTCAGATAGGTTTTGAAGGCGTCGGCGTCGGGGATGGCGAAGGCCGCCTCGGCCCGGCTGCGCAGCACCCAGCCGTCGCCGCGCAACTGGTCATAGGCGCCGCCCTCGTCGCCGGTGGGGCCCCGGCCCTCAAAGTCGCCTTGCGCCCCGGCACCGTTGTTGGTGGTGGCGTCGTAGGCGGCCCAGTTCTCCAATTCCTCAAGATAGAACGGGTCGCCGGTGAGGATGTAGGGGACAAAAAACGGCGACGGCTCGTGCGCGACGTCAAAGGCCCACGCGCCGTTGAAGTTGAGCGGCCCGACCGTGTCGAGCTGGTTGGGCGGGTAGGGGTCGTCAGAATTGTAATAGAGGAAATCAACCTCGCCGCCCGCCGCAGGCCCCAGATATTTGCGGTCGGTGATCGAGATCGGGCGGCCATAGCCGCTGCCGATCGCCGGGGCGACCGGGACCGGGTCGGCGCGGTTGAGCCGCTCCGTGGTGTCGCTTTCGCGCACATTGACCGGCCAGGCGCCGGCGAGATCGGCGTTGCCGAGCGCGGTCTGGCGCATCCGCCAGTCGCCGGTATAGAGCCACACCGCGTCCCAGGACGGCTCCGGGCCGATGTCGCTGCGCGCGCCGGTGGTCGGCATCCCCGGCGTCCACGCGCCGGAGCCGCCGATGTCGTGATTAGTGTCGGTCCACCACACGGCGTAATAGTAGGCGATCGTCGCCTGACTCGGTGTGAGCGAAGGGTCGTAATTCGGGACGAACCGGGTGCTCTCCAGATAAGCCAGGTTGTTGTCGATATTGACTTGCGCCTTGGGCGTGCCGCCGAGCCAGAATTGCTTGGTCCAGGTGGCCATCGCGGGATGCGATAGATCGGCGTTGCTGTAGATTTTGGCGTTGGCGCCGGTCAAGGTCAGCGCGTATTCCAGATCCTCGAGTTCGGTCGAGAGCCCGTTCTCGCCGATTGCGCGCACCCACACCTGGTGCGTCTGAGGCCAAAACGTCGCGACAAAGCGCGGCCGGAACGGATGATATCCATCACCAAACCCGATGTCGTATTTGCGCGCGCGCGTGTCGTCGGCGAGGATGATGGTCTGCGCCACTGGCCCCGAGGTCCACAGCGTGTAGTCGCCGTTCGCCAGCATCGTGCGCGCATCGACGCTCTGCGCTTTGCCGCCGGCGGTGCTCGTCAGGATCATCTGCGCGCTGAACATGTAGCTCAGCCCAAGCATCTGCGCCGCGGTCAGCGGAGTGTTATTGCTTGCGGTCTGGTTCTGAAAAGTCAGGGTCAGCGATCCGCTCGCCGGAATGGCCGGGACCAGGACGGCGATAACCGCATACTCGACGGAGCCGTCTGGGTAGCGGTTTTTGACATCGGCCTGTGTTTTTGCTGGAGCGCCGCCGATCAGCACCTGCGGCTCGTCGGGGATCGCGCCGTCGAGGAACGGCCGCCCGAACTGCAGCGGATAGTTAGCGATTGCGGCGCCGCTCTGGTTGGTCAGCGTGATCGAATTGGCCGGACCGGCGGGCGCCGCAAGCGCGGCGGAGATCAGCCCTGGCGCCCCGCCGGGGTAGGCCTGAATCGAGCCAAGTAAAATCGTAATCCCGCATGCGCGGCTTAAGCAGCACCATCGAATCATGTCCCGGCTCCCTGGCAAAATCTGTTGCGCCTTCCCCCGCGGCCTCCACCGGGACGATATTATGCGAGCGTTAACACTCCCTTTGAGTAGGGTTGGAGATCAGTTCGGTTGTTCAATAAATTCGGCCGGTAATTTACTTGAAACGACGCCGATGAGGCGGCGACCGGCGCCGCTGGGCGCGGCGATCGTCGATTGGGCAGCGAGATCGCCCGCGCCCGCGCCATCGGAATACGCCGAGAACCCTCGCGGCCGGCGCGCCAACGCAACAGAATCATCCGGCGTGTGCACGGCAGGGAAGCCGGGCGCGGTCATCGCCATCGCCGATGACGACGGCAACCGCTCTAACCCGGATATCTCACCGGGCGGCTGCTGATGTTGGATTTTCTGACGTATCAGGCTGCTTGTCGGGGTTTTGGGGCCGCGAGCCTGGCGTTTTGAGCCTGTCGGGGCGCGGCTGAGCGGTCGCAGGGTGAGCGACGGC
>DASYBC010000037.1:0-59974 GCA_036500965.1 Allostellaceae bacterium | reverse complement strand
CATCCTGCGAGACCGAAAACCATGGCAACCCGCTTGACGCCAAAAACAGTCGCTCAGGATGAGGTATTTTCTCATCATCATCAATCGGATACCTCATGCTGAGGAGCGCCGAAGGCGCGTCTCGAAGCACGCACGATCTCGGGGCAGCGAGCGCCTCGGGAATTCTTCACACGCTCTTTCGCGGGGGCGACTGGGAGCAAAGGGTGGAGAGCATTATCTGCGTCGCACCGCTACGTGCCGGCGAGCCGGGCGACGATTGGGGCGAACGCGGTCACGTAGGGTTCGAAAATCGTAAAATAGGAGAGGCCCCAACGCTCTCGGCACGCCCGCAGCTGTTCGATCATCTCGTCTGTCGTCCCGATCAGCACATAGGGGCTGTCGAGAATTTCGTCCGGCCTGAGCTGGCTCCAGCGGCGGGCCAGCTCCTCAGCCGCGCGCCGGCGATCGTCGATCGCTACAACCTGCTGAACCAGCACGTTCAGCTCCAGCGCGGCAAATCTGTCGCCGGCGGTCTCGCGGACAAGCTGCACCCGCTGATCGACGCCCGACACCCTCCAGCCGGACAGGTCGGGCGCGGCGCCGCCGCGGCGAAAGGTGATGCCCGAGAAAGCGACGATGTCGGCTTCGCGTGCGGCCAAGGCCAAGAGCCGTCGGCCGTTGCCGCCGATCGCGATCGGCGGGTGCGGCCGTTGCACCGGAAGCGGGTGGATCGTGTGGCCGGTTACCCGATAATGCCGACCGGCGAACGTGACCTTTTCTCCGCCGAGCAGGGCCTTGATGATGATGGCCGCTTCCGCCAGCCGATCGACCCGGGTGCCGCCGGCATCGAAGCCCAACCCGGCTTCGTCGTACTCGGATCGCATGTACCCGGCGCCGAGGCCGAGGATCAGCCGGCCGTCGGTCAGCAGATCGACTGTCGCGGCCTCGCGCGCCACCAGCACCGGATGACGAAAGTCGTTGTTGAGCACGTTGGTGCCGACCCGCAGCGTGGTCGTCGCTTCGGCCGCGCTGACCAGGGCGGGCATCGGCGCCAGGAAATCGGCCAGGTGATCGGGAACGGTCAGCACGTCGTAGCCGAGCGCTTCGAGCCTGCGGGCCTTCTCCACCCATTCGGCGCGCGAGCGCGACGGCCCGACATTGACGCCGAAGCGAAACGGCTTCATTCGATCGGCAGCCTAGCCGAGCGGGCCCTGAAACACCTGATCGACATAGGTGTCCGACAACGGCTTGAGCGCCTCCGGCCATTGGCCGTTGATCTTGCGGCGTTCGGAGGCCGGGCGCACCCGCCCATCCCAGCCGATCTGCTCCATGTAGTAATAGAGCTGGATGCAGTGGCCGTCGGGGTCGAGCGCGAAGGCCGAATAATCGATGCCGGGGTAGAGTTCGGGCGGGATCGAGTCGATGAAGGTGACGCCGTGCTCCTTCAGAAACGCGATGGCGGAGCGCAATTGCGCATAGCTGCCGAGCTCGACGCCGAACGACATGCAAGTCGTGTGCGGGCTGAGCCCCAGGCTGCGCCGCAGCTCCTTCGGGTAGAGCGCCACGCTGTGGTGCTCGGCGCCGCAGCGCAGGAACGTGCAGCGGGCGCCGCGATAGACCGTCTCCTCGCTGCGGACAAACCCGAGCCGGTCGCGGTAGAACGCCTCGGCGCGATCGACATCATCGACGAACAAGCCAACCGGACCGACCTTGGTGATCTTGAACGGCCGCGGCAGCAACACCCCTTCGACATCGTAGGTCGCGGCGAGCGCTTCTTTCGGCTGATGCCCAGTCAGCACCTGGATGCCCTTGTCGTAGGCTTCCGCCAGCTCAGCGGCCTCGGACATCTGCGGCAATGGCGGCTTTTCCTGGAAGCCGCGGTAATACATGTCGCGCGGCTTCGATAGCCGATTCCAGCCGATCTGCTCGATGCCGTAATAGAATTCGTTGGTGTGGCCGTCGGGATCGTAGACATAAACGTGCCAGTTGCTGCCCGGCATGTCGCGTCCGACGCGCTGGATGCGGACCTGCTGCGCCTCGAAATAGCTGTGCGCGTCGGCGATTTCCTTCAGGCTGCCGCACTGCCAGGTGATCTGGTTGATCGTGACCTCGGGCGCGAATTTGCGGTCAGCGCGATGGTCCATGACCCTTTTTGGGAACAGCACAAAGGCGTGGTGGTCGGTGCCGTAGCGCATGAAATAGCCGCGCGAGTCGCCGAGATCGGCATCCTTCGGGAACCATGGCGCACGCGAAAAATCGAGCGTGTCGGACGCGGTGAAACCCAGCAGGTCGCCGTAAAACTCGCGGCCCTCGGGCAATTTCTCAACGTTGAAGCCAAAATGGCCGAGCCGCCGCACCTTGAACGGCCGCGGCAGCACGATTCCGCCGACATTATAGTGCTCGGCAGCAGCTGACATCGTCCTCACTCCCTCTTCATGGAGCCCCTTGGCCGCTCTCAGAGTTGTCTCGACCCGTCGGACCGGCTCGCGGGACTAGATATCGCATCCCCTGCGCAAGCTGCCAAGGCCCGCCCCTCGGCGGGCTCTCCGGGGGAGCATCTCGACCGGCGCGAGCCGGAGTGGGCCAAAATCGTGCTGCAGGCGACAGCGTGAGACGGCGGCCAGCGCCGGGATCCGGTCAGCGGGACAGTCGCTCGATCAGCGCCTGCGCCGCCGTCGGCGCCCGGACCTTGGCGCCGTTGATGAAGTAGATGAAGCAATCGCGGCCGTCGGCACTCCACTCGCGGCCGCGTCTGGCCCAGTCGTCGAGCGCCTGCGGGGCATACCCGGCCGGCTCGTCGAGCGAGCAGCGGCGCAACCTCGCATAGACGAAATCGGCGGTGATCTCGTTGATCGCCTGGTATTTTTCGTCATCGACCAGAGCCACCGCGACCCGATGGCGCCGCAGCAGCTCGGCAAAGCCGGGCTTGGCGAAGCTCTCATGCCGGACCTCGACGACGTGGCGCAAGGCTCGGCCCTCGACTTCATGCGGCAACAGCTCCAGAAACGCGCCGAAGCCGGCTTCCTCGAAACGCAAAAACGGGGCGAATTGCCACAGCATCGGCCCGAGCTTGTCGCGCAATTCGAGCACGCCGCTAGCCAAAAAGCGCTCGATCGACGGCCCGGCCGCCGCCAGGTCGCGGCGATGGGTGACAAAGCGCGGCCCCTTGACCGAAAAGACGAAATCGTCCGGCGTGTCGTCGTGCCAGCGGCGAAAGCTCTCTGGCTTCTGGCTGCCGTAGAAGGTGCCGTTGATCTCGATCGCGGTGACCTGGCGGCTGGCGTGCGACAGCTCGCGCGCCTGCGGCAGCCCCGACGGGTAGAGCACCCCGCGCCACGGCGGGAACACCCAGCCGCCGATGCCGACGCGGATCACGGCGCCGCTCATCGCCGGATCAGAAACGACGCGGCGGGACGCCGCCATTCCCAGCCCGCGGCTTCGAGCATCGGGATGTCCTCCTCTGCGGCCGGATAGCCGAGACAGAAATAGCCGATCAGCTTCCATTCTGTTGGAATTTCGAGGATCGCCGCAATTGCGCAGGGGTCGAGGATCGACACCCAGCCCATGCCGATCCCGTGGGCCCGCGCCGCGAGCCACAATGTGTGCACCGCGGCGACCGCCGAATAATCGGCCATCTCCGGCATCGTGCGCCGCCCGAGACCGTGACCCTGCGCGGTGTCGCGGTCGGCGAAAACCGCGAGTTGGCAGGGCGCCTCGTCAAGCCCGGCAAGCTTGAGCTTGGCGTATCGCACGGCCCGCGCTGGCGCTTGCGCGGCGAGCGCCAGCGCATTGGCGGCGGCGAAATCGGCGCGGACCGCTGCGCGCCGCGCGAGGTCGGCGACAATGACGAACCGCCACGGCTGGCTCAACCCAACCGACGGCGCCAGCGCGGCGAGGCCCACCAGCTGCTCGACCGTCCCCGGCGGCAGCGGCTCTGGGCGGAACCGCCGCACATCGCGCCGCCAGGCCAGCAGCGCCCGCAGCCCTTCGCGAAACGGCTCGTCGAATACCGGCGGCATCCTTCCTCCCATCGCGCCTCCCATTGCGCCGATCATAGATGGGAGCCGCCGGCAGCAGATCGAGGTCGGCCGGAGGCGGTGGGCTAGCGCCTTGCCGGGATCGAGGCCGCTGTTGATTTCCGCTCCCCGGCGCTCTAGATGCAAGCGCCCGCCGCCTCGCGTCCCCATCGTCTAGAGGCCTAGGACATCGCCCTTTCACGGCGGTAACAGGGGTTCGAATCCCCTTGGGGACGCCATTCATCTCCTGTACGGCCCAGTCACCTCCGGGTATGCCCGGAGCGCTCGCCGATCCCGGCGGGAGGCGGCCGCTTGACGAGAGATCTGCTGAAATCGGACGATGATCGGGTCGAGGCGTGGCCGCGGACCAACCGTGAGCGCATAATCTTGGGACGGGATTAGGAGATTGCCGAACATGGCTCTACCGCATGGTCCGCTCAACGGCGTGAAGGTCGTCGCCTGCTCGACGGCACAGGCCGGCACTGTGCCGTACATGCTGATGGCCGATCTTGGCGCGGAGGTGATCAAGATCGAGGTGCCGGGGATCGGCGACAATTCGCGTGGCTCGACCGTGCTGCCGGGTTTCCCCAGCACTTATTTCGAGACCAACAATCGCGGCGTGAAGAGCGTCACGCTGAACTTGAAGACCGCGGAAGGCCGCGAAATCCTGCGCCGGCTGGTCGCCAAGGCCGACATCTTCGGGCAGAATTTCCGCCCCGGCGCCGCCGAGAAAAACGGGTTCGGCTACGACGAATTGAGGCAGATCAACCCGCGGCTCGTCTATGTCTCGGTTTCGGGCTACGGCCCAAAGGGGCCGCATGCCGCGCTGCCGGGCACCGATTCGATGGCCCAGGCGCTGGGCGGCGTCGCCCAGGCCTATTCGACGCCGGGGCAGCCGTTGAAGACCGGCATAGTCTCGGTCGCCGACGAGACCTGCGCGATCCTCGCTTTTGGCGGCGCGCTTGCGGCGCTGACCCATGCACGCGCGACCGGGGTCGGGCAAAAAGTCGATTGCTCATTGCTCGGCGGCCAGATCCGCCTGATGGGCTGGACCTTGACGACGGCGATGTGGCGCAATCGCGACCCGGTCACCGGCCAGGCGCGCGTCACCGGCACGCCCGAGCGCCCCGGGCTCAGCGCGAGCTTCAACGACGGCGACGGCAAGCCGCTGGTGCTGCAGCTGAGCGGCGCGCGCAAATGGCGCGACGCGATGACGGCACTCGGGTTTTACGAAGCCCTGGAAAAGGCCGGGTTCGGCGATCTCGGCGTGATCGTTTCTTCCGAGGAGCGGCGCACGAGCCTACTGCAAATGCTCGACGAGCTGTTCGCAACGGGTCCGCGCGAAGATTGGGTGGAGCGCCTGCGCGCTGCCGACATCGTCTCGGCGCCGATCAACACCCTGCTCGAAGCTGCCGACGATCCCGACGTCTTGGCCAACGGCTACGTCACCGAAGTGGACTACCCGATGCACGGCAAGCGACTGAAAGTCCATGGCTCGCCGTGGCATTTTTCGGAGACGCCGCCGCGGATCGGCGTCGCGCCCGAGCTTGGCGCAGACAACGACAAGGTTCTCGCGGAGCTCGGCTACACTGCGGCGCAGGTGCAGGATTTCCGGGACAAAAAGATCATCTGACCGGGGGCCGCCCGACAGCCAGATGGGTCGCGAGTCGCGACTGCATCGGCCTACTATGCGAACAGTCCAGTCAAGGGAGGCAGAATTGCTGACGGTCATCGATCTCAAGGCCGAGCTGGCCAAGCTCAAGATGTTGCGCGGACGCACCGCGGAGACGCCGGCAGCCGATCGCGAGGGAGCCTTTGCGCGGTTGGCACCCTATCGCGACAGCGCGATCAACGCCGCCAAGTTTTCCGGCGAAGGCCCGTGGGAGCGGCACCCGAACGGCGACGAAATCGTGCAGGTGGTCGACGGCGCCACGACCTTGCACATCATGTTCGACGACGGGCCGCAATCTTATCCGCTGAAGGCGGGGATGGCGGTGATCGTGCCGCAAGGCAAGTGGCACCGCTTCGAGGCGCCGGACGGGGTCACTTTGATGACGACGACGCCGCAGCCGACGCAGCATCTAACCTTCGCCATCGACGATCCGCGAACCCTCGACTGAAGGGTGCGTGCCCGCTGCCGACCGGGCCCGCATCGCATTCCCTACCCGCTCCAGCGCTCGAGCGCTAAGATGTGCGGTCGGTTGCCGGCATGTCGAGTTGCCGGCCCCGGTCATCTGGAGGAAGCACCGATGATCTATGAAGTCCGCACCTATACCCTGCGCCCCGGCAGTGTCGCCGAATTCGAGGAGCGCTATGAGAAGCGCCTGCCGCTGCGCGAGAAGCACTCGAAATTGGGGGCGTTCTGGCATACCGAGTTCGGGCCGCTGAACCAAGTGGTCCACGTCTATCCCTATGACGACCTCGCGCATCGCACGCGGGTGCGCGCGGCAATGGCCCAGGACCGCGAACGCAACGCGCTGCCGGGCGGGCAGGACCTGATCGTGGCGCAAGAAGCCGATATCATGATCCCGGCGCCGTTCATGCGGCCGCTCGGCAGCCGCGACTACGGCACCGGCAACGTCTACGAGATGCGCACTTATACCTATGCGCCGGGCGACATCCCGAAGGTGCTGGAGGCGTGGGCCAAGGCCGTTCCCGACCGCGAGAAGCTGTCGCCGTTGGCGGCGTGCTGGACGAGCGAGCTCGGCGGGCTCAACAAATTCGTCCACATTTGGGCGTACAAGGATTTGAACGAGCGCGCCCGGGTGCGCGAGGAGTCGCGCCGGCCTGGTGGGTCCTGGCCGCCGCAGGCCGGGGTGCGCCCGGTGCGCCAGGAAAATAAGCTCTTGATCCCGGCATCGTTCTCGCCGGTGCGCTAGGAGGCCCTTGCCGGGCTCAACCGCCTTTGAGCGGGTCGTGCTGGCGGCGGCCGGTTTAGCCGGCCGCCGCGCCTCGCCAAATCGCGACACAGCGGATCAAGACGCTCAAGAAGGCGATGGCAGATCAGCGAGGAAAAAATCAGCTTGGACCTTCTCGGCGCACGCGTTCTGACGCTGACCGCCGAAGTGCGCGACTTGCAGCACCGCTTCACCTGCGATGGAGAGCCGGTTTTCGGCGCTGGAAAGCCGCGTCACGGCGTGGAGGTGGCGATGACCACCCGGCTTGATGCCGTCGAGCGGCGTTTCAGCGTGCAGGAGGAACGGATGCTGCGGTCAGGCAGGCGAGCGGGATCGCCGCGCAGGCGGTCGGGATGATCGTCGATCCGCATCAGGCGCAAGCGATCCTGGCCGACGGCCATGCCGATTGGGTGGCGCTCGCCCGCGCCCTTCGCGACGACCCGCGCTGGCCGTGGCGCGTGACCGACGCGCACGCCTGCCCGCCGCAATACCGGCGCGCCCGCCCGGATCAATGGCCAGGTGCGGTGTTCGCGCATTCGCGACGCCCTTCATAGCACCGGTCCCGGCTTGAGCAGGAAGCCCGGGTTGAACGGGAAGATGGCGCGCGAGCCGCCGCGATAGCCCGCTCGGGCCTCTCAAGGGTTCAGGCGACTCTGGCGGTGATGCCGGCGGGCCGCCGGGCCAGCACCAGCTTTTGCGCCGAGCGGCCAAAAAAGTGATAGCCCGACCCGCCTTCGGCGAGCAGGTCGAGAAAGGCGTCGGGTGCAGTGATCCGCACGCAGCCCAAGACATCGGCGCCGCGGGCGAAAAACGCGTCCGGCAGCATGCCGACCGTCGGCCCGACGACCGTCACCCGCGCTTCCGGCCGGATCAGCGCCAGCAAATTTTCGAGCGTGTTGTTGACGAGAGTGGCGCCGGTGATCAGCGCGACGTCGGCCTGCGGCAGGATCGCCCCGGCCTGCGCAGCCGGGCGGAAAAACGGCAGCTCGTCGGCCTTCAGCGTGGCCGGGTCCTGCTCCAGCACCAGAAAGGGCTGGCCACGGCGTTTCAGCTCTTTGAGGAACGGCGCAAAGGCGCCGACCACGACAACCTTATCGCCGGCGCCGATCTGAGGGCGTCGAAGGCGTCGACACCGGGGCGCAGCTCGGTCTCGGGGTGCGGGCGGCGCCGCCAGCACCACTCGGCGAGCGCATTTACCGCGGCGATCCCGATGGCGCGGCGAATGCCGTGGCCGCTGAGCGCCTCACGCGCCAGATCGGCCGCGCGCCGGCCGGCGAGCTTCCCGGGGAACGGCATCGCCATCGCCGAAGAGGGGCAGCAGACCGCCTCGGGGATCGTCTTGATCGGCGTGGCGCAGCTGCCGGCGCAGCCGTTCGAGAGCTTGACCCCGGTGAAAAACAACCCGACCACCGCCCGTTCGACTGTGATCTCGTCAAGCTCGGGGCCGAGAATGTCGTCGATCCTGGCGATCGTTTCGCCGAGGATCGAGCTGCGCTCTGTCTGCCCGCTCTCTGTCTGCATCGGTGGGTCCATTTTTGCCGCCGGCATCGCCATATCCGCCAGGATAGATCGACGGCGCTCGGCGGCAAAGGGCCTCGCCCGGGCCAACGCCGCGCCGCACGATCGTGACCGCAATCCTGAGCGATGAAGCTCAGCGCGCGCAATCAGCTCAAAGGCAAGATCGTCACGGTGACCAAGGGTCAGACGACGGCGCATGTCCGCATCGATATCGGCGGCGGGGTCGTCGTAACCTCGTCGATCACCAACGAAGCGGTTGATGATCTCGGCCTCAAGATCGGCGACGAGGCGTTCGCGGTGATCAAGGCGTCCGATGTGATGGTCGCCAAATAGCGCGGCCGTCGCTATTCGACGACGATGCGCGGCGGGGCGCGGCCGCCGGCGTCGTCGCCGCTGATCTTTTCCCAGATGCGCGCGGCCATGGCGCGAAACACGAGCGCATGCGGGTGGCCGGGGCTGGAGACGGCGATCGGCCGGCCTTCGTCCGACGTCTCGCGGATTTGCAGATCGAGCGGCACCTCGCCGAGAAACTCGGTGCCGAGCTTTTCGGCTTCGCGGCGCGCGCCGCCGTGGCTGAAGATCTCGCTGCGGCCGCCGCAATGCGGGCACAGGAAATAGCTCATGTTCTCGACGATGCCGAGCACCGGCACCTCGACCTGGCGGAACATGTTGAGGCCCTTGCGCGCGTCGAGCAGAGCGATGTCCTGCGGGGTCGAAACGATGACGGCGCCGGCCAGCGGCACCTGCTGGGCCATCGTCAGCTGCGCGTCGCCGGTGCCGGGCGGCATATCGACGACCATGATGTCGAGCGCACCCCACTCGACCTCGCGCAGCATCTGCTGCAACGCGCTCATCACCATCGGCCCGCGCCAGATCATCGGCCGGTCCTCGGGCACCAGGAATCCCATCGACATGCAGCGCAGCCCGTAGCTGTCGACCGGGATCAGCCGCTTGCCGTCGGGCGAAGAAGGCTTCCGGCCAGCGATCCCGAGCATGCGCGGCATCGAGGGCCCGTAAATATCGGCGTCGAGCACCCCGACCGCGAGCCCGTTTGCCTTCAGCGCCAGCGCCAGATTGGCGGCGATGGTGGATTTGCCGACCCCGCCCTTGCCCGAGGCGACGGCGATGATGGCCCCGACCCCAGGAACCGCGCCACGCTGCTGGCGACCGGGCGAGTGGGGCGCTGTGCCGCGGTTTTGGGCGGCGCCGGCCGGCGCCGCGGCGGTGCGCCCGCGCGGCGCCGACTGGGCGGTCAGCACCGCGGTCACCGACAGCACCTGCGGCAGCGCCTCGACCGCCTTTTCCGCCGCTTTGCGCAGCGGCTCCAGCCGCGGACCGCGCTCGGGTTCGACCTCGATCGCAAAGGCGACATTGCCGGCGCGGATCGCCATTCCCGACACCATGCCGAGGGAGACGATGTCGGCGCCCTTGTCGGGATCGACGACATTCGAAAGCACATCGAGGATCTGCTGTTCGGTGACTGCGGCCATCTGATTCCTTTGCCCCCGGGGAGGGCGGAAAGTGCCGAGCGGCGTCGCGCGAACACCGCGCTGCCGCGCCCCACCGGCACGATAGGCCCGGCGGGCAATTTGTGCGAGGCGCCGCCGCCTGCCGTGACCGGTTGGTGACATCGCGCGGCGCTCGGGATCTGGGGCCGCCGGCGTCTCTTGACAACACCCGCGTGCGCCCTCTATCGGGTCGTGCGTCTGGCGCGCCGCGCCTGCGCAGACCCACGGCCCGAGACCGGCTCGGTCGCGTCCGGCGGCGCGGAAAGGTTCAGGTCGATGTTCTGGCTAAGTCAGGGCGGCGGCCCGTGGGGCGGCGGTCCCCGCGGCGGCGGCCCGTGGGGCGGCGGTCCGCGCAACAATGGCGGCGGGTCCGGCCCGCGCAGCCGCGGCCCGTATCCGCCCGACTTCGAGGAGCTGCTGCGGCGCGGCCAGGACCGGTTTCGCCGCATCCTGCCCGGCGGGTTCGGCACCGGCGCCGGGATCGCCATCGTCCTGATCGCGATCCTGGTCATCTGGCTGGCGAGCGGGTTCTACCGGGTCGAGCCCGACCAGGTCGGGATCGTGCTGCGGTTCGGCGCCTACAATCGCACCACCCAGCCCGGCCTCAACTATCATCTGCCGGACCCGATCGAATCGGTGCTGACGCCGAGCGTCACCCGCGTCAACCGCACCGAAATCGGCTACCGCTCGGCCGAGACCGAGCCCGGCCGCGAGGCGCCGGCGCGCCAGGTGCCGGAAGAGGCGCTGATGCTGACCGGCGACGAGAATATCGTCGACATCAACTTTGCGGTCTTTTGGGTGATCAACAACGCGAAATCCTATCTGTTCAATATCCGCGACCCGGGGCTGACCGTCAAATCGGCGGCCGAGAGCGCGATGCGCGAGGTCATCGGCGAAACCCCGATTGCCCAGGCGCTGTCCGAAGGGCGCGCCAAGATCGAGGCCGATACGCAAAAGCTGCTGCAGTCGATCCTCGACAGCTACGGCGCCGGGATCGAGATCACCCAGCTGCAGCTGCAGCGGGTCGATCCGCCCGCCGAGGTCATCGACGCCTATCGCGACGTTCAGGCGGCACTCGCCGACCGCGCCCGGCTGCGCAACGAGGCCGAGACCTATCGCAACGGCATTCTTCCCGGGGCGCGCGGCGACGCGGTGCAGATCGAGCAGCAGGCCGAGGGCTATCGCCTGGCGACGATCGCCCGCGCGCAGGGCGACGCTGCCCGCTTCCTGTCAGTCTACCACGCGTTCAAGGCGGTGCCGGACATCACCCTCGAGCGGCTCTACCTCGAGACCATGGAGCAAGTGCTGAAGAACAGCAACAAAGTGATCATCGACAAATCGGCCGAAGGCGGGAACGGGGTGCTGCCTTACCTGCCGCTCCCGGCCTTGGGCGGCGGCGCAAAGCCTAGCGCGCCGTCCACGGCGAGCCCGCCTGGAGGAGCCCCGAGCAGCGGCGGCGGCGTCCTGCCCCAATCGTCGGACTTAGCTATCCCGACGCCGCCATCGATCAGTGGGCAGCAATGAGCCGGCCCAATCGTGAGGAGCCAGCGATGAGGAGCGCGCAATGAGCCGGCGGGCTCTGCTTGCCGTCGCCGCGGCGCTGGTCGTCGCCGGCATCGTGGCGATGAGCTCGCTGTTCATCGTCACTCAGACCGAGCAGAGTCTGCTGCTCCAGTTCGGCCAGCCGCTGCGGGTGATCCGCAAGCCCGGCCTTTGGGTTAAGAAGCCGTTTATTCAGAACGTGATGATCTACGACAAGCGCCTCTTGGATTTCGAGCCACCGCCCGAGGAGGTCATCGGCGCCGATCAGAAGCGGCTGATCGTCGATACCTATGCCCGCTATCGCATCACCGATCCGCTGCTGTTTTATCAGACCGTGGCCTCGGAACCGGTGGTGCGGGCCCGGCTCGGCGCGCTGGTCAGCGGCAGCTTGCGGCAAGTGATCGGCAATGTGACCTTGTCGGCGCTGCTGTCGCCCGAGCGGGCAACAATCATGCGCCAGATCCGCGACCAGGTCGCGGCCGAGGCGAAGTCGTTCGGCATCGATGTCATCGATGTCCGCATCCGCCGCGCCGATCTGCCGCCGCAGAACAGCGAGGCGATCTATGCCCGCATGCGCTCGGAGCGCCAGCAACAGGCCGCGCTCTACCGCGGCGAAGGCGCCCAGGCGGCGAAGACGGTGCGCGCCAACGCCGACCGTGAGCGCACCGTGATCCTGGCCGACGCGCAGCGCACCGCCCAGGAGGTCCGCGGCAAGGGCGACGCCCAGGCGATCGCCATCTACGCCGGCGCGTTCGGCCAGGACAAGAAGTTCTTTGCCTTCTACCGCTCGATGCAGGCCTATCGCGATGCGCTCGAAGGACACAACACATCCTTTGTGCTGACCCCGCAGAGCAATTTCTTCCGCTACTTCGACAATCTCGACGGCGCACCGGCAACGCCCGAGTCGCCCAAGCTCGCACCGTCGGGGCCGGTGCAGGCCGCGCCGAAATGACCGGCGCGCCCGGTTGCGGCTTGCGGCCCGCGCGCGCAGTCCCGGCGGCGGCGAGAGACCAGGGGCAATGCGCGATCTGTGGACGGCGTTCGCCCTCGTCCTGGTGATCGAGGGCTGTCTTTATGCGCTGTTTCCGCAGAGCATGAAGCGGGCGGCAGCGCGCGCTGTCGCGATCCCCCCACAGGCGCTGCGCATGGCCGGGCTCGCTGCTGCTTGCGTCGGCGTCGCCCTCGTCTGGCTGGTGCGCCGCTGACCAGAGCGCTGCCCCCGATGCATGGAGCGGGCGACCGGCGGCGCCGACAAACCGGCTGGCCTGCCGGGTGCTTCTCGCTTAATCTCGCGGCCGGGCCTGCCGCCAAATGGCCTACCCCAGGTCATCGCCCGAACTGGGCGAGCGGGGTCCAGAAGAGGAGCCGATCGGTGCCGTCCCGCCCCTCGACCCCGGTGCGCCGCGCCGTTGCCGCGGCCCTCGCCGCATTCCTACTCGCCGTGCCGCCGGTTGTCGCGCCCGGGCCGGCGATGGCTCGCGGCGCTCCCGACAGCTTTGCCGATCTTGCCGCCAAGCTGCTGCCGTCGGTGGTCAACATCTCGACGACGCAGACCTTGAAAAGCACGGGCGAAGGCGACGAAGCCGCCCCGCAAATGCCGCAATTTCCGCCGGGCTCGCCGTTCGAAAAGTTCTTTCACGATTTCCTCGAGCACGGGCTGCCCAAGGGCGAGCATCCCGACCTCGAGCCGCGCAAGGCGACCTCGCTCGGCTCCGGCTTTATCATCGATCCGGCGGGCTACGTCGTCACCAACAACCATGTCATCGCCGACGCCGACCAGATCACCGTGATTCTGCACGACAACACCAATCTGAAGGCGACGGTGGTCGGCCGCGACACCAAGACCGACATCGCCCTCTTAAAGGTCAAGCCGCGCAGGCCGCTGCCAGCCGTGGTGTGGGGCAACAGCGACACCGCCCGCGTCGGCGACTGGGTGCTGGCGATCGGCAACCCGTTCGGGCTTGGCGGCAGCGTCACCGCCGGCATCCTGTCGGCGCGCCAGCGCGACATCAACTCGGGCCCGTATGACGACTTTCTGCAGACCGACGCGCCGATCAACCGCGGCAATTCCGGCGGGCCGATGTTCAACATGGACGGGCAGGTGATCGGCATCAATACGGCGATCTATTCGCCCTCCGGCGGCTCGATCGGGATCGGCTTTGCGATCCCCTCAGCGCTGGCCGAGGACGTCGTCAACGAGCTGAAGAACGAAAAGGACCATACCGTGCACCGCGGCTGGCTCGGGGTGCGCATTCAGGCAGTAACCGACGAGATCGCCGAAAGCCTCGGGCTCGACAAGCCGCGCGGCGCGCTGGTCGCCAGCGTCACCGACAAGGGGCCGGCGCAGATCGCCGGCATCGAGCCCGGCGACGTCGTGCTGAGCTTTAACGGCAAGGAAGTCGGCGACATGCGGCGTCTGCCGCGGCTGGTCGCCGAGACCCCGGTCGACACGACCGTGCCGGTGACCCTGTGGCGCAAACGCGCCGAGACCACGGTCAAGGTCAAGGTCGGCAAGCTCCAGGAGAGCGATCAGCAGCTGGCGAGCATACCGCCGGCGCCAAAGAAAGCCGACGAGAGCATAGCCGGCCGGGTCTCGGCGCTGGGGCTGACGCTTTCCGGCATTACCCCGGAGCTCAAGGACAAGTTTTCGCTGGGCGATGATGCCAAAGGCGTGGTCGTCGTCGAGGTCGCCCAGGACAGCGCGGCGGCCGACAAGGGCGTGCGGCCGGGCGACGTGATCATGGAGGCGGCGCAGCAGGAGGTGAAACGCCCGCAGGATGTCAGCAGCCGAATCGACCAGGAAAAACAGGCCGGGCGCAAATCGATCCTGTTGCTGGTCGAGCGGCAGGGCGATCTGCGCTTTGTGGCGCTGCGCATCGACCGGAGCTAAGCGGCCGGCGGTGCGATGCCGCCGTCGCCTGCCGGTTCAGGCGGCGGCGACCACCAGGCTGCTCGCGTAGTAGCGGCGCAACATGGCGATGGTTGCCGCGACGCCCGCCAGCGACAGCAGCACGGCGGTCGACAAGGGCATGCCGAGGCGGATGGCCAGCGCCGCGGCGAGCAGACCCATGGCACCACCGGCGTCCCAGCCGCCCTCGGTGGCAACGTGGAAGCGAAGCGTGCACGGAGAGCGCTTGGCCAGCGTATACACCGCTGTCATCAGCGTCGGAATGTAAAGGCAGCCGGCAAAAGCGCCCAGCGCGTTTGCTGCAACGGCAATCGCGGCGTGGCCCACCGCGCCAGCGCGCAACATGACGACCAGCGCGAAGGTGACGAACGCGTACCAAACCGCGCGCCGGCCATAGCCGGCGTCGATGTGCCGCCCGAGAGTGAGGCCGCCGATCGCGCCGACGAGCGCGGCGGCAGCGAGCGCTCCGCCATAGGCGAGGAGGTTCTCGTCCAGTGAAACAAACAGCGCGATCTGCCAAGCGAACACAAAGCCGGCCGCGGTCCACCCGTCGGCCATAAACAGCAGGACGCCGGGTATCGCCGCCCTGAACGCACCGGCGGCGCGTGGCGCGACCTTGACATCCGGAGCCCAAAAGAGCGGCAGAGCCGCCAGCGCCGCAATGATCGAGGTTGTGCCGAAAGCCACGCGCGGTCCCAAGGCGACCAGCATCCAGCCGGTCGCAACCGGGCTGACAACGCCGACGACCGCAGCGATGGCTTCGCGCGCACCGATCTGCTGACCGCGCAGGTCATCGTCGCCCAGCGCCGCAAAATAGGCGTGATATGTCGTCCAATAGACCGTGTCGCCCACGGCGGCGATCGCGATCAGCATCGCCAACGCAAGGCCGACGCCATGAACCTCGGCCAGAAACGGATATTGCAGGGCGCTGATCAGGATACCGGCGACGACCATCACGCGCAGACCCCGCCGCACCGCAATGACCACAACGACCGGGCGAATGATAAAACGGCCGAGCAGGATCAGCGCCAGCGAGCCGAGCGCGCCCGGCGTCGAAACCCCGGACTTCAACAGATATATAATAAAAAACGCGCCGCCGCCGGTCAGCGCGATGCAGTGGATACCATAGTGCAGGTTGAGGAGGTTTACCGTGCGGTTGCGAAAGAACGCCATCTGTCTGATTTTAACTGCTAGCCGACGATCTCGTTCTTCCGGTAGCCCTGCACGTAAAGCAGCGCGGTGAGATCGGCGTGGCGGACATGACAGCGCGCGGCGGCGATGACCGCCGGCTTGGCGTGAAAGGCGATGCCGAGCCCGGCTGCGGCGAGCATCGGCAAGTCGTTGGCGCCGTCGCCTACGGCGATCGTCTGGGCGAGCGGTACATTGAACTCGGCCGCGAGCCGCAGCAGCGTGTCGCGCTTGGTGTCGCGGGTCACGATCGGCGCGCGCACGGTGCCGGCGATACGGCCGTCGGCGATATCGAGATGATTGGCGACGACGTGATCAAAGCCGAGTGCCGCGGCGACCCGCTCGGCGAAAACTGTGAACCCGCCGCTGACCAGCGCCGTTGCAGCACCTCGGCCGCGCATCGTCGCGACCAGGGCGTGCGCTCCCGGCATCGGGCGGATGCGTGCGGCGGCCTCGTCGAGGATCATGGCCGGCATCCCGGCGAGCAGCGCCACGCGCTGTTCCAAGGCCGCGACAAAATCGATCTCGCCGTTCATCGCCCTGCGGGTGATCTCCGCGACGCGCGACCGCAGCCCGAGGAAGTCGGCGAGTTCGTCGAGCATCTCGTTGTCGATGATCGTCGATTCCATGTCGGCGACCAGCAGCCGTTTTTTACGCTGGCCCGCCGGCTGGATCACGACATCGACAGCGGCGTCGCCGATCGCCCGCCGCGCCGTTATTTCAACAAGTTCGGGCTCGCGGCCGGCGAAGGTCAGGTCGCACGCCTCGTCGGCGGCGAGCCAGAGCGGCGCACCGCATCCGGGCAGCGCCTCGGCGATTGCGGCGGCGATGCCGCGAAGGGCGCTCCGGGCCCTGCCGGCGGCGATCAGGCTGGCGACGAGGTTCATGCGCGACGCTCCTACGCCGACCGGACGCCGGAGCGCAAGCCGCCGGTGCTGATCGTCGCCGGCCCGACGGCGAGCGGCAAATCAGGGCTGGCGCTAGAACTGGCAGCGGCATTCGGCGGCATCATCATCAACGGCGACGCGCTGCAAATCTATCGCGATCTGGAAATCCTGACGGCGCGCCCCGACCGTGCCGCCTGCGCGCGGGCGCCGCACCGGCTCTACGGCGTTCTCGACGCCGCCGAGCGCGGCTCCGCCGGCAGCTGGCGCGAGCGCGCGCTCGCTGAGATCGCAGCGGCAAGCGGCTCCGGTCGGCTGCCGATCGTGGTCGGCGGCACCGGTCTCTATCTCCGTGCGCTGGCTCAGGGTCTGGCGCCGTTTCCCGAAATCCCCGAGCATTTCCGGAACGAGGCGGCAATCCTGCACCGGGCGCTCGGCGGCCCGGCGTTCCAACGGCGGCTCGCTGCGCTCGACCAGGTGGCCGCGGGACGGCTCGACGCCGGGGACACGCAGCGCCTGGTGCGCGCCTACGCGGTGGTGCGCGCGACCGGGCGCCCGATCGGCGCCTGGCGCGATCGGGCGCATTCCGCAGCCCCTTACCGCTTTGCGACGATCCTGCTGATGCCGCCGCGCGAATATCTCTACGCCGCCTGCAATGCGCGTTTTGCGGCGATGGTCGAGCGCGGCGCGCTGGCCGAGGCGGCGGCGCTGGCGGAGCGCGGGCTCGATCCCGGCTTGCCGGCGATGAAAGCGGTGGGATTGCCCGAGCTGGTCAGCCATCTGCGCGGCGAGGTGCCGCTCGCCGCGGCAATTGCCGCCGCCCAGCGCGCGACGCGCCGCTATGCAAAACGCCAGATGACCTGGTTTCGCCACCAGCTGACCCCGGATCTGATGTTCGGGGAGCAATTTTCGGAAAGTTTGCTGCGCCGCTCATGTCAGTTTATTGACGAGTTTCTGTTGACCGCGCGGCACTAGCCGATTAGCTTGCGCCCCCCGCCTGAGCGTGACGGCTTCGGCGGCCCACCCCCAATGCGGCGTGCTTACTGCCGAGGGAGCTTGTCATGTCGGCCGAGCCGATCAGTGGAGCGGATATCGTCATCAAGGCCTTGGTCGATCAGGGCGTCGATGTCGTGTTCGGCTACCCGGGCGGCGCGGTGCTGCCGATCTACGACGCGCTCTACAAGCAAAATTCGCTGCGCCACATCCTGGTGCGCCAGGAAGGCGGCGCGGTGCATGCTGCGGAGGGTTACGCGCGCTCGACCGGCCGGGTGGGCGTTGTGCTGGTGACGAGCGGCCCTGGCGCCACCAACGCGGTCACCGGGCTGACCGACGCACTGATGGATTCGGTGCCGGTCGTCTGCCTGACCGGGCAGGTGCCGACCCACCTGATCGGCAACGACGCCTTTCAGGAGGCCGACACCACTGGCATCACCCGGCCCTGCACCAAGCACAATTATCTGGTCAAGGATGTGTGCGAGCTGGCACGCATGCTGCACGAGGCGTTTTACGTCGCCAAAAGCGGCCGTCCCGGACCGGTGGTCGTCGATCTGCCGAAGGATGTCCTATTCGCGCTCGGCCCCTATCGCGGGCCGGAGGAAGGGCGCCACAAAAGCTACCACCCGCAGCTGACCCCCGATCGGGTGCGCATCGCCGCGGCGGCGCAGATGATCGCCCAGGCCAAGCGGCCACTGTTTTACGGCGGCGGCGGGCTGATCAATTCCGGCCCCGAGGCGTGCGCCCGCTTTACCGAGCTGGTGCGCGCAACCGATGCTCCTTGCACCTTGACCCTGATGGGGCTTGGCGCGTTGCCGGCCAGCGATCCACATTTCCTCGGCATGGTCGGCATGCACGGCACCTATGAGGCAAATTTGGCGATGCATGGCTGCGACCTGATGATCGCGGTCGGCGCCCGCTTCGACGACCGGGTGACCGGCCGCCTGAACGCCTTTTCGCCCGGCTCGAAAAAGATCCACATCGACATCGACCCCTCCTCGATCAACAAGAACGTGCGCGTCGATGTGCCGATCATCGGCGATGCCGGCGAGGCCATGTCGGCGCTGCTCGCCGCCTGGGCGCAGGCGAGGCCTGGCACCGACGGTGCGGCGCGCGCGCAATGGTGGCGGGCGATCGAAGGTTGGCGCGGCCGCGATTGCCTGCGCTACGACAAAAGCCGGCGCGACCTGATCAAGCCGCAATATGCGCTCGAGCGGCTTTATGCGCAGACCGCGGGCCGCGACCTCTACGTCACCACCGAGGTCGGCCAGCACCAGATGTGGGCCGCCCAGTTTCTGAAATTCGAGCGGCCGCAACATTGGATGACCTCGGGTGGGCTCGGCACGATGGGATACGGCCTGCCGGCGGCAATCGGGGTGCAGGTCGCCCATCCCGACGCGCTGGTCATCGATGTCGCCGGCGAGGCCTCGATCCTGATGAACATCCAGGAGATGTCCACCGCGGCGCAATATCGGCTGCCGATCAAAATATTCATTTTGAACAACCAATACATGGGCATGGTGCGGCAGTGGCAGGAGCTGCTGCATGGCGGCCGCTATTCCGAAAGCTATACCGCGGCACTGCCGGATTTTGTCAAATTGGCCGAGGCCTTTGGCGCCTGCGGACGACGGGTGGAGAGCCCGGGCGAGCTCGATGACGCAATCGCCTGGATGATCGAGACCCCGGGTGCGGTGATCCTCGACGTCGCCGTCGATCAAGCCGAGAACTGCTTTCCGATGATCCCGTCGGGTGCGGCGCATAACGAGATGCTGCTCGGCCCCGAGGACGAAGCCGAAAAACCGGTCTCCGAAGAAGGCATGGTGCTGGTGTAATGACGTTTTCGGAACATCCCGCCGCCGAACCCTCACCCGCCTCGCTGCGCTCGGCACCCTCTCCCGCATTGCGGGAGAGGGGGGACCCGGCGCGCCAGCGGCGGGTGGGTGAGGGCTTGCCCAGGACGCTCACCATAGCTGGCGCGCAGTGACCGACATCGAGCGCCATACGATAGCCGTTCTGGTCGACAACGAGCCGGGCATACTGGCGCGCGTCGTCGGGCTGTTTTCCGGGCGCGGCTATAATATCGAAAGCCTGACGGTGGCCGAGATCGACCGCCGCAACAACCTGTCGCGGATCACGATCGTGACCTCCGGCACGCGGATGATCATCGAGCAGATCAAGGCGCAATTGTCGCGGCTGGTGCCGGTGCATCAAGTCCACGACCTGACCGACGAGGGGCCGTTCGTCGAGCGCGAGATGATGCTGATCAAGGTCGCCGGGAGAGGCGAGGCGCGCATCGAATCGCTGCGGCTCGCCGACATCTTCCGCGCCCGCGTCGTCGATTCGACCACCGACAGCTTTGTCTTCGAGATGACCGGCTCGGCCGAAAAGCTGAACGCCTTTATCGGGTTGATGGAGCCCTTGGGCCTCGTCGAGATCTCCCGCACCGGTGCCGTCGCAATCGCTCGCGGCGCCGCCGGTCTTTAAGACAAGCCAGCGGGACGAATTCAGCAGTTTGCATCTAACTCTCGTCATTCCCGCGAAAGCGGGAACCCAGGGGCCAGCGTTACACTGTTCGCTCTGGGCCTCCGCTTCCGCGGGGGCGACGACAGCCCTGGAAAGGAGGTGGGAAATGCGCGTTTATTACGACCGCGATGCGGATGTGAATTTGATCAAATCGCGCAAGGTCGCGGTCATCGGCTATGGCAGCCAGGGCCACGCGCACGCCAACAATCTGCGCGACAGCGGGGTCAAGGATGTCGTCGTGGCTCTGCGGCCGGGCTCGGCCTCGGCGCAGAAGGCCGAAGCCGCCGGCCTCAAGGTCGTCACCCCGGCCGAGGCGGCGAAATGGGCCGATATCGTCATGGTGCTGGCCCCCGATGAATTGCAGGCGCAGCTCTATGCGAGCGATCTGCGCGCCAACATGCGCGAAGGGACGGCCCTCGCCGTCGCGCACGGGCTCAGCATCCATTTCCGGCTGATCGAGCCGCGCCCCGACATGGACGTGTTCATGATCGCGCCAAAGGGGCCGGGCCATACGGTGCGTTCGGAATATCTGCGCGGCGCGGGAGTGCCGTGCCTCGTCGCGGTCGAGCAGAACCCGTCCGGCAATGCGCTCGAACTGGGGCTCAGCTATGCCTCGGCGATCGGCGGCGGCCGCGCCGGGGTGATCGAGACGACTTTTCGCGAGGAATGCGAAACCGACCTCTTTGGCGAGCAATCGGTTTTGTGCGGCGGGCTGACCTCGCTGATCCTCGCCGGGTTCGAGACCCTGGTCGAGGCCGGCTATGCACCCGAGATGGCCTATTTCGAATGCTGCCACGAAGTCAAGCTGATCGTCGATCTGATCTATGAGGGCGGCATCGCCAACATGCGCTATTCAGTGTCGAACACCGCCGAATACGGCGATTACTCGCGTGGGCCTCGGGTCATCGACGAGCATGTCCGCGCCGAGATGAAGAAAATCCTCGGAGACATTCAATCCGGCCGCTTCGCCCGCGAATGGGTGCTCGAAAACACCGCCGGCCAGCCGAGCTTCAAGGCCATGCGCCGCCGCGCCGCCGCGCACCAGATCGAGGAGGTCGGCGAAAAGCTGCGCGCGATGATGCCGTGGATCGGTGAGAACCGCCTCGTTGACAAGACCCGGAACTAAGCCTCCAGCGGTAATTGTACCGGCCATTTCGTGGCCGCCATTGCCCGGATCGGGCAGGTGGCTGACGCCGGTGCGGGCATCGGTCAGTTCGGGATCAAGACGACCCGCGGGCGTGGCGCCGGCGTAGTCGCATCGCCGGCGGCCGTTGCGCTCCCGCCGGCGCAGGCGATATCGATCTTGATGCGGCGGCCGGCGATCTTGCGTGCCTTGAGCGCGTCGCGGACCCGGTTGGCGCGCAGTTCCGCGAACGCCTTTGGATCGGCACGCTTGCTTTCGTTGGCTGAGCAATAGGCCCTTACCGTGACCATGGTGGTCGGATGGCTCCGCAGATAGGCGGTTTGGCGCTTGATTGCCTCGTCGGCCGATTGCGGCAAGCCGACCTCGTTCTCGGCGAACGCTATGGCATCCGTTTCAGCACCCTCAGCGAGCGACAAGGACGGGGATGCTCCGGGGCCGGAGGAAATTTCCGATGAAACAACCAAAGCAACGGCGATCAAGCCGAATGTCGGCACCAAGCCCAGCCGAAATCGTGCTCGAACGAGGTTAGTAACGTTCGATGGTATTCTTGCGTGAATTTGCGGCCATAGTGGACCCGAAAAAGCGAAAAGCAGCCCGATAAACAAATAAAAATAATGCGAAATTGCGACCGGGGTCCCCTTGTAAAGATCTTCGCCAAACGGCAGGGCCAGCATCAGAGCCACGGTTTCGCACAGGCCAAAAACCGCCTTGTCAAAGGCTGGAGGGTCCTCGGCGCCGGCGGCGGTTCTGCTTCCCGAGATCGGCGGCATCCCATCCGCGAAGAGGATGCGGAAGACATGGACCGGGCGGGCGATGTTCTTGACCTGTTGCTGACCCATGTCCTCGAAGCCGAAGCCGAGCTTGTCGCGCACCTGGTCGCGCACGATCCGGCTGACGCAGATGCCGCCCGGCGCCGCCAGGCCTTCGAGCCGGGCGGCGATGTTGACGCCGTCGCCGAAAATATCGGCCCCATCGATGATGATGTCGCCGACATTGATGCCGATGCGGAATACGATCGCGTCTTCGGCCGCTTGCACGGCATTGCGCGCTTCCATTTCACGCTGGATATCAACGGCGCAGCGCACCGCATCGAGGACGCTGGCGAATTCGACCAACAGCCCATCGCCCATGGTTTTGACGACTCGCCCGCGATGAGCGTCGATCTTGGGGTCGGTCACCTCGCGCCAGATCGCCTTCAGGGCGATATGCGTACCCTCCTCGTTCGCGCCCATCAGGCGCGAATAGCCGACGACGTCGGCCGCCAAGATCGCCGCCAGCCTTCGGTCGGTGGGCGCTCGCCCTTCCATGGTCATTGGCACAACCCCAGTGCAAGCGCGGCTCGAGCGGCCACCCGAGGAGCGGCAAACCCGTCGGCACCGCAAGGCCCGTCGCAACGGCGGCAGATTATTTACTTATGACGGCCTCCGCCGCCCCCGCCCAGATGCACCGCCGCCGGCCGAGCGGCCATCTGCGGCACGCTGCGGCCCATCATCCCGGCTCCGCGATAGGACGCCCCCGGGGTCTGGAACATCTGCGGCCGTCCAAACTGCTGTACCCCGCCGCGGTATCCCTGAGCAATCTGCGGCCTGCCGAATTGCTGCACCCCGCCGCGGTATCCCTGAGCAACCTGCGGCCTGCCGAATTGCTGCGCGCCGCCGCGGTACCCTTGTGCGGAATTTTGAAAGACCTGCGGCCGGCCGGCCTGTTGGACGCCGCGGTATCCCTGGGCGGGGTTGCGGCCGAGTTCCGACCGCCCGTTTTCCTGCCGCGATTGCTCCAACCCGCGGCCCTGCGGCCCGCCCACCGCTGCAGCACCGCGCCCGGAGGTGTTCCCCCTGGTCGCGCGCCCCGGCTCCGGCTCGCGCATCGCCGCCGGCCCGATCCTGCCTGGCTCGCGGCCGAGCCCGCCCGGACCAGCTGCCGCGGGCATCGCCCGGAGTCCGCCGCGAAATTCGCCCGGCCCCGCCATGGTTCGCATCGCTGCCGGAGTAACCCGCGGCGCGCCGCGCATGACCGCGGCATGCTCCAATCGGTCTGCCGGCACCCGCCGCATCATTTCACGGTCGACTCGGCGTCCGTCGGCGAAGGCGCCGCGGGAAACCACCGTCGCAAACCGCCGGTTGAAATACCGGCCGCGCCATATCTGCCCGCCATGCTCGCCATAGCCGTGCGCCCGAAGGTCATGGAAGCGCCGATGACCCGCGGCATTGACGCTTTCGACATAATCGGGGCCGGCCTGATACCAGGGAGAGTAATCGTCGTCCGGTCCGAGCGGAAACCAGCCGACATCGGGGCCGCCGTCCGAACCGCTGCCGGCATCGTCGGGCGTGTCGATAAAGGCGACCAGCGCCGGGGCGTAGACCGGGTGAGACACGACGGCGCCAGGGACCCACCCCCAACGGCCGTCGATATTGATCCAGCGGCCATAATGGAACGGCGCGAAGCCCCAGGGCTGGTCGTCGATCCAGGTCCAGCCCCAAGGCGGGATCGAATCCCAATGGCCAAAGCGATAAGGCGCCCAATCCTCCGGCACCGAAGTCGGAAACCAGACCGGCTCGGAATCGGGGAGCGTGTCCCAGCGGCCATAGCGATCGAGCGCGTCGGATCCGGTCGTCTCCGGGGACACATACCTGGTTGATTGCGAGGCCGGTTGCGGCTGGTCGTCCGATTTTTCGACCCACAGCAGAAAGTCGTCGGAGGGCGCACGACCCGCGTCGGCGCTGACCGGCGCCGATTGAGGCGTGGCAGACCCCGATCTGCCCGCCGCGATCTCTGAACCTTTAGTTGAGGTCGGCGAAGTCGGCTCGCCGGCGGCTGGCTCGGCCGCGGCCGTTGGCGCGGGGCCGGCCGAAGCCGAAATCGGCTCGCCGACTTGCGCGCTTGCTTCGGGCCGCGGCGCAACAAGCGGCGGCACGATGTCGGGCGCGTTAGGCGGGGGCGGCACTGCGGCGGTCGCCGTTGTGGCCGCTCCGGACCGCGAAGCCGGGGTGGTGGTGAACGCCATGGCGGCGGCGCGTTCTGTCGTCACCACGGCGGGATAGCTCCCGGTTACCCGCACCTCCTCGCCGGCGGCAATCGGCACATCGGCCTGACCGCCGACAAAGCGCGCCTTCCCCTCGAAGACGACGATGCGCGTCGGCTGATCTGCGGCGCCACTGCCGGTGTCGATGTCATAGGCTCCGGCCTGCAGCAGCCACAGCGAGCCGCGCGGAATTTCCAGCTCCACGGTTTCGCCGTCGTCGAGCTTGCTCAGCTCCAGATGGACCCGGCCATAGCGGACGCTCGCCTCGATCAGCTGATCGCTCAGGTTGAGCATGTTCAGCCAGGTGTCGCTCGACATCTGGATCGCGTCGGGGCCGATCCGAACCCTGGCGCGTGCCATCGCTCCGGTCTTCAGCGACATGTCCTGGCATACCGGCTGGTTGAAGTCGGCCTCGGACCAGGACAGCGGGTCGGACACGCCGGGTTCCCCGGCCTCGCCGCGCAAAGCGTAGGCGACTTCTCCGGAAATGTAATTAAGGCTCCCGACCCGCCGCGGCGCATCCTCGGCACGGACCGGCATAGTCAATGCGGTAGCGACGCCGCAGCAACCGATCAGGAGGCGGACGCCGAGCCGTGCAGCCGGAACTCGCATTGCCCGGGGGAAGAGCAAGGCGGAATTCACTAGCCGGAGCGAGCAATTACGCGATGGACCATCCCTTAACCTTTCGGGTGACGATTTCTACTCTACTGCAAATAGGCGGGTCTGATCAACACAATCCGCGGCAAGCCATTCAATTCGCCAAATCTCGGTAGTGCTGCGCCCGGCCGTTAACACTTACGAGAACAAAACAAGCCCATCGGCTTATACTTCTCTTGTTGATTGCGGTCGCGCCAATTCCGTGTTGAACTGAAGGGCAGGCGGTTCCCGCAAAGCGATGCCGGCGTTTTCGGATGAGCAGCAATATCGGCATGCGAGCAGAGCTGGTCGTTGGCGGGTACCGCGGGGGGTGCGCGATCGATTGCCGCGCCACCGCAGGGTGCGGACCGGTCGGTCCGATCCGCAGACGCTCCCATGCTAACGCCGGCCGGACCGCGGTCATGATCCTTCTCGTCTCGGTCGCGATGATTGCAACTGGGCCATGGTTCGGGTTCGCCGCCGAGCCCGCGCCCGGATCTGCCGGACCCGGCGCAGCATCCGCCGCATCTGCGCCGGTCATCGAAGAGTGGCTGAACCAGAACGTGCGGCTGCTCCAGACGGTGCAGGCGCTCGATCGGCCGTCATCCGACGGCAAGCCATCGGGTGAAATCCGCGCAGGCGCCGAGGTCAAAGCGGTCGGCCTCGTCGCAGACAAGCACTGGGTCCAGATCGAACTGCCCAACAATTCCGTTGCGTATGTTCCAAAAGCGGCGATCGAATTCGAGAATGAGGCAGTCCGCCCATCAGCATCTGCGGCGGCGGGCGCAGCAAGCGGGGGAACGCCCCCGACAGCTCCGCCCCAACCAGCTCCGCACCCGGCATCTCCACACCCGGCATCTCTGTCATCGACGTCTCCGCTGGCGGCGACGCCGGCCGCCGCACCCGGCGTCGTCCGCGGTGCGGTCACCCGGGTGCCGAATGCGGCGACTTTGGTCGTAAACGACCAGCGCCTCCGCCTCTCGGGCATCGATCCGGGTCCGCAGGAAGTGTTGGCGCCGTTCGAAAGCTGGGTGCGCGGCCAGGGCGAGCTGATCTGCGAGCCGGACGCGCAGACCGGGCGCTATCACTGCCTTACCAGCGGCGGGGTCGATGTTGCCGAGGCGGCGATTCTGAACGGCGCCGGGCGGGTCGGCGATGGCGCCACCCCCGCCTATCGCGACAGCGAGACCGCGGCGCGCCAAGGCCGGCGCGGTCTTTGGGCGCAACGTTGAAACACCCGAAAAACGGGAGGAGAACATGAAGACGTGGCGATGGATGTCGGTCGCGGCGGTAAGTCAGATCGTCGTTTTGGCGGGGTGCGTTCCGGCGGTGATGGCGCCGAGCGTAGTGGCGACGCCCGGGCCGTACCGGTCGCCCACAGACTTCGCTGCCGACCATGCCGCGTGCGCGGCCCAAGCCAATCAACAGCTCGCGCCGGCGGTCGCAGCCGCAAACAATCAGGTTGCCGGAACGGCGATGCTGAACATGATGACTGGAACCGGTGCCAATGCCGTCGACGTCAATACCCAGGCGACAGCCACGCTGCAGCAGCAATACGATGCGGACTACGGGGCTTGCATGTACGCCAAGGGCGACAACGTACCGGGATACTATCAGCAGCCGATCTATTACGCCGAACCGACCCCGACCGAACCAACGCGCAAACGGGTGGCGCACAGGCGTTCACCGAAGAAGGCGGCATCAACGGTCAGTCCGGGGCAGGCCGCAAACTCGGGATTTGTGGTTCCCACGCCGACAGCGGCATCAGCCGGCGGTTCGGGCTTTGTCGAACCGGCACCAGCGGCGACATCAGCGGCCGGCGCCGGCGCGGGTTTTGTGCAACCTGCGCCGTCCTCGATGCACTGACGGCTTGCCGCGCTCGGCACCGGTCAAAGAGCAGCGCTCATCAAAAATAAACCAATTCGGGATTTACTGCCGGAGGGAAGGCGGTCCGGCAATGCGCATTGCGGTCAAACCCTGCAGCTCGCTGCGAGCGCTGTTGATTGTGATGATCGCCGCGCCGATCCTGCCAACCGTCGGGCTCGCTCCGCTGATGTTTACCCGGCTCGGCGGGCATTGGCATCAATTCGGAGCGGTTGCTGGGCTTGCCCTGACCGGGGTTGGCTTGCGGCTGCTGGGGGGCATTGTCGCGCTGGCGGCGGGGGGCCGGCTGATCGCATCGATGAGCGCGCTGGCACGGGCGGCTAAGGCGCTGGCCGATGGCTCGATCCCATCGCATGACCCATCCGGCGTCATCGATTTCGACAACGTCATTCGCGCAATGAACAGCGCTGCCGCATCGTTGCGCCGCCGTTCGGAGGATTATGAACGGGCGGAAGCTGCGCGGTGCGCCAGCGAAGCCCGCCTGCGCGACTTTGCCGAGACCGGCTCGGACTGGTATTGGGAGACCGACCGGGACCATCGGTTCAGCTATCTGTCAGAGCATATCCGGGTTTTTGGCCAGGACCCGAACAGCCGGCTTGGCCGCGCCCGCTGGGAGCTCCGGTCGGATCCGGGGAGCGAGCCGGAGAAATGGCGCGATCACAGGGCCGCCTTGGAGCGGCACGAGCCGTTTCGCGATTTCGCCTATACGCGCAAGGTCGGCGACCAGCCCGAGCAAACGGTGTCGGTCAGCGGCAAGCCGATCTTCGATGAGTCGGGAGAATTCTGCGGCTACCGCGGAACCGCGCGCGACATTAGCGAACGGATGCGGGCGGAGCGTAACCTGCGCGAGGCCAAAGCCGAAGCCGAGGCGGCAAGCTTGGCCAAGTCGCGGTTTCTCGCCAATATGAGCCACGAGCTGCGCACGCCGCTCAATGCCATTCTCGGCTTTTCAGAGGTGCTCGAACGCGACACGGCCGGGCCGCTGCACCATCGGCAGCAGGAATATGTCGGCTACATTCGCCAGAGCGGGGCGCATTTGCTCGACATCATCAATGAGATTCTCGACCTGGCAAAGATCGACGCCGGCAAGCTCGAGCTCGATGAGGATGCCGGGGTCGAGGTGCGGCCGCTCGCGGATTCTTGTATCGCCCTGGTCAGAGAACGGGCAATGGCCGAAGGCTTGTGCCTTTCGGCAGAGATCGAGCAAGGGATGCCGCCGCTGCTCGCCGACCCGATCCGCCTCAAGCAGATCCTGCTGAACCTTCTCGGCAACGCGGTCAAGTTCACCGAGCCCGGCGGGGCCGTCATCCTCGCCGTGCGCCGCGCCGCCGGGGGCGGCGTCGAATTCGAGGTGCGCGACACCGGCGTCGGAATGACCGCGGCCGAAATCGCGATCGCGAGCGAGCCGTTCGGCCAAGTGGAGTCCGGCCTGGCCCGCCGTCACGAGGGCACCGGCCTCGGGCTGCCGCTGGCGCGGCGGTTGACCGAGCTGCATGGCGGCGTGTTTTCGATCGACAGCCAAAAGCGCAGCGGGACCCGGGTGGTCGTAGCGCTGCCGGCGACGCGCGTGCTTCCCGACCGGGCGGCCGGCGTCGCGGCCGGCAAAGCTCTCCTTGCTGTCCGCCATCCCGCCCTCGCCGGGTAGGCGGGCGGCTGCCACAGGCCGTTGCCGCGATCCAGCCGCACGGCGCCGATGCGCGTTCTCCATGCCAGCGCCGAGCTTTACCCTTGGGTCAAATCGGGCGGGCTTGGCGACGTCGCCGCGGCATTGCCGCCGGCGTTGGGGGCGCTCGGCGTCGATGCCCGTCTGCTGGTGCCGGGCTTTACCGGTTTTCTCGATGCGTTCGCCGCGATCACCGATGTCGCCCGGCTGACGACGCCGTTTGCCCCCGAGCGCATCCGGGTGGCTCTCGGCCGCTTGCCCGGGACCCGGCGGCTGGCCTATCTCGTCGATCACCCGGCATTTTACGACCGGCCCGGCAACCCCTACGCCGGCCCGGACGGCCGCGATTGGCCCGACAACGACCGCCGCTTCGGGCTGTTCGGCTGGATCGCGGCGGCGCTGGCGCGCGGCGCCGATCCTGGCTGGCGTTCCGATATCCTGCATTGCCATGATTGGCATGTCGGGCTGGCGCCCGCCTATCTCGCCGCTGCGCCGCCGATGGACGCTCCGGCGCCGACCGTCTTCACCATCCACAACCTCGCCTACCGTGGTGAGTTTGCCGCCACGCAATTTGCCGCGCTCGGGCTGCCGCCCGAATTCTTCGCGATCGACGGGGTCGAGTTTTTTGGCGGCGTGTCGTTCCTCAAGGCCGGCCTGTTCTATGCCGACCGCCTGACCACGGTCAGCCCGACCTATGCGCGCGAGATCCGCACCCCGGCATTCGGCCAAGGCCTCGACGGCCTGCTGCGCAGCCGGGAGGGGGTGCTGAGCGGGATTCTGAATGGGGTCGATCCGACGGTCTGGGACCCGCGGCAAGACCCCAACCTGCCGCGCGGCTATAGCCCCGATGACGCGGTGCCGGGAAAGCAGGCGGCAAAGCGCGCGCTGCAGCGCCGCCTCGGGCTCGACCAGGACCAGGACGCGCCGCTGTTCGGGGCGGTCAGCCGCCTGACCCCGCAAAAGGGGCTCGATCTGCTGCTCGCCGTGATCCCGCAGCTAACGGCCGGCGGCGGCCAGCTTGCCCTGCTCGGGTCAGGCGACCCCGATCTCGAACGCGGCCTTGCTGCTGCGACACAGGCGCATCGCGGCCGGGCCGCGGTCGAGCTCGGCTATGACGAAGCCCTCTCGCACTTGATCATGGCCGGCGCCGATATCCTCGTCATGCCGTCGCGTTTCGAGCCATGCGGCCTCACCCAGCTCTATGCGCTGCGCTATGGCGCCCTGCCGCTGGTTCACCGGGTCGGCGGCCTTGCCGATACGGTGGTCGATGCCGACGCCGTGAGCCTCGCCGATGGGACCGCGACCGGCTTCGCCTTCGACGAGGAGAGCGCGCAGGGGCTCAGCACGACCATTGCACGCGCCGCCGCCTTGTTTGGCGAGCGTGCAGTGTGGCAGCGGATGATCCGGCGGGCGATGACCCGCGACTTCAGCTGGCAGGCCGCCGCCCGCCAGTATCTTGCGCTCTACCGCGAGCTGTCCCCGGATCGGGCCGGATAGAAGCGCCTCAGACGCAGCCCCGCCAGCCGCTCGACCCGGCCGCGCCGATGGCAGATGGGGCGCGTCGGCATCGCATCCTGTCGCGCGAATTTGGAAAAAGCAGCGCCGAAAAGCCTACGGGAATTCTGGTGTTTGAGGTTAAAGTCGCGCAATTCCGCACGCTGCTCGGGACGCATGCGAGCATGACCGCATTGGGCAAGGGAGAGACTGCCATGCCGTTCTACAACAGGGGCGAAACCCGCATCCATTACGAGGAGGCCGGCTCCGGCTTTCCGTTGCTGGTCATTGCCGGCGGCGGACTGAACTCGACGGTTGCGGGCCTGGCGAACCACCCGTTCAACCCGATCGAGGAGTTCAAGGGCGAGTACCGGGTCATTGCCGCGGATTTGCGCAACGCCAATGGCGGCCAGTCCTCGGGCCCGCTCGAGATCGACCGGCCCTGGGACGCCTATGGCGACGACCATATCGGGCTGATGGACCACCTCGGCATCAGCGAGTTCCTGGTGCTGGGCTTCTGCATCGGCGGCCCGTTCATCTGGAACCTGCTGCGGCGCGCACCCCGGCGCATCGTCGCCGCCGTCTTGGCGCAGCCGAGCGGCTTCCGGCCGCAGCTGCCCGATCTCTTTTACCAGAACAACATCAAGGGCTGGGGCCCGGCGCTGTGCGAGCGCCGGCCCGACATCACGATGGCGATGGTCGACGCCTTCCTCAACAAGATGTACCGCGCCAACGCCGATTTCGTCTTCACCGTGACCCGCGATTTTGTGCGCGACTGCCAAACCCCGATCCTGGTCCTGCCCGACGACGTGCCGGCGCACCCCTACGCCGTCGCGATGGAGAGCGCGCTGCTCGCCCCGAACGCGCAAGTGAGCCTCTACCCGTGGAAGGACACCAAGGACAAGATACCGTTGGCGGTGCGCCACATCCGCACCTTCCTTCGCGCATATAAGCCTGCAAGCACCGCCGCCTGATGCCAAGCCGAACCTGAACAGGCACGCGAATGCTGAAACGGCTGGGACTGGCCCTGTTGCTCGCCGTGGCGCTCGGCAGCGTCGCGCGGGCTCAGGGCTCGACGAGGTTTGACGGTCAGTACGTCGGCACACTTACGCTGACCAAAATCATCGGCGGCGACTGTACCCAGCCGCCTCCGGGTGCGCTCTATCCGTTGACGATATCGAGAGGCCAAGTCCAATTCAAATACGATCCGCGATTCGACACGATACTGCGCGGGACGGTTGATCAAAATGGGACTTTCACGGCCTCTCGCCCGTTGCCAAAAGGGCTGGTCAGCATGACCGGGCACGTTTACCAAAGTAACATCACCGCCCATATCAAATCACCGAGCTGCAATTACACTTTTCGGACCAGAAACTAGCGTACTGACGAAACATTTAAGCCCCCGCATTCTCTTCGTCGCCCCGCAAAAGCGGGCGCCCAGCGTTGCAACCGCGGTGCAGGTTGCCCCCTGTTCAAGCCTGGGGCAGGTCCGGGTACCCCTTTCGCGGTTATGACGGCGAGGTGGGTGGATCACGAATGTCAAAACGTGCCGCCAGGGTGCGGCCGGTTTCGAGGCTGCTGTCAAGGATGTCGGGCGGGAATTTGCCGATGTCGCGGATCGTCGAGGCCGACAAGCCGGCGAGCCGGTCGTCCCCATATGTTATGCTGGATGCCGCAGAGAGAGTACGAATGATGACCGAGGCCAAGCTCGCTCCAAACCTTCCGGGTTGGATGGTGGAGCACGCGAACCGCTATCTTTCCAGCGGCGGCGCCGACGGGCATATGCACAAGCCGACCCAGCCGGGTCGGCCTGACATGACCGTGCCGTCATTGCTGCTGACCACGACCGGCCGCAAATCGGGAGAAAAGTTCATCTTCCCGCTGTACTACGGCAAGGCCGGCGACAGCTATATCGTGGTCGCCTCGAAAGGCGGGGCACCTCAGCACCCCGGCTGGTACCGCAACCTCCTCGCCAGCCCCGACGTCGAAGTGCAGGTCGGCACCGCCAAGATGAAGGCGCGGGCTCGCACCGCCACCGGCGAGGAGCGCGCCCGGCTCTGGGAAAAGGCGCTCGAATTCTGGCCGCCCTATGCCGACTATCAGAAGAAGACCGAGCGCGAGATCCCGGTCGTCGTGCTCGACCCGGTCCGCTGAGCTCAACCACGCGGCCGGAAGCCCCGCCGCGCGATGTGGTCCGCGGCCCGCATGCGAGGACTTGCTGAAATTCACACTCGCTCGAAGTCGGTGCGTTCGGTGACGGGGAGGCCCTGGAGTTGGCGGCGCAGGCAGTCGAGGCCGAGCTCGACGGCGCCGAGGCGCACCCAGTCGCGCCCGCCATAGATGCGCGCCCGCCGCGATTCGACGCCGTCGGGTCCGGCGATCGCGAGATGGATGCTGCCGCCGAAATCGATCCGGTCGGGGCCGTCATCGACCTCGATCAGCACCGATAGCGCGTGGGATGCGCCGGTTTCGCGGCAGGCCGCTTCGGCCACCGCCTCGGCCGTCTCGCGGCTGAACTCGCCGGCAAAGAGGCCGCCATCGAGGCCGAGCGCGGCGGCGATGTCCGCGGGGTCGCGACCGACGATGCCGCGGCGGAACATCTGCTCGGCGCCCGGCAGATGGGCGAGCCGGGCGGCAATCTGGCCGCCGGTAAAGGTCTCGACCACGGCGAGCGATCCGCCCCGCGCGGTGAGCGCCGCCAGCACCACTCCCTCCAGTGTCTGCTCGTCCTCGGCCAGGATGAAATTGCCGAGGCGCTTGCGCACCTCGGCCTGCACCGGAGTCAGCTTGCGCTCGACGTCGTTTTGATCGATGCCGCGCACGGTCAGCTTGGTCTCGATCTGCGGATAATGGCTGCGAAAGCCGAGCTTGACAGCACCTCCGGGCACCAGATCCTCGACCCCGGCAAGCAGCTGGTCGACATGCGACTCGCCAAGGCCATAGGAATGAAACCGTTTTAGATGGATCACCCCCGGCGTCCCGGCGCGAGCCAGAAGGCGCGGGATGATCTGCTCCGGGAGCATGCGGAACAGCTCGCGCGGCACCCCGGGGGTAAAGAAAAACCGGGCCCGGCCGATGTCTACCGCAAAGCCGCAGGCGGTGCCGACCGGGTTGTCGAGGATTTCGGCGCCGACCGGCAGCATCGCCTGCTTGCGATTGTTCATCGACATGACCCGGTTGCGGCGGCGAAAAAATTCCTCCATGCGCAAGAGCCAATCCTCGTTCAAGACCAGATCGACGCCGGCGGCGAGCGCCGCGATCTCCTGCGACAGATCGTCGATCGTGGGCCCGAGCCCGCCATTGACGATGACTGCGTCGGCCCGCTCGCCAGCCATGCGAAAGGCTGCCAGCAATTCCTCGCGGTCGTCGCCGACGATCGTCCCCCACGCCACCGACAACCCGAAATCTTCGAGCTTTTGGCTCATATAGCTGAAGTTGGTGTTGACGATCTTGCCGGTCAGCACCTCGTCGCCGGTGCAAATGATCTCGATCCGCATGGTGGTCCCTGTCGCTGCGATGTCTCCGCCTACCGATACGGTTCCAGCCCGATAAGCGAAAGTCCTTTGCGTTATATCCCACGACCTCGGGAAAGAGCCCACCGGCCTTGTCCGGTCTCGCCGCCGCGAAGGCCGGTTGACAGCGGCGACGCGATCAAACGAAGGTTTGCCGAGCGCACTCGCAGCCGCCCGCATTTGGAGATCAAGCGATGGGCCTCGACCTCTTAATCAAAAACGGCACCGTGGTGGACGGATCGGGGATGCCGCGCTACCGCGCCGATGTCGGCATCAAGGGTGGGCGGATCGTCGAGATCGGCCGCATCCGCGCCGCCGCGGAGCGGGCGATCGACGCCGACGGGCTGATCGTGGCGCCCGGGTTTATCGACGGTCACACCCATATGGATGCGCAAATCGCCTGGGACCCGCTCGGCAGCTGCTCGTGCTGGCACGGCGTCACCAGCGTGGTGATGGGCAATTGCGGCTTTGCGCTGGCGCCGTGCAAGCCCGCGGACCGCGAGTGGTATGCGCGCTGCCTGACCGCGGTCGAGGACATCCCGACCGAGGCGATGCTGGCCGGCATCGAGTGGAATTGGGAAACATTCCCGGAATATCTGGCCAATGTCGAGCGGCTGCCCAAAGCCATCAATTACGGGATGTATATCGGCCATTCGGCGCTGCGTATGTACGCGATGGGCAAGCGCGCGCTGACCGAGACGGCGACCGAGGACGATCTGCGGCGCATGGAGCACGCCGTCGGCGAGGCGCTGCGCAGCGGGGCGCTGGGTTTTTCGACTTCGCGCGCAACGACGCATGTGACCCCCGACGACACTCCGGTCGCCAGCCGCATCGCCGACTGGCGCGAGATCCAGCGGCTGGTCGGAGCGATGGGTGCGCTCGACGCCGGCATCTTCCAGGTCGGCCCCGACATCTCGGGCGGCGAGGCGCAGCGCGCCTGTCTCGAAGAATTGCGCCGGATCGCGATCGACAGCGGCCGCCCGGTCATGTTCGGCATGCTGGCGACCAGGCAAGGAATCGATCCCAATCCCAGAGACTACCAGACCCGCTTTATGGACGAGACCGCGGCGCTGGGTGGGCGCATGTACGGCCAGGCGACGACGCGTTCGATCAACGCGGTGTTCTCGCTGAAATCCTATCTGCCGTTCGACGTGTTGCCGGGGTGGAAAGCGGTCCGTGCCCTGCCATTGGCCGAGCAGAAGCGGCGCCTCGCCGACCCGGAAACGCGCCGCCGGCTGATCGCCGAGGAAGCGGGCATGAAGCCGCGCGACCGCACCCTGCAAGGCGGCGGGGCAGCAACGACCGATCCGCGCAAGCCCGATTACGACAACCTGTTCCCGATGCTCGACGTCAACTGGGACGATCCGAGTGTGGGCGAACTGGCGCGGCGGCAGAACAAGCACCCGGTCGAGGTGATCCTCGATCTGGCTCTCGAAAACGACAACCGGGTCTTCGTCCAGCCAATCGTCAACGAGCAGCCGGCGGATGTGCTGGCGCTCTTGAAGCATCCTCGCACTTTGGCGACCTTCTCCGATTCGGGCGCGCATGTGTGCCAGGAGATGGGCTCGTCCTTGCAGACCCATCTGTTGAGCTATTGGGTGCGCAAAAAGGAGCAATTCACCCTCGAGGAGGCGGTGCGGATGCTGACCTTCGACAATGCCTCGGCCTGGGAATTGCCGGATCGCGGCCTGTTGCGCACCGGCTACGCCGCCGACCTCGTCATCTTCGACGAAGCTCGGATCAAGCCGCAGCTGCCGACGGTCGAGCAGGATCTGCCGGGTGGTGCGCGCCGGCTGGTGCAAAAGGCCGACGGGATCGCCGCCACCGTCGTCAACGGCACGATCGCCGTCGAGAACGGCGAAGCCACCGGCCAATCCGGCGGCATCGTGCTAAAGGGGCGGCTCGCCGCATAGCTGTCGTTGTCACGAAGCTGGTTAACGGCATCTCCAGCGAGCGTGACCGCAGGGCAGGCCACCACAAGCAGCTGCGCGCTGCCCGGCAGTCGCACAGGATCTCCGATGAGAAATCGGGCTTAAACCGGCACGCCGGCGAAGGTCAGCAAATCGGCGATCGTGGCGATGACGTGCCCGGCGGCGACATTGATGCCGCCCGAGGTCACCGCCGGGTCGGCTAGGTTGTTCAGGTAGCTGGTGCGATCTTTGCGCGCCAGCCCGATCAGGGTCTCGGCGACGATGCGGCTGCCGACCGAGCCGAGCCGGTTGCCGTTCTGTTGGAAGCGCGCCTCCTGGAGCACGTAATACCACAGCGGCGTAGCGCTCTGGAATTCGCCGGCGACGAGCGCCGCGCTGATTGCCGGCGAGACGCCATCGGTCAGATTGGCGGCCGAGAGCGGCTTGATGTCCATCGCTTCGGCGACCGCTTGCCCGGTCGGGATCGACAGCAGAAAGCCGCGCATCAGGTTGCGTTGCGCCAGTTGCTGGAGCAACGGTCCCAGCAGAATCTTGCTGCCGGGAAGAAAGACCGGCAGCATCGCAAGAGATTTGGAAATCAGCGGGTCGATCCGGCGCGCCATTTGCGGCGCAGGATGCCCCATGATCTGCGCAAAATTGTGCCATTGGATGATGAATTCGGATTTCAGCTTCCCGGTCCCGTCGAGCAGCGAGCCGACGGCCAAAATCTCCGACAATGGCAGTGCGCTGGCGCCGGTGTGCGTCGGGTTGAGACTGTAGGCCGGGCGAATCATCGAATGGCCGAACCGGAACGCCGCAACCGAGAATTCCAAGGGCAAAAAGGCGGTGTCCGAATTGGGCGCGTAGTAGCGGTTGCCGTTAGCCAGGATGTCGTCGACGACAACCGGGTCGCAGACCGCGCGCAGATAGTCGTTGACGACGACGTATTGATAGGCCCAACGGGCCAGCCGGCGCGCCCTGATGTAGCGTTCATCGCTCGACGGGGAGCCGGGCAATGCCGCGGCGATATTGTTGTGAAACAGCAGAAACGCGCATTGCAGCTGGCTGACGTTGAGGTTCTCGTTGTTGCGCATGTCGGCGATGATCGCGGTTCCATCTGGTTGTCGCGGCACGTCGAAGCCGGGCGGTACCGCGGCGATCGAGACGACCTTCAGCCGCTTTTGTATGTCGTACAAAATATCGGCTTCGGTCTCACCGAGATTAACCCCGGTTCCGAGCGCCGGCCCGTCGCCATAGACCTGCTCCAGATCGAGCTGCGGGCGACGGCCGTTGATCAGCTTGTGCGCGACCTCGTCCGCCGGCAGCGGCGTCAGGTCCATCACATTGCCGTCGGGGGTCGCGATCCGGCTGATGCCGATTTCGCGGTCGGTCTGGGCGGTGATGTTGTGGTCGATGAACTGCCCGAAATAGGTGAAGATCGCCGGGATCGTCGAATCATTCGACTGGGTCAGGTCGTCCGTCGCCATCGCCATGCCGAGCGCCAACAGCGCCCCCTGGGTGTTGGCGCCCGGCGGCAGCAGCCAGTCCGGGTTTTCCGCGAGCAGCGGGAACATGTAGTCGAAGCGCGTATGGAACAGGATCTCCGCGACGTCGAGAACGCCGCCATGGGTCAGCTGCTTGAATGGGTCCATCGAACCGCTCCACTCCGAAGTCCAGGCACTGCTTGAGTTATCACCATAAGCCGCGCGGCTCGGCCGAAGTGTGAGGTAGCTCACGCAGGTGCCCCGGCTGTGCGAAATAATGGCGACCCGCTATTGGAGAAAACCCATAGACCGATGACCGCAAAACCGCTGCCGCGTGCGCTCGGGCTGTGCGCGCTGCTGCTGTTGGCTCTGCTGGCGGCGGGGCTCTTGGCCCGTGGCACGGCGCCGGGGGCCAGCTGGACCGCGACCGACCCGCCGGTCGACCTTGCCCATATCGAGACCGGCAAGATCAACCGGCATGGCGAGGCGGTCGGCTATCATCACCGGCCGAATGGCATCGATCCGCCGGGCGCGCGGGTGCTGCGGATCGTCCAGCCGCCCGATGCGAACGGCGTCTATCGCGCAAGGGTGGCGTTGCGCGACCCTTCGACCGGCGCATGGATCGACAAGCGCGCGGCCTCGACCTTTTTCCCGGATGCGATGTCCGAGGACGCCGTGATCACGGCAGTGCTTGCCGCCTTCCATGGCGGGCGCCGACGCGGCGACGGGCGCTTTGTCGGCGATTCAGGCCGCGGCTTCGCGATCGAGGGATGGTACGAGCATGGCCGGGTCGTCGCCGCCTACCCGCTGCGCGGCCCCTGATGGCGCAACGACGCATGACGACAAACCGCAACGCAATCGCCGGCCTGATCAGCGCCCGTCGTCACCCGGCAGGCCATCTCGAAGCGCGCGCGGCCCGCAGGAGCGGCCGGCGCGGCGAAGTGCTGGCGAGCTTTCTGCAAAGCGATGTTCAGGGCGATCTCGGCGCGGCGCGCGACCTGCTCGCGGAGGTTGGTGCTGCCGAACGCGGCGAAGCGCCGCAGCCGGCGGCGATCGGCAACGCCTACGCGGTGTCGATCACGCCCGAAGGGGTAGCGATTCGCATCGCCGTTATCGAGGATTCGCGTCCCGAGCGTTACGATTTCACCGAAATCCGGCTGGCGCTCGGCACCTGGATCGCTGCGATCGAACGCGCGCGCCGCAACCCTCTCTGACCGCATTGTCTGGAGCGACAGCCGCGGGATCGCGCATAGTGCTGCGGTGAACGACGCACTCGATCCGCAATTCCAGGCGCCGCCGCAAGCACGCAAGCCGGTGGCGCGTCCGCGCGACGCCGCCTCGCTGATCCTGCTGCGGGGCGAGCGCGATCGGCTCGAAGTGCTGGTCGGCCGCCGGCCGTTGTCCGCGCGGTTCATGCCCGGCGTGTATGTCTTTCCCGGCGGGGCCATCGACCCGCCCGACCGAAAAGCGTGGGGCGTCGAGAGCAGCGCCGACAACCTCTCGCCGCGGCTGATGCGAGCGGCCCGCGCGGCGATCCGCGAGACCTGGGAGGAGGTGGGGGTGCTGATCGGCCAGCCGGATGCGGCGCCGTTGAACCGCCCGGCGAAGACGGCGATCGAGCGCGCGTATCGCGAGCATGGGCTGGTCGCGGCGCTGGACCGGCTGATCTATATCGGGCGGGCGATTACGCCGTCCCATTCGTTCCGCCGCTTCAACACGCGATTTTTCCTTGCCGACGGCGGCAGCGTCGTCGGCGAGCCGGCGCCGAGCGCGGAGCTCGAGGATGCCGGCTGGCGCCCGATCGAGCAAAGCCTGCTCGACGGCTTTCGCGACGTTACCCGGTTTATGCTGGCGCGCGCGATGGCGCTGCGCGCGGGCACCGCCGCGGCCGAGCCACCACTCTTTTATTGGGGCAAGAACGCGCGCCGCATCGGCGTCTGCCGCGAAGCCCGCCGCTGAAGCTGGCTCAGCGCGCGACCGCCGAGGGCCGCGCCGGCGCCTGCTCGCCTTCGAGGCCGAGCGCCATCGCCCGGCCATGCGTTTCGCGCGCGAGCAGCAGAAACGCGAGCCCGACCACCAGCATGCAGCATGCGAGGAACAGGAACGCCGGGAAGACGGCGGCCGCTGTCGCCTGCGGGCGCAGCACGTTGCTGGTGCCGGCGATCACGGCGAGGCTGAGCGGCCCGAGGATCTTGCCGATGCCGGCCGCGGCGTGGCCGAGGCCCGAGGCGCGCGCGCCGAGCCGGACCCCATACTGCTCGATCGTATAGGGGGTGATGTTGCTCAACCCGCCATCGACAAAGAAGGCGGAGGCCGCGACCAGCACCACGAACATCGGCAACCCGCCGACGATGACCCCGTTGAAATATCCGGCCAGGGCGAGAAGCACCGCCGCCGCGAACGCAGCCGCGATGCCGAGCTTGCGTCGGCCGAGCTTTTGGGCGATCAGCGCGGCGAGCAGCCGGCCGACGATCGCGCAGATCGAGACATAGATGAAGTATTTGGCGGCCTGCGCTACCGAGGCGTGCAGGGCAAGGGCGATGATGGTCGGCCCCCACAGCAAATAGCCAAAGGCCGCGGTCGTCGAGCCGACCCAGATCAAGATCGTCTGCCAGAACAGCCGTGGATCGGCGTAGAGCTCGGCGAGGTTGGCGCGCGGCTGCTTCGCCGGTCGTCTCGCCGGCAGCGGCAGGCGGCCCGGCGCCAGGCCGAGATGCTTCGCGACCGCCGCGCGGGCCTCGGCCGGCCGCCCCTTGGCCGCCAGCCAACGCGCCGATTCCGGCACGAAAAACCACACCGCAACCCGATCAGGACCGGCAGCAGGCCGAACATCGCGATGCCGCGCCAGCCGAGCGCTCGCAGCAGCGCGTGCGAGGCCAGCGAAGCGCTGAGCGGTCCAAGGCTCGCCGCGGCGACAAACAGGCTGGTCAGCCCACTGCGCCAGCGCGTCGGGGTCAGCTCAACGATGATCGTTAGCGCCGGGGTGATCGCGGCGGCGAGGCCAAACCCGACAAAGAAGCGCAAGATCGCCAGGGGAACAAAGGCGCCGGTAGGCAGGAACCCGATCAGCCCGCCGGCGACCCCGCAAATCAAGGTGCCGGTGACGGTCTGCAGCTTGCGCCCGAACACATCGCTCAGCGAGCCCCAGACGAGCGCGCCGACGATGGCGCCGACCCCGCTGCCGTACAGGATCAGCGCCGCCTGGCCATAGGTCAAATGCCAGCTCGGCCCGATCACCGCCAGAATAAAGGCGATCAGAAAGAAGTCGAAGAAGTCGAGGATATAAACGCCGGCGAGCAGGCCAAAGCTCGTCCAGTAGCGCGCGTTGAGCGGGCCGCGGTCAAAAACCGCGAGCAGGTCATGCGATGTTGGCGCCGCCATCGGCACATCCCCCGACTGCGCCCACGGCAGCGAGGCGCGCCCCTAACCAACGCAGGCGGCCCGATGGCTCGTCATGCGTCGCGGTCCGGGGCACGACTTTCGCTCAATGGGCGCCGGTTTTCGCCGCCGATGACCGCGGCGCTTGCCGCGACGCGCCTTCCTGAGCGCCGACCAGCAGCGCTTTCCCGTGCGTCTCGACGCCGAGGATCAGAAACGACAAACCGACCAGCAGCATGCAGAACGCGAGGAACAGGAAGGCGGGAAACACCGCCGATTCTGTGGCGCCCGGCGAGACGAGGTTGCTGGTGCCGGCGATCAGCGCCAAGCTCAGCGGCCCCAAGATCTTGCCGACCCCGTTCGCGGTCTGCCCCAGCCCCGACGAGCGCGCGCCCATGCGCACCCCATAGCTCTCGACCGTGTAGGGTGCCAGGTTCGCGAACCCGCCTTCGATGAAAAAGGTCGAGGACATCAGCAGAATCACCAGCAACGGCAACCCGCTGACCAGCACGCCATGGTAATAGCCGGCCGCAGCCAGCGCCACCGTGCCGCCGAAGCCCCACAGCACGCCCAACAGGCGGCGGCCCATCAGCGGCGAGAGGAAGGTGACGATGATCTTGCCGAAGACCCCGGCGGCCGCGACGAAGACAAAAAATTTGGCGGCCTCCGGGACCGAGACCTTGAGCAGCAGGGCGACGATCGTCGGCCCCCACAGATAGACGCCATAGCCGGCGGTAGACGAGCCGCCCCAGATCAGGATGGTTTCCAGGAACATCCGCGGCTGGGAGAGCAGGTCGAGCAGATTGCCGCGCGGCACCGTGGCCGGCGGAACCGTCGGCAGCGGCACCTGCTGCAACGGCACCCGCAGGTGCGTCGCCACTTCGGCGCGGGCCTCGGCAAAGCGACCCTTAGCGGCGAGCCAGCGCACCGATTCCGGGGTGAACAGCCAGACCAAGAGGGCGATGATCGCCGGGATGATGCCGATCAACGCGACCCCGCGCCAGCCGAGCGGCCCGAGCAGTGCCGTGGCGATGACCGGCGCCAGAAAGCCGCCGGCCGAAGCCCAAACCAAGTAGAAGCTGGTCGCGATCGTGCGGTGCCGGGTCGGGGTCAGCTCGACGACCATTGTCAAGGACGGGGTGACTGCGGCGGTCAGGCCGACGCCGACAAAAAACCGCAGGATCGCGAATTCCCACCACCCCCGGTCCGGGATGACGGCGATCAGCGCGGAGGCGACCGCGCAGATCAAGCCGCCGATGATGATCTGCTTCTTGCGCCCCCAGGCGTCTGAAAATGCGCCGAAGACGAGCGCGCCGACGATCGCTCCGACCCCGCCGGCGTAGAGGATCAGCGCCGCCTCGCCATAAGTCAGGTGCCACTCGCCGCGGACCGCCGCCAACAGGTAGCCGACCACCAGGAAGTCGAAGAAGTCGAACACGAACACCGCCGACATCAGGACAAAGGTCGTCCAATAGCGGCGGTTGAGCGGCGCGCTGTCGAACAGCGCCAAGAGGTCGTCCGAGGTCCGTCCGAGCATCTCCTCCCTCCCATTGGGGGAGTCCGGCTCACGGCTCCCCGTTCCCGATCCGAGGTTTAGGCCGCCGGCTTTCGCGCCGTCAACTCCGGCTCGCTCGGCCGGTCATCTGGTCGCTGTCGCCGATCGCCGCGGCGATTGGCGGTGGATCGGACGCGGTCGCCGCTATGGCGCGGCTGGGGCGGGGTGATCAGCCGGGATGCGCGCCGGCATCGCGGCGCACCGCCCGCTGCAAATAGCCGACCGCCGCGTCGAGCTGGGCATCCTTTTCCGTGCCGATGATCAGCGGTTTGATCGGGTGCTCGGCCATCTCGCTGCCGATCTTCGAGGCGGCGCTCGACGTCGTGCTCTGGCCGGCATTGAGCGGACCGGTGTTCCTGAGCGCGCCGTAGAGGTCGCTTTCGTGGCTGAGGACGGCGTTCGCCACCTGCTCGGATTTGGGCAGGGTGGCGACGATGTCGGGGGTGATCCCCTGGTCCTGGATCGAGCGGCCCGACGGCGTGTAGTAGAGCGCGGTCGTCAGCCGCAACGCGCCGTGCCCTTCGACCGGAATGATCGTCTGCACCGAGCCCTTGCCAAAGCTGCGGGTGCCCATGACCGTGGCCCGGTGGTCGTCCTGCAGCGCCCCGGCGACGATCTCGGCGGCCGAAGCCGTGGCGCTGTTGATCAGCACGACGACCGGAACCCCTGGAATCAGGTCGCCGGCGACCGGCGCGCGGTAAACGCGGTCGTCATCAGGGTTGCGGCCCTTGGTCGTAACCACCGCGCCGCCATCGACGAATTCGCCGGTTACATCGACCGCGGCGTCGAGCAGGCCGCCCGGATCGTTGCGCAGATCGAGGACAAAGCCGTTCAGCCGGCCATGCGCCTGCTGCTTCAGCCGGGCGATGGCGCCGGCGAGCTCGGCGGCGGTGTTTTCGCTAAAGGTGGTAATCCGGGCGTAGCCGATCCGGTCGGGCTGGAGCGCCGATTTGACCGAGACCACGTGGATGATGTTGCGGGTCAAGGTCACGTCGAAGGGCGGCCGCTCGGTGCGCGCAATCTGCAAGGTCACCGTGGAGCCCGGCGACCCGCGCAGCAGCTTGACCACCCGCTCGACATCCATCCCGGCGGTCGGCTGACCATCAATTTTGACAATGCGATCGCCCGGCTCGATGCCGGCATTGGCAGCGGGAGTGCCGTCGATCGGGGCAATGACCTCGGGCACCTTTCCTTCGAGGGTCAGCTCGATGCCGATGCCGCCGAACTGGCCGCGGGTCATCGCGGTCATCTCCTGATACTGCTCCGGGTCCATGTAGTCCGAATGCGGGTCGAGCCGGGTCAGCATCCCCTTGAGCGCGTCCTCGGTCAGCTCCTTGCCGGTGACCGGGCTCACATAGTTCGTCTGCACTTGCCGCGCGACATCCTGCAGCAGGGCGAAATCGGGCGGATCGCCTGATGATCTGGCGGCGCCAGCCCCGGCGCTGTCGCAGCCGTAAAGAGCGAGCGCGACGAGAGCGGCAGCGGTGGCCCTGACGGCGGAGCGGTGCAGGCGTGCAAGCGTGATCATCGAAGCCTTTGCGGCAGCCGGGCCGCCGATGACGGGCCGGCAGGGGTCCGGACGATCCCGAGGCGCCCCTTCTGTCGGTCGTGGCCGAACCGCGCTTCGGATCGCCGCACAATGTAGTCTTTCGAGCGCAGCCGTCCAGGGCTCTTGTTTTTCTTGCGGCTTGGACCCTGATGATGCGGGCGCCGGCAATGCGGCGGGCGAGATTGGTCCTCGCCCCGCTGCTATCGAAGCTGTATATCGCGCGCTTGGGCCGAGACCTTCCGACGGTCCAAAGGCCCCCGGAATGGCCAACGTCCCAGAAAGGATCGCGATGACGAGTGGTCAAGCCGGCGCCGATCGGCTGAGCGTGCAAGGCATCGAGCTCGAAACGCTGCGCCGCGGCGCCGGGCGCCGGGTGCTGTTGCTGCACGGTTTCGATACCGTCGACGCCGAGGCACCGTTTCTCGATCTGCTCGGCCGCCACGCCGAGATCATCGCACCCTCGGCGCCCGGTTTCGGGCACTCGCCGCGGCCCGAGGATTTCGACACGGTCTACGACCTCGTCCATCTCTACCTCGCCGCGCTCGAGGAGCTGCGCGGCGACAAGGTCACCCTGCTCGGCCTGTCCTTTGGCGGCTGGCTCGCGGCCGAGGTCGCGGCGGCGTGCAGCCATCGTCTTGACCGGCTGATCCTAGTCGATCCGGTCGGGATCAAGATCAGCGACCGCGAGACGCCCGATATCCTCGACGTCTTCAACCGGTCGCCCGACGAGGTGCGCAGCCGCAGCTGGCACGACCCCGATCGGTTCGCCCCCGACTACAACGTGATGTCTGACGAGGCGCTGGTGGTCCACGCACGCAATCGCGAGGCGCTGTGCCTTTACGCCTGGCACCCTTACATGTACAACCCGCAATTGCCGCGCTGGCTCGGCCGGATCGCGGTGCCGACGCTTGTGCTGTGGGGCGAAAGCGACCGGGTGGTCAGCCCCGACTACGGCCGCGCCTATGCCGGGATGATCCCCGATGCCCGCTTCGAGCTGATCCCGCGCGCTGGCCACCACCCCGAAATCGAGCAGCCCGAACTGCTCGTTGAGCGCATGCGGCGCTTTCTCGGATCGTAGTCGGAAGAGAATCCATGCAAGTCAGACGGCACGGTCACAGTGCGGGATTTGGCGCTTCAATCAGCAGTTCTCGCTAGGGCTGCTCCAGGGATTTGCGCTGTGCCGCCGCACGTACCCCAATCGGTCGAGGACCCCAATGATATCGTCTACTCCTCGATGGTTGCCGATACGACATCTCTGGCCGCGGCACATTAGGATATCGAGGGTTGCCGGGAGGTCGGCGGCGGGGCTAAATCGTTCGGATGCGTTGAGGGGAGAGAGGCAATGGATGACGCGACACCCTGGGTCGATCCCGAGCTGACCGCGGCCGGGCAGCTGTTGCAGAGCCGCGGCCTCGTCGCCCCCGACCGCACTCAGGCGCCGCTTTCCGAGGTGCGCGCGGCGCAGGACCGGATCGGCGCGTTTTTGGGCGAGGGATCGGCGCCGCTGAAAGCGGAGCGCGATCTCTCGCTGCCGGGGCCGCATGGCCAAGTGCCGTGCCGCCTTTATTTGCCCGATGATGCCGCGCGTCCGCCCTTGATTGTCTACGCCCATGGCGGCGGCTTTATGCAGGGCAGCCTCCCCTCGTGGGACGCCATGCTGCGCGAGCTGGTGCGCCAATCCGGGGTGGCGGCGCTGTCGATCGATTACAAGCTCTCGCCCGAGCACCCCTTTCCCAAAGCGTTCGAGGAGATGGTCGCGGTCACTCGGCTGGCCGCGCGCGAGGGGGCAGGGCTCGGCATCGATCCTTCGCGGCTCGCGGTCGGCGGCGATTCGGCGGGCGCCAATCTGGCCCTCGCCGGTGCGCTTGCCCTCCGCGATGAAGGGATGCGCGCGCTGCGCTTCATGCTGTTGATCTATGGCGTCTATTCGGCCGACAGCGAGAGCCCGTCATGGCAGCGCTTTGGCCAGGGGGCCGGCCTGTCGCAGACCCAGATGCGGTGGATTTGGCAAACCTATCTGGAAAACCCGAACCAGCAACGGGATTGGCGCGCCGCCCCGCTTCTCGGCAAGCTCGCCGGCCTGCCGCCGGCCCGGCTGATCGTCGGCAGCCTCGACCCGCTGCAGGACGACAGCGAACGTTTGGCCGCCGCCCTTAAAGAGGCCGGCGTGCCGTGCGAGCTCGAAATCTATGATGGCATCAACCATGGCTTTATCCGCTACGGCAGGCTGATCGCCACGGCCCGCCGGGCGCTTGGCGACTGCGCCACGGCACTGCGCCGCGCGCTGGTCACGGCGGCGGCGCCGGCGGCCTAGCTCCGGCGGGCTTGCCCTGCGCGGGTGCGCGCCCAGGCGGGTGCTGGCTCGGCTTGCCGTCGCGCGAGGAGCGTTGCTCTGCGGGGCCCTGGCTGCGCGTCAGGTTGAAGGCGGTGTTGACCAACGCCACGTGCGAGAATGCCTGTGGGAAGTTCCCGAGCTGGCGTTTCGCCTTCGGGTCGTATTCCTCGGCTAGGAGGCCGACGTCGTTGCCGAGCCCGATCAGGCGCTCGAACAGCTGGCGCGCCTCGGCGACGCGGCCTTGCAGGATGTAGTTGTCGGCGAGCCAGAAGCTGCAGGCGAGAAAAGCGCCTTCGCCGGGCGGCAACCCGTCGATGCCCTCGCCGGTGTCGTAGCGCAGCACCAGCCCGTCGGCGACGAGGTGCTGCTCGATCGCCTTGACCGTGCCGATCATGCGCGGGTCGGTCGCCGGCAGAAACCCGACCAGCGGCAGCAGCAGCAAGCTCGCATCATGGATTTTCGACCCGTAAGCTTGCACAAAGCTGTTGAGCTCGGAGTCGAACGCCTTGGCACAGACATCGGCATGGATCCGGTCGCGCAACCCCCGCCACTGTTCAGCCCGAGCGGGGGCACCGAGCCTTTCGGCAATGTGGATCGCCCTGTCGAAGGCGACCCAGGCCATCGCTTTTGAATGGGTGAAGTGCTGCGGCGGCCCGCGTACTTCCCAAATCCCTTCGTCGGGCTGATCCCAAATCCCGGAGAGATGTTCGAGAATGGCCTGGCCGATCGGGGCGGCGCGTTTGGCGGGCGCCAGACCGCTCAGTTGAGTGTGGTAAAACGCATCCACGATTTCGCCAAAGATGTCCAGCTGGGTCTGGTTGGCGGCGTCGTTGCCGATGCGCACCGGGTGCGAGTTTTCGTAGCCGGGCAGCCACGGCACCTCCCACTCGGTCAGCCGGCGCTCGCCGCCGAGCCCGTACATGATCTGGAGCTGGTCGGGGCTGCCGGCGACGGCGCGGAACAGCCAGTCGCGCCAAGCCCGCGCCTCGTCCGAATAGCCGGCGTTCATCAGCGCCAAGAGCGTGAAGGTGGCGTCGCGCAGCCAGCAATAGCGGTAGTCCCAATTGCGCGGGCCGCCGATCCGTTCCGGCAGCGAGGTCGTCGGGGCGGCGACGATTCCGCCGGTCGGAGCAAAGGTCAGCCCCTTCAGCACGACGAGAGAGCGTTTGACGGTGTCGGTCCAGGGCCCGGCCGGCGCGCATTGATCGGACCAGCGCCGCCACCCCGAGAGCGCGCTGTGCAATGCCCGCTCGGGGTCGATCTGTCGAGGCGGGGGCTGGTGCGAGGGGCCGTAGGTCAGCACGAACGGAACGGTCTCGCCGGCGCCGATCGCAAATTCACCGACCGTCTTCAAATCCTCGCCGCGCAGCGGCACCGGGGTGCGCAGCACCACCCGCTCCGGGCCGCCGATCGCCGAGATGCCACCCTCGGCAAGCTGCTCGACCCAGGGAACGAGCGAGCCATAGTCGAAGCGGAGAACAAACTCGACGCACATCGCGACCCGGCCGCGCAGGCCGCGCACCAGCCGCACCAGATCGAGCGGCCCGTGCCGCGGCCGGAAAAAGTCGGTCAGCTCGACGGCGCCGTCGTCGGTCTCAAAGGTTGTCGCCAGCACCAGCGAGCCGTCGAGATAGCGCCGCGTGACCCTGGGCCTGGGGTCGGCGGGCGCGATCAGCCAGCGGCCGTGCTCGGGCTGGCCGAGGAGTGCGGCAAAACAGGCGGGCGAATCAAAGCGCGGCAGACACAGCCAGTCGATCGAGCCGTTGCGCCCGACCAGCGCCGCGGTCGCGCAATCGCCGATCAGCGCGTAATCCTCGATCCGCTGGTTTGAGGGCATCCGCCGCGTCGCCTCCGCCGTTAGCCGCGAGCGCAATAAAGCATTACCGCGGCGGCCGCGCCAACAGGCAACCCAAGGCCCCGCCTAATGGGCCGGCAGCGACGGGTCGGAGCCGCCGCCGCGCGGCGGCTTCCTGAAGAAGAAGACCAGCGGCAGGGCGAGCAAGGTGAGAATCATCAACAGCTTGAAATCGTCGATATAGGCGATGATTTGGGCCTGCACGGTGACCGTGGCGTCGAGTGCCGCGCGTCCCGCTGCGGTGTACGGGCTCCAGAAATGGGCGATCGCCGGGCTGGCGAACAGCCGGTTGACCGCGGTGACGTAGCGGCCGATCTCGGCATGGTTGACCTGGGTGTTGATCACCAGCAGGGCCGAGACGATCGAGGTTCCCATACTCTGGCCGACATTGCGGGCAAGATTGTAGAAGCCGGCGCCTTCGGTTCGCCGCTCCGGCGCCAATGTCGCCAGAGTGGTGACGCTGAGCGGCACGAACAGGAAGCCCATCCCGGCGCCCTGGATCACGCCATTGATCCCGACGGTCCACATCGATACGTCCGGGGTCCAGTTGCTCATGTCCCACATCGCCCAGGCGCACAGCCCGAGGCCAATCGCCAGCAGCACGCGGGTGTCGACGCGCCCGACCAGCCGGCCCACCAGCATCATCGCCACCAATGTGCCGAACCCCCGCGGCGCCAGGGCGAAGCCTGCGGTCAGGATCGGATAGCCCATCAAATCCTGCAGGTATAGCGGCAGCAGGGCCAGCGGGGCGAAATAGGTGATGCCGATGATGAAGACAAAGATCATGCCGGCGGCAAAGTTGCGGTCGCGGAACAGGCGTGGGTCCACGAACGGCCGCACGGTCGAGAAGGTGTGCACCAGGAACAGCCAGAACGCGCCGCCGCTGAGCACGGCCAAGAGGAGGATTTCCTTGGAGCCGAACCAGTCGAGCTCCTCGCCGCGGTCGAGCAGGATCTGCAATGCGCCGATCGCCACGCTCAACGCGGCAAAGCCGAACCAATCGAGCTTGGCATTGGTCTTTTTGGTGTCGGGAAGAAAGATGCTGATGCCGACCAGCGCCAATACGCCGATCGGCACGTTGATATAGAAATCCCAGCGCCAGCTGTAGTTTTCGGTCAGCCAGCCGCCGATAACCGGCCCGGCGATCGGGCCGATCATAATCGCCATGCCCCAATAGGCCATCGCGGAGCCCTGGCGCTCCGGCGGGTACGCGTTCATCAGCACCGCTTGCGACAATGGCACCAAGGCCGCCCCAAACCCGCCCTGGATCAGCCGGAAGACGACGATCTCGCCGATCGAGCTCGCCATGCCGCACAGCATCGAGCCAGCCGTAAAGCCGATGATCGAAGCTATGAACAAGCGCTTTAAGCCAAATCGCCCGGTCAGATAGCCGGTCGGCGGCGTCATGATCGCGGCGGCGACGATGTACGAGGTCAGCACCCATTCGACCTCGTCCTGGTTCGCCGCCAGGCTGCCCTGGATGTAAGGCAGCGAAACGTTGGCGATTGTGGTGTCGAGCGCCTGCATGATCGTCGCCAGCCCGACGACAGCGGTGATCGCCAGGCGATGGCCGGCGCCCCAGCCGGCCGCCGCAGGATTGCCCGAAATCGCCATCAGCCGCTCTGCGACCCGCCGAACAGCCAGGCGAACATCTTGGGCACCCCGTGGACACGGCCGGTATCGACCTCGATCTCGGCGCTCATGCCCGAGCGCAGCGGCGGCATTTGCCCCGGGTTGGTGGCGACCCCTACCCGCAGCGGGATGCGCTGCACGACCTTGACCCAGTTGCCGCTGGTGTTCTCGGCCGGCAACAGCGAGAATTGCGACTGGGCCGCGGGTGCGATGCTCTCGACCGTGCCGTGCCACCTGCGGCCGGGATAGGTATCGACCGTGACCGTGACCGGCTGACCCGGCCGAACATAGGTCAGCTTAGTCTCCTTGGGCTGCGCCTCGACCCAGACGCGAGGCGTGCGCACCAGGTAGAAGCCGGTGGTCGAGGCCGGCAAATACTTCCCCGGCTGCAACGAAGGGACGTTGGTGACGTATCCGGCATAGGGCGCGCGGACCACCGTGTCGCGCAGCTCACGAGCGGCCTCGTCGCGCTGCGCCAACGCTTGCCGGTATTGCGAATACTGCTCGGGTGGCAGCTTCGGATTGCCGTCGAGGTTTGCTGCGGTCGCCGCCAGCTGCGCCCTCAGCGACGTGAGGCTCTGCTGCGCCGCACGCAGATTCATCCAGGCCTGGTCCAGCGCCGTCTCCGGCGCGAACTTCTCGCGCGCTAGGATTGCTTGACGATCATACTGCCGCTGATCGAAGGCGAGCTGATCCTGCGCCTTGACGATCTGGGCCTGCAGACTTTCATAATTTGCTTTCAGCGCATCGATGTTGTCGTGGACCACGCCGAGCTGCGCCTGCGCCTGATCGAGCTTGAGCTGGAACGGCTGCGGATCGAGGCTGAACAACGGCTGGCCGGCGACGACGCGCTGGTTCTCGCGGACGTCGATCTTTTGGACCAAGCCCGACACATCGGTCGACAGCCCGACCTGATCGGCCTCGACATAGGCATCGTCGGTCGAGACATAGCGTGTGCTGTCCATGTAGAAATACAATCCAACGATCAGCACGATCGGCAACAGCAGGAATAGCGCCCAGCGCAGCCAGTGCTTGCGCCGTCCGGCGGATTTCGCCGGCACTGTCTGCGGCGGCGCCCGATCCGGCTTGCGCTCCTTGACCGGCGGCTCGACCGTACGCCCCTGAGGGGTGCGTGCCTCGGCCTTGAGGCCGGTCGATCCGCCGTCAGCGGCCATCGCTGCACCGGCTGTGGTTGCCGCGGCCGGATCTCATCGGAAATCTCCTATGGCGAGCGCGCCAGACGTTGACCCTGCGCCGCGCCTATTATATGAGGATAACCTCACAAACGGTGTAAATGAGGATGTCCTCGCAAAATTCAATGCCGGCTGAGCCCAGCGGCCGTGTGCCGCAGCGCCATCGCGGCAGGGTGCGCGTTGCCGCCTTGATGCAGGCGGCGGCGACTGTGTTCGCCGAGAAGGGTTTCGACGCCGCGACGATGACCGAAATCGCCGCCCTTGCCGGAGCGCCGATCGGTTCGCTCTATCAGTTCTTCGCGAACAAGGAGGCCTTGGCCGACGCCTTGCTCGCGCAATATGGCGAGCTGATTGAGGCCGGGTTGGCGGCGATCGAAAACCGGGCCGATCAGCTGTCGGCGATGGCGATGACCGACGCGTTGCTCGGCCTCATTGCCGGTCTGCGCCAGCAAACCGGCGCCGCATGGGCGCTGCTCGACGCTCGCTCCGACTGGTCCGCCCGGCGCGCCGAGCTGCGTCGTTTGACGCGCCGGCTGATCGCGCGGATCCTGGCGAAACGGGCGCCGCAGCTGGCACCGCAGCTTGTCGACAACATGGCCGTGGTGCTGCTGCACAACATGCGGGCGATGGCGGCGTTGATCGCGGATGGCGATCAGGCGCAACCGGGCGCGTTCATCGAGCTGCGCGACATGACCGCCCTCTATGTGGCGAGCCGGCTGAGCGGCGCAAATGACAGCCATGGATACGACCCAAATATCGAACATACAGAATAAACTTTGATAAAATTTAGCGTGGAGATGTGGGTGGCCATAGCTGACATATACATAGATTTAGCAAGCGAATCTCTGGTTGACAGGAGTACCAAGAGCCCGAAATTGCCGCGCTGTCAGACAGAAAACCAATCGCTAACTTCGTCGTTTGGGCGATTCCCAGCATACGGAATCTCCATTCTTCGACCGCGTGCCCGTCATGCTTTAACAAGGGGAAAAACCGAATGGTTCACCCCGCTGCGCCCTCGATTAGCGCCGTCGATTCGCGACGAAATAGCGCATGCCTGCTGCACCTCGCGATGTTCGGCGCGGCGCTCCTCGATCTTTCGGGCGTCGGTTGACCCGACCCGGCCGCGGGTCGGATATGATCGTCAGTGCTCCAAGATATCGGTGTGCGCAAGCGCCGATGATGGCGAATCGATCGCCCGCAGATCGGGAGGTTGCCACAGCCGACGCGCCCCCCTACTTGCTGCCGATAACCAGAGCCCGAAGAGAAAAGTTGAAACAGGAGACTAACCGATGACGAGCCCGACGAAATGCGCCGGGGCGGGCAGGATCGCGGCGGCGGCGCTGACGGCGGCGCTGGTCGGCAGCATATTCGCGGGGCGCGCCGGCGCCGTTCTGGCGAGCCCGCAGGACAGCGTGCGCAGCTTTTACAATGTCCTGCTCGCGACCATGAGGAACGGGCGGTCCCTCGGCCAGAGCGGGCGCTATGCCGCGCTGGCCCCGGCGGTGAACGGCGTCTTCGACGTGCCGTTGATGGCGCGGCTCGCTGTCGGCCCCGCCTGGGCGGGGTTGAGCCCGGTCCAGCAGCAGCAGATCATTGCAGCGTTCGGGCGCTACGTCTCGGCGACCTACGCCGACCGCTTCGACAGCTATTCGGGCCAGCAGCTGCAGGTCACCGGCGCCGAGCCCTATGCCGCCGGGGTCATCGTCGAGACCAGGATTGTCGATCCGGGAGCCGACCCGGTCAACATCAATTATTTGATGCGCCGCAACGGCGACGCTTGGCAGATTGCCGACGTCTATCTCGACGGCACGATCAGCCAGCTGGCGACGCAGCGCTCGGAATTCCAGTCGATCCTCGCCCGCCAAGGCGTTGACGGGCTGATCATGGCGCTGAACCGCAAGGTCGACCTGTTGACCAGCGACGCCGCGAAGTCGCCCTAGTGGTGCGATGCCAACAGATGAGTGCCATCCGTTGGCTGAATCGCACCACCAACGTATTAATCTGGTGGGCCGATTCACGAAACGCTTGGGAATCAAGCGTTTCGATCGGACCACTAGCGCGGCGCCCGGCCGCGCCGTGCACGGGTTGCTTGACAGCAGGCGTGCGGCGGAGGACGAAGGCCGGCATGCGCAAAACCCGAGAACGGTGGAGGACGGGGCGATGAAGGCGGTGCTGCTGACAGCGCATGGCGGGCCGGAGATGCTGCACGTCGGCGAGGTGCCGGACCCGGTCGCCGGGCCGGGCGAAATCGTCGTCGACGTGCATGCAGCCAGCGTAAACGCGGCCGATTACAAGGTGCGGCTCGGCAGCGGTGGCTACAGCAACCTCAAGCTGCCGCATATTCTCGGGCGCGATTTTTCCGGCGTTGTCAGCGTCATCGGGCCCGGGGTGATCGACCTCAAGATCGGCGACGCGGTGTTCGGGGTGACCGATCAGGGGGTCGAGGGCTGCTACGCCGAGAAGCTCGCGATCAAGGCTGCGATCATTGCCAAAAAGCCCGACCGGCTCGGCGACGCTGAGGCCGCGGCGCTGGGGCTGACCAGCCTGGCCGCGTTATGGGCGATCGAGGACACCGCCAAGCTCAAGCGCGGCGAAACGATCCTGATCCAAGGCGGTGCCGGCGGCGTCGCCGGGTTTGCGATCCAGCTTGCCAAGCATCTCGGCGCCACCGTCATCACCACCGCCAGCGCCCGGAACCACGACTACGTCAAGAGCCTCGGCGCCGATCGGGCAATCGATTACAACGCGCAGGATTTCACCAAGGAGGTCGCCGATTGCGATGTGGTGTTCGACACCGTCGGCGGCGAGGTCCAGGTGCGCTCCTACGAGGTGCTAAAGCCGGGCGGGCGGCTGGTATGGATCGCCGCGGCACCCGCCGGGTTTCAGCCAAGCCGCAAGGATGTCCAGGTGCTGCGCCCGAATGTGACCCGGGACCGGGCCCATCTCGAGCGGATGCTGGCGCTCTACGACGCGGGTGCCGTCTGGCCGCCCAAGATCACCCGCTACAAGCTCGCCGACGCGGCCGAGGCGCACCGGGTCAGCGAAAGCCGCCACCTGCAGGGCAAGCTCGTGCTCGAAATGCACTGACCGGCGCGGAAGCAAGCACAGCCTCAAACCGTCATTCCCGCGAAAGCGGGAACCCAGGACTTGGGTAGGCCCCGTCGCCCTGAGCCCTGCTTTCGCTCGGCGACGATTGGATCATGATTACGAGCCATAAAGGAGGAAGGACGAATGTCAGGCAACGGACAGAAAGTCATCGACCTCGACAAGGAGCGCATGGAGGCAATGGCCAAAAAGGACATCGCCAAGCTCAATGCGCTGATTTCCGACGATCTCGTCTATACGCACTCGACGGCGCGGCTCGACACCAAGCAGAGCCTGATCGGCAACATGGAATCGGGCGGCACGGTCTATACCTCGGTCGTGCCCTCCGACGTCAAGGCGCAGGATTTGGGCGATAGCGTGGTGCTGACCGGGTCATGCCGCATCAGCGTCATGTCGCAAGGCCGCCCGAACAGCTTTGGCGTGCGCTTTACCGACGTGTGGGCCAACCACGGCGGCAGCTGGCGGATGGTCGCCTGGCAATCGACCCGCACCCCGGACTAAAAGCGCTCAGCCTCGGGCCCGCAGCGCGGCGATCTCGGCCGGGCCGTAGCCGATCTCGGCCAAGACCGCCTCGGTGTGCTCGCCGAGCGCGGCGGCAAAGGGCTGCGCCGCGGCGCTCGCGGCCGAGAGGCGGAACGGCGGGTTCAGCGCCAGAAAGCTGCCACCGGCATCGACAATCTCGGTGAAGGCATTGCGGTGGGCGAGCTGCGGGTCGGCCATCGCCTCCTTGACCGTGCGATAGGGCGAGGACGGCACACCGTGGCGGTCGAAGATCGCCTGCACCTCGGCGGTCGTCAGCTCCTTCGACCACAATTCGAGCTGATCGACGAGTTCGCCCCAATGCCGCCGCCGGTTCGAATATTCGGCAAAGCGCGGGTCGGTGATCCAGCCGGGGTTGCCGCTGGCGATGGCGGTATTCTGAAACGTGCGCTCGCTGGCCACCGCCAGCATGATATAGCCGTCCTTGGTGGCGACGGGGCCAAAGATCGGCCGCCCGGGGGGCGTCACCGCGAACTGCGCCGCCTGGATTTCGCTTAAGGTCAGGCTCAGCATGCTTTCGAGCATCGAAACGTCGACCATCTGGCCCTCGCCGGTCAGCTGGCGCCGATAGAGCGCCGCCATGATTGCGCCAAAGGCATAGGTGCCGGTCAGCACATCGGCGATAAAGATGCCGCAATAATCCGGCCGCCGCGCCTCTGGCTGATGGGCGAGCTGAGCCAGGTCGTATCCGGACGCGGCATGGATCACGGGGGCATAGGCCGGCAATGTCGCCGCCGGCCCGGTCTGGCCATAGCCGGAGATCGCACAATAGACGAGGTCTGGCTTGATCTCCTTTAGAGCCTCGTAATCGAGGCCGAAGCGGCGCATCACCCCGGGGCGGAAATTCTCGACGACGACATCGCTGATGGCGACGAGGCGGCGCGCCGCCTCGACCCCGCCCGGCGATTTCAGATCGAGCACGACACTTTTCTTGCCGGCATTCAATTGGCCAAAGCTGGTGCTGGCGCCGTCGCGTAATGGCGGCCGGGTGCGCATCATGTCGCCCTCGGGCGCCTCGATCTTGATCACCTCGGCGCCGACGTCGGCCAGCAGCCGCCCGCAATGCGGCCCAGCGATCGTCGTCGTAAAATCGAGCACGCGCAGCCCGTCCAACGCGCCATCCATCAATTTTCTCCTCCCCGACCCAATCAGCAGGGTCGGAGCCAAGCCCGAAATGTCAAGCCGCGATCACCCAGTTCGGACATGCGGGTTGCGTTTCGCGGGCTTCAGTGCGAAGAGAGCGCCGGCTTCTGAAGGGAGGATCGAGATGGCATTTCGCAACATCCAAGCCGGGATGGCGCATTACCGGGGCCACGGCGGCGACCGCGGCGAGGCGTATTACGCGCATCCGGCGAATGACGGGCCGCACCCGGGGGTCGTCGTGATCCATCACATGCCGGGCTGGGACGAGTGGACCTGCGAGGTCGCGCGCAAATTTGCCCATCACGGCTATGCCGCGGTGGCGCCAAGCCTCTATTTCCGGGTCGGCGACGGCGCCCAGGAAGCGGTCGTCAACAAGGTGCGTGAGGGCGGCGGCGTGCCCGACGAGCAGATGCTCGGCGACGTGACCGGCGCCATCGACTTCCTGCGCTCTCAGCCGCATGCCAGCGGCAAGGTCGGGGTGATCGGCTTTTGCTCCGGCGGCCGGCAGACCTATCTCGTCGCGGCCAAGCTGTCGCATCTGATCCAGGGCGCGGTCGATTGCTGGGGCGGCAATGTCATCGTCGACGACAAGTCGCGGCTGACCAAGGCGCAGCCGACGGCGCCAATCGAGTTCACCAGCGGCATCAATTGCCCGCTCCTGGGCCTCTTTGGCAACGAAGACCCGAACCCGTCGGCCGACCAGGTCAACCGTACCGAGGCCGAGCTCAAAAAGCACGGCAAGAACTACGAGTTCCACCGCTATGATGGCGCCGGGCATGCGTTTTTCGCGCATTATCGCCCCAATTACCGGGTCGAGCAGGCGGTGGACGGCTGGCACAAGGTCTTTGGCTTCTTCCACAAAAATCTGGGCGCGCCGCGCAGCTAGCAGCGCAAATCAACACCGATACCGCCCGCGCAAGCCCTCACCCACCCAGCCTTAGCGGCTGGGTCACCCTCTCCCGCACTGCGGGAGAGGGTGCCAAGCGTAGCGAGGCGGGTGAGGGACCGCCGGCCAGGTGTGAGGCTCGCGCCGCCAAGCGCAGCGTGCCGGAGGCCCAGACCATGGAAATCGGTGCGGCAATCTTTTTCACCGAGTATTCGATCGCGCCGACCGGGCTCGCGCCGGCACTCGAAGAGCGCGGCTTCGACTCGTTGTGGGTGGCCGAGCACTCGCACATCCCGGTCGCCCGCCGGTTCAGTCTGCCGGGAGGGATGGAGCTGTCGCGGCAGTACTACGACGTGATGGACCCGTTTGTCACGTTGAGCGCCGCGGCAGCCGTCACCAGTCGGCTAAAGCTCGCCACCGGCATCTGTTTGGTGATCCAGCGCGATACGATCCAGACCGCGAAGTCCGTCGCCTCGCTCGACCAGGTGTCGAACGGTCGCTTCCTGTTCGGCGTCGGCTGTGGCTGGAACGCCGAGGAGATGGAGGACCACGGCACCGTCTACGAGACCAGAGCCTTGAAGATGCGCGAGCAGATCGAGGCGATGAAGCAGATCTGGACCAAGGACAAACCGGGATACCACGGCCAAATCGTCGATTTCCCGCCGATGACGACCTGGCCGAAGCCGGTGCAAAAGCCGCATCCGCCGGTCATTGTCGGCGGCGCGTTCCGCTTTGCCGCACGCCGGGCGATCCGCTATGGCGACGGGCTGCCCCCGCAGGCGCCGAGCGCCGGTTCCGGCAGCCCCGAGGAGTTCATGCCGCGCCTGCGCCAAATGGCCGAGGAGGCCGGCCGCGATCCGCGCTCGTTATCGGTCACCTTGGGCGGCGCTGTGGAAGACCTCGACCTCTTAAAGCGCAACCGCGATCTCGGCATCGCCCGCATGACCGTGCGCCTGCCGCCGGAGAAGGCAGATGATATTCTGCCATTGCTCGACCGCTGGGCGGCGCTGATCCGCCGGCTCGGCGGGTGACGCACCCCTCTTGACGCTCGCCCGAGCGAGAGCCTACACAGCGACATCTGCGCCGTTGACCGGCGCAGGCACTTCGGGAGATGGCAGATGGCTCGCATCAGGCATATCGCACTAGTGACTGACGATCCCGCAAAGACCGCAGAATTCTACAAGGAACATTTCGGTCTGACCGAGCTGTATCGCCGGCCCGGTGATACCGGTCAAAAGGGCGTGTGGCTCAGCGACGGCTACATTTACTTTGCCATCCTGAAATATGGCGAGCCTGGTGCACCAAAGCTCGGTCCCGGTCAGAAATCTGATTTGCGCGGAATCCACCACATCGGCTTCTACGTGGACGATGAGCAGGCGACGGCCAAAGAGCTGGAAGCCGCGAATTATTCGCCAGTGCCGATGGGTAAATCCGAGATGGACCCCGAGGCGGGCCGGATGACCGTGATGGGCGACGCGCAGAACTTGAAATATCTCGGCCCCGACGAGGTTCAGCTCGACATCCGCAGCCGCGGTTGGAACGAAGCGATCGGCTTTGCAATGCAGCGCTACGAACTGACCCCGGTCGCCGAAGAGGAGCGCAAATAACCGCGGACCGGGCTTCAGCCTCGATTCCCGCCACCCGGTGGATTGCGGCGTCGCAGCAGCGTGCTGCTACGCAATAAGGGGTCGACGCGGGTCTACTGCTTAGGCCCAGAGCACAAGCTCCACGTTACCTCATGGCCGGGCTCGTCCCGGCCATTTGCGTGCTCGACGGTACTGCCGCCGCGCGCGGAGAGCGGTCGGCCCGCAGGTTCGTCTCCTGGCTCCGCTGGACCCCGGTGCCGATGATCGCGATACTCGGCCGACAGCGCGGCAAGACCGCGCCGCGAAGAGTGGGAGCGGTGGCATGGCGGGCATCGAGATCGGCGAATTTGCACTCGACGGATCGGTCGCGGGGGCGGGCCCGCCTCTTCTGTTTCTGCATGGCGGCGATTATGTCGCGCAGAACGCCGCGTTTCTCTCCCGGCTGGCTCGGCATTGGCAGGTCACAGCGCCGCGCCATCCCGGGTTCGGCCATTCTGAACGGCCGGCCGGGTTTCGCACGATCCATGATCTCGCTTATCTCTATCTCGACTGGCTCGACCGGCAGCCGGAGGGCCCGGTCGTGCTCGTCGGCTCGTCCTTTGGCGGATGGATCGCGCTCGAGATCTGCGTGCGCTCGGTCGCGCGGATCGGCCGGCTTGTGCTGATTGACCCGGTCGGGGTGAAATTCGGCGGCCGTGAGGATCGCGACATCGCCGATATTTATGCACTGCCCGAGGATGAGCGGCAGCGCCGGACATTCCACCAGCCCGAGCGCGCGCTGCCCGATTACGCGGCTCTCGACGAGGACGAGCTGACCGCGATCGCCCGCGACCGGTCGGCCACGGCGCTCTATGGCTGGCGGCCCTACATGCACGATCCGGGGTTGCGCCAATGGCTGCACCGGGTGCGCGTCCCGGCGCTGGTCCTGTGGGGCGAAGGAGACGGCATTGTCGCTCCGCAATACGGCGAACAGCTCTGCCGGTCGCTGCCCGACGCGCGGCTCGAGCGGATCGCGCAAGCCGGGCACTATCCGCAGATCGAGCAGCCGGAGGCGGTCGCCGCGGCGATCGAGCGCTTCGCGAGCATGGAGGCACGGCGATGAAGGTCTGGCATTTCAGCGAGATGGCCTACCACCCGGCGTGGCCGCATCTCAAGGACTCGTACCGGGTCATTGTCCCGAGCCGGCTCTACGACCCGAAGATCGGCGCCGATCTCTATCACCGCTATCTCGACGAGTGGGCGCTGTGCGACGAGCTCGGCATCAACATTATGACCAACGAGCACCACGCCACGGCGACCTGCGCCGACTCGGTATGCACGATCCCGATGGCGATCCTGGCGCGCGAGACCAAAACGGTGCGCCTGTTGGCGCTTGGGATGCCGATCGGCAACCGCAACGACCCGATCCGCGTCGCCGAGGAATATTCGATCATCGACGTGATCTCGCGCGGGCGGCTCGAAATGGGCTTTGTCAAGGGGGTGCCGTTCGAGATCTCGCCGGCCAACACCAACCCGGCCGAGCTCACCGAGCGGTTCTGGGAGGCCTATGAGCTGATCCTGAAGGCGATGACCAGCCATGACGGCCCGTTCAACTGGGAGGGCACGCATTTCCAGTACCGTTCGGTCAATGTCTGGCCGCGCCCGTACCAGCAGCCGCATCCGCCGGTGTGGACCCCGGTCGGCAGCACCGACAGCGCCACCGAGGCGGCGGCGCGCGGCATGGTGATCGGTGTCCTCAACACCGGCTGGGTGCGCACGCCGGCGATTTTCGAGGCCTATCGCAACAAGGCGCGCGAGGTTGGCCGCGAGCCGACGCCGGACCGTCTCGCCTACATGGCCTTGATCGGGGTCGGGCATACCCGTGAGGAGGGCCGCCGCCGCGCCGACCAGATCCTCGACTACAGCCGCACCTCGGGCATCGTCGCGGCGCAATTCGCCAACCCGCCGGGCTATGCCTCGCCGCGCGCGACGGCGCAGATGCTGAAGGCTGGTGGTGCCATGGCGGCGCGTGCGACCCGGGTCCAGACCAAGGACGGCCACCCGATCGACCCGCGCACGATGACGGTCGAGCAGGCGATCGACGCCGGCCTCTCCTTCGCCGGCACCCCCGACGACGTCTATGACCAGCTGCGCGCCTTCTACGACCACGTCGGCAGCTTCGGCCATCTGTTGATGATGGGCCAGGGCGGCCTGATCAGCCATGAAGACACCGTCGATAATCTGACCCTGTTCTCAAAGGAGGTATTGCCGCGGCTCGCGGAATTGGGCTGATCGCTGACAATCAAACTGCCGTCCGTTCCAAGGCCACCTCGACCAGGACTCGCTACTGGGAAAGGAAGGCAGCGTGCTCCAGTAGCAACAGAGAAATGGCGTCTAGCCCGGATATCTCACCGGGCGGCTGCTGATGTTGGATTTTCTGACGTATCAGGCTGCTTGTCGGGGTTTTGGGGCCGCGAGCCTGGCGTTTTGAGCCTGTCGGGGCGCGGCTGAGCGGTCGCAGGGTGAGCGACGG
>DASYBC010000036.1:0-125097 GCA_036500965.1 Allostellaceae bacterium | reverse complement strand
CTCGGCGATGCCGAGCTCGATGTGCTGGCCCTTGGGCGACATCGCCCAGCGCTGCGCCGAGACCACCTTTTCCTCGCGAAAGGTGTCGGCGCGCTCGGCCCGATCGAAGATGCCGCGCCGGTTGACCCACGGCCCCAGATTGGTCGAGACGGTGACGTCGGGCGAGGTGGTCACGATCCGCCGCGAAAGCTCCGTGTCGCTCGCGGCGATGTCGCCCAACAGCCGCCCAAACGCTTCTTGCGTTGACTGCCGCTCGCCGCGCGGCACCCGAAGGCTCGCCGGCACCGCCACCGCAGTCGCCTGATGCCGGCGCCGCACAGGTCCGGCCAGCACCACCCCTTCGAGAAACGCCGAGACTTGCTCTACCGACAGATCGAGGCCGGCGAACCTGTCCCACTCGGCCCCCTCGGGCACCGCCATGCTGCGCTGGAACGCAGCCATCTGATCGGGGTTCATCAGCCCGGCATGATTGTCCTTGTGCCCGGCGAAGGGCAGCCCGTAGCCCTTGATCGTGTAGGCGATAAAGCAGGTCGGGCGGTCGTCGGCGATGGCGTGGAAGGCGTCGAGCACCGCTTCCATGTCATGCCCGCCGAGGTTGGTCATCAATCGCTGCAATTCGCCGTCGTCGTGGTCGTCGAGGATCGCGCGGATGCCGGGATAGCGGTTGAGGTCGCGCTGCAGGTGCTCGCGCCAGCCCTCGCCGCCCTTGTAGACCAATGCCGAATAAAGCGAGTTCGGGCAGGCGTCGATCCATTCGCGCAGATGGTGCCCGTCGGGGCGGGCAAAGGCCGCTTCCAAGAGCCTGCCGTATTTGAGGGTGACGACCCGCCAGCCCATCATCTCGAACATCGCGTCGATGCGGCCGAACAGCCGGTCGGATACGACGGCGTCGAGGCTCTGGCGGTTGTAGTCAATGACCCACCATAGATTGCGCACATCGTGCTTCCAGCCTTCGAGCAGGGCCTCGAAGATGTTGCCTTCGTCGAGCTCGGCATCGCCGGCGAGCGCGATCATGCGGCCGGGCGGCTCCTCCGTCGGGGTGAGTTCCTTTAGCCGCAGGTAATCCTGCGCGATCGAGCCGAACAAGGTCATGCCGACGCCGAGCCCGACCGAGCCGGTCGAGAAATCGACGATGTCGCCGCCGTCCTTGGTGCGCGACGGATAGGATTGGGCGCCGCCATAGGCGCGGAAGCGTTCGAGCTTGTCGCGCGTCTGGTGCCCGAGCAGGTATTGGATCGCGTGGAACACCGGCGAGGCGTGCGGCTTGACCGCGACCCGGTCCTGCGGCCGCAGCACGTCGAAATAGAGTGCGGTCATTAGGGTCGCCACGGAGGCGCTGGAGGCCTGGTGCCCGCCGACCTTGAGACCGTCGCGATTGGGCCGCAAATGATTGGCGTTGTGGATCATCCAGGTGGAAAGCCACAGCACCTTGCGCTCGAGCGCCTTGAGGCAGGCGAGCTTGTCGCCGGCGTCCGCCTCCCCGTGGCCGGCACGTGCGCCTTCAATGACCTGCGCCATCGTTCAACTCCCGCTTCGGCGACAGAGCTTAGCCGATATTGGCGGACGCCCTGAATTTTTCAGCCGCTGCGGGGTTAGCGGGGCAGAACAATTGTGAGCCTCACGATGACCGACCGAGCTGTCGCGGCACTTCTGACCCTCGCCCTTTCCTGCGCCGGCGCCGTACCCCTCGCCGCCGCGCAGAGCGCGGCCGCGCCGCAGATGAACACCGGCCACACTGCCAACCGTTCGCCGAAAACCTCGGCGGTCAGCCCGACCGCCGACCAGATCGAGGCGAGCAAGGTCATCGGCGCCACCGTTGAGGAAGCCAACGGCGCAACCGTCGCCAAGATTGCCGACCTGATTGTCGACCGGCGCAGCGGCGCGGCAACGCTGGCCATCGTCGCGCCGGCCGGCAACCAGTCGTTCGATCACGGCCAAAGTGCGATCGCCTGGAGCAGCCTGCGGTTCGAGCCGCGGCCGACGCCGCATTTCGTGACCCGGCTCAGCGGGCAAACGGTGGCCGCGGGCGGTGCTCTCGTCGAACAGGGGAAGAACGGTAAGGCCTATTTTGATGTGAAGAACGATCTTCTCGGCAAGGAGGTCGTCGGCGCTCATGGCGCATCGCTGGGTCACGTCCACGATGTGGTGCTGACCCTTGGGACCGGGCGGCTGGTGGCGCTGGAGGTCGATATCGGCGGGTTTATCAGCATCGGCGCCAAGGATCACGCAGTGGCATGGGATGCCGCCAACCCGCAAGTCGGGACAAAAGGCGGCCCGGTGCACGTGGCTCTGACCGAGGCGCAAATCGCCGGCGCCCCGGTAACGGCGACAATGGCCCCGGCGCCGATAGCGCCCAAGCCCGGCAACAATCAGGTGCAGATCCGCCGCGACTCGACGGGCAACATCAGCGGCAGCTGGACGCCGGCACCGGCTAACAACCGCTAGTCCAAGCGCACGGCCGCTCACCCCCTCCCTCTCGCCGCTCACGGGGGAGGGAGAAAGCCGCGCCGCAAGCCCCTCGAATTTGGCCGGGGCGGCTGTTATATGTCGGCGCATGATGCTGCATCGCCCCTGGATCTCGCGAATTAGCGGCCCGATCCTCGTGTGAGGATCGGGGACGCGTTCGCTGTTTTCGCCTCCTATCCAGGGTTTCCCGATGCCGACGGATTATCGTCCAACCGTCTTTTTGCCGAAGACGCAATTTCCGATGCGGGGCGATCTGCCCCGGCGCGAGCCGGCGATCCTGGCGCGCTGGCAGGGGATGGGCCTCTACCGGCGGCTGCGCCAGGCGGCGGCGGGGCGCGAAAAATTCGTGCTGCACGACGGGCCGCCCTATGCCAACGGCCACCTCCATATCGGCCATGCGCTCAATAAGATCCTGAAGGACGTGGTCAACCGCTCGCAGCAGATGCTGGGCAAGGATGCCCCCTACGTTCCGGGCTGGGACTGCCACGGGCTGCCGATCGAATGGATGATCGAGGAGCAGTACCGGGCGAAGAAGATGTCGAAGGACAGCGTCCCGGCCGAGCAGTTTCGCCGCGAATGCCGCGACTTCGCGGCCCGCTGGATCGAGGTGCAGAAGGAAGAGTTCGAGCGGCTCGGCGTCATCGGCGACTGGGCTAACCCCTATACGACGATGGCCTATTCGGCCGAGGCACAGATCGTGCGCGAGCTCGGCAAGTTTCTCGTGAATGGCGGGCTCTACCGGGGCGCCAAGCCGGTGCTGTGGTCGGTGGTCGAGCAGACGGCGCTGGCCGAGGCCGAGGTCGAATACCACGATCACACATCGACGACCGTCTGGGTGCGCTTTCCGATTTTACGCACCGGGCTGCCGGCGCTGGTCGAGGCGGCGGCGCTGATCTGGACGACCACGCCTTGGACCTTGCCCGGCAACCGCGCGATCGCCTTTCGACCGGGGCTCGATTACGCGGCGATGCGGGTCAACCGCGCGGCCGACGGAAGCCGGGCGCGGCCGGGCGAGACCCTGCTCGTCGCCGCATCCTTGGCCGGCGAGGTCGCAGCGAGCGCCGGCATCGAGGCCTATTCGCTGGTCGAGCGGTTTCCCGGCGCCGCCCTCGCCGGCACCGTCGCGCGCCATCCGCTTTCGGGCCAGGGCTACGAGTTCGACGTGCCGCTCTTGGCCGGCGGCTTTGTCGAGGCCGATCAGGGCACCGGCCTCGTCCACATCGCGCCAAATGCCGGCACCGACGATTGGGAGCTCGGCCAGGCGCACGGGCTGCCGGTGATCGACACGGTCGGGCCGGACGGGGTCTATCTGCCGGGGGTGCCGCTGTTCGCCGGCCGCACCGTCTATCGTCCCGACGGCAGGCCCGGCGACGCCAACGAGGCGGTTATCGCCGCGGTCGACGCGGCCGGCTGCTTATTGGCGCGCGGCACCTTGGTCCATTCCTATCCGCATTCCTGGCGGTCGAAGGCGCCGCTGATCTTTCGCAACACGCCGCAATGGTTCATCGGCATGGCGGCGAACGGCCTGCGCGACAAAGCGCTGGCGGCGATCGCCGAGACCCGCTGGATCCCGCCGCAGGGCCGCAACCGCATCGAAGCCATGGTCGAGAACCGACCCGACTGGTGCGTGTCGCGGCAGCGCGCCTGGGGCGTGCCGATCGCGGTCTTCACTCATCGCGAGACCGGCGAGCCCTTGCGCGACCCGGCGGTGGTCGAGCGCGTCGCCGCCGCGGTCGAGCGGCACGGCTCCGATATCTGGTTCAGCGCCGATGCGTCTGAATTCCTCGGCAACGCACACAACCCTGCCGACTGGGAGAAAGTCACCGACATTGTCGAGGTGTGGTTCGATTCGGGCTCGACCCACGCCTTTGTGCTCGAGCAGCGGCCCGAGCTCAAATGGCCGGCCTCGCTCTACCTCGAAGGCTCGGACCAGCATCGCGGCTGGTTTCAGTCCTCGCTGCTCGAAGCTTGCGGGACCCGCGGCCGCGCGCCCTACGAAGCGGTGTTGACCCACGGCTTCGTGCTCGACGAGACGGGCCGTAAGATGTCGAAATCGCTCGGCAACGTCGTCGCCCCGCAGGAGGTGATGCGAGCGAGCGGCGCCGACATCCTGCGCCTGTGGGTGGTCGGCTCCGACTATTCCGAGGATCTGCGCATCGGCCCAGAGATCCTCAAGCATCAGAGCGACGTCTATCGCCGCCTGCGCAACACTCTGCGCTATCTCTTGGGCGCGCTCGACGGCTTTACCGCGGAGGAAGCGGTCGGCGTTGGGGCGATGCCCGAGCTCGAGCGCTGGGTCCTGCACCGCCTGGCCGAGCTCGATGCGCTGGTCCGGCGCTCGATCGAAGCGTTCGATTTCCACGCCATGTTCACCGGCCTCTACAATTTTTGCGCAGTCGATTTGTCGGCATTTTATTTCGACATCCGCAAGGACCGGCTTTATTGCGATGCGCCCGGCGACGTTCGGCGGCGCGCGGTGCGCACCGTGCTCGATCTGACCTTTGACTGCCTGGTGCGCTGGCTCGCCCCGATCCTGTGCTTCACCGCGGAGGAAGCCTGGCTGGTGCGCCATGGCGATGCGTCCGGGAAGAGCGTCCACCTCGAATTGTTCGCGCCGGTGCCGCAGAGCTGGCTGGACGGACGGCTCGCCGAAAAATGGGAGGCGCTGCGCCAAGTGCGCCGGGTCGCTACCGGCGCCCTCGAGCTCGAGCGTGCGGCAAAGCGTATCGGGTCGAGCTTGCAGGCGGCGATCGAATTGCATGTCCCGGCCGCGCTGATCGAGAAAATTCGGGGCGTCGATCTCGCCGAATTGTGCATCACCTCGGCCGCTGCTGCTTGCGAGGGTCCGCCGCCCGCGGGTGCGTTCACGCTCGGCGATGCGGCGCTCGCCGAGATCGGCGCCGTGGTGACGACGGCGGCAGGCGAGCGTTGCGAGCGCTGCTGGCGGGTGCTGCCCGAGGTCGGCGAATCGCCGCAATATCCCGATCTCTGCCGCCGCTGCGCTGAAGTCGTCGGGGCGAGCGGTGCCTTCATGCAGGCAGCGGGCGCAGGCTGATATGCTGGTCCGCGGGCTCGCCGTGGCCGCTGCCGTCGTCATTCTCGACCAGCTCAGCAAGGCGGCGGTTCTCGGCCATTTCGCCGGCGACGCGTTCGTCGGCGAGCGGATCACGCCGTTTTTCAACCTTGTCCTCGTCTACAATCGAGGGGTCAGCTTTGGCCTGTTCAACGCGGGCGCGGGCAGCGACGTCGGGTTCAACGCGCTGCTGTTTTCGCTCGTTGCCGCGGTGGTGGTCGTTGGCCTCGTTTATTGGCTGCGCCGGGTGTCAAGCCCGCTGCTGTCGATCGCGATTGGCCTGATCGTCGGCGGCGCGATCGGCAATGTTGTCGACAGAATTCGCCTCGGCGCCGTCGTCGATTTTCTCGATTTTCATATAGCGCTATGGCACTGGCCGGCGTTCAACTTTGCCGACAGCGCAATCTGTGTCGGGATTGCGGCAATGCTGCTCGACGGCTTGCTTCTGCATCGCGAAGCGCGGTAAATACCAACCGGGAGGGAGCACTGCCATGATCGAATATCGGGGGGTTCGCGGCATGCACCGAGGGCTTGCTCCGCTTTGCGTTGTCTGTCTGGCGGGAGCGGCGCTGCTTTCCGGCTGCACCGATGTCAAGCAGATGATCGGCATGGACCAGCCGATGCCCGACGAGTTCGCCGTCGAATCGCGGGCGCCGCTGACCGTTCCGCCGGACTTCAATTTGCGCCCGCCGGAGCCCGGAGCGCCGCGGCCGCAGGAAAAAACCGCCGAGCAGCAAGCCGAGCAGGTCATCGACCAGGCCGGGCCCGGCCAGCCGGGCAAGGAGGCTGCCGATTTCCGCCTGCACGCCTCGCCGGGCGGGCTGCCCAACCTCAATCCGCAGGCACCGGACCAGAATGCGATCGTCGGCTCGCAGAGCCTGTCGAGCGAGCTGTTGGCCCATGGCGATACCGGCACCGCCGGCGCCACCGTGGACAAGCGCGATACGACTCCGTTGAAGGGGGTGTATTAAGGACCGGCGACCCGGCTTTCTCCCGCTCGCCCGCCCCGGCAGGCGCTGGGCCGGGGGCGGGCTTGCCGCCGCGACAGCTTAGCCGTGGTCAGCCGCCGAGATTAATGACCACGACCCGGCGGTTTTCGGGTGCGTACGGGTCTCTGCCCGTGATCGGCTCGGTCGGCCCCTTGCCGATCGTCTGCAGCCGCGCTGGCGCCACTCCGGTGTCCTGCACAAGATAGTCTTTAACCGCGTCGGCGCGCCGGCGCGACAAAACCATGTTGTATTGCAGGCCGCCCGACGCATCGGTGTGCCCCTCGATCAGGAATGATTTCTGGTCGGCGAGCTCGTGGTTCAAGGCGTTACCCAGATTGCGCAGGGTTTCGGTCGAGCCCGGGGTCAGCTGCGCCGAGTTGAACGCGAACTCGATCGTATTGAACGTGACGCTGGGCGCCGGCTGCGTGCCGCTCGGCGCTTGCGACGCGGTCGCCGCACCGGGGCCCGGCCGATGCCGCCGGGGCCGCACCGAGGGGCGAGCCAAGGAAGCGCCGGTCGAGGTGCTGTGCACGTTCGGGCTTTCCTGCGGCCGCGGCGCGGTGCCGAGCGTCGGCAGCCCTTGATGCTCGCCCAAGCCCTGCGGCGCCGGCCGCAATGCCCGGCCGATGTCCGACTCGCTCGGCGCCCCGGTCTGCGCCGCCAGCCGCGACGCGCCGGCGACGAGCACCAAGCAGCCCAGCAGGCCGGCGCTCAGCGCTATTAGCCTCTTCATCGCTGATCCTCCATCCCGTCGTCACGCCCCCGGCGTTCGCGCGCGAACACCGTCGCCAATCAGCGCGAATGCCGCCCAATAATTCGGGTAGGACAGCTCGATCGGCTTGTTGGCGGTGCCGGCGCTGTCGATCATCTGCAGCTGCGCCCGACGCAGCGCCTGTGCCGTGCCGACCCCGCCGCCACCCGGAAAGGTGCCGATCATCAGCGGGATCGCCGCACCCGAGACAATCGTCCAATGGGTCACCAGGAGGCCGTGCGCGCCGCCGCGGAAAAAGGCGCGGGCGAGACCCGACAGGCTCTCGCCGGTGCGCGCGTCCGGCCCGGCGGTGCTGCACGCCGACAGCACGACCAGATCGGCATCGAGCCTCAGCCGGTCGATGTCGCTGGTGTGCAGAAAGCCGGGATCGGCGCTGGGCGAGCGCGGCGGGACCGACACCAGGATCGACGGCTCGGCCTGGCACTTGAGATCGCTCGGCAACAGCGCGTGGGTGGCGAGCAGTACGATCCGGTAACGGGCGAGGTCGGCACCCATCAGCCGCGCCTTGGTGAAGCCCGCGCCGAGCACCATGTCGCCCGGGCCGGCGCCGAGCCGCCTGCCGATGGTCACGACTTCGGTGCGGGTGTCCGGCAGCCGTTCGAGCCGGCGCAACGCTTCGAAATCATCGTGGCAGCGGTCGGGCGGAAAGGTGCGGGCAAGCTGCGCCGCGGTCGGCGGAACAAAATCGCCAAAGCCGATAAACGGGCGCGATCCGGAGGCGACCGCCTGCTGCCCGCGCAGATTGACGAACACCCGCGGCGACGGGAAGTAGGAGAGCGCGAACCGGCGCACCAGCCAGGGGACGTTGCGATAGTCGCCATTCGCCGCCGTCACGCCGGGCCGGGTCACCAGCGCCGCCAGCGGGAAGCGCAGCAGATCGCCATTGGCCGCGATCGTCAGCTGCGAGATGCCGGCCAGATCCGGCTCGGCCGGGCCGAGCAGCGCCGCGTAAAGGCGGTAGGCGGTGGCGAGGTCGAAATTCGGCAGGCCGCCCGAGCGTTCGACGGCACTGTCCCGCAGCGCGGTCACCGCCGTGCCGATATCGGCCCCGGTCAACGGGATCGAGTAGGCGAGAATCCCGCCGCGCCCGACCGCAAATCCGTAGCTGCCCCGGCCCGAGACAAAGAAGAAAATCATCGCCTCATCCGGCTCGATCCGGGCGCGCACATCGCTCAACGCGGCCGGCTTTTCCGACCATTCGGCATAACGCGGCGCCGCGGCGAGAACCGCCGCTTCAGCGTCGTCGCGCCCCCGCTGCGCCGCCGCGATCCGCTTGTCGATTTCGACGATGCGTTCGCTGCGCGCTTGGTTGGCGACCGCGACGTCGCGCTCGGCTTGCAGCACGTCGAAGTCGCGCTCCTTATCCTGATAGTCGCGCACCGCCGCTTCGGCTTTTGGGTCTGCGGCGGCGAGCCGCGCGGTCGCCTGGGCAATGTCGAGCGCGGTCCGGCTGGCGATGCCGAGCTGCGCCGCCGCAAACATCTCCGCGGCTAATGCGGTGCGGTTCGCCGGCTGCCGCTCGGCGGTCATTCGCAGGGCTTCGAGCCATGGCCAGATCGCTTCCGGCGGCACCCCGACCACACCCGGCCGCCGCAGGATTTCTCCGGCTTTGCGGAACAAGGCCAAGGCCGCGTCGGCCCGCCCCCGCTGCAGCAGGTAATCGCCCTGATGGAGCATGTTCAGCGCCTGCGGGCGTTCCCCAGGCACTACCCGCTCGAACACCTGCGCCGCATCGGTGCCATAGCTGCCGGCCGTCGAATAATCCGCCGCCCCGGCCTCGTTGCTGGCCACCAGGCGCAGCGAGCGGGCGCCGGTGCTGGTGATCGCGAGACCGGTCGCAGTCAGCAGCCGGTCGGCGCGCAATGCGAGCGCGGTCGAAGCCTCTCTGTCGCCGGCCTTTTCCGCCAGTCCGGCGCGCAGCCGCAGCGTCTCGGCCAGGCCCAGGATCGCGGTCTCCTCGGTCGGCGGGCGGGCGCCGTCGCCGGTCAGCACCGGCACGTCGATGCCATTCGCGCGCAGCGCTTCTTCGCCGCGGTCCGGGCGGGGGCGCTCGCCGATGCCGGGCGGCAGCAGGCGGGCGAAAGCGGCCTCGGCGGTTTGCGCCCAGCCATCGGCTTCACGCGGCTTCCCTTCATAGGCCGCGGTCACGGCTCGGTAGTAGTCGAGCTGGGCTATGATCAGCGGATCATTGGCCCGCGCCGTCAGGTCCGCTGCGTCGGCCAGCAGCCGGTCAGCCTCGGGGGCGGCGCGCTGATGGCTGATCTGGGCGGCGAGCTTCATCATCGTCAGCGCCAGCCCGGGATCGTCGGATCCGAGGATGCGCTGTTGGATCGCCAGCGCCTCGCGGAACGACTGCTCGGCATCGGCCGGATCGTCGATGTTGTTGTAGGCGTCGCCGGCGCCCATCAAATCGTAATAGCGCTCGAGGTCGCCGCTGCCGAACGGGCGCCCGGTCGAGCGCCGCGCGATCAGCCGCGCAGCTTCGGAGGGCGGCCGCCCGGCGACTGCGTTCGGCTGCCCGCCGAGCGCGCCGAGCGCTGCCTCGAGCGCCGGCAGCGCCGAGGGGACGGCGTCGGCGGCGAACACCCGGCCGCCGATCGTCGTCGTCAGCGCCACCTGCGGCCAGCCGCCATAGCGTCGCGTGCATTGCATCAGCAGGGCCGGTGCGTTGCCTTGGAGCTGCGTCTCGGTCGGTGCGCCACAGGAAAAGCGCGGGCCGAGATAGCGCCGCCATGGCCCGGTCTGCGCCGCGCCGCGATCGGCGGCGCCGCTGAGCTCAAAGATACGGCCGCTCGGCTGATGCCAGTTGCCGCAATAGAGCGCCGCGGCGCGAACGGCGCCAACCCCGAATTCGCTGGCGGCGACGATCCGGTAGCTGCACGGCTCGCCGACCTGATTGTCGCCGACCGGAATCGACTCGGCCGCCGCCGATCCTGGCCCGCCCGAGGCGTAGACATTCGGCGGCGGGCCTTGGCAGCCGAACAGCGCGATCGCGACAATGGCGCCGAGGACTGTCGAGCTCAGCGCTCCAAGCGCTCCAGGCACCGCTCTCTCGCTGCCTCGGACGATGTTCCGGTCTCGTCGCATAGGCGCTCCTCATCGTAAATATTGATGACCGGCGCTTCGGGGTTCGGTTCCTGGCGGATTTGCACCGCCTCGGGTGTGATGAAGTCGAGTATCGCGGCGAGATCGGGCAGCGGGATCAGGGCGCTGATCTCGAGCGCGGGCTGCGGCGGGACGACCCGAAAGGCGGTCGGCTGCACGAAGCAGGAGGTGCCGGCGATGATGCAGTCGTTGAACAAGTAGGTCGGCTCCGGCCCGGGGTCGCGGACGCCGAGCAGCGCCGCGGTCGGCCCGCTATTGCCGGCGATCGAGCCGAACAGGCTGGCGCTGCTGCCGGTCCCGGAGAGCCCGAGCCCGGCAACCGCCATCGTTCCGGCAAGCATGCCGCGGTCGGCGAATAGCAGCACAGTCGAATGTGCCGCCGACAGCCCGCCGAAGCGCAGCGGGTTGCTGGTGATCCCGGCCGGCGGCAAGCCGGCGACCGCACCGGCCCCGGCAATCGGAGCGGTCACGATGGCGAGGAGCCTCGGGACGCCGCTGCCGGTCGTATCGACCGCGAAGACCGGATCGGTCACGCTGACCGTCCCGGTCTGCGCAAACGCGCCGGCGGTGTCGAGTATGGTGCGGCCGCCGGCGGTCAGATTGCCGGCAAGGCTGAGCGGCGCAGCCGGATCGGTGGTCTGCACCAGGATGTCGCCGCCTGAAGCGGCCGAGGCGGCGATGCCCGACTGCCCGGCCACGTCTGCACCCGCGGGCACAGTGCCGATGGTCAGCGCCGGCCCGTTCAAAAAGCCGAACACGCCGCCGGCGCTGCCCGCCAAGGTCCCGACATCGTTGACGCTGCCGAGAGTGGCGGTGCCGCCGGTTTCGGCAATGCCGAACGCGACATCGCCGGCCGCATCGACGATCAAGCCGGACGCCGCGACGATCGCGCCCCCGGTTTCGAACGCGCTGCCGGCGGAGATCAGTGCGGCGATGCCGCCATTCGCATCGACATCCTGGCTCAGGGTCAAATCGCCGGCGGTGGTGGTCTGGAGCGCGATGTTGCCGCCCGCCGTCGTTACCCCCGAGAGGGCAGCGACGCTCAGCATCTGGGCGCTCGGCGGGGTGCCGGTGCCGGTCTCGACCAAGGTCGGCGCGGTGCCGACGGTCAGCGCGAGGCTGTCGTCGCGGAACAGAAAGCTGCTGCCGGCGCCCGTCGCCTGCCCGGCCAGCACCGGAACCGCATTGGCGTCAGGGAGCGACACCGCGCCCACCGCCGACACTTCGAGCGTGCCGCCGCTCACCGCTCCCACGGTCTGGCTCACCGCGCCGGCTGATTCGAGGCCGATGCCGGCAGTTCCCGCAGCAACACTCGCCGCCAGGGTCAGGTCGCCGGAGGTCGTCACCCGCAGCCCGATATTGGCGTTGTTGGTCGCCACGCCCGAGAGAGCGCCGGTCAGCAACGCGCCGGTCAGCGGGTTGCGCAGCCGCGTGCCGAACCGATCGGTGATGTCGGCGGTGCCGATCGTCAGGCTCGCCGCGTCATTTCGGAACACAAAGCTTTGGCCGGGGTTCAGCACCTCGCCCGCCAAGACGCCGACCTTGTTCAAATCCGCGGCGCCGCCAAAGGCGCCGAGCGACACCCGGTCGGCCGACAGGATTCCGAGTGACGACGCGATGATCGGCGCCGGATCCTGGGTCACGGTTCCAGCCGAGGCCAGCCCGACGGCGCCGGCGCCGGCATCGACCGGATCAGCCAATGCCAGGCTGCCGCTCGTCGTCGTCTCCAAGAGGATGTTGCCACCCGCCGCTGTCACCCCGGCAAGGCCGGAAACACTTAGCATCTGGGCGCTCGGCGGGGTACCGGTCCCGGTCTCCACCAGGGTCGGGGTTGTGCCGATGGTCAGGCCGAGGCCGTCGTCGCGGAACAGAAAGCTGCTGCCGGCGCCCGTCGCCTGCCCGGCCAGCACCGGAACCGCATTGGCGTCAGGGAGCGACACCGCGCCCACCGCCGACACTTCGAGCGTGCTGCCGCTCACCGCTCCCGCGGTCTGGCTCACCGCGCCGGCTGATTCGAGGCCGATGCCGGCAGCGCCCGCAGCAACACTCGCCGCCAGGGTCAGGTCGCCGGAGGTCGTCACCCGCAGCCCGATATTGGCGTCGTCGGTCACCACGCCCGAGAGAGCGCCGGTCAGCAACGCGCCGGTCAGCGGGTTGCGCAGCCGCGTGCCGAACCGATCGGTGATGTCGGCGGTGCCGATCGTCAGGCTCGCCGCATCGTTGCGGAAGACAAAGCTTTGGCCGGGGTTCAGCACCTCGCCCGCCAGGACCCCGACCTTGTTCAAATCCGAGACGCCGCCAAAGGCGCCGAGCGACACCCGGTCGGCCGACAGGATTCCGAGTGACGACGCGATGATCGGCGCCGGGTCCTGGGTCACGGTCCCAGCCGAGGCCAGGCCGACGGCGCCGGTGCCGGCATCGACCGGATCGGCCAACGCCAGGCTGCCCGCCGTCGTCGTCTCCAAGAGGATGTTGCCGCCCGCCGTCGTCACCCCGGCAAGCGGGTTTGTCGCAGCGCCGGTCATGGTCGCCGACGACGGAACCCCGGTCGTCGGGTCGAACGCCACTCCGATCGTCATTCGCGGCACGGCGCCGATGGTCAATGCTGCGCTGTCATCGCGGAACAGGAAGCTGTCGGTCGCAGAGCCGTCGACAAAGCCGGCCACGGTCCCGACGGCATTGGCTTGGTCCAGCGCGACCGGGCCGCCGGCAATAATCCCGAGCGCCAGCGGCCCGCCCGTGGTCGCGGTGATCGTCGCTCTGGGCGCCTCGGCGACCTCGCCGCCAGTCGCCAGCAGCAGGCTCGCGATCTTGGCCGTGTCGATGACGAGAGGTGTCGGGATGCTGATATTGCCGGTCAGCAGCGGCGCGCCCGTGATGCCGCGATAGCCGACCTGCAAGCCGCCGGCGGTGATCGAGGCGAGATCGGCCGGCAGCAGACCCAGCACCCCCGCGGACCCCGCCGCGCCGAGCGCCACCGAATCGGCTGCGGTGGCAGGCCCCAGCACGACCGACCCCGATGCGCCCGCCGTCGTGGCGTCGAGCGTGCCGGCGGCGAGCGACATCGCATCGGCCAGGGCCACGATGTTCCCGGCTTTAGCTGGTGAGGCAGCGGTGCTGACGACGGCGCCGCTGTTTTTAAAAGTGCCGCCGAGACCGCCGGCCATAAAGGTCATATTCCCGCCGGTGGAAAAGACGGTCTCGTCAGCGGGTATGGTCAGATCGAAACCCGATGTGCTGGTGCCGGTGGTGACGACGCTCAAATTGCCGCCGTCGGTGCCGTCCGAGGTGCCGTCGTCAAACCCGAGCACCAGCGCGTGCTTGTCGTTGCGATAAAGAAAATCGTTGCCGGCCCCGCTGACCGTAAAGGCCAGGGTGCCGACCGCGTTCGCCGAGGGCAGCGACACCGCGCCGACCGAGGTGATGTCGAGAACGCTCGCCGAAATCGTGCCGGTAGCCGATTGCGAGATGCCGCCGCCCGCGGTCAAGCCGATAAAGGCCGAAGCGGCGGTGATCGGCGCCAGGATCGAGATGTTGCCGGCGGCGTCGAGCGTGAGCCCCGCGGTCGTCGCCCAGCTGAGCGCCCCATCGGCGGCGATGGTGATGTCGCCATTCTGCGTCCCGGGCGCACCGACAGTCGTCAAATCGACGCTGGTCCCGCCCTTCAACGTCGCGGCGACCACTGCGGCGCTGACCGTGGCGTTGTTGGCCGTCGGGGTTACCATGGCGCCCGAGCCGCCGGGCGGCGTGATGTTGCTGTTGGCTGCGGTGACGGTCAGGTTGGCCGGGTCGAGCAGCCAGGTGCCCGGCGTGCCGTTTGGCGCCCCGGCATCGACTTCGGCCGAGGGCAGCACCGAAAGCGTCGCTTTGCCCGAGGTCTCGACCCAGCCGCCCGCGCCACCGGGCTGGCCGCCGCGGGCCCGGATCGTGCCGGCAAATCGCGTCGCCCGGTCCGACCACACCGCGACCTGGCCGCCATTGCCCCGGCCGGTGGCGCTGGCGTCGATGATGGCGCCCTTGGCGACCGCGGTCGTTGCGGCGTTGCGGATAGCAGCAGCCCGGCCATGCGGCCCACCGCCGATCCACACCGTGCCGCCGGCCAGGCTGCCGCGCGCGTCGATCCGTGCGGTGGCCGCCAGAGTGACGGAGCCGCCGGTCACCCTGGCCGAGCCGCCGGCCTGGCCGGGCTTCAATCCGGACACGTCGATCGTGCCGGACAGGGTGGCGGCGCCGTCCACCCCGGCATCGATGGTCACCAAGCCGCGGCTTGTGCCGTTGGTTCGGGCGGTGATTTGCCCCGGAACGTCGACGACGTTGCCGACGATCCCGCCGACCGCATCGGCGGTCAGCAGCACGGTGCCGCCAGAGGCATCGACCCGCCCGCTGTTGGAGACCAGGCTCTTGACCGGCTGACCATCAGCGCCGAGCGGCGCCGCCGTTACCTTTGGCCCGACATCGAACGAGATCAGGCCGTCGCCGTAGAAATCGACGGTGTAGGTCTTGGCCCCGGCGAGCACCACCCGGCCGAGCTTCGCCTGAACCACCCCGGAATTCGCCACCCCCGGGGCCACCAGCGCCGCCAGCCCGCGCTGCGCCACGGTGATCGTGCCGTTGTTGATAACGGTGGCGCGCGGATCGGCCGACGGCTGGTCGAACCGCATCCGTCCGGCCATGAAATTCGCGTTGCTGATGCCGGTCGGCGTGGCGACGATGCTGTTGACGTTGACCTGGGCGCCCTTGCTGAAGGTGATGCCGCTCGGGTTGATCAAGACGATCGAGCCGTTGGCGGTGAGCCTCCCGGCAATGACCGACGGATCGCCCGCCTGCACCCGGTTGAGCGCCACCGAGCTCGCCGCCGGCTGCCGGAAATTGGTCTGTTCGGAGGGCGCGATATTGAAGCTCCGCCAGTCGATCGCCGCGCGGTCTGACGACTGGAGGATGTCCAGCCGCGCCGGGCTTGTCTGGACAATGCTGGCCGAGCCGGCGACCACTTGGCCGCCGCGCGGATTGGCCGCCGCCGGGACGGCCGATGCCGACCACGAAGCGGCGGACGCGGCGCCGACGCCGAGCACCGCCGTGGCGAGGCGCCGACCCCGCCATCCTCCGCGCCCGAGCCCGGCCGGAGAGATGCCGCGGTTCGCCCCCGCGCGACCCCGAGCCCGAGCGGCGCCAATCGGCTTTGTTTCTGTCGTCATCCCTTCACTCGGGCAGGCGCCCACGCTCCGGTCGCCCGCGGGTCAGTTGTGGATCGCGACGCGCGAAAATAGCATATAGTCGGCGAGCCTGCTCACATTCGCGCCGTTCGGCTGCGTCGTCAGGCGATGCACCCCGGCGAGCTCGACAAACAGCCACGGCGTCACGTCGCTGCGCGCCCCGAGGCCGATCGAATCGAGGGTCTGGTCGAATTCGCCGGGGGCCAGGTTGTAGGCGCGGCCGAAATCGTAAAACCCGTAGAACTGAACATCGAGGCGACGGCCTGGCGCGATGATCGGGACGTTGGTGAAGCCGGTATTGGCCTGCAGCTCGACCGTGGTCGCCAAAGCCCGGTCGCCGGTGATCTGGCCGTAATAGAAGCCGCGCCCCCAGCGCACGCCGCCAAAGAAGAATGTCTCGCTGGGCGGCAGGATGTCGCCGGTGTACTGGCCGGCGAGCGACAGCTTGAGCGCGGTCCCGACCGGGCCGAAGGTCGCCAGGTTCTGCACCCGGGTAAGCTCGCCGGCGACCTTGGTGAAGTCGATGCGGTTGCCGGGACGGGCCGGGAACGCGGCATTGTTGCTGCTGGCGCCGAGACCGGGCAGCCCCTGGCTCACCCTGAGGATCACCAAGTTTGCTGCCGCCAGGTCGGCGACCGCCGAATCTTGAAAATCGAAGGTCTCGCCGGCGCGCAAGATCCGCAGATGGCTCTCGTTGAGCTCGGCGGCCGCGGCATTAGAGGTGACGTCGATCGTCGAATCATAGGTGTCGAAAGAGCCGTCGACCGCGAGATTGAGCCGCCGGCTGCGGACGGCTGGGTACGACAGGCCTAGGCCGCCGACCGTGTAGTCGCCATTGAAATCGGCCTGTGCCAGCGCCCCACCCGGCAGCGAATTGCCTCTGCCGGCATAGCCCCACAGCTTCAGCCCTTCGCCGCCGAGCAAGGCGGAAGCGTTGACCTGACCGAAAATCTGCTCGCGGCTGAACGTGTCGTAGAACAGCCCTTGCAGCTGCTCGCCAAAGCTGGTGAACGAATTCGTGGCGCCGCTCGCCAGCATCTCGTTCGGCCCGGCGACCTGTGAGCCGAGGTTGTCGTATTGGAAATAAGCGCTGATCGGCTTGCGCGACAGCTCGGCGACGAGCTGCACAGCGCCGGGCAGAGGCGAGACATGGCGCAGAACCGCGCGCACCGAAACCCCGGGAATGTCCTGCACCAGCAGCAGGTAGCGTTCGAGATCGGCGTTGTTGAGCGGCCGGAGCCAGGTCAGGTGCTCGAGGTATCTGTAAGCCAGGGACCCTGCCGGGCCGATGTCGCCATCGAGCTTGACCTCGCTGATATAGCCCTCGACCGCACGCAGGACGAGCACGGTGCGCCCATTCACGCGCTGCACCTCACCGCGGACGACGCTCAGAATGTAGCCGTCGGTGCGGTATTTGATCTGGAGGTTCTGCACCACGGCGTCGAGCCGCGCCTTTGGCACGGTCGCGCCGACGACACCGGCGTAGAGCGGAGCGAGCGCGGCCGGGCGGTAGACGCTGACGCCCTCGACCCGCACCGCATCGATGTGCAGCGCCGGCCCCGGCGCGATCGGGGCCGCCGCTGTCGGCGCCGGCGCTGGCGGGCGCGGCACGATCTTGGGCTGCGGCGCCGGCACCACCCCCGGCAATGGCGGCGAAATCAACGGGGCCAGGTCCACCGCCTGGGCGAAAGCCGGGGCAGCCAAGCCGGGCGCGGCGAGCAGCAGGGCGAGCGAGAATGCGGCGCGGCGCAACGGCCCGCATGTCCGTCCGGTTTTGCCGATTGCCGTCACCGGCGTGACCCGCCCGCGAGTCATCGGTCAGAGGACTCGCTGCGTCCGCCGATCAGGATCCCTCGCAGCTGCGAACCGTTGTGCCAATCCATGGCCGGCCCTGCTGGAATGACGTTGCCTACTTGGATTGATGATCGATCAGCCTCGACCCTTTTTCAACCAAAAGTCCGCCCCGCCGGAAATTTTGGTCAACCCAGCGGGCTCGTTTCCCCGAATCAAAAAAGGGGCGGGACCGTCGATTCGCGACGCGGGCGCCGGCCGCGAACGATCACATCTCTCAGCCGGTCTGCTATTAGACGTCCCGATCGCATGGTGGGATTATGAATCGCTTTCGTCGCGCGCGGCGGTTCCGTTGGCTGATCGGCTGCGGCTTCGCCACGCTGTTGCCGATCATTGCGATCTCCTCACCGGCCGATGCCGATGCCGCGGCCGGTCGTCGGGCCTACGACAAGGGCGAATACGATCGGGCGATGACGGAATGGCAGGACGGCGCCGATCATGGCGACCCCGACGCGGAATTCGGCCTCGGCAACCTTTACGAATTTGGCGCCGGCGACCTGGAGCAGGATTACACGCGGGCCGCCTATTGGTACCGAAAGGCAGCGGGGCAGGGGAATACCGAAGCGGAGTACCGGCTGGCGCTGATTTATGCGGCCGGCGGCGACCACTTCGCCAGCAATCTTGTCGAAGCCTATAAATGGGCGAGCCTTGCGGCGCAAAGTCAGGGGGTGTGGGGCACGCTGGCGGCTGACTTCAAAAAGCTGCTGCTCCAGGTGACGAGCCCGGCTCAGCAGGCGGATGGGGAAAGGCTGGCTGCCGCCTGGCGCGACGCGCGGGCCGCCGAAGCTGCGAATGGCGCCGAAAAGGAGGCGCGCGGGGCGGTCGCGATTGCCGCCTCGCCACCCTCCGCGCCGGTCGGTAAACCCGGAAAAATCGGCTGCCCGGGCTGGCCCTTTCCGACGCTGCCGTGCACCGAACAATTTCCGGCGCTGGCCGGCGCGCAGGGACCGCCGCTGCGAGCGTCGCCGACTCCCTTGAAGCCGGCGGTCTCGCCGCCGCCGGCGCCGCCCGGGTCCGCGCTCGACGGGCTCAACCAGGCCCTGGCGCGGATCGATTGCGCCGCGCTGCGCGGCAGCGCCTCGGCGCAAGGCGGCGCGGTCATCTCCGGGACTGTCGCGAACCGCGCCGAGCGAACCCAGCTGGTGCTGCTCGCGGGGCGGTTCTTCCCGGCTGGCGAAGCACAGCTGTCGGTCGACGTCGTGCCGCCGCCGCTCTGCCGTTCGCTGGCCGAATTCAACGTCATGCGCCTCGCCGGCCTGGCCGCCGAGGGTGGCCTCGGGCTCCGCCTCTACAATGGCGGCGCGCAGCTGCGGGAGGGCAACCCGATCGAGATCGAGGTGCGCGCGCCGGCCTATCCGGTCAATCTGCGGATCGACTATTTTGCGCTCGACGGCCGGGTGCTGCATTTGACGCCGGGCAGCGGCGAGCCGCCGCCGCTGGTCGCCGCCGAGACGACGCGCCTGTTCGGAAATCCGGCGAATGGCGAGGATTGGCAGGCCGGCGGAGCGCCGTTCGGCACCGAGCTGATCACGGCGGTCGCGACCGCGGCCCCGTTAGATTTGGGTAGCCGCCCGCGGGTCGAGCCGGCCGCCGATTACCTGCGCGCCCTCAAATCCGCGCTCGATCGGGCCAATGCCGGCGCCGACACCCCGAACCGCGTCGCCCTGCTGCTGGTCAAGACCAGCCCCCGCTGATGGCAACCGCCGGCGCGACCCGCGCGTAAACGTTTCGTGAAACTGAAGCAGCAATCCTGCTCGAACGCCGCTGCGGCGCCCGCCGCCGGAGAAACCAGATATCGGGGTGTCAGTGCGGGTTGGGGTAGGGACAACAGCCGTGCTACCGTTGATCGATCGTCGTCAGCTGTTTACCGGATCTGCCGCTGGGGCAGCGCTAGCCGCTCTAGCGCCGCCTGCCTGGGCGCAGCAGGCGTTTCCGGCGCATCGCTGGGTCAATATCGTCTTTACCCCGACCGGAGAACGCTTCAACGACCGGTATTTTTGGGATGGCGCCTACAGCATGGCCGCGGTCAAGCGGTTTTCGTGGACCTGCCGCGATTACCGCCTCGCTGAATGGAAATGGATCCATCCCTGGCTGATGGATCTGGTGTTCGTGCTGCACTGGAAATACGACAAGAACCTGATCAACGTGCTGAGCGGGTATCGGTCGCCGCAGACCAATGCGCATATCGAGGGCGCCGCATTGAATTCACAGCATACAAGGGCGATGGCGCTCGACATCCACATTCCGGATATCGACAACCAATCGGTCGCCCGCGACCTCAAATCCATTATCTATGGCGGGACCGGAATGTATCCCGGCAAGGCCTTTACCCATTTCGATTTTGGCCCGCTGCGCAGCTGGGTCGCCTGAACAAAAGCGCCAACGCAACATGCCGGCGCGCCCCGCTGGGCCGCCAGCCGCCGCTGGTGCTGGGCGAGACCGGGTCGGCACGACTTGCTTTCGCTGAGGCGCATGGCTATAAGCCGCCGTTCGAGCAGGATTATCAAATGCCAAAGCTGAAGACCAAGAGCGGCGCCAAGAAGCGGTTCGGCCGCACCGGCGCCGGAAAGATCAAGCATAATTACGCCTACAAGCGCCATCGGCTGATCAGCAAGCCCAAGCAGGGCAAGCGCAAGCGGCGCGGCACGACGACGATGGAAAAGGGCGACAGCACGCTGGTGCTGACCTATATGCCCTATCTGCGGGGCTGAGCGATGGCACGCGTCAAACGCGGGGTGACGGCTCATGCCCGCCACAAAAAAGTTCTCGGTCTCGCCAAGGGCTATCGCGGCCGCGGCTCGACCGCCTATCGCATCGCCATCGAAAAGGTCGAGAAGGCCCTGCAATATGCCTATCGCGACCGGCGCAACCGCAAGCGCGATTTTCGCGCGCTGTGGATCCAGCGGATCAACGCCGGGGCGCGCGAGCACGGGCTGACTTATTCGCAGTTCATGCATGGGATCAAGCTCGCCGGGCTCGATCTCGACCGCAAGGTCTTGTCCGACATCGCCATCCGCGAGCCCGAAGCATTCGCCGCGATCGTCACCACCGCGCGGTCCGCGCTGCCGAGCTTGGAGCCCGCGGCGGCGCGCGCCGCTTAAGCCGGCGGAACGTGAAGGGCGTACCCCTGCTATACCACGGGTCATCCCGACGAAGGTCGGGACCCATGGCAATCGTGGGTACCGGCCTTCGCCGGCATGACACGAACGAGCGATTTAGGGGTGGCCGCGAAAGCTAGGCCCCGCATGACGATAACCACTTCTCAGGGGCCGTAGATCGGCCCCTTTTTTTCTCTGGAATGTCACGCGATGAGCGATAGCGAACTCGATCAGACCCTTGAGAATTGGCAGCACCGATTGGACGAGCAGATACGCGGGGTTCACGAGATCGCCTCTCTGGAGGACATCGAAGCTCTCCGTATCAAATGGCTCGGCAGACGGGGGGAATTGACCCAACTTATGAGGGAGCTGAGCCCGCTCATAAAGGCGCTTGGCGACTTCGACCCCGATGCACAACGCCGGGCCGGTACAAAGCTAAACAGCTGGAAGGACGCGCTCGCCTCCGCTCTCAATGCCCGCCTAGCCGAGCTCGGCCGCGCCGCCCTCGAGCAGCGCCTCCTCGCCGAGCGGGCCGACGTGACCCTGCCCGTGCCGTTTGCCCGGGAGGGGCGGATCCACCCGATCAGCCAGACCATCGACGAGATTGTCGCGATCTTTGGCGAAATGGGCTTTGTCGTCGCCGAAGGCCCGCACATCGAGGAGGATTTCTATAACTTCACCGCACTCAACATCCCGCCCGAGCACCCGGCGCGGCAGGAGCACGACACCTTTTACCTGCCGCAGCGCGCCGACGGCACCCGGCTGGTGCTGCGCACCCACACTTCGCCGGTGCAGATCCGCACGATGCTGGCACAACAGCCGCCGATCCGCATCATTGTGCCCGGGCGCACCTTCCGCTGCGACCATGACGCAACGCATTCGCCGATGTTTCATCAGGTCGAGGGTCTGGTCATCGACCGTGCGACCCATATGGGCCATCTCAAAGGCTGCTTGATCGAGTTCTGCCGCGCCTTTTTCGGGCTCGGCGATCTGCCGGTCCGCTTCCGGCCGAGCTATTTCCCGTTCACCGAGCCTTCGGCCGAGGTTGATATCGGCTGCTCGCGCCAGGGCGGCCGCCTCGAGATCGGGGCCGGCGGCGATTGGCTCGAAATCCTCGGCAGCGGAATGGTCCACCCGAACGTGTTGCGGAATTGCGGCATCGACCCGGCGCAATACCAGGGCTTTGCGTTCGGCATGGGCATCGAGCGGGTGGCGATGCTGAAATACGGCATCCCCGATCTGCGCGCGTTTTACGATTCCGATCTGCGCTGGCTGCGCCATTACGGGTTTTTGCCGCTCGACATTCCATCGATGGTGCGCGGACCGCTCGATGCCGGTGCGACGGCATGAAAACAACCCTCGGCTGGCTCAAAACCCATCTCGATACCGAGGCGCCGCTCGAGGCGATCGTCGAGCGGCTGATCATGCTCGGCCACGATGTCGAGGCGGTCGAAAACCGAGCCGCCCTGCTTGAACCTTTTACGATTGCCGCCGTCGTCTCGGCCGAGCGCCACCCGAATGCGGACCGGCTCAAGGTCTGCATCGTCGATACCGGCAAGGAGCGGGTGCAGGTGGTGTGCGGCGCGCCTAATGCGCGGGCCGGCATGAAGGGTGTTTTCGCCCCGGCCGGGACGGTGATCCCGCGCACCGGGGCGATGCTGAAGGAGAGCACGATCCGCGGCGTCGCCTCGCAGGGCATGCTGTGCTCGGCCTACGAGCTCGGCCTGGGCGAAGACCGCGACGGCATCATCGAAGTGCCGCCGGACGCACCGGTCGGGGCGAAATATGCCGAACTGATCGGGCTCTCCGACGCGGTTATCGACATCAAGGTCACGCCGAACCGGGCCGACTGCCTCGGCGTCCACGGCATCGCCCGCGATCTCGCCGTCGCCGGGGTCGGCCGGCTGAAGCCGCTCGACGCAAGCCCGGTTCCGGGCTGTTTCCGCTCGCCGATCGGTATCCATATCGAGGACCAGTCGGCCTGTCCGCTGTTTCTCGGCCGCCATCTGCGCGGCCTGCGCAATGGGTCGAGCCCGGAGTGGCTGCGCCGCCGGCTCGAAGCGATCGGGCTGCGGCCGATCTCGGCGCTGGTCGATTTGACCAATTTCCTGACGTTTGACTTGAACCGGCCGTTGCACGTGTTCGATGCCGGCCGGCTCGACGGCGATCTCGTCGTGCGTTTGGCGCGCGAGGGTGAAACCCTGCTCGCGCTGAACGGCCAGGACTATGCGCTCGACCCCGAGGTGACGGTGATCGCCGATCGCAGGGGCGTGCAGAGCCTCGGCGGTGTCATCGGCGGCGAGGCGACCGGCTGCACCGAGGCCACGACCGAGGTGTTCGTCGAGGCGGCCTTGTTCGATCCGGTGCGCACCGCCGCCACCGGCCGCAAGCTCGGCATCGCCAGCGACGCGCGCCATCGCTTCGAGCGCGGGCTCGACCCGGCCTTTGTCGGCGACGGGCTCGAAATCGCCACCCGGCTGATGCTCGATGTGTGCGGCGGCGAGGCGTCGGAGATCGTGGCCGCCGGCGCAGCGCCGGAATGGCGGCGGAGCTATGCGCTGCGCGCCGGCCGACCGGCGAGCCTTGGCGGCCTCGACGTTGCGCCCGAGGAGAGTGCCGCGATCCTGCGGGCGCTTGGCTGTGCGGTCGAGCCGGGAGCCGGCGGCGATCTGTCGGTCGCTCCGCCCTCCTGGCGCGGCGACATCGAAGGCGAGGCCGATCTCGTCGAGGAGGTGTTGCGGATCAAGGGGTATGACCTGATCCCGGCGGTCCCATTGCCGCGCACCGCACCATTGCCGCGTCCGGCGCTGATCCCGGCCCGGCGGCGCGCGGAGCTGGTCCGCCGGACGCTGGCGGCGCGCGGTCTGGTCGAGACTGTGGGATTTTCGTTCATCGCGAAGCGCGAGGCCGCGCTGTTCGGCGGCGGCAAGCCCGAATTGCAGGTGGTCAACCCGATCAGCGCCGATCTCGACGCGATGCGGCCTTCGTTGCTGCCGGGCCTCGCCGCCGCCGCGCGGCGCAACGCCGACCGCGGCTTTCCCGATGCGGCGCTGTTCGAGCTCGGCCCGGCCTATCGCGACGACGCGCCGGCGGGCCAAATGCTGGTCGCCGCCGGGCTGCGCGCCGGGCGGAGCGGCGCCCGGCACTGGCGCGAGAAGCCGCTCGAGGTCGATCTCTTCCGGGTCAAGGCCGATGCGCTGGCGGCGCTCGCGGCAATGGGCGCGCCGGCCGAGAATGCGCAGGCCGGGGCCGATCCGCCTCCTTGGTTTCACCCCGGCCGCGCCGGCACCCTGCGGCTCGGACCCAAGCTCTTGGGCGTTTTTGGCGAGCTCCACCCGGCGCTGATCGAGGCGCTCGATCTGCGCCCGCCGCTCGCCGCCTTCGAGGTGTTTCTCGATGCAGTGCCCGAGCCGCGCGCCGCGCGCGCCAGGCCGCCGTTGCAGCTATCGGCATTGCAGCCGATCGAGCGCGATTTCGCCTTTGTCGTCGACCGCGAATTGCCGGCCGAGACCCTGTTGCGGGCCGCCCGCGGCGTCGATCGCAAGCTCGTTGCCGAGATCCGCCTGTTCGATCTCTACGAAGGCGCCGGGCTGCCGCCGGGCAAAAAATCGCTCGCCATCACCATCGTCTTGCAGCCGCAAGACCGCACTCTGACCGATGCCGAGATCGAGGGCTTTTCGAAGCGCCTCGTCGCTCAAATCGAAAAGGCCACGGGCGGGACGTTGCGCAGCTGAGCAGGTGCGCCGCTTGATCAAGGAGCCACAGGAGGCTACATGTCGGGCATGCACCAGGTCGGACTGAAAACGCTGAAGAACAAGCTCAGTGAATATGTGCGCCTCGCGGCGGCGGGCGAAACGATTGTCATCACCGACCGCGGCCGCGCTGTCGCGGAGATCGTGTCGGCGCAAACCCGGACAGGCCTCACCCCATTCGAGGAGCAAGGCGTGCGTGAGGGTTGGCTCAGGCCAGCGCGCATCCGCGACGGCTCGCTGCCGCCGAGCAAACCGGTGCCAGGTCTCACCCTCGAGCAGCTGATGGCCGATCTGGCGCGCGACCGGGAAGATCGGTGATCTATATCGACAGCTCGGTTGCACTCGCCCGATTGCTGCTTGAACCGCGTTCGGCTCCAGAGCGGTTATGGCAAGAGCGCTTGGTGTCTAGTCAGCTGCTCGAATACGAAGTCTGGAACCGGGTGCATGCCTACGGCCTCACCAGCTCGATCGGGAATAAGGCGCAAGCGCTGTTGCTGCGAATTGGCATGGTCGAGATGACCAGGTCGGTGCTGGCGAAAGCTCTGGAGCCGCTGCCGATCTCTGTCCGGACCCTGGATTCGCTGCATCTTGCGACACTGGACTTTCTGCGGCGACGGGGTGATGTGGTGGAGTTAGCCAGCTATGACGACCGCCTGCTGGCTGCGGCGCAGGCGCTCGGTGTGCCAATTTCCCCGCTGTAGTCGAGTTCCGCACGTTGTCTTTTTATAGCTCCTTGGTGAGACTGCGGCGAGATGGCGGGAGGAGGGTCGCAGGATGGCGCTGGCAAACGAGCGGGTGGCCTGGTTCAACGGCAGGATCGTGCGCGAGAGCGAGGTTCTGATCCCATTCCGCGACCAAGGGTTTCTGCGTGGCGACGCGGTTTTCGACATGACCCGCAGCTTTAACGGCAATGCCTTTCGCCTCGACGAGCATGTGGCCCGGCTCTACCGCTCGCTCAAATACCTCGATCTCGACCCAGGAGTGGCGCCGGCCGAGATGGTGGCGATCAGCGCCGATGTGCTCGCTCGCAACCGGCATCTCTTGGCCCCGGGCGAGGATTACTGGCTGGCCCAGCGGGTCAGCCGCGGCATCCATCCGGTGGCGGGCGACAATTGGGATCATTACGGGCCGAACGTGATCGTCGAATGCGTGCCATTGCCATTACATGAGCGCGCCCGGCATTTCCGCGACGGCATCGACGTGATCACCCCGTCATTGCGCCGCACCCCGCCCGATTCGCTGTCGCCGCGGGCCAAGATGCACCAGTACTTGAACCTCGTCCTCGCCGACCGCGAGGTGAAGGCGCAGAACCCCGACGCCTGGGCGGTGTTGCTCGACGTCAACGGCAATCTTGCCGAGGGCCAGGGCAGCAACATCTTTCTAGTCCGCGACGGCGCCCTCGCGACGCCCAGGGAACGCTTTGTGCTGCCCGGAATCAGCCGCCAAGCGGTGATCGACCTCGCCGGCCGGCTCGGCATCCCGTGCGCGGAGGCCGATCTCGACCTTTTTGACGCCTACACCGCCGACGAGTGCTTTTTGACCTCGACCAGCCTGTGCATCTGCGGCGTGCGCAGCCTGAACGGCCGCCGCTTTGGGGCCGGCCAGACGCCGGGCCCGGTCACCCAGAAACTCACCGTCGCCTACAAGGAAATGGTCGGCTGCGATTTCGTCGCGCAGTATCTGCAGCGGCTCGAGGCCTGAGCCCGGCGACGCGACGCGACGCGCCCAGCGGCCGCACGCCGCGGGGATCGTTTTGGCGGCGCGAACGTATTTCCTGATCGAATGCGGCTCGGCAATCGAGCTGGCGATTCGACGGAGGCGTTTCGTGAACAGGATGCTGCTCGCCGGTGTGCTCGCCGTGACTGCCGCGGTTGCGACGCCGGCCCTGGCCCAGCCGGCCGAGAATGCCGCAAACCCGCAGACGCAGACCCAGACCGCTCCGGCCAACGAGCAGGGTCAAGGCGGCAGCGCGCAAGCGGCTCCCGGGCAGGCGGCTCCCGAACAGGCCGGTGCGGAGCAGGGCGGTGGCGGAGGATGGATGCACCAACGCGGCGGCTGGGGAATGCGGGGCGCGCACATGATGATGCAGCGCCGCTGGATGATGCGCTGGGACCCGCAGCAGCGCTGCATCGACCGGCTCGCCTGGCGCGCCGCGCGCGGCGCCTATATCGAGGCCAAGCTCGGCCTGAGCGACCAGCAGCAGCCGCTGTGGGACAAGGTGCAGAGCATTGCGCAGGGCGATCAGCGCAAGGAGCGGGCGCTCTGTCAGTCGCTGAAGCCCGGCGAGGATAGGACCGTGCTCGACCGCATGAATCGGGCGGAGCAGTTCCTCGCGGCGCGGCTCGATGCGCTGCGCCAGGCCAAGCCGGCGGTCCAGGCGCTCTATCAGGCGCTGACCCCGGAGCAGCAGGCGATCATGGACCACCCGTTCCGCCCCTGAGCGATGCTTCCGCCGATCGAGCCGGCAGCCGGGGCGGGGTCGGGCTGGTGCGGGGCGCAGCGCCGTGGCATGCTCTCAATCTCCTTCACCGACGAGGCCCGCCATGAGGATCGAGCGCATTGACCATCTGAACCTGACCGTCGCCGATATCGACCGCAGCGTCGAATTCTACCGGCGCGTGCTCGGCATGACCGGCGAGACCATCGGAGAAGGCCGCGCCGCTCTCTATTTCGGCCAGCAGAAGATCCATCTCGACGCCGCCGGCGGCGCCATGGCGACGAGCGGCGAAAAGCGCCTGCCGGCGCATATCTGCTTTGTGACCGAGGCGCCGATCGGCGAGGTTAAGGCCCATCTCGAAGAGTGCGGCGTCCCGGTGCGGATGCAGGGGCCGCGCGCCGGGGCGATCGGCACGATCCAATCGGTCTATATCGACGACCCGGATCGGAACTCGATCGAGATCTCGACCTATTGAGGCCGGCAAAGCCGACGGGCTATCCGCGCAGGATCTCACGCAAATAGCCGCCGACGCCTTTTGCCGCGTCCCACTGCCCGGGGTTGCCGAGCGACACCTCCTCGAAGCGGGTGCCGTCGCGCCAATCGGTGCGGCGCACATGCAGGTGGCCGCTGACCGCGGCAACCGCGCGATAGCGGATATGCCAATCGGCGGTGCGCCGCGTGCCGCACCACGGAGTGAAACGCGGGATGCGCGGAATGCGGACCAGGTCCTCGCGCAACGGATAGTGGCCGACGAGCACCGTCCTCACCCCATCGGGCAGCTCGCGGGCGAGCCGCGCCTCGGTCATCTCGCAGCGCACCTCGCACCACTCGGCCATGCCGGAAAGCGGCGCCGGGTCGATCAGATCCTCGTCGGCGGCGACGTTCGACAATTCGGCCGCCCAGCGGATGACGTCGCCGAGCGCCACCTCGGCCGGCCGGAAGCTGTAGTCGTATAGCGTGCACAGCGGCACGATGATCTCGCCGCCGGGCGGCCACACCGGGAAGGCATCCTCGGGCGTCACCACGCCGAGCCGCCGCGCGGCATCAACGAGGCCGGCATATTTGCGCTGGCTCCCTTGGGCGGCGGTCGCGCGGTTGGTCAGCCATAATTCGTGATTGCCCGGGACCCAGATGATTTTCGCAAAGCGGCCGGCGAGCCAGGCCAGGCTCTCGGCGAACAGCTGGGTGCTCTCGCACAGATCGCCGGCGACAATCAGCCAATCCTCGGGATAGGCCGGGAGTGCCTGAAACGCCTCGCGGTTGCGCGGCAGCGCGAGATGCAGGTCGGAGATCGCCAAAAGCCTCATGCCCGTCCGCATAGCGCGAACACCGCCCGGTCGGCAAGCGCTGGCGGCTTCCCGCTTTCTCACTGAGCGCGTAACCTCGGGCGGGGCAATGCCGGAAGGCTGATGGCGAGCACCATCCTCGTGCAGCTGTGGACGATGCGGGTCGATCGGCTCGACGAGGCCGCGGTGGCGCCGTGGCGGGCGATGCTCGACCTGGGTGAGCGTGAGCGGGCCGCGCGCTTCGTCTTTGCGCGGCATCGGGTGCAGTTCATCGCCGCCCATGTGCTGATGCGCGCCGTGCTGGCCCGGCTCGGCGGCCGACTGCCCGCAGCGTGGCGGTTTGTCGCGGACGCGCACGGCAAGCCGTCGGCCTGGCTCGGCGATGCGCCCGCGGCGCTGTCGTTCAACCTGTCTCACACCGAAGGCATGGTCGGGATCGCGGCGACCCTCGGCGCCGACTGGGCCCTCGGCTTCGATGTCGAGCCGCTCGCGCGCCAGGTCGACCTCGGCGTCGCCGACCGCTTTTTTGCGCAGCATGAGGTAGCGTGGCTCGACCGGCAGCCGCGGCCGGAGCGGTCGCAAGGCTTTCTGCGGCTGTGGACGTTGAAGGAGGCGTTCATCAAGGCGACCGGCAAAGGGCTGACCCAGGATCTTGCGGCGTTCTGGTTCGACCCGGTTCCGCCGCGCATCCGTTTTGCGCCGAGCCTGGCTGAAGACGACGCCGTGTGGTGGTTCGAACAGCGGGTGCTCGACGGCGGCTTTGTCGCGGCGGTCGGGCTGCGCGCGGGCTCGGCATCGATCGAGACGCGGTGGCGCGCGGTCGCTCCCGCCGCGCTCACTACCGAAGGGCTCGCGGACGCCTAGAGCAGGATCGCATGAAATGGAAACAGAGCTTCCATTTCACGCGTGAATCCTGCTCTCGGTTCCAAGGATGAGACCATGATTCACGTCTCGGATCGGAGCGCCATGCGCTTCGATCCGAGACGATCATGGTCTAGAAAAATTCGTAGATCAGCGGCGGCGCCGCGCCGTGCAGGATTGCGAGGTAGGCGACGATCGCGGCGAGCTCGGCGCTAGGCAGCAGCCATTGCGGCACGCGAGACGGCGCCGTCATGCGCTCGCCGATGCTTGCGCCCGCTGCGCTCAGCCCGAGCATGATGACGAACACCAGGCCCGCGCTCGCGCTCCAGGCGCCGATCGCCGATGGCGCCGGGGCACGCGGCAGCCAGAAGAAGCCGAGCGCCAGCACGAAATAGGTCACCGCGAGGCCACGCGAGACCGCGACATAGGCGGGCCGGCGCGCCAGTCGCGCATAGCCCGGCCGACCGCGCGCCCGCTGCATCGCGGTCTGATAGAGCTTGTTGCCGCTGACCCCGGCGCCAAGACAGAGGCCGTAGAACGCGAAACGCAAATTCGTGCCGTGCCACAGCCCCATGATCAGAAAGGTGACAAAGAAACCGGCGGCGCCGAGGAGCGGCACCAGCCGCGGCCGGCTCACCGCGCCGATCAGCTCCTTGGTCAGCGGGTTGAACAGATAGAGCTTGAACCAGTCCGACAGGCTGATGTGCCAGCGCGACCACAGATCGAGAAAATTACTGCTCCGATACGGCCGGTCGAAATTTTCCGGCAAATGGAAATCGAAAAGCCCGGCGAAGCCGCGCACCACGTCGGTGTAGCCGGAAAAGCTGGCATAGAGAAAGGCGGCGAACAGGACAAAAGCCGCGGCCCGCCGCGTCGGATCGACTGACGGCGTGACCTCTTCGCCCCAGCGGAAGCCGGCGAAGAGGAGGCCGGCCAGAACGACGAATTTGAAATATCCGACGATGATCTGATGGAGCGCCGGGCGCGGCAGCGGGCCGATCGGCGCCAATCGCGCCAGCTCGACCGTAAAATCCTGGATCCGCTGGATCGGCCCGGCGAGGAAGGTCGGGAAAAAGCACAGATAGCAGACATAGTCGCGCAGGCCGGTGCCGCCCGGCGCTTCGTCGCCATGCGCGTCGATGATCAGGTGGATGATCCGGAACATCACGTAGGAGAGGCCGATCGTGCGGCCGAGCGCCACGCCCGGCAGCCAGGCGACACCCGGCACCAGCTCGCGGGTCAGTACGAACTCGGCGACGATCGCGGCGATTGTCGCGGCCAGCAGCAGCCCTTTTTTGCAGGCCGAGACGGCTTTCACGAAAAACCAGCCCGAGCTCGCCATCGCGAACAGGCAGGCCGCGTCGAGCCGGGAGGCGGTGACGGATATGGCGAAGGCGAGGCTACCGACGGTCAGAATTTGGGCGCGGCAATGCCGCAGCCGCTCGACGCGCAGCAATAGCGCGGTGCCGGTCGCGATCAGCAAGAACGGCGCCGAGGCGACGCCGCTAATCGCCGCCGGGCTCATCGCTGCTCCGCCAACCGTTGGCCGGCGAGCGACGCGTGGATCACTCCGCCGCAGGGCGCTCCATCGACGCGGACACGGCCGATGACGCTCCCCGGCTGGCCGCGGCCAACTGCCGTTTGGTCAGGTCGTTGATCTCGCCCTGAAGCCGCTCGATATCGGCAAAATCGTAGCCCTGATCATACAGATAAACCATATACCAGAGGCTGGTGTCGGGATCGATATGGGTGCTGCCGGCGACCGAGCGGAAGATGTCGAGCTTGATCTCGGCCGCTTCCTCGTGGGTCATCGTCGCGTGCGACCACTTGCCGCCGTTGCCGGAAAGGCCGTATTCCTCGCGCCGCTCGTGCACCGAGGTGTGCGGCATGTAAAAGAATTCCTTCAGCGAATAGAAACGCACCCCGTTGTTGCGGATAAAGTCCAGGTTTTCCTGGATCGTCGCCGCGGTCTCCCCAGGAAAGCCGAGCACGAACGCGGCCAGATACGGGATGTCGTATTTGTTCAACAGGTTGACGCCGCGGGCGAACTGGCTGGCGGTGGCCCGCTTGTTCATGTTTTTCAATACCGTGTCGCTGGCCGATTCGATGCCGAGGTAAACCCCGCGGCAGCCCGACTCCTTCATCATCCGGACGATCTCGTCATCGACATACTGCACGCGCAGGAACGAAAACCATTCAAAGGGGTACTCCGCGAAAATCTTGATCAGCTCGCGGAAGCGGTGCGGCGGCACGTTGAAGGTGTCGTCGATAAAGACGACGCGGTCGATGCCGGGGATCTGCATGACCGAATCGAGATGCGCCCGGACGTGCTCCGCCTGAACGGTTTTCCACGGGCCGGCGGTCGTTGGGTACGAGCAGAAGGCGCAGGCGAACGGGCAGCCGGAGGCGGTGCGCAGCTGGATCGTGCGGTTGAGGAACGGCAGATTGTGCCGATGCCAGGTCGGCGGGCAGTCGTCGAGCGACAATAACGGCTCGTGCCAGCGCTTGTCGCCGGAGGCGAAACCGCCGGTCTTCAGCGCGCCCTCGATATGGGCGAGGTTGCTGACGCCGGCGCAATCACCGCCGCCCCGTCGCGCCGCCAGCAGATCGCGCAAATCCGGCTCGGAGTTGAAGGCGTGGAGAACGTAGCGGATGCCGAGCCGGCGCATGCGCTGTGCAAACGCCTCCGGGTCGCCGTTGATGGTTTCGGCGTTGGCGAATGCGCCGCCGAGCACGATGTCCATCTCCTGGTCGAAGCCGCGCAGGCGCCGCGCGATATTGCCGATTTCCTTCCACGACAAATAAAAAGTCGAGGAGATGCCGACCAATGGCGGCGTGCGGCAGGCGTTGTAGGCCTCGCAAAACCAGTCCCACTCGGCGTCGAGATTGTTGATCACCCGGACGCGAAAGCCGAACTGCGCCAGATAATTGACCAGATGCACGCCGGACATCGACGGCAGGTTCCAGATGTTCAGCATACGGCGCCGCTCGGGATACGACGCCTCGTCGAAGAACTTGCCGAACTTGCGGTGGTTCAAATAATCGAGATGCGAGCGGAACCGGCCCTGGTAATGCACCATCCGCGGATAGACCATCGGCTTGTAGAGCTCGAGCCGGTCGAGCGGCAGCTTGCCGAAAGTGTCGTAGTCGACCACGTTCGACTGGGTGACGAGGATCAGGTCGAGATCATGCATCGCGCCGTTCCTCGGTAAAACCGACCGTCGCCTTACCGCGCGCGAGCGGCGCGAGGGTCCCCGCGTCGGTAATGCGGATCCCGACAACCGCCGAGCGCACCGCCTCCGAAAGTTGCTCGACGGTGCCGGTCACGCGAACCCGGGTTCCCGGCGCGACCGGTGCCGCGAACGACATTTCGAGCTTGAGCAGCAATGCGTTGCGACCGGGCAGGCTCATGCCGACGAGCCGCGAGGCGAGCGCCACGAGATGGGCGCCGTGCACCAGCCGGTCGTCAAAACCGCGCCGCCGTGCGAAATCGGCATCAATGTGCAATGGGCTCACATCGCCGCTCAGCGCCGCGAAGCGATCGATGTCCCGATCGGCAACCGCCGTTTCGAATTCGTAGCGCTGGCCAATCGCCAAATCTTCGAGCGCGAGCGCTGCGGCGTCAGAATCCATAAAGGCGATCACCCCGGCTGGTGTGCCACGCTGCCATAGCGACCCCGGGCGATCAAGCGCAACGCCGATATACATTGTGACTGGCGCGGCATCGGGCGACCCAGTATCTTGGCCCGGCATCGCCACCGGGGGGTTCCGAGTGTCCGCCACGAAAGGGGCGTGGTCCAGGGATGGCGTGTCCCGCGCCAAAGCCGAAGTCTGCGCCGGCAATCATCAGGCGGCATTTGCGCTGTTGCGCGACCTGATCGCGCCCGAGGACAGCTTCATCGACCAATCGCGCGTCGCCCGCTGCCTGTCGGCGATCGATCTGGCGGCAGCTGGCCTGCGCCCGCTGCGCCTGGCGCTGGTGGCCGGCAGCACGGTCGATCACTTTGCGGGGGTGCTGCGCTTTTGGCTCGCCCGCGCCGGCTTCGCGACGGAGCTGACGATCACCCCGTTCGACACCGCGGTGCAGTCGGTGCTCGACCGCGACAGCGCGCTTTACCGGTCTGCGCCCGATGTCGTCTGGCTGTTCGGCACGTTCCGCGATGTCGATGTCGCCGTCGCGCCCAATGCCGATATTGCCGCGGCCGATGCGGCGGTCGAGCGGGCGGTGGCGGCGCGTCGCGCGCTGTGGGCGACCCTGCACCAGAGACTGCCGGCGCTGGTCATCGACAACAATGCGGATATCCCGGCGGAGGACGCGTTCGGCAACCTCGCCGGCGCCGCGCCCTGGGGGCGCCGCACCTTGCTGCGCCGGTACAATGCCGAGCTCGCCGCGGCGGCCAGTTCGGGCACGGTCATTTTCGATCTCGACCATATCGCCAGCCTTCATGGAAAGCGCCGGTGGAGCGACCCGCGCTACTGGTTTCATTCGCGCCACGCCTTTGCTCTCGACGCGTCGGGGCTGGTCGCCCATGCGGCGTCGCGGCTGATCGCCGGGGCGCGCGGCCTCGGCAAGAAATGCCTGGTCCTCGATCTCGACAACACCCTGTGGGGTGGTGTGGTCGGCGATGACGGGCTCGACGGGATCGCGCTCGGCGGCGGCGCCGAGGGTGAGGCGTTCGTCGCCTTTCAGCATTTTGTCAAAGCGCTGAAGGAGCGCGGCGTGATCCTCGCCGCGTGCAGCAAGAACGACCCCGAGGTCGCCGAGGCGGTGTTCCGCGACCATCCGGACAGCGTCTTGCGGCTCGACGACTTCGCGGTGTTCAGCGCCCATTGGGGCAACAAGGCGGACCATCTGCGCGACATCGCCGAGCGGCTCAATATCGGGCTCGACGCGATTGTGTTCGCCGACGATAACCCGGTCGAGCGCGACATCGTGCGCCGGCATCTGCCGCAGGTCGAGGTGGTCGAGATGCCCGAAGACCCGGCGTTCTTCACCGGGACGCTGGCCGGCTCGGGCTGGTTTGAGACGGTCGCGTTTTCCGCCGAGGACCGCGAGCGCGGCCGCTATTACGCCGAGAACGCCCGGCGCGACGCCGCCCGCAACGAATTCGTCGATATGGACAGCTATCTCCAGAGCCTGGAGATGACCGCGCGCGTCGGCAGCGCCGATCCGCTGTACCTGCCGCGGATTGCCCAGCTGATCAACAAGAGCAATCAGTTCCACCTGACCGGCACGCGCTATTCGGAACCGGAAATCGCCGCCATCGCCGGGCGGCCGGATTGGTTCGTCCGGCATTTCCGCCTGCGCGACCGCTTTGGCGACAATGGCCTGATCGCTTGCCTGGTATTGCGCCGGCAGGACGACGCGCTGCATATCGACACCTGGGTTATGAGCTGCCGCGTGCTCGGCCGCTCGGTCGAAGAGTTCATCGTCAACGAGGTCCGCGCGATCGCATTGGCGAATGGCTGCGAACGGATCGTCGGCCGCTATCTCCGCTCGCCACGCAACGGGATGGTCGCCGGCCTTTACGACCGCCTCGGCTTCGCCCTCGAAACCGAAAGCCCTGGCGAGACGCGCTGGACCTTCGAGATCGGCCCGGGCGCGGCGCCGTGGCGGAGCTGGGTGCGCAGCCCGGCGGGCGAGGAGAGGCTTGATGGCTGAGCGGCCGGCTATTGCCAAGCGGCTGAACGCCGTGTTTCAGGACACCTTTGACGACCCATCGATCCAAATCCGCGACTCGATGACCGCCGCCGATATCGACGATTGGGATTCGCTGCAGCACATCGTGCTGGTGCTCGCGGTCGAGCGGGAATTCGGGGTCAAGCTGAACCCGGCCGAAGTCGGCAAGCTGGAGAATGTCGGCAAGATGATCGATCTCTTGCTCGCCAAGGCCGCACCGCGCGGCTGAGCATCGGGCGGCTCGCGCGTGAACCGGCTGCTCAGCCCCAACGAAACCAAGTTCTGGCTGCTCGACTGGACGGCGCCGATGAACAGCATCGGCGTGATCGAGCGCGCTGGCGGCGCGTCCCCGGTGTCTTCCGACCGTTTCACGCTGCCGGTCGTGCGCGTCGGCCGGCAATCGCGCCCGCGCTGGGGCGAAACGGCGATGCCGGGCGTGGTCGAGCGCGAAAGCGTGGCATCGGGGCGCGACTGGCTCGCCGCGGCCGAGCGGCTGCAAAACATACGGATCGGCACCGAGGGGCATCCGCCTTGGCATGCCGTGATCCAGGACCATCCGGACGGCGCGACGCTGATTTTCGCGGTCAACCACGCGCTGACCGACTGGCGAACCTGCGTCCATGTCGCGCGATGCTTTCTCGCCGGTGTCGAACCGGGCGAACTCGCCCCGGCCTGCGAGGAGCTGTTGCCGCCGAGCTCGTTCTCCGATCGGGCGGCCGCAACGCTGCTCGATGGCTGGTGGACGAGCCGCGCCGGCGCACGCTGGGAGGCGCTCGGCCTCACACAGCTGGCCGCCGCCTTTCCGCCGCCGGCGCCCACCCATTTCGCAGCGCAATGCCTGACCGCCGAAGCGACCGCGCGGCTGACGGCGCGCTGCGAGGCCGAGGGCGTGTCGCTGAACAACGCGCTGGCGATCGCTTTGCGCGACGCGATGGCGCCGCTCGCTTCGGTTGCCCACTCGGTCGACATGCACCGCTTCATCCGCCCGCCGCCGGAGCCGGGCCCCGGCCTCGCCGTGGCGCATGTTTTCACACCGCTCGCCGCCGGCGAATTCTGGGAAGCGGCGCGCGACAACCGAGCGGCGCTGTTCGAGGCGATCCGCGGGGGCGGCGCCGGCGACGCGCTGCTGCAATTGCCGCGGGTTCTCCTCGGCAAGATGCCGCCTCGCGAAGCGGCCGCGATGACGATCACCGGTGCGCCGACGGTCGGCGCGCGCAACGGCGTTGACGCGAAAGAGGACATGGAGCTGGTATTGAGCTCGGCCCGCGGGGGCGGTGGGATCCTGATCCTGTCCTATCGCCGGGGCGCCTTGCAGTTCGTCGCCGGCTCCCCGGCGGGCGAGCCCGAGGTGCCGTTGCCGGCGATCGTCGAGCGGCTCGCCGCCGCGGTCGCGTGAGGCCACCAGCAGAGAGACCATGCCCGACGCAACGACAACCGAGCTGACCCCGCTGCAGCAGGCGGTGATCGCCTTGCAGGCTCAGCGCTCGCGCATCGCCGAGCTCGAGCGGGCGGCCTCGGCACCGATCGCGGTGATCGGCATCGGCTGCCGCTATCCGGCGGACGGCATCTCGCCATCGGCCCTGTGGCAGGCGTTGCGCGAGGGTCGCGACGGCAGCCGCGAGGTCCCGCCCGATCGCTGGGACATCGACGCGGTCTACGACCCGGTCCCGGGCCAGCCGGGCAAGATGTATGTGCGCAACGGCTGCTTTATCGGGGAAGTCGATCGGTTTGAGCCATTGTTCTTTCGCATTTCGCCACGCGAGGCGATCGGCATCGATCCGCAGCACCGCCTGCTGCTGGAGGTCGCCTGGGAGGCGCTCGAAGACGCGGCGATCGCCGCGCCCTCGCTGGTCGGCAGCGACACCGGCGTGTTCATCGGCATCAGCACAAACGACTATTCGGCGCTCCTCAGCCGCACCGCGCATGGCTGCGTCGGCAACGCGGTCGCCGGCCCAGGCAATGCGGCGAGCGTCGCCGCCGGACGGCTGTCCTACACCTTCGGCTTTCACGGGCCCTGCGTCGCGATCGATACCGCGTGCTCGTCCTCGCTGGTGGCGACGCATCTGGCGGTGCAGGCGCTGCGCAACAAGGAGTGCAGCCTCGCTATCGTCGCCGGGGTCAATCTGATGTTGAGCCCGGAGATCACGATCAATTTCTGCCAGGGCCGGATGCTGGCGCCCGACGGCCATTGCAAGACCTTCGACGAAGCGGCCGACGGCTATGTGCGCGGCGAAGGCTGCGGCGCCCTGGTGCTGAAGCGGCTCGCCGAGGCGGAAGCCGACAGCGACCGCATCCTTGCCGTGCTGCGCGGCTCGGCGATCAATCAGGACGGCCGCAGCGCCGGGCTGACCGCGCCAAATGGCTTGGCGCAAGAAGCGGTGATCAAAAAGGCGCTGGCGAATGCCGGAATGCGCCCCGACGACATCGATTACATCGAGGCGCACGGCACCGGCACCTCGCTCGGCGATCCGATCGAGATGCACGCGCTGAAAGCGGTCTTCGCCGGGCGGTCGCGGCCGCTCCATGTTGGGACGGTCAAGACCAATATCGGCCATACCGAGGCAGCCTCCGGGGTCGCCGGGCTGATCAAAGCAGTGCTGATGCTGCAGCACCAGGCATTGCCGCCGAGCCTGCACTTCCGCCGGCTGAACCCGCATATCGACGCGGCCGGCATCGATTTCCGCGTGCCGACCGAGCTCGTCGCGACGTCGATCGGGGCGATCGGCGTTTCGTCCTTCGGGGTCAGCGGCACCAATGCGCATATCGTGCTGGGCGCCCCGCCGGCGCCGCCGGTCACCGCCGCCCCGCCATCCGAGCGGCCGCTGCTCTTGATCTCGGCCCGCACCCGCGAGGCGCTGATCGAGCTGATCGGCCGCTATCGCGAGTTTCTCGCGACCACATCGGAGAGCTTCGCCGACGTTTGCCACACCGCTGCGATCGGCCGCGCCCGACTGCCCTGGTGGGTGGCGGTTGCCGATCCGGCCGAGCTGGCCACGGCCGAGCCCGCCAACACGCCGCCGCCGCTGCTGCCGACGACCAGCGGGCGCAAGGTCGCGCTGCCGATTGTCGCCTTCCAACGCGAGCGCTGCTGGATCGATGTCCCGATCGACGGCTTTCCGCAGCCGCCGATCGCCGGCTTTTCCAAGGCGGCGCCCGACAACGGCCAGCACCCGCTGCTCGGCCGCAAACTGCCGCTGCCATTATCGGCGGAGACGCGCTGGGAGGCGGCGGTCGCTCGACGCCATCCGGCGCTCGCCTTTCTCGACGAGCACCGGGTTGGCGGCAGCGCGATCATGCCCGCCGCCGGGTTTGTCGAGATGGCGCTGTCGGCGCGACCCGGCGCCGCGCTCGCCGGGCTCGCGATCACCCGACCCTTGCCGCTGAGCGAAGCGGGCGAGCGCCGGGTGCAGACCATCGTCGCCGAGGATGGCGGCGTCTCGATCGTCAGCTATCGCGCCGACGCGGGCGATCCACGGGCGCCGATCACCCACGCAAGCGGCCGTATCGTGCCGCGCGGCAGCGCCGGCGAGGCGCCGCCGGATAGGTCCGGCACGGCGCTTGACGCTGCGCTGCTCTACCAGGCGATGGCCCGGCGCGGCGTCAATCACGGGCCGAAATTCCGCCTGCTCGACGAGATTACCCGCGGCGACGGCTGGGCCAGCGCGACCCTGCGCGGCGACGACGACGAGGCGCGGTTCGCGATCCACCCGGCGCGGCTCGACGCCGCCTTCCAGCTGGTCGGTGCCACCCTCCCGGAAGGCAACGACGAAATGCTGCTGCCGGCGGCGATCGACCGTGTTTCCCTCTACCACCCGCCGGCGGCTAACGCGCGGGTCCATGCCAGCGCCGCCCGCGGCCCCTCGGGCGTCGTCGCCGATATTGTCGTCAGCGACGCGGCCGGGGTCGCGGTCGAAATCGCCGGGCTGCAATTCCGCCCCACTGCATCTGCGGGGACAGGAAGCGGCTTTTATCGCCTCGAATGGCGGGACGCGAAGCTGCTCGACGGGTTGCCGCCGCCGGCCTTTCTGCCGGACCCGGAAGAAGTCGCCGCGGTGCTCGCCGACGCCGGCGACGCGCTCGCCGAACGCCATGGCATCGCCGCCTATGCGCGCACCGCACCCATTCTCGAAGCTGCCGCGACGGGCTATGTCGTCCATGCGCTCGAAAGCCTCGGCCTTCAATTCCGCCCCGGCGGCGAATTCACCTTTGGCGCGATAGCGGAAAGCCTGGGGGTGGACGAACGGCATCACCGGCTGTTGCGTCGGCTCTTTAGCATGCTGGAGGAGGACGGTGTCCTCGCCGGCCGCGGCCGGCGCTGGCGAGTAGTGGAGAAACCGCCGCAAACAAGCCCGGCGGCAATGATCGAGGCCCTCGTCAAAAACGCGCCCGACATGACCGGTGAGATCGCCGTGCTGCGGCGCTGCGGCGAAGCGCTGGCCGAGGTGCTGACCGGGCAGGTCGGGGCGCTGGGCCTTTTGTTTCCAGCCGAAGGTAGCGGCGCCGGCGCATTCTACGAGACCTCGCCTTATGCGCGCACGGTCAACAGCCTGCTGCAGGCCGCTGCCGGCCGCCTCGCCGCTGCATTGCCGCGCGGCCGGGTGCTGCGCGTGCTCGAAGTCGGCGCCGGCACCGGCGGCGCCACCGGCGCAATGCTGGCCGCGTTGCCGCGTGCCTGCCGGCACTACGTCTTCAGCGATATCTCGCAGGGTTTTCTGACGAGCGCCGCCGCCAAATTCGCCGGCGAAGAGATCGAGACGCGCCTCCTCGACCTGGAGCGGCCGTCCGGCGAGCAGGGCTTCGCCGCCGGCTCGTTCGATATCGTGCTCGCCGCGAATGTGCTGCACGCGACACAGGATTTGGCGCAGAGCCTGGCGCATATCCGCGACCTCTTGGCGCCCGGCGGCGTGCTGCTGCTGGTCGAGAGCACCGAACGCCGCCGCTGGGTCGATATCGTGTTCGGTCTGACCGACGGCTGGTGGCGCTTCACCGACACCGAGCGCCGCCCCGACCATCCGCTGCTCGGCGCGCAGCAATGGCGCGAATTGCTCGGCGAGTGCGGCTTTGCCGTCGCGGCCGAGACGCAAGGCGAGGTCATCGTCGCCCGTCGCGCCGGCGCTGCGCCGCAGACCGACGAGGCCTGGCACGTGGTGAGCGACGCTCGCCTGCCGGATTTATCTGCCGCCGGGCTGAGGACCGCGTCGCCCGCCGAAGCGGGAAACTGGGTAGCGGTCGTGCCGCCGACGGCACCCGACGAAGAGGCGCAAGTCGAGCTGCTGGTGCAGCTCACTGAGATCGCGCGCGCTGCGCTAGCCGTCTTGCGACCGCCCCGGCTGGTTTTCGTGGCCGAGGCAGGGCTCGGCCATGCCGGGATCGCCGGGTTCGTGCGCACCCTGGCGATCGAGAAGCCGATGCTGCGCCCGCGGCTGCTGATCGCTCCGCCCAGCGACGCGGCGCTGATCGACGAGCTCGCGGCCGGCGAAGACGCGGCCGAGATCGGCTGGGGTGAGGCGGACCGACGTCAGCAGCGGGTCTTGGTTGCGGCAGACCCTGCGGCCGGCAGCCGCGATCTCGCCGGCGCCTGGCTCATCACCGGCGCGCGCGGCGGCGTCGGCCAGGCGATCGCCGCCTGGCTCGCCGATAATGGCGCCAGCGAAATCGTGCTGCTAAGCCGCGAGATGCCCACAGCGCCGGTCGGAATTGCGGTGCCGGTGCGCGCCTATGCGGGCGACGTAGCCGATGCCGCGCTGATTGCGCGGCTGCTCGACGCCCACTCGATCAATGGCGTCGTCCACGCCGCCGGCGTCCTCGCGGTGGCGCCGATCGAGGAGCAGACGGCCGAGACCATTCGCGCCGTGGCGCACGCCAAGATCGGCGGGGGGCTGGCGCTGGACCAGGCGACCCGCAACCGGCCGGTGCGTCATTTCGTGCTGTTCGCGTCGGTAGCCGGAGTGCTCGGCTCGGCGCGTCAGGTCAACCATGCCTTTGCCAGCAGCTTTCTCGACGGCCTCGCGGCGCAGCGTCAGGCCGAAGGGTTGCCGGCGCTCAGCCTCGACTGGGGCGTGTGGAGCGGGATCGGCTCGGCCGCGGCGCTCGGCTTCGATGCCCGCGCCGACCAGCTCGGTCTCGGCAGCCTGACGGCGGAAGCAGGCGTCCGGCTATTCGGCCGCAGCCTCGGCGCGACCGAGCCGCAGCTCGTGGTGCTGCCGTCGGTCGATTGGGCTCGCTTTACCGCGAATTTCGAGCAGGGCGTGCCTGCGCTGTTCGCGGCGCTGATCGGGCCCGGGCAGGCGGCAGCCGAGTCGGCAACGGTAGCGGCGAGCGGGCCAGCCGAGACTATTCCCGACCGCACGGCCGCGCTGACGCGCATCGTCCGGCAATGTCTCGGGCTCAGCGGGCCGATCGACCCGGACACGCCATTGCACGATCTGGGGCTCGATTCGCTGCTCGCCGTCGAAATCCGCAACCGGGTCGAGCGCGAGCTCGGCCTCACGCTTTCGGTGCGCGAGCTGATCGAGGGGGCCTCACTGCGCTCGCTGGCGCAGGCGCAGCAAAAACCCGCCTCCGCGGAGCCCTCGGCGCGGCGCGGGATCGTGCCGGACCCGCAAAACCGTCACCTGCCGTTCCCGCTGACCGATATGCAGCAGGCGTATTGGCTTGGGCGGCGCAGCGATTTGGCGCTCGGCAGCGTCGGCTGCTATCTCTACACCGAGTTCGATACAAGCCGGGTCGATCTGGCGCGGGCCGAGGCGGCCTGGAACCAGCTGGTTCGCCGCCACGACATGCTGCGGGTCGTGATCCGGCCCGACGGCACGCAGCAGATCCTGGCCGAAGTGCCGGAATATCGGTTCGAGCAGCTCGATCTGCGCGGCCGCGACGCGGAGGACGAGCTCGAACGGGTGCGCCGCACCTTGGCGCAGCGGGTGGCCGAGCCGAGCAGCTGGCCGCTGTTCGACATCCGCGCGACCCTGCTCGACGACCGCGTGCGGCTGCATATCGGCTTCGACCTGATCGCGCTCGACGCCGCCAGCATCCACGCGCTGCGCCAAGAATGGGCGCGGCTCTACGACGATCCGGCCGCCACCCTGCCGCCGCTCGCGCTCAGCTTCCGCGATGTCGTCGTCGAGGAGGTGGCGCACCGCGAGACCGCGGCGTGGCGCCGCTCCGAGCAGTATTGGAAAGAGCGCGCGCCCGACCTGCCAGGCGCACCGGAGCTGACGGTGATCGGCGACCCGATGCGCCCGGTTAACCGGCAGTTCCGCCGCCGCCGGGTCGTCGTCGAGCCCGATCAGGCGGCGGCGCTCCGCCGCCAGGCGCAGGCGCGCGGGCTGACCCTGCCGGCATTGCTCGCCGCCGCCTATGCCGACATCCTCGCGGCGTGGAGCCGGACCAGCCGGTTCTCGATCACGGTCACCTTGTTCAATCGCGGTGATCTGCACCCGGATATCCGGCTGGTACTGGGCGACTTCACCTCGACGATCCTCTTGGAAGTCGATGCCCGCCCCGGCCATTTCGCGGAGCGTGCCGCGGCGCTGGGCCATCGGCTGGCGGCGGATCTGGAGCACGCCGAGTTCGGTGGGGTCCGCGCCTTGCGCGAGATCGCCCGGCAGCGATCCGGGGCAGCCGCGACCGTGCCGTTCGTGTTCACCAGCACGCTCGGTTTTCGCCGCGCCGAGGCGGCCGATGACGCGGCCGGCGAGTCCGGCGGCTGGGACCAACTGGGCCAGACCGTCTTCAGCGTGTCCTCGACGCCGCAGGTGTTGATCGACCACCAGATCTCGGAGGAAGACGGCCGGCTGTTCTGCAATTGGGACGCGGCCGAGGGCATGTTCCCGCCGGGCATGCTCGACCACATGGCCGCGGCGCATCAACAACTGCTGGCAGCACTTGCCGAGGATGCCGGATGGATGCGGCCGGTCTCGGCCGCGTTGCCGCCGCTGTCGCGAGCGCCGTTCGTGCCGGTGGTGGCCGCCGACGAGATGCTGCACGCCGCGTTCGAGCGGCAGGCGCGCGAGACGCCGCGCCGGGCGGCGCTGATCGCACCCGACATCGAGCTCGATTACGAGACGCTCGACGCTGCGGCAAGCGAGCTCGCGGTGCAGCTGCTCTCGCGGCTCGGCGCCGACGCGCGCGACCGGCTCGTCGCGATCGGCTTCGCCAAGGGCTGGCGGCAGATCGTGGCGGTGCTGGCGGTGCTGAAGGCGGGTGCGGCCTATCTGCCGATCGACCCGAGCCTGCCAGCCGCCCGTCGCCATCTGCTGATCGAGCGCAGCGGGGCGACCCTTTTGGACGACGAAGCCGAGGTCGATGCGGCCTTGGCGCGGGCGCGCATCGGCACGATGGCGCCGTCGCTGCCGCCGGTCGCCGAGCCCTCGCGCCTGGCTTATGTGATCTACACCTCGGGCTCGACCGGAGAGCCGAAGGGGGTGATGATCGAGCATCGCGCGGCGCTGGCGACGGTCGGCGAAGTCAACCGGCGCTGGCGGGTCGGCGCGGAGGACCGGGTGCTCGGCCTGTCGTCCTTGAGCTTCGATCTGTCGGTCTATGACATTTTCGGCCCGCTCAGCGTTGGCGGCGCCTTGGTGCTGCCCCCGCCCGATGCCGAGCGCGATCCCTCGCAATGGGCCGAGCTGCTTCGGCGCCAGGGCGTGACGATCTGGAACAGCGTGCCGGCGTTGATCGCGATGCAGGCGGAATACGGCCTGCCGGTCGGACACCGGCTGCGGCTCGTATTGCTCAGCGGCGATTGGGTCCCGGTCGAGCTGGTGTCGAGGCTGCGTCGGCAGGCTCCAGAGGCGACATTGGTGGCGCTCGGCGGCGCCACCGAGGCGGCGATCTGGTCGAATGCGCATGAGATCGGCGCGCTAGATCCGGAATGGCCGAGCATTCCCTATGGCACGCCGCTCGCCGGACACATGCTGCACGTGGTCAACGAGCGCGGCGAGCCCTGCCCCGATTGGGTCACGGGCGAGATCGAGATCTCCGGGCAGGGCCTCGCCCGTGGCTATCTGAACGATCGGGCGCAGACCGCCGAGCGCTTCCCGATCGACCCGGCGAGCGGCGCGCGCCGCTACCGCACCGGCGATCTCGGCCGGTTCCGCCGGTATGGGACCGTCTCCGCCGCGACCCCAACTCCGATCGAATTTCTCGGCCGCGAGGATTTGCAGGTCAAGGTGCAGGGCCACCGCATCGAGCTTGGCGAGGTCGAAGCCGTTCTCTCGAACCATCCAGAAATCGCCGAGGCCGTCGCCGTGGCGCCGCGCACCGCCGACGGCCAGCAGCGGACGCTGCATGCTTTTGTCGTTCCGCGCGGGGCCGAACGGCAGGCTCGGACCGCCGGCGACATCTCGGGATCGCTGTCCGCCTATCTGCGCGAGCGGTTGCCCGCCTACATGGTGCCGGCCTCGATCGGGCTCATCGACCGGGTGCCGCTATCGGCGAACGGCAAAGTCGATCGCGGCGCGCTCGCCGCGGCGATCCGGCCTGCTGCCTACTCCGGGCCCGCTTCCGACCGGCTCGAGCAGGAGGTCGCCACCGCGGTCGCCGAGGTGATGCAGCTCGACCGTGTCGATGCGCAGCGCTCGCTGTTCGAGCTCGGGGCGACATCGCTGACCCTCGTTGCGATGCAGCGGCTGTTGAGCGACCGGTTTGGCCGCACGGTGCCATTGCAGCGGATTTTCGAGCGGCCGACGGCGGCGGGGTTCGCGGCCGAGCTCGCCGACTCGCGTGCCCTGACGAGCCCGCTGATCCGCTTCGACCAACGCCCGCATCTCGACGATCGGCCGGCGCTGGTGCTGATGCCGGGCGTGCTGTCCTTGCCGTTCTACCTGCGCGAGCTGGCGCAGGCGGTCGCGGACGAATTGGCGATCGTGTCGGTGCAGCTTCCCGGCATGGCGGCGGGAGAAGCGCCGATCGATACCGTCGAGGCCCAGGCCGAGTATGTCGTTGGCGAATTGCACCGCGGCGGGCTGCAGCCGCCCTATCTGCTCGGCGGCCATTCGTTCGGCGGCCTGGTGGCGATCGAGGTCGCGCGCCGGCTGCGCGAAGCGGGTGATGCGGTGGCCCTCTTGATGCTCGGCGACACCGTGCGCACCCGATCGGATTTCACCGAGTTCCAGACCGACGAGCTGGCCTATACGGCGATGACCCGCGGGATCTACGCGCTGTACGGCCGCCTGACCAAATTGCCCTACGAAGCTCTCGACGGTCTGCCGGCACCCGAGAAGTTCGCTCGGGCTGCCCGGCAGATGCAGGAGGAGGGTCTGTTCGGCGCGCTCGAATTGCCGCTGGAGCGGATGGCGGCGGTGTTCAAGGCGAATTTCCGCGCGATCGGCGGCTACCGCCCAGGCCAGATCGCCGGCGACCTGGCGCTGATCCGCACCGCGGGCGGCTTCCCGGCGGAATTGCTCGAATATGAGAGCGGCGAATCGCTCGACGATCCCGGCCTCGGCTGGTCGGAACTGGTAGCGGGCAGGCTCGAGATTCGCACGATGCCGGGCGACCATCTGTCGATGCTCGACCCGGCCCATCTGCCGAGCATGGCGCGCATCCTGATCGAGCTGGTGCGCGACGGGCTCGCCCGGTACAGGCGTGACGCCACGGCCGGCGGGGTTAGGCGATGAACGACGCCTCCTACCCAGGCTCGGGCTTCGGCCTCAACGATGTGGCAATCCAGGCCAACCCGTTTCCGGCTTATGAATGGCTGCGCGAGAACGCCCCGGTCTACCGCGCCGACGACATGCCGATGTGGGTCGTCGTCTCGCGTCACGAGGATATCGAGGCGATTCTTCGCGATCCGGTGACCTTCTCCTCCGATCTCGGCATCAGCGTGCCATTGATGTCGATGGTGATGAGGGACGCGCCGGACCATTCGAGGCTACGGCAGACCGTCAATCGCGCATTCACGCCGCGCAATATCCGTCATCTCGAGGCGCGCATCACCGAGATCGCCCGCTCGCTCTTGGCAGCGGCGCCGCGGCAAGTGGAGTTTGTCCAAGCCTACGCCAATCTGCTCTCGGTTACGGTGATCTGCGAGATGCTCGGTGTGCCGCTCGACCGGCGCGAGGAGATGAACCGGTTCGCGCGCGACGCGCTGGTGGCGAGCTTTGCCGCGGTCGGCATGGGCAGCGCCGAGCTCTTCGCCGAGGTGCAGACCGGTCTGGCGAGCCTGATGGAGATCCTCGACCAGGCGATCGAGCAGCATCTGCGCGCGCCACAGGACAACATCATCAGCGCGCTGGTCGCCGAGGAGGCGAATGGCGTCCTCAGCCGCGACGAGCTGCGCAATCTCTGCGCGCTGCTGCTGATCGGCGGGCACGAGACGACCTCGAACCTGATCGCCAGCGGCGCCTATATCCTGGCCGAGACCCCGGCGCTGTGGCGCGAGCTGAAGACCGCTCCGGAAAAGATCCCGAAATTCGTCGAGGAGCTGGTGCGGCTGCGCGCGCCATTGCAGCGCATCGCCCGGCGCACCACCCGCGAGGCGACGATCGCCGGCACGACCTTGCCGGCCGATACGTTGCTGCGGCTGTTTCCGGGCTCGGCCAATCTCGACCCGCGGCGCTGGCCCGATCCCCGGAAGCTCGATCTCGCGCGTGACGCGCGCAGCCATCTCGGTTTTGGCACCGGCATTCACGCCTGCCCCGGTGCGCCGCTCGCCCGTCTGGAAGGCCGCATCGCATTCCAGGTGCTGCTGCAAGAGAGCGAAAGCATCGCCCTCGATCCCGCCCACCGGGCCGTCCCGATCGCCGGCTACGCCGCCGGCGGGCTCGGCTGGCGGATTTTGCCGCTGATCCGCACTCCTGCCGCTGGAGGCCGCGCGATGCCGTCGCCCGACGATGTCTTCGAGCCGGTTTGCGGGATCGTCGCCGACAGCCTGGGGCTCGACCGCGGCGACATCGACGCTGCGACCTGCGCCAAGAACACGCCCGAATGGGATTCGCTGGCGCATCTGATGATCCTCGACGCGATCGAGAAGGCGTTTCGCGTCAAGCTGCCGCGGCTCGCCGCCTATCGGGTCAAGGATGTCGGCGAATTGGTGCAGCTGGTCGCGGCCGAGACCGGCCGACCGGGCGGCTGAATTCCGATGTCCGCCGCCCGCCAGACCGTCTTTCGCCCGCTCGATCCGGCGTTCGTCGAGGATCCGTATCCGACTTACGCAGAGCTGCGCGACCATCACCCGGTCGCCTGGGCTTCGACCCCGGCGCCGGGCTACACCGGTTTCTGGTTCGTCAGCCGCTACGCCGATGTCGCCGCCGGGCTGAAGGACAACCGGTTCGGCCGCGAGATCGCCCGGGTGCTGCCGCCGGAGGCATTCCCACCGGTCCCGGAAGACGACAAGCCGCTCTACGCGATGCTCGGCGAGTGGATGCTGTTCAAGGACCCGCCGAGGCACGCCCGGCTGCGCCGGATCGCGGCGCCGGTGTTCAGCCTGCGCGCGGTCATGGCGATGCGCCCGCGCATCGAGGCGCTGATCGCCGCAGCGCTCGCCCGCATCCCGGAGCGCGCGCCGTTCGACGTCGTCTCCGATTTCTCGTCGCCGCTGTCGATCGACATCGTCGCCGATCTGATGGGCGTGCCCGAACGAGACCATCCGCTGGTGCGCGGCTGGGTGCGCGAGATCACCTTGTCGCTCGATCTGGTGCGCACCCCGGAGCGAATCCGGGCCGGCAGCCGGCGCGCCGCCGAGCTCGTCGCCTATTTCGACGGGCTCGTCACCGAGCACCGCCGCGAGCAGCGCGACAACCTCTTAAGCCTGCTGATCGCCGCGCATGACGAAGGCAGCTTCCTCAACCGCCACGAGCTGTTGGCGTCCTGCGTGCTGTTCCTGTTCGCCGGGCACGAGGCATCGTCGCTGTTGATCGGCAACGGTCTGCGTGCGCTGTCACAGCATCCGCGAGAGTGGCGTCGGCTGCGCATCGGCGAGGTGGCCGCGAAATCCGCGGTCGGCGAATTGTTGCGCTACGACAGCCCGCAGCAGATCGCGTTCCGTCATGCGCTCGAAGATTTCAGCTTCGGCGACGTGCGCTTGCGCAAGGGGCAGACGATCGGCTTCGGCCTCGGCGCCGCCAACCGCGACCCTCGCGCCTTTCCGCACGCCGACCGGCTCGATCTCGACCGCGAGGACAACCGGCACCTCTCGTTCGGCGCCGGGATTCATACCTGCGCCGGCAGCAGCTTGGCCCAGCTCGAAGCCGAGCTGGTGTTCGCCGCCCTGGCGCAACGGTTCCCCGAGCTCAAGATACTGTCGTACGAGCGCCAGGAGAGCATCATCGTGCGCGGCCTCACGAAGCTGGTGCTGGACTGCGGCTGATCGGCCCGACAAGTCGCGTTGACAGGTTTGGTGGTGCACGGCACTCTTTATTGCACCGCGACGGGAGAGACGTCCGGGCGCGATGGATTGGAGGGGCGCCATGAGGTTGGTGCAGCCATCGCCGCGGCAGGCTGTGGCGATCGTGCAGGCCATGTACGCCGTCGTTTCGGCGGCGGGCAACATCGCTCCCGTGCCGCTTGAGGAAGAGTGCATCGCAGCAGCTCAGCGTCATCTGCTGGGTCTCGATGCTCCGCTTGCCGGCAGCCCCGGCCCATTGCCCGACGATCTGGCCGCGGTGATCGACACGCCGGAGCTGCGCCTTCTGACGGTGCGCATCCTGGTCTTGCTGCCGATCATGGATCGCCGGGTTTTGCCGGAGAAGGTGGCGGTGGTCGAGCGGGCGGCGGCGCTGCTCGATGTCGCCGAGGTCGGGCTGCGCATCCTGCGCTGCGCTGCGCGGGGCCAGTATCGCCGGGTTACCTTGATCTCGGCGAAGCGGTTTATCGCCTGGTGGTCGCCGGTCGGCAAAGCCCGGCTGCGCGATTGGGTCAGGTTCATGTGGTGGATGCTGCCAAAGCTGCACACCCCCGGAATGGTGCGCAGAAACCAGCAGCTGCGCGCGAAATTCCAGGGCCTCGCGAGCTTCCCGGAGGGGACGTTCGGGCGGACCTTGTACAATTTCTATGCCGAGCACGAGATCCCGCTGCCGGGCGAGCCGAAAAGCGTGCCCTGGGCGATGCACGAGGTCTATCACGTGCTGTGCGAATACGGGGTGTCGCTCGAAGGCGAACTGCTGCTGACCGCGTTCAGCGGCGGCACGTTGAACGACACCTGCCTCGACCAGCTGCTGTTCGGCTTGCTGTCCTACCATGCCGGCAAGCAAATCGTCGGTGGGGTCGTGTCCGAGGGGATATTGCAGCCCGACGATTATTTTCGCGCAATCGCCCGCGGTGCTGCGATCAACGTCGATCTCGCCTCGGGCTGGGATTTGTGGAAAGTCGTCGATACCCCGGCCTGCGAGCTGCGGTCGAGCTACAATATCCCGGCGATTTTGCCGCGGGAACGCGACAGCATCATGCCGGTCAACGGGCTCTTGACCGGGTCCGGGTACTCGACACCGGCTCTGGCATGACGCGAGCGAATCTGGAACGGCTCAGGTGAGCGTTGTCGAAAGGGTATGGTCGGACCGGGAGCTCCGGCGACGGCTGGTATCCCAGCCGAAGCGAGCGCTCAGCGAGTTCGGCATTGCCATCCCCGAAGAGGTCGAGGTCAAGACGGTGCCAAGCAAAGGCTCGCCTTCCGATGTCGGCGAGGCGTCGCTGCTGCAATTCGTCCTGACCCGCGGGCCTCTGCTCTCTTATTTTTTTCTGCCCTCGCCGCTGAGCATCACCGCCCAGCAGGCGGTGTTTGGCAAGATCGTCAGCAAATCGGTAAAGGACCCGGTCTTCGAGCGGTGCCTGCGCCAAGCGGCCAAGGCAGCGATCGACAAGGTCTGCGCGCCATTCCCCGGGTCGGCTGAAGGGCAGTCCGCGCCAAAGAACATCGCGAGCGAAAATGAAGCTGATACGCCTGTCTCAGCGTCAAGCTGAGACGATCGTCCAGGCGATGGCCGCGGTCGTGTCGGCCGAAGGCCAGATCGCGCCGGAGCCGATCGAGCTCGACAGCATCGCCGCGATCCAACGCCATCTGCTGCTCCAGGACCCGCCGCTCGCTTGCGTTCCGGGCACGTTGCCGGAAGGGCTCGCCGCCGCGCTCGACACACAGCGGCTGCGCCGCCAGACGGTGCGCATCCTAGCGATGCTGCCGATCCTCGATCGCAAGATCCTGCCGGAAAAGGTGCTGGTGGTGGAGGAGGCGGCCGAGCGTCTCGGCGTCCGGGAATTCGGCGTCGTTCTGCTCGGGCGGATCGCCCGCGACCAGCGCCGCCGCTTGGTGTTCGGACTGGCGATGTTCGGATTGATGCGGCGGTATCTGGCGCATTACCAGTCGCTGACCGGCAGGGCGCGGGGCTGCGACTGGCTGCATGTGCTGTGGTCGGTGGCGCCGTGGCTCCCCGGATTGCGAAAGCTATTGGGGCTCGACGAGCTGCTCGCCAAATACCGGGGCCTGGCCGCCCTACCGCAAGGAACGCTCGGCCACGCCGTGCATTGCTATTACGCCAGAAAGGGTTTTCCCCTGCCGGGTGCGCCCAAAAGCATACCGGAAGGCTGGGGGCGACACGAAGTCTATCATGTACTGAGCGACTACAACACAAACCTGCAGGGAGAATTGCTGGTCGCCGGCTTTATCGCTGGAAACAGCGACGAATTATGCCTTGAAGTCGTATTGCCGGCGCTGGTCCACCTGCATGCCGGCAGGAAATTCGTGCCGGGGCCGGTGGCCGAGGGGAAATTGCGGCCAGACGACTTCTTTCGCGCGGTCGCGCGCGGCATGACCATGAGCGTCGATCTGCTCGCCGGATGGCGATTATGGGAGGCGGCCGCCAAGAATCTCGCCGAGGTGCGGGCGAATTACAATCTCCCCGCTTTGAGCGAGGATGAGCGCTCGCGCCTCCTCGCCGAGAACGCGCTGCTGGCTTAGGTCACGTCGGCTTCTCGGCCGATACCAGCACATATTCATAGGCGGCGTACACCGCATCGGCGCTGAACCGCAGCGTCAGGTAGTAAGGCAGTCGGGCCAGCGGATGAAAGCGCCGCAGCATCGCCCGGTCGGCGGCCATGAAGCGATGCAGCCCTGGATAAACCTGGTGGCGGATCGACTCGACCCGCACCGCCGTGAAGCCGGCGGCGGCGAGCTTGGCGGCGTAGCTCTCGCTGGTATCGGCATTGGCCGCCGGAACCGCGAATTTCTGCATGAAGAAGCGCCAGTTGAAATCCTGCACGCGGCGGCGCAGCGGGCGCGGATCGGGTGGGGCGCGGATCACATCGCACAGCGCCAGCCGCCCGCCCGGGCGCAGCACGCGGAACGCCTCGGCAAAAAAGCGCTCGCGGGTGTCGAAATGAAACGCGCATTCGACCCCAACGACCTGGTCGAAGCCATCGTCTGGCAGGCTCATCGCGGTCGCCGACCCCTCGATCAGCTCGATCCGGTCGGCCATGCCGCGCGCCGCCACCCGCTCACGGGCGAGGCGCACTTGCGACGGCGCAATGTTGAGCCCGGTGATATGGGCGGGCGACAGGCGCTCGGTCCACAGCATGTCCTGGTCGGCGAACCCGAAGCCGACATCGAGAACGTTGCTCTGCGGCCCGACGCCGGCCGTCTCGGCCACCAGCATGGCCAGCGCCTCGCAGGCTTCGTCGATCGTGCGCGCGTCCTTCCAATAGCCGAGGTTCAGGTAAAGCCCTTCGCTGCTGTAAGCGTCGGTCGAGACCAGCTCATAGATGTCGCGGGCGCTCATCCGCTTGAACGGCGTGTAGAACCACAGGAAATAGGCGAGCGCCCGGCGCCATCCGCCGCGGCCGCCGACACCGGTCGCCTGCATCGTCATCGGTCTGCCGCCTCCAGCGCCCAGCAGACGAGAGGGCGATGGCTCGGGTCGAGCCGAAGCGCTGCGGCGAGCGCGGCGGTGTCGCCGTCGGCTGGGTCGCCGGCGTCGCGCAATGAGAGCCCGGCTGCCGTCTGGTGAAGCGCCTCGCCCATGTATCCGGCCTCCAACAGACAGAATGCCTCGGCCTCATCGCGGTAGATCGGCTCGATCGCGGACAGCTGCGCCACCAGCACGAGCAATACGGCAGGAGTGGCGCCGTCGGGCGCCGCTGGCGCGTCGGAGGACAGCATCGCGAGCGCATGCGCATCCGGGTCGTAATAGTAGCTGCCCGGACCCAAGGTTCCGAGCCGTTGGCGCTGGATGACATAGGTCTGCACCGGATACAGCGTGCCAGCGGAGGGATAACGGTATTTGGGCACCGGCCCGGGGCGGCCGGCGAGCGTGCCCAGCAGCACTCCAAGCGTGCCCTCGCTCAACGCGCCCGCCTTATCCACGGTCAGTGCGCTTGCCGCTGGCGCCGGCGGCAGGACGACGATGGCGTCAACCATGGCTGGCGACCGACCAGGCAAACTCGCGGGCAATCACCGCCGCCATTTCCTCTTCGCTCATCCGCATCACATCGCTGACGACCGCCTCCGGTGCGGCGGCGGGCGACGGTTTTGGGCCCGTGTCGGACGCTGCGGTATCGCCGAGGCCGGTCAGGCTTGCCAGATGCGCGGTCAACGCATCGATCGTCGGGAAGTTGAACAGCAGGGTCGCGGGCAGCTCCAGCCCGAGCCCCTGCGCCAGCGCCTTGCGCAATTCGAGCGCCATCAGGCTGTCGAGCCCGGCTTCGTTCAGCGGGAGGTCGGGCGGCAGCGTCTCGTCCGGGCCGGCGCGCAGCACCAATCGCGCCTCGCGCACGACGAAAGCGGCGAGTGCAGCAAGGCTGGCACGCGGCTCGACACCCGCTGCGCGCGGCATAATTGCGGCGCGGCGCTGAGGTGCGACCGCGGCAAAAAACTGCGGCATCGCTGAGCCGAAACCGGCAAGAAAGCGCGACCAGTCGAACGCCGCGATCATCACCCGCGCCTCGCCCGAGACGATCGCGCGGCCGAGCGCGCGCAACGCGTCGCCGGGCGGCATCAGCTCGGCACCGGCCGCGACCAGCCGCTCGCCGATCGAGGACCGGGTCAAAGTCCCGGCCTCACCCCAGGCGCCCCAATCGACACAAAGCCCGGCGAGGCCGCGCTGGCGCCGCTGCTGGGCCAATGCGCCGAGATAGGCATTGGCCGCGGCGTGCGCCGCCTGTCCTGCATTGCCCGTCAGCCCGACCGAGCTGCCGAACAGCACAAAGGCGTCGAGCGGGCGCGCGCCGAGCACGGCGTCGAGGTTGCGCGCCCCATCCACCTTGCCGGCGAAGACCTGCGCCAGCTGATCGCGCGTCAGGGTCAGCAGCGCCGCGTCGCTGAGCACGCCGGCCAGATGGAAGACGCCGCGCAACGGCGGTCCGGCGGCATCGATTGCGGCAACCACCTGCGCCACCGCGCTTGCCTCCGCGACATCGCCGAGCATGATTTCGACCCCGTCCGGCAACGCCAGTTCGGGGTGTCCAGCGCGGCCCATCAGCACGACGCGCTCCGCGCCGCTCTGCAGCAGCCATTCGGCAAGCCTCGGCCCAAGCCCGCCCAGCCCGCCGGTGATCAGCTGGGTCCCGCCGGTGGCAAAGCCGGGCTCGCCGGGCAGGCTCGCCCGCGCCAGGCGCGGCACATGCCAGACGCCGTCGCGCCATGCCGCCTCGGTGGTGCCGGAAGGAGCCTCGGCCGCCAATCCGGCCGGCGCTCCCGGCGGCAGATCGACAAGCCGGCAATCGAGCTCCGGATGCTCGATCGCGACCACCCGCCCGAACCCGAGCAGCGCCCCCTGCTCGGCGGCGACCGGCGATGTTCCGACCGGCTGCGCGCTGCGGGTCACCAGGCGCAGCGCCGGCGGCGAGGGCCGTGCCAACGCGTCCTGCACGACGCGCAGGGTTGCCGTGGCGAGATCGAGCGCCGGCAGGCCCGCCTCGGCCTCCCACACCACAGTCTCGCGCTCGGGCAGCGGCCCCCGCGCGATCGCCAGCATCTGCTCGCCTCCGGGCGAGCCGACGGACGCAATCTCGGCAAAGCGCTCGGCCAAGAGCCCGCGCCATTGCGTCTCGTTCAGCAACGGGTGGCCCGGGCGCAGCGCTGCATCGGCGAAGCGCCACCAGCCCGGGGTCGAGCCGAACACCAGATCGGACCAATTGCTCGGCTTGACCTGCTCGAGCAGCAGCAGAATTCCGCCGGGCGCCAGCAGGCGGGCCGCATGCCGCAGGCTGTCGCGCAGGTCGCGGGTCGCGTGCAGCACATTGGCCGCAACGACCACATCGAACCCGCCGGCCGGAAAACCTTGCCGGTCGGACGCCCGCTCGATATCGAGCGGCCCGCAATGCGCGAGCGCGCCGCCAAAGCGCGACTTTGCGGCATCGACGAAGGCTGGTGAGATGTCGGTGAAGGTGAATTCGAAACGCTCTGCCGGCACGGCGGCGCAGAGCGCGGCGAGCACCGCGCCGGTGCCGCCGCCGATCTCGACCACCCGAAGCCGGCGGCCTGCCGGCAACGCGGCCGCCGCGCCGCGCAATCCCGCCACGACCATTTCGCTCAGCATGCGCGCGAATGGCGGATCGGCATAGATCGCGGCGCCGTCCCCGTCGCCATCGCCAAACAGCGCCACCAGCGGGTCGGCCTCGCCGCGCAAAACCTGCGGCAGCGCCCGCCCGCTCCGGCAGGCGAGGGCGATCTCGAGCCTCTCGCCATGCCGCGCCGACAGCGCTGCGGCAAGCCGCTCGGGGTCGTCGTCGGCGCCCATCGCCAGGTTCGACAAGTGGGCGTAAAGGCGGCTGAACCCGGGGATCACCTCGGCCGGCGCGACCTCGGCGCGGGCATTGGCGGCATAAGCGCCGGCGAGGCGTTCGAGCCCCTCCGCGAGGCCGGGCGCCGCGGGCGGCAACTGCATGTCGCGCGCCGTTGCGGCTAAGGCCGCGAGCCTATCCGGGGGCGGCAGCGCGGCGCTCGGCGCGGTGGCGGCCCATTCGACCCGATAGCTCCAGCGCTCGGTCGGATCGGGCGCGGCAACGGCGCTGTCCTCGATGCGCTTGAAGGTGAGGCCGGCGACCGTGGCGATCGGCACGCCCTGGGGATTAGCGAGCATCACATCGCCGGTTGCCGTTTCGCCGGTAGCGCCTTCGGCAGGGCGCACCCGAAGATAGGCCCAGAACGGGCCGGCAAAGGGCCGGTGCAGGACAACCCGATCGACCGCCAACGGCAGAAACGCGCCGCTTCGATCGCCCTCGCGGAAGGTTACGGCGACCGCCTGGAACGCGGCGTCGAGCTGGGCCGGGTGGAGCGGCGCCAGCGGCGCGGCACCGTCCGGCAGCGCCACCTCGACCAGCACTTCGCCATCGCCGCGGAACAGCCGCTGCACACCCCGAAACGTCGGGCCGAGGGCAATGCCGCGTTGGGCGAGCGTCGCATGCAATGCTGCGGGGCCGTCCGGGTCTTCGGGCAAGCGGGCAACAATCCCCGCGAGGTCGAGCGGTGGCGGCGATGCCAGCGGCGGCTCGACCGTCGCGTTGGCGTGTTGGCGCCAGGCGCCGCCTGCGTCGGCGAACAGCTCGATCCGATCGCCGGTCAGGAGCAGCTGGGTGTTGCAGCCATCGGGCGGCAGCCGCAGCGGAGCGGTAAAGGCCACGTCGCGAAGCGCCGACCCGGTTGCCGCCAGCAATGCTGCGAGATGATGCGCGCCGGGCACGATGGTCTCGCCGAGCACGACATGTTCCCATAGATAAGGCAGCCGCTGCGGGTCGAGCCGGCCGCGGAACAGGACCGCGCCAGAGGCGAGCTCGATCCGCTCTCCGGCGAGGGCTCCGTCTTCACGCGCGGCGGTGGCCGGGTGAAACCAATAGCGCTGGCGCTGGAACGGGTAGGTGGGGGCGTCGGCGACCGGCGGGCGGTACGGGCGGTCGTGGCCGGCCCAATCGACGGGCGCGCCGTCCCGCCATAGCTGCGCCAGCGTGGACAGCAGGTTGGCCCAGTCCTGGCGGGCCGGGGTTTCGCCCGGCCGCGGCCGGGCCAGCGAGGGCAGGGCCGGGAGCTGCGGCAGCTCGAACCGGGCAAAGCCGCACAGCACCGGCTGCGCCCCCAATTCGACCAGATGGGTGCAGCCGAGCCGGGCGAGGCTCGCCAGCCCGTCGGCAAAGCGCACCGGCTGGCGCGCATGCGCCCGCCAATAGGCGGCGTCATAACGCGTCACGATCTCGCCGGTCAGGCTGCCAACCACCGGCAAGGCCGGGTCATGATGCGCGATCGCCGCGGCGCGTGCGAGGTCGTCGAGCACCGGCTCCATCAGCCGCGAATGAAACGCTTGGCCCAGCTCCAGGCGCTGCCCGAGGATGCCGCGTGCCTCCAATTCGGGATCGGCCAGCAGCGCTTCGAGCGCCGCCGCCGGCCCGGCCACGGTCAGCGCCGTGCGGCTGTTGAACCCGGAAATCTCCACCCCCGGATGCCGCGCCGCCACCCGCTCGCCGCCCGCGCCGAGCAGCACCGCCATGCCGCCGCCGGCCGGCAGCGCGCCCATCAGCCGGCCGCGTGCCGCCACCAGCCGCGCCCCGTCCTCGAGGCTGAACACGCCCGCCAGATGCGCCGCCGCATATTCGCCGAGGCTGTGCCCCAGCACTGCGACCGGCTCGATCCCCCAGCTGCGCCACAATGCGCCGAGCCCGGCCGAGAGCGCGTACAAGGCCGGCTGCGCATATTCGGTCCGCGCCAAGGCCGCGCCGTCGGCGAACACCGCGGCGAGCTTGCGGTCGAGACCCATCGCCTGGTCGCAGCGCGCGATGATCTCGGCAAAGACCGGCGCATCGGACACCAGCCCCGCCGCCATCCCGGCATAGCTCGCGCCCTGCCCGGTGACCAGAAATCCGACCCGCACCGGGCCCGCCGCACGGCTCTCCGCCGCCGCTTCGCGCAGCGCAGCCCGCGCCGTCGCCGCGTCGGCGGCGACCACCGCCAGCCGTTGCGAATGCCGCGCCCGCCCCGCGCCGGCGGTATGGCACAATGCCGCCAAATCCGCCCCCGGCGCCGCCAGCGCCCGCTCCCAGCGCGCGGCCAGCGCTTCGAGCCCCGCAGGGTCGCGCGCTGACAAGGCCAGCACGTGCACCGGCCGCGGGTCGGCCGGCCGCTCGGGTTCGGATGGCGCGCGCTCGACCACGAGATGCGCGTTGGTGCCGCTGAAGCCGAACGAGCTGACCCCGATCGAGGCGAGCTCCGGCAGCGCCTGCAACGCCGTCGGCACGACGAGCGGCGCATCGCCGAGATCGATATGCGGGTTGAGCTTGTTAAAATGCAGGCTCGCCGGCACCGCGCCATGGCCGAGCATCAGCACCGCCTTGATCAGCCCGGCGACCCCGGCCGCCGCCTCGGCATGGCCGATGTTGCTTTTGACCGAACCGACAAAGAGCGGCCGCTCGCGCCCGCCGAACACCGCCTTCAGCGCGTGCATCTCGATCGGGTCGCCGAGCGCGGTGCCGGTGCCGTGCGCCTCGAGATAACCGACCCGCTCCGGCGCTACTCCGCCATTCGCCAGCGCCGCGCGGATCACCGCCGCCTGCGCCGGCCCGTTCGGCGCCGTCAGCCCGGCGCTCCTCCCGTCCTGGTTGACGGCACTGCCGCGCAGCACCGCCAATACCCGGTCGCCCGCCGCCCGCGCGTCGGAAAGCAGCTTCAAGACCACGACGCCGCAGCCCTCGGCGCGCACATAGCCGTCGGCCGCCGCGTCGAAGGTCTTGCACCTTCCGTCGGCGGCGAGCATGTGCGCCTTGGAGAAGTTGATCGTCAGCTCGGGCGCGAGAATCAAATTGACCCCGCCGGCTAGAGCGAGGCTGCATTCGCCGCTGCGCAACGCCTGCGCCGCCAAATGCGCCGCGACGAGAGACGACGAGCAGGCGGTATCGACGACCATCGCCGGCCCTTGCGTGCCGAATGCGTAGGCGAGCCGCCCGGCGGCGATGCTCGGCGCGTTGCCGAGGCTTGCATAAGCATCGATCCACGATGCGTCGCGGCCGGCGCCGAGCAGGGTCGAATAGTCGCTCGAGCTGAGGCCGACAAAAATGCCGGTTGGGCTGCCGGCGAGCGCGTCGGGTGCGATGCCGGCGTGTTCGAGCGCCTCCCAGGCGACCTCAAGCAAAAGCCGGTGCTGCGGGTCCATCGATTCGGCCTCGCGCCGCGAAATGCCGAACAGGCCGGCGTCGAACATGTCGATATCGGTCAGAAACCCGCCCCAGCGCGAATTGGTTTTGCCCGGCCGGTCGGGGTCGGGGTCGTAGTACCTAGCGACGTCCCAGCGGGTCGGCGGCACCTCGGCGATCGCGTCATGCCCGTCGGCCAGCAGCCGCCAATACGCCTCGGCGCCAGCCGTGGCACCGGGGAAGCGGCAGCCGAGGCCGACAATCGCGATCGGGGCGTCGCGCGGCGGGCCGGAAGCGGCGAGGCGCGCCTGCAGATCCTCGATCATCGCCAGCGCCCGGCGGACGGCGCTCTGCTCGCGGCTCTGGCGCTCAGTATCCGGCATGGCTCAATTTCCGTTCGAGCAGCAGCAGCGCCGCGTCGTCATCGGCATCGATCTCGGCGTTGCCTTCAGGTGCCTCGGCGAGCAGTGGCGGAGCGGGCGGTGGGGTGGGCGGCGGCAGCCGGTTGTCGACGAGACCCAGCTCGGCGGCGAGAAATTGGCTCAGCGCCGCTGCCGTCGGATGGTCGAAGACGAGGCTCGTCGGCAGGGTGCGGCCGATCAGCCGGCCCAGGGCGTTGCGCAGCTCGATCGCCATCAGCGAATCGAGGCCGAGCTCGGGCAGCGGCCGTTCGCGCTCCAGCGCGAGATCGCCAAGACCGAGGATGCGGCCGACGATCTCGTCCACCGCGTCGCCGAGCACCCGCAGCTTGGCCGAGCCGACCGCTTCGGCGAGCCGGTCGCCAAGACCGCGCACGGAAACCGAAGCCGGCGCCGCCGCCGCGCTGACCCCGAGCTGCGCCGACCCACCCGCCAGCGCCGCGTCAAGCGCCTCGAGCGCCAGCACCGGCGACAGCGGCGGGCCGCCGCGGCCCTTGGCCAGCCCCGCGCCCTGCCACGCCCCCCAATCGACCGAGAGCGCCGGCAGCCCACGCGCCCGCCGCGCATAGGCCAGCCCATCGAGCGCGGCGTTGGCCGCGGCATAGTTGCTCTGCCCGGCCGAGCCGGTGACGCCGGCCAGCGAGGCGAACAGCACGAACATGTCGAGCGGGTGCCCCGCAGTGACCCGGTCGAGCACCTCGGCGCCATGCAGCTTGGCCGCCAGCACCGCGTCGAGCTGCTCGCGGGTCAGCCGCGCCGCTGTTGCGTCCTGCAATTCGCCGGCGAGATGGAACACGCCCTTCAGCGGGTAGGCGAGGCCGCTCAGCGTCTGGCGCATCGCTGCTTCATCGCTGACATCGACGGCTAGCACCCGGATTTCGGCGCCCGCAATCTCGACCGCTGCCGGGCGCCGCGACAACAGCAGCAGGTGGCGCGCGCCACGCTCGACGAGCCATCGGGCCAGATGCCGGCCGAGCGCGCCGGTGCCGCCGGTGATCGCATAGGTAGCGTCGCCGCGCAGCAAGGTGCGGCTCAGCACCAGCTTGCCGATATGCCGCGCCGCCTGCATCGTGCGCAGCGCATCGCCGATCGCGGCGAACGGGTAGGGCTGCACCGGCAGCGGCGGCGCGCCGCCTGCGAGCTCGTCGATCGCATCGCGCAGCATCGCGCCGACCCGATCGGGCTGATCGACGATCAGCCGGTCGAGTTCGATCGCTGCGTATCGCACATCGGGCCGCAATGCGCGCACCCGTTCCGGCGGCCAGATCTCGGCCTTGCCCAGCTCGACAAAGATGCCGCCCGCCTTCAAGAGGCGAAGCCCGGCCGGGATCGCCTCGCCGGTCAGGCTGTTGACGACGACATCGACCGCGGGCGCGGCGGCGAAATCGAGGCTGCGCGAATCATAGATTTCGGCAACGCCAAGCCCGCTCAGATAAGCGCGCTTTGCGGCGTTGCCGGCGGTGGCGACGATCTCGGCACCGCGCATGCGGGCGAGTGCCAGCGCGGCGAGCCCGACACCGCCCGTCGCCGAATGGATCAAGACGCGCTGCCCGGCAGCGAGCCCTGCCACCTCGTCAAGCGCGAGGCGCGCGGTCAAGAGCGCCACCGGCTGGCCGGCCGTGACCCGCCAGTCGAGCCGCGGCGGCACCCGGCAGACGAGCCGGGCGTCGGCAATCGCATGGCTGGCAAAACAGCCGGCCGCGATCGCGACGACCGCATCGCCGGGCTCAAGCCACGTCACTCCGGGCCCGAGCGTCACCACGCTCCCCGCGCATTCCGCCCCGGGGGCGCCGGCATCGCCCGGATAGGCGCCGAGCAAATTCATCAGGTCGCGGAAATTGATGCCGGCGGCAGCGATCTCAATCTCGACCTCGCCCGGGCCCGGCGCTCGCCGCGTCGCCGGAACCCACCGCAGCGCATCGAGGGTCGCCGCCTCGGGGCGCGCCAGGATATAGGGCGCGGCCAGCGCTCGCGGCAGGGTTTTCGAGTCGAGCCGGGACGCCAGCAGCGTTCCGTCGCGCCAGGCGAGGATCGGGCCCGGGGCATCGGCGGGAAGCGGCGGCGGGGGCTCGGGGGCATCGAGATCGAGCAGCACCGGCCGCAGCTCGGGGCGCTCCTGGGCGAGGGTCGCGACCAGCCCGGTCAACGACGCTTGCGCCGGCAGCGGGGTGCGGCCGGCCGCGCTGGTGGCCCGGCTCGTCAGCACGGCGAGGCGAGGCGGGCTCGGACCCTCCTCGGCGGCTCGATACGCCTCGAGCACCCGCCAGCACGCGGCGGCGGCATCGGTTTCCGAGCGGCAATCGAGCCAATCGGGGGTCTCGCTGCCCGGCGCGAGCGGCTGCCAGAACGGCTCCAACAGCACCGCTGCGCCGCCGGCGATCGGCGCCAGGCGCAGGCCGCTGCACACCGCTACGACCCGGCCATCGGCGTCGAGCAAGGTGACATCGGCACGGTCCGGCGCAGGCAGCCGCGCCAGCGACCAGCGCGGGACGCCGCCGTGCACGACAAAGCGATCGAGCCCGCTCGGCACCATCGCGCCGCCGCCGGATGGGACTGCCGCGCCGAGGCTGTGCCAGGCGGCGTCGAGCACGCGCGGGTCGAAGCGGAAAGTCGCGTCGCCCGCCTCCAGCTCGGCCAACGCGATCCCGTCGCCGACGGCAAGGCTGCGCAGCCGGCGGAATTCCGGGCCGTAGTCGAGCCCCGCGGCAGAGAACCGGGCATAAAGCTCGGGCAGATCGACGGTCTTGCCGCACAGTGCGCGGGCCTCGTCGAGCAATGCATCGGCCTCGACCGAGCCCTGCGGCTGCCCGCCCTGAAGCTGCCACGTCGCGCTGGCAATCTCGGCAAAGGCCGCGTCGTCGGCCGGCTCGCAGGCGAGCACGGTGACGCGCCGGGTCGCCGGGTCGGCATTAGTCTGCAGGATCGGCTGCTCGGCCGGGGCCAGCATGCGAAGAAACGCAACATCCGACAGCTCGGCCGAACCGTCCCGCACCGCTGCCAGCATTACCTCGAGCAGCGCCGTGGCCGGCACGACGACGCGGCCGGCGACCATATGATCGGCGAGCCAGCCGGGCCGATCGGGGCCGAGCACCGCCTCGTATTGCCAATTTCCAAGCGGCGAGCGCAGACGGCGGCCGAGCAGCGGATGCGCCCCCGCGGCCTCGGACAGCGGCATCGCCTTGGGCTTTGCCCAATAGGTCTGGCGCTGGAACGGGTAGAGCGGCAGCGGGACGCGGCGGCCCGACTGCGGCGGCAGCCCGGGAAGGGGTGCGTCGGACGGCTCGGCCCGGTCCAACTCTTCGGGAGAGCCGACGCAGATCCACCACGGCAGCCGCACCCGGCCGGTTGCGGCGCTCGCGCAGATATCGGCAAAGTCCGCGCCGTCCTCGCGCAACCGGGCGCGGTAGCGCGCGATCAGCTCGCGCAGCGCCTCCGGGGTGCGCGTTGAGATCAACAGGCGCGGCTCGGCAGCCGGGGCTGGCGCCGACGCCAGAGCCGGCGCCGCCCGCTCGATCACGGCATGCGCGTTGGTGCCGCTAAAGCCGAATGAGCTGACCCCGATGCAGGCGAGGTCCGGCAGCGCCTGCAATTCTGTCGGCACCGCGATCGGCACTCCGTCCAGCTCGATATGAGGGTTCAGCTGTCGAAAGTGCAGGCTCGCCGGCACTGCCCGATGGCGCAGCATCAATACCGACTTGATCAGCGCCGCGATCCCTGCCGCCGCCTCGGCGTGGCCGATGTTGCTCTTGACCGAGCCCACCCATAACGGCCGGTCGCGCCTGCCGAACACGGCTTTGAGGGCCTGGATTTCGATCGGGTCGCCGAGCGCCGTCGCGGTGCCGTGCGCCTCGATGCAGTCGACCCGCTCCGCCGCCACCCCGCCGCTTTTCAGCGCCGCCTGGATCACGGCCTCCTGCGCCGGCCCGTTCGGCGCGGTCAGCCCGGCGCTGCGCCCGTCCTGGTTGACCGCGGTGCCGCGGATCACCGCCAGCACCCGGTCGCCCGCCGCCTCGGCCTCGGACAGCAGCTTCAGAACGACGATCCCGCAGCCCTCGCCGCGGACAAAGCCGTCGGCCGCGGCGTCGAACGGCCGGCATTGCCCATCCGACGACAGCACATGCAGCTGCTCGAGCGCGGTCGTGGTGCTGGCATTCAGCGCGATGCTGACCCCGCCGGCGAGCGCGAGGCTGCATTCGCCGCTGCGCAACGCCTGCACCGCCAAATGTACCGCGACCAGCGACGACGAGCAGGCGGTGTCGACCACCATGGCCGGGCCGGTCAACCCGAACAGGTAGGAGAGGCGGCCAGCGGCGATGCTCGGCGCCCCGCCTGTCCCGGCATAGCCGTCGGACCCCTCGGCGGTGGCGGCGAGCTGGGCGTAATCATAGTTGCACATGCCGATGAAGACGCCGGCCGGCGCGCCGGCGAGCCGGTCGGGGGGGATCAGCGCATCCTCCAGCGCCTCCCAGGCGACTTCGAGCAGCAGCCGGTGCTGCGGGTCCATGAACGCGGCCTCGCGCGGCGCGATGCCGAAAAAGGTCGGGTCGAAGGCGGCAATGTCCGCAAGGTACCCGCCCGGCTGCGCCGAGCCGTTGCCGAGCGAGGCGCCCGGGCGAGCGGGCGGGGCGCCGACCCCATCGCGCCCCTCGGCCAACGCCTGCCAGAACTGCTCAGGATCGTCGCCGCCGGCCGGGAAGCGGCAACCGATGCCGACAATTGCGACTGGTGCATTCATCGCGGCGGCAATCGCCGGCGCCGCCGCCGGGAGCGCGCCGTCGAGATGCGCGGTCAGCGCCGCGATCGTGCTGTGCGCGAACAGCACGGTCGAGCTCAGGCTCCGGCCGGGCAGGCGCGCCTGCAGCCGGTTGCGCAGCTCGACCGCCATCAGCGAATCGAGCCCGAGCTCGAACAAGTTGGCGCGGCGATCGATCGCCTGGCCCGGTGGGTAGCCGAGCACTGCTTCGGCTTCTGCGGCGATAATGTCGCCCAATGCAGAGCCTGCGGCAGGCGCCGGAGCCGGGCCTGGCGCCGGCCGGGATGCCGACGAAGTCCGCCAGGAGCGAAGCGCCGCCGGCGACCGGGCCGCGGCAAAGCTCGCCAGAAACCGTGTGCGGTCGACCGGCAGCACGGTGACCGCGGCGGCTGGCGTGGCCAGCGCCCAGTCGAGCAGCGCCTCGCCGGCCTCGTTGGAAATCGTGCCCAGCCCCTGCGCCGCCATGCGCCGGATCAGCTCGTGCCGCCCGGCCGCGGCGCCAATCTCGCGCCACGGTCCCCAACCGAGGCTGACCGCATGCTGCCCGCGCCGGCGCCGGGCGATGGCGAGCGCGTCGAGCGCCAGGCTCGCAGCGACATGCGTCGCCTGCCCGAGCTGACCGAACAGCCCGACCGCCGACGAATAGAGCAAAAAGAAATCAAGGTCGGGGAAGGCTTCGTCGAGGCGCCGCGCCGCGTCGAATTTCGGCGCCAGCACTGCGGCGAATTGTTCAGGGCGGACCCGCGCCAAAGTCGCGTCGGCGAAGACGCCGGCGGCATGGATGATGCCGGCGAGCGGCGGGAGGCGGGCGATCAGCGCATCGAGCGCCGCGGGGTCGGCGAGGTCGCATGCTTCGACCCGGATTGTCGCGCCGTTTTCGCGCAGCGCCGTGACCCAATCAGCCTCGTCCGTGCGCCGCCCGCACAGCACCAGGCGCCGGGCGCCGCGCCGCGCCAGCCATTCGGCGGCGAACCGGCCGAGCCCGCCAAAGGCGCCGGTCACCAAGACCCAGCCATCCGGGCGCGGCAACACCGCCTCTGTCCCGCGCGGCGCCGGGCCGATGCGGGGCACAAAGCGACGACCGCCGACAAAGCTCAATTCGGGCTCGGTGGTTATCCGTTCGGCGGCTAAAGCCCTGTCCCACTCACATTCGCCCTCGGCGCAGTCGATTGCGCGCAGCTCCAGATCCGGGCGCTCGAGGCGCAGGCTGCGCATGATGCCCCACAGCGCGGCACCAGCCGGATCGGCGACTGCCGGGCCGACTGCGCCGCGCGTCAGCAGCACCAGCCCACGCTCTTCGGGACCCAATTCATTGATCGCGGCCAAGAGGGACGCGCAGCGCGCCGCCGCCGACCCGCCATCATCGCGCTGCACGCGCAAGGCGACGCGCCGCCGCGCCAGCACCACTATCTGCCCCGGCAGACGCGTCTGGTCGACTGGCACGCACTCGCTGTCGAAGCCATGGGCGGCGAGCAGCTCCTGCCAACGCTCGCGCGCCAGCAGCGGATAGTCCGGCCGCAGCTCGTGGTCGGCAAAGCGCCACCAACCTTCGGTGAGACCGAGCACCAGATCGATCCAGCCGCCGGGCGGATCGCTTCGCGGCGCGGGCTCGAGCAGCAGCAGCCTGCCGTCGACGGCAAGCGCGCGCGCCGCGTTGTCGAGGGCCGCGCCGAGGTCGCGGGCCGCATGCAATGCGTTGGCGGCGATGACCAGATCGAAGGAGCTCTCGGGGATGCCCTGCTCGCCGGGCGGCCGCTCGACGTCGAAGGAGGCAAATTGCTGCGCTGCGATACGGCCGCGCGCTGCCGCGACCAGAGTAGGGTTGGGGTCGGTGAACCAGTATTCGATTTCCCTGCCGGCGAAGGCGGGCAGGACCGCTGCGGTGGCAGCCCCGGTTCCGGCGCCGATTTCGAGCACCCGACAGCTGCCGGTCGGCGGCAATGCCGCGGCGGCCAGCGTCGCGAGCAGCCGGTTGGCTGCCCAAGCCGTCGAGCCCTCGCGCTCGATCGCCGCCTTGGCGTCGTCCGAACTCAGCAGCGGCAGCGGATCGCGACGGCCGCGCAGCACCTCGGGCAGCGCTTCGCCGCAACGGGCGAGCAGCGCGCCCTCGGGGCCGTCCGGCAAGCCCTCGCCAGTAGCCGGCTGCGCCGCGAGCCGGGAAAGGTGCCGCCACAGCCGGTGGTATCGCGGGACGATTTCGGTTTCGCGGACACTCTCCAACGCCTGCCGGGCATAAACGGCAGCGGCCCCGTCGAGCGCCGCTGTTTGCGCTGCCAGATCGCCGAGCCCGGCGCAGATCGCATCGCATTCGGCGGCGGCCGATTGTGTCTCGACCCATTCGACGACATGGCACCACTGCCGCCAGCTCTCGGCCGCGGGCGCCGCGGCAAGCCGCAGCCCGGAAATGGCCGCCAGGATTGCGCCGCCGCGGTCGAGCAGCCGCACATCGGCGATGGTCACATTTGCGGCATCCTCAACGAGCGCCGCATGGGCCCACAGCTCTTCGCCCGCCCACTCGGCGGCGATTGCGTCATAGCGGTCGATGCCGGCGGGCAGCCGGGCGGCGCCGCCGGTGCCATAGGCGACCGCTCCGGCGGTGCGGAACGCCGCGTCGAGCAGCGCCACCGGCGCGGCCGGGCGCAACCGCGCCAGCGCCTGCCGCGGTCCACGGAACAGCTCGACGATGCAATCATAGAACGGCCCGTAGTCGAGCCCGGCGCCGCGCAGCCAGTCGGCGAATGCGTCGGGCGGGATCGCCTCGGCGCAGGCAGCGCGAAGCGCGGCCAAATTCACCGTCGGGATGACTTCTGCGGCGGCCGCGACCGCGCCGGCAATGCGCTCCCACCCCGCCTTCTCGCGCACAAACAGCGCCAATCCCTGATCGGCGACGATCTGCACGATGCGCGGCGTCAAGACCGGCAGCGGACGGTCGAAGACGATGTCGCGCAACCCAGCGCCAAGACCGGCAGCAGCGGCAGCGGCCCGCAACCGCTCGACGATATCCGCCGCCGGCAGCAACGGCTCGCCGCGCACGCGGTGATCGGCGACCAGCGGCGCTCCTGGCAGCAGCTGCACCTCGAAGACTGTTGCCGCGGCCGCCTGGGCAAGACGCCGGCCCGGTCGCAACCCGCTCTCGTCGGCCCAATAGCGCCGGTGCTGAAACGGATAGGGCGGCAGGGCGATGCGGCGGCCCGATTGCGGCGGCAATTCGGGAGGCGGCGCGTCCGACGGCTCGGCCCGAGCCAATTCGTCGGGGGAGCCGACGCACACCCACCACGGCAGCCGCATCCGCCCGGTTGCGGCGCTAAAGCAGACATCGGCAAAGCTCGCGCCATCTTCGCGCAACAGCCTGCGATAGAGCGCCGTCAGCTCGCGCAGCGCCGCGGGCGTGCGTGCCGAGATCAGCAGGCGCGGCGCGGCCGAGGGCTGGTCTGCCGGCTCCGGCTCGGCCGCCGCCCGCTCGATCACGGCATGCGCGTTGGTGCCGCTGAAGCCGAACGAGCTGACCCCGATCGCGGCGAGGTCGGGCACCGCCTGCAACGCTGTCGGCACGGCGATCGGCGCGCCTTCCAGATCGATATGCGGATTCAGCTGATGAAAATGCAGGCTCGCCGGCACCGCCCGATGGCACAGCATCAGCACCGCCTTGACCAGCGCGGCGATCCCGGCCGCCGCCTCGGCATGGCCGATGTTGCTCTTGACCGAGCCGACCCACAGCTGCCGCTCGCGCCCGCCGAACACCGCCTTCAGCGCGTGCATCTCGATCGGGTCGCCCAATGCCGTCCCGGTGCCGTGCGCCTCGATGTAATCGACCTGCTCGGCCGTCACCCCGCCATTCGCCAGCGCCGCCCGGATCACCGCCTCTTGCGCCGGGCCGTTCGGCGCGGTCAGCCCGGCGCTCTTGCCATCCTGGTTGACCGCGCTGCCGCGCAGCACCGCCAGCACCCGGTCGCCGGCCGCCTGCGCGTCGGACAGCAGCTTTAAGACGACGACCCCGCACCCCTCGCCGCGCACATAGCCGTCGGCCGCCGCATCAAAGGTTTTGCAGCGGCCGTCCGAGGCCATCATGTTCAGCCGCTCGAGCATCGCGGCGCCATTCGGCAGCAAGGTCAAATTGACCCCGCCGGCCAGAGCGAGGCTGCATTCGCCGGCGCGCAACGCCTGCGCCGCCAGATGCACCGCGACCAAGGCGGAGGAGCAGGCGGTGTCGACGACCATCGCCGGACCCTTGAGCCCGAGCGCATAGGCAAGCCTCCCGGCCGCTACCCCGGGTGCCGCGCCGGTGGCCGCATAGCCCTCGGCCGACAGCGCGTCGAGGTCGCTGAGCCGGGCGTAATCCGCCGAGCAGCAGCCGAGATACACGCCGGATCGGGACCCCTCGAGGCTGTCGGCGGCGATACCGGCATCCTCCAAGGCGTGCCACGCCACCTCGAGCACGATCCGTTGTTGCGGGTCGATTGCCGCCGCCTCGCGCGGGCTGATGCCGAAGAATTCGGCGTCGAACTGGTCGGCGCCGTCGAGAAACCCGCCATAGGCGAGCGGGTCGGCATCGTCGCTTGCCCAGCGCTCGGGCGGTGCGCGGCGCACGCCGTCCTCGCCGGCCGCCAGCGCCGCCCAGAACTTCGCCGGGGTGTCGCCGAGCGGGAAGCGGCAAGCCATGCCGATAATGGCGATCGGTGCCGAAAGCCGCCCTTCGGCGGCGTCGAGCTTCGCCTGCATGCGCTGCAGCAGCCGGACCGCCTGCTCCTTGACCCGGCGTTCGGCGGCCGCCGCCTCCGGCGCGCTCATGCTTCGGCTTCTCCATGCAACGCTGCGAAGGCCGAAATCGCCGCGTCGAGCTCGGCATCGGACGCATCGGCAAGCGCGTCTTCGGCGCGATCGGGCGAGGGCGGTTGCGGCGCGCGCTCCGCCGGCAGGCCGAGATATGCCGTCGCCAAATGCTCGGTCAGCGCCGCGATCGTCGGGTAGTCGAACAGCAGCCCGGCAGGCAATACCGCCGCACACAGCCGGCCAAGCCGGTTGCGCAGCTCCAGCGCGGCCAGCGAATCGAGCCCCAGCTCGCGCAGCGGCCGTCGCGGGTCGATCGCACCCTGGATCGCCAGCATGCCGGCGCACTCCGCGGCGATCCGCTCGCGCAGCCACTCGCGTCGCTCTTCGGCCGGCATCGGCTCCGCCTCCGGCGGCGCGGGCGAGGGCCGGGCGGGCGCCGCTGCGACCTCGTCATTCGTGCGGGCAAGATCGCGCAGCAGCGCCGGGACCGCACCGCTCGCGCGCATCGCCGGCCAATCGATCGGCAGCACGGCGGCCTGGGCGACGCGCGAAGCCAGCACGCGGTCGAGCGCCGCGAACCCTTCCGCCGTAGCGATGCTGCCCATGCCGGCGGCGAGCCTGCCGTCGATGTCGCGCGCTGCCGCCGCACCGCGCTCGCGCCAGGCGCCCCAATCGACCGTAACCGCCGTCCGTCCCGCGGTGGCGGCCGCGGCGAGCGCTGCATCGAGCGCGGCGCTGGCGGCGGTGTGCGCCGCCTGGCCGGCCGAGCCGAACAGCGCGCCGGCCGACGAAAACCCGATGAGCAGGTCGAGGTCCGGCCAATGATCGAGGATTGCCCGCACCCCGCCGAGCTTTGGCGCCATGACGCGGTCGAAGCTCGCCGGGTCGAGCGCCTCTATCAACGAATCTTCCAGCACCCCGGCCGCGTGCACAACCCCACGCACCGGCGGCAGGCCGAAATCGCGCGCCCGTGCATCGACCGCGCGCAACGTCGCGGGATCGGCCACATCGCCAATCACCGCATTCCCCGGGGCAGAGCCGGCGGGCGGGCGGCGAGCAACGAGCACGACGCCGCCGGCGCCGCGCCGCGTCAGCCAGCCCGCAATCTCCGGGCCGAGCCCGCCGAGCCCGCCGGTCACGACATAGCTGCCGTCGCTCCGGATCGTCGGGGGTACCGCCGGCAGCGCCGCCAGCTTGCCGACATGCTCGGCCCGCATCATCCTCTCCAAGGCACCGCGCGCCTCGGCCAACGGAACCGTGGTGACTGGCGGCAGCAAGGACGGGTCGGCCGCGACCGCCTCGATGACCTCGCGCAGCAGCACGGCAAAAACGGGCGCGGAGGCCCGGTCGAGCGCCACCACGTGATAGGCGATGTCGGGCCGCAACGCCGCGACCTCCTCGGGGCCGGCAACGCCGACCCGGCCGATCTCGACAAAATGGCCACCCGGCCGGACGAGCCGCAGCCCGGCGTCGCGGGCCGCACCCGGCAGCGCGTTCAGCACCACATCGACCGGGGCTGCTGCGGCAAAAGCGGTGTCGCGCGACGAATAGATCTCGCGGATGCCGAGCCCCGCTAGGACTTGCCGCTTCGCCTCGCTTCCGGCGGTGGCGACGACCTCGCAGCCGGCGGCTTGCGCAAAGCGCAGCGCGAACCAGCCGACACCGCCGGTTGCCGAGTGCACCAGCACGCGCTGGCCGGGCGCGATACGGGCGAGATGATGCAGCGCATACCGGGCGGTGACGCCGGCGATCGGCACCACGGCCGCGCGGGCGAAATCGAGCTGCGGCGGCTTGGGCAGCACCAGCTGCGCGTCGGCCCGCACATGGCTGGCAAGCGCGCCGCCGGCGACCGCGACGACGGCCTGGCCTGGGGATAAGCCGGTCACGCCCGGGCCGATTTCGGCGATCTCGCCGGCGCACTCGCCGCCCAGGCCCGCCCCGGCCTCCGGCAGCTGCCCGGCCGCGGTCAGCGCATCCTTGTAATTGATGCCGGCCGCCCGCACCCGAACCACGACCTCGCCCGGCCCCGGGCCCGGCACTTCGACCGGCATCAGCGACAGGTCTGGCCCAAGCCGCACGCCGGCCGGCGGCCGCGGCGTCTGCGGCAGCCGATCGAGGCGGGCGACGAGACGCTTGCCGTCGCGCCAGGCGACGCGGTCCTCGCCGTCGTCCAGCATGCGCTCGATTGCCATTGCCGCCGGCAAGTCGGCTTCGGCGACAGCGATCGTGCGCGGCCGCAGCGCCGGGTGCTCACGGGCGAGGGTGCGCAGAAAGCCGCCCAGTGCGGCGCGGGTCGACACCGGCCGATCGACGGAAGTCAATGCCTCGCTTTGCCGGGTCGGCAGCAGCAGCCGTGGGGCGTCAGGGCGGTGGAGCAGGGCGCGGCTCAGCGCCAACAGATCGCGCAAGGGGTCGGCCGCGTCTTCGAGACCGGCGAGCGCCACCACCCCGTCGAGCCGCTCCGCCGCCAGCATCGCCCCGAGCGCCAGGAACGGCAGCCCCAGTGTGCGCGCTGCTTGCGGGTCGCAGCCGACGGCGACCCAGCTCGGCGGCCCCGCCGCGGCGGTCAGCACCGCTTGCCCGCCAAGCTCGGCCACGATAACCGGCTCGGCGAGCCCGGCATCGCGCAGCAGCTCGCTCCAGACGGCGGCGGAGACCAGCGGGTGCTCGGGGCGCAGACGATCGTTACGGCGCTGCGACCAGCCCTCGGTCAGGCCGAAGGTCATGTCGAGGCGGGCCGATGCCTCAGTGCCCTCGATCAGCAGCAGCCGCCCACCCGGCGCCAACAGCCGACAGGCGTGCGCGAGCGCCGCGGCGAGATCCGGGGCGGCGTGCAGCACGTTGGCGGCGACGACCAGATCCCAGCCGCCGACCGGCACTCCCTGCTCGGCCGGGTCGCACGAGATGTCGAGCACCGCGGTCGAGAACCCCGGCCAACCGGCGAAGCGCTGCCGCGCCTCGGCGAGAAAGGCGGCGGAAATGTCGGTGAAGAGATATTCCGCCACCTCCGGCAGCGCGGCGCGCAGGGCGAGCGCGGTTGCGGTGGTGCCGCCGCCGATCTCGATGACCCGGCGCGGCCGCGCCGCCGCGGCAACGGCACCGGCGACCCGGTTGAGCTCGCGAGCCAGCGGCGACAGCCGGTAGGCGCCCTCGGCACCCTCTCTCGCGCCAAACAGCAGCTCGAGCGGGTCGAGCCGACCGGCCAGCACATCGGCGAGGGCGGCACCGCAGCGGGCGACCAGCTCGATCTCCGCCGCGTGGTCGGGAAAGCGGGCGGCGAGCGCGCGGCAGGCCGTCTCCGGGTCGGCCATCACCCCCTCGGCCGGCGCCGCATGCCCGCCGAGCAAGCGGGCGAGCTCGGGCCGGGCCGGGCTCGGCACCGCCGCCAGCGCCCGGCGCGCAAAGCTTTGGGCGATGCGTTCGAGGGCCGGGTAAGGCGCGGTGACCCGATGGTCGAGATCGGGCCGCCACGTCAGCCGGTACAGCATGTCCCCCGCTCGGTCGTCCACGGGCCGGCAGACGACGCCCTCGGCTGCGGCGACGGCCTCACCGCCCTGGTCGAGCCACAACACGTCGCCGCTTTTCGCTTCCTCCGAGTCGCTGGTCAGCCGCGCCAGGATCGTGCGCGCCGTGGCGATGTCGCCGCGCAAACTCAGCCGCGCGATCTCGACCGGCCGGAAATGCGTCTTGCGTTCGATCACGCCAGCGCCAAGCGCCTGCAACCCGGCATCGATCACCGTGACCGGGTTCGCCGGTGCCGTCGGGTCGAGTTCGGCGCGCACGGCGCCGCCGTCACGCCACAGGCCGGCGATCAGCCGGAACGCCGGGCCGAAATCGAGCCCGGCGCCCGCCATCGTCTTCGCCCAGGCGATGCCGTCGATGCTTTCGCCGGACCCGACCTGCCACGGCGCGACGCGCACCCCGCGACCGCCGGTCCGCGCCTCGGCGAGGCACAGCCACTCGTCGTCTTGCTGAGCCATGATTTTGAGCCCGCCATCCGCGGCTCGCCACAGCTGCAGCTCCGCCGTCTTGTCGAGGCTCAGCGACACTCGGATCGTCGCGTCGGCCACCGCGCCGTCGGCCGCTTCGGCGAACAGCGCCAGGTGAAGCGCCGCCGGCAGCAACCTTTCGCCGCAGACGACATGCTGGGCGAGCCAGCCGCGCTGAGAACCGTCGATGGCGACGCGATGCAGCGCGGCGGCGAACGGCGTCGGGATCGCCGGACCGAGGAAACGGGTCTCGGCGGCCGCCGCATACCAATGCCGGTCGCGGCGAAACGGATAGAGCGGCAGATCGGCCGCCGACCCGTCGCTGCTCCCCGGCGGGTCTGGCATCGGGTCGGGCATCGGCCCGGTCCGCGGTGCCGCCTCGGCGAGCGCGTCGGGGTGGTCCGCCGCGACCCACCAGGAAAGACGCGGCCGGCGCGCTGCTGCCGCGCAGATCGCCGGGAAATCCTCAGGCCGCGCCGCGAGCCGCGTGCCGTAGCGCTGCGCCAGCTCGGCAAGCGATACGCGATCCTGCGCTGATATCAGCAGCCGCGGCGCGATTTGCCGCGCCGCTGCCCGCGCCGGCGGGGCAGGCGCCAGCACGACATGCGCGTTGGTGCCGCCGATCCCAAACGAGCTGACCCCGGCGATCCGGCGCTCGGTCCAGGGTAGCACCTCGCTCGCAAGGCGAAACGGCGTGTCGCGCCAAGGAATGCGGGGCGACGGGCATGCGGCGTGCAAGGTCGGAGCGATTGTGCCCTGCTCGAGCATCAGCACGGTCTTGATCAGGCCGGCGACGCCGGCAGCGGTCTCGGTATGGCCGATGGCGCTCTTGGCGCTGCCCAGCGGCACCGTGCCGGGTGCTCCGCTGCGGAACGCGCTCGCCAGCGCCATCACCTCGACCGGGTCGCCGAGCTCGGTCGCGGTGCCGTGGCCCTCGACATAGCCGGTATCGCGCGGCGCCACCCCGGCCACCGCCATCGCCTCGGCGATCACCGCGCTCTGCCGGTCCTGGCTCGGCGCAGTGAACCCGACCTTGCGGTTGCCGTCATTGTTGACCGCCGACCCCAGCACTAGCGCACGCACGCGGTCGCGGCTGGCATCCTCGAGCCGGCGCAGCACGACGAGCCCGCAGCCGCTGCCGAAGACCGTCCCGGCGGCGTCTTCGGCAAAGCTGCGGCAATGGCCGTCCGGCGACAGCATCCCGCCCGCTTCGCACAGATAGCCGACGCGATGCGGCACGCGCACGCTGACCCCACCCGCAATGGCGATGTCGCACTCGCCGGCATTGAGGCTCTGGCAGGCGAGATGCACCGCGACCAGCGACGACGAGCAGGCGGTCTGGACCGCGATCGCGGGTCCGGTCAGATCGAGCCGATAGGCGAGCTGGGTCGCGATATAGTCCTTGTCGTTGCCGATCATCGCCAATAGCTGGCTCGGCGCGCTCGGCCCGGCGATCTCCCCGCGCAACCGGGTGAGCAGGTAGGTGCTGATCGCCGCCCCGACAAAAACCCCGATCGCGCCATCGGCGCGCCGCGGGTCGATCGCGGCGTCCTCCAGCGCGTGCCAGGCGATTTCGAGCGCGATCCGCTGCTGCGGGTCCATCAGCGCCGCTTCCTGCGCGGCGATGCCCCAGAAGCCGGCGTCGAACCGGTCGATGCCGTCGAGCACGCCAGCCGCCGGCACATAGCGCTGATCGTCGAGAACCGCGGCCGGGACGCCTTCGGCGAGCAATTCGTCGCGTTCGAGCCGGACCAGGCCCTCGCGTCCATTGACCAGCAGCTCCCAAAATGCCGGCAGATCGGGCGCGCCGGGGAACCGGCCGGCCATGCCGATGATCGCGATCTTGCCGGTCATCGCGCTGGGCGCTGCATCTGCCGGCGGCGCGCCGCGCGGGCGAGCCCAGCCTCGATCGGGTCGCCACCGGCCTCGCCGGCGATCGCGGCGGCGATCGCAGCCACGGTCGGCAGGCGAAACAGATCGACGACGCCGAGCCGGCTGCCGAGCCGGTCTGCCAGCAACCGCTGCAGGCGCACGATGTGCAGCGAGGTGGCGCCGCAGTCGAACAGGTTGACGCCGGCTTGCACCGGCTCGCCGACGACTTCGGCAACCAGGGCGCCGACCCTCTCGAGCAGCGGGCTGCTGCCGCCGTCGATCGCGACGGCCGTCTCGCCGGGCGGGCGCAGCGCCGCGCGGTCGAGCTTGCCGTTGGCGCCGAGCGGCAGGCATTCGAGCAGATGGATCTGGCGCGGCACCATCCATGCCGGCAACACCGCGCTGCAGTGCTCGCGCAATGCGCCGGCCAGGTCGAACCCCGAAACCTCCGAGGCCGGCAGCCCACCGGCGAAACCGTGCACTACCGACGCGCCGCCAAGGCGCAGCACGCCGATCGGGCACAGACCGAGGCCCGCCGCCAGCGCCGCCAGCATCATGCGTTGTCCGGCCGCCCCCGCCGTCAGCAGCGCGGCACGCCGCGGCGAGCCTTTCGGCGCATCGAGCGCCAGCAGAAACGCGGCACTGGCGGCAATGCGCGCGGTGCTCGGGTCCGGCACCTGATGAGCCATGTCGCCGACCCGAGCGAGCCGATGCGCCGTCGCCTCATAACCCCACAGCCCCGGTTGCAGGCCGGCGATGCGAAACGCCAGCACATGCACCGCAAGGCTGTCGCCGGCCGCAGCCAAAACGCCGGCAAGCGCGTCCCGGGCGACGGCATCGGGCGCAAACCGGCGCACGCTGCGGCGCTCGTAATCCTCGGCTCGCGGCCGATCGGCCAGCGGGATGCGAGGCATGTCCGGCGATCTGCGCAGCCCACGCCGCTCAAGCAGAAACCGGGTGCGGTCCCAGGCTTCGCCGCGCGGCACGACAAAGGCATGCAGCACTTTTCCGCCGGGCCCGGGCAATGCCGCGGCCACCGTTTGCGCCACGTCGGCATGGCTCGCCAGCGCCGCCTCGATCTCGCCGAGCTCGACCCGGTGGCCTTGCACCTTGACCTGGAAATCCTCGCGCCCGAGGAATTCGATCGGGCTTGGCCCAGCGCCCGACCCATAAGGCCGGAACCGGCCGAGATCGCCGGTGCGGTAGCGGCGCTCCCCGGTCGCGCGATTGCGCACGAAGCGGGCGGCGGTCAGCTCCGGATCGCGCCAATAGCCGCGCGCCAGCCCGGCGCCCGAGATCTCGATCTCGCCGGTCACCCAATCGGGGCAGTCCTCGCCGCGCTCGTTGACGACGTGCAGCATCTGCCCGGCGAGCGGTGTGCCGTAGGGCACGCTCGGCCACGCCGGGTCGAGTGCCTCGATCTCGTGCGCATTCGACCAGATCGCCGCTTCGGTGGCGCCGCCGAGCGCCACCAGATCGATCCGCGGCACCGCCTCTTTAAGTTGTCGAACCAGCGGCAGCGGCACCCAATCGCCGCTCAACAGCGCCAGGCGCAGCGCATGCCCCCTTGGCAGACCGTGCTCGAGCAGCATCGCCATCAACGCCGGCACGCTGTTCCACACGGTGACGCGGTGGCGCCGCAACAGATCGGACCATTCGGCCGGATCGCGCGCCGCCTCCGGCCCTGGCAACACCAAGGCGCCGCCGACCGACAGCGGGCCGAAGATGTCCCAGACCGACAGGTCGAAGCTTAGCGCCGACAAGCCAAGCACCCGGTCCTCGGCGCCGAGCGCCCAGCGCCGGTTGATTTCGGCAATCGTGGCGTGGGCCGCCTGATGCTCGACCATCACCCCTTTCGGAACCCCGGTCGAGCCCGAGGTATAGATCACATAAGCCCGCCGGTCGGCGTCGCGGAAATCGGGCAGTGTCGGAGCGGGACCGGTCATGGCCTTGGCGAACGCCTCGTCGGGCTCGCTGTCGCCGAGCACCAGCGCCTCGCCCTGCGCGATCAGATAGCCTCGCCGCTCAGCCGGCAATGCCGGATCGATCGGCAGGTAGGCGGCGCCGGCTTTCAGCACCGCCAGCACAGCCACTATCTGGCGCCAGCCCTTTGGCAGCCCGATCGCGACGAGCCGGTCGCGCGCCGCCGCGACGCCGCCGAGCCGATCCGCGATCCGTCCGGCAAGATGGGCCGCGGCGCAGTCGAGGGCGCGGTAATCGAGGATGCGGTCGGCGGCGATGACCGCCGGACGATCGGGAGCGGCGGCGGCTTGCCGCGCCACCGCTTCATGCAGCAATGCCGGCGCCGAACCCGTCAGCAACACGGCGCGTGAGGCCGCCGGCAGCGCATCGGCGACGCGCCGATCCCAGCCGGCGCCGGCGGCGAGATCCTCGAGCAGCGCGCCATAAGCCGCCGCCATCGCGTCGATCACCCCCGGCGGGAACAGCGCCTCGACGACATCGAAGCTCGCCGTCAGCCCGCCATTCTCTTCGAGCACATGATGGTCGATCGCCACCTGCGGGGTCTGGGTGATCGCGTAAACCGTCTCACCAAGCCACGCCAATGGCGATGGCGCGTCGGGGTCGAGCCCGGGATGCCCCAGGGTCGAGGTGAACACGACCGCGACCGGCTCGAAATCCGGGCGGCAGCGCCGCACCGCGCGCAGCACCGCGACCCCGCTCATCCCGGCATGGTCTAGATCGGCGATCAGGCGGGCCTGCAACGCCCGCACCCGGTCGATGAACCGCGGCCCGGTGCTGTCCGCCTCGAGCAGGATCGTCGAGGTGAAGTCGCCGACGACGCCCTGCATCTCCGCCGGCGCGGCGAACTGGGTCACGGTCACGGTGAACCGCGCGCGCCGGCTCCACGCCGCGAGGGTCTCGGCATAGGCCGCGGCGAGCAGGGCCGAGGCGGTGAGGCCATGCGCGGACGCCGCCTGTTTCAGCGCGTGCCAGCGGGCTGCCGGCAAAGCGAGGCTGCGGCGAGTGAAGCGCGGCGGCCCGGCGAGCGGCAGCAGCGGAAGGTCCGGGCCCGGCGGCAGGCTGCCGAGCCGCGCCTCCCAATATGCGCGATCAGCCGGCGATGGTGCGGGCAGCCGGCGGACGTGGTCGCGGAACCGGCCGCGGAGCGGGGGCAGCTCGATATCGGGTTTCGCGTAGAGCGCGCCCCATTCGCGGAATAATGTGATCAGCGCCGCGGCGTCGGCGACCAGGAGGTCGATGCCGACCGAGAGATTGAGCCGGCCGGGCAGCCGCGTCGCCTGAATGTCAAAGAGCGGCCAGGCCGTCGGGTCGAAGAGACGGTGCGAGCGCTCGTTGCGCAGCCGTGCGAGCTCGCCAGCCGGGTCGGCCGCGCCGCGCAGATCGCGCTCGGCGATATGGTGCCACGGCACATCGTCGAGGATGCGCTGATGCCCGTCCTCGGTCATCACTGCGCGCAGCATCTCGTGGCGCCCGACGAGACGGTTCCACGCGGCTTCGAGCCGGGTGAGGTCCAGACAATCGCTCTCGAATTCCCGGTACGCGTGGCAGCCGACCCGGCCCAATTCCAGCTCGGCGGTGCGGCCGATCAGATAGGCCTCTTGGATGTCGGTCAGCGGGAATGGCCCGTCCTTCGCAGCAGCAGCCTGCGCGAGCCAGGCGAGGATCGCGCTCTTGTCGGTGCGCAGCCGCGCGCGATCGGCCTCATTTAGCATGCCGCTCGGCGCGCGCACTCTGAGCGTGTCGCCATCGGCGTGAAGCGCTACCCCGCGCCGCTCCAACTCGCGCACGAACGCTTCGACGCTCACAGCGCCAGCTCCTCGACATCGGCATTGGCGGCAATCGCGCGCTCGACGGCGGCGGCGAGGCTGCCGATATCGGCGCCGCCCATTAATTCGCCGAGGCCGAGGCCGATGCCGAACCGGCGGTTCAGGCGGTTGCGCAGATCGATCGCCATCAGCGAATCGAGGCCGTAGGCGACGAGCGCCCGGCCGGGCTCGGCCGGCTGTCCGAGGATCTGGCGCACCGCCGCGGCGACCTGGAGCGGCACCGGCCCCACCTCCGGCACCGGCGGTGGCAGCAATTCCGCAAACGCGGCGGGCGCCGTCGCCGCCAGCGCCGCACGATCCAGCGACGCGACCATGACCGCCGAAGCGCCGCCGAGGATCGCCGCATCGAGCGCCGCGAGCGCCTGCGACGGCGTCGTCGCGAGCAGCCCCCGCGCCGCGACCCGCGCGCTCTGCGCCGGAGTGAGCCGCGCCGCCATCCCGGTCGCCGCCCAGCTTCCCCACAGGATCGCGGTCGCCGGCAGGCCGCGCGCCCGGCGCCATTCGGCAAAGGCGTCGAGGGTCGCATTAGCGGCGGCGTAGCTTGCCTGGCCGGCGGCGCCGATCAGGCTCGCCACCGAGCCGAACAGCAGAAAATGATCGAGCGCCAAGCGCTCCGTCAGGTGGTGCAGGACCCAGGCGCCGCCAAGCTTGGGGCCGAGCGTCGCGGCGAAATCGCCGGCGTCGAGCGCCTCTACGAGCCCGTCGCGCAACACGCCCGCGGCATGAACGACGGTGCGCAATGGCGGCATGCTCGTCAGCGCCGCCGCCAGCCTGTCGCCGGCATCGGCCGCCGCGATGTCGGCGGCGAGCACCCGCGCCGGCACCGGCAGGTCAGGCGGCACGACCCCGCCGCGGCGGCTGACCAGCAGCACTGCCTCGGCCCCGCGCGCCGCCGCCCAGCCGGCGACATGCCGGCCGATCCCGCCGAGCCCGCCGCTGATCAGCACGGTCCCCCCGAGCCGGACTTCACCAGCTATCGTCTCGGTCGGGATCAGCCGCGGCACGAAGCGGCCCGCGGGGCGCAACGCGACCACCGGCTCGGCCTCGGTCCGATGAGTCTCCTCCTCGATTAAGGCATCGGGCACGCCAGGCGCGATGTCGATGCAGCGGCAGCGCAATTCCGGCCGCTCCTCGGCCAGCGCGGAAGCCAGTCCGACGAACAGCGCTGCACCTGGGTCATCGACCGGCGGGGTGGCGCCGCGGGTCAGGAACGCGATTGGCGCCGGCTCGTGCAGGCGCCGCCGCACCAGCGCCAGCGCTTTGGCGAGGTTGGCGCCGCCTTCGGCAACCTCGAAGATTTCGGCGCCTGCGCAGTCGGCCGGGGCGGCGGGCGCCGGCTTCCAGGCCAGCGTGGCGACGACCGGCGGCAGGCCTTCGGCCAAACGGCGCACGGCGAGCCCCTCGACGGTTGCGACCGCGCGACCGTCGGCCGATACTTCGACGTCGATGCCGTCTGCGCCACGGCGCGCCATGACCCGCAATGGACCGGAGAGCGGGCCGCGCAACGTCAGCCGTGCGATGCCGACCGGCAGCACCGGCTCGGCCGGCAAGGTCCCGCCCGCGACCTGCAGCACCGCATCGAGAACTGCCGGATGAAAGCGCAATCCGGCGATCTCGCCGGCAACGGCAGGGTCCAATTCGGCGATGCTGAGCGGACCGGGGGCGATTCGCGTGATGCTCTGGAAGACCGGGCCGATCTCGATGCCGAGCGCCGCCAGATGCCCGACCCAGCCGCCCCGCGGTAACCACCCGGCTGGCTCGGCCATCGGCAATTGGAGCGGGTCGCGCGGATCGTCGATTCGGGCCGTGGTGTGCCAGGTCCAGCCGGCGGCGTCGCGGCTGGCGATGCCAAGGCTGCCGTCCGGCCGCATCAGCGCGACAAGCTTGACTGGGTCTGCTTCTAGCAAGACCGGCTCGATAAAGGCGATGTCCCGCAATGCCGTGACCGCCGGCGGGGCGACCGCGAACAGCAACGCCAGCATGACCGCGCCGGGAACGACGACCCGCCCCTCGACACGGTGCTCGGCGATCCAGGGCGAGCGGGCGAGATCGAGCACGCATTCGAGCTGACGGTCGGCGGAGGGCGTCTCGATGAGCTGGCCCGGAAAGGCAAGGGGATTGGATGGCCCGCCCGGCCGTATGCGGGCGAACATTCGATGCTGGAAGGGATAGCGTGGCAAGTCGACCAGGCCGCGGCGGACGACCGGGCCATCCGGCTCGGGCGCAGGCCCTTGCCGCGGCACCGCCGTCGCCAGCCCGCCCGGCTCGGCGATCGAAACCCACCAGGGAAGACGCGCGCGGCCGACCAAGGCGGTGCGGCAGATGTCTGCGAACGCAATGGAGCCGCCCGCCAATAAAGCGCGATAGCGGCCGACCAGCGCCTCGAGCGCGGCGCGGGTCTGCGCCGAGATCAGCAGTGCCGGTGCCGCCGCCGTGTCAGCCGCGGCCGGTATTGGCACCGGCGCCGCGCGCAGCACGACATGCGCGTTGGTGCCGCTGAAGCCGAACGAGCTGACCCCGACACAGTCGAGCCGTTGCTGGTTGAGGCCCGTCGGCACCGCGATCGGCGCGTCGCCCAGCTCGATGTGCGGGTTGAGGCGACGGAAATGGAGGCTCGGCGGCATCGCCTGCCGGTGCAGCATCAGCACCGCTTTGATCAGTCCGGCGATCCCGGCAGCTGCCGCGGTGTGGCCGATATTGGTCTTGATCGACCCCGCCGACAGCTGCTGCCGGCGTCCGCCGAACACCGCCTTCAGCGCGTGCATCTCGATCGGATCGCCAAGCGCGGTGCCGGTGCCGTGCGCCTCGATCGCATCGACCATGCCGGCCTCGATCCCGGCATTAGCGAGCGCAGCGCGGATCACCCGTTCCTGAGCGCCCTGGCTTGGCGCGGTGATGCCGGCGCTGCGCCCGTCCTGATTGAGCGCGCTGCCGGCGATCACCGCCAGCACTCGGTCGCCGTCGGCAACGGCGTCGGCAAGGCGCTTCAGGACCACCAGCCCGCCGCCCTCGCCCTGGCCGAAACCGTCGGCGGCAGCGTCGAACGCCTTGCAGCGCCCGTCGGGCGCCATCATCCGCGCCCGGCTCAACGCCACCGACACATTTGGCGTCAGCATCAGATGGATGCCGCCGGCCAAGGCCATCACGCATTCGCCATCGCGCAAGGCCCGGACCGCGAGATGCACGGCGACGAGCGACGACGAGCACGCGGTATCGACGACGATCGCCGGCCCGCTCAAGCCGAAGGTGTAGGCGATGCGGCCGGCGGCGATGCTGCCGACCGCGCCCGAGAGCGCATGGCTGCCGATCCGCTCCGGGGCGGCGAGCGTCGCCACCAGATGGTCGCCGCCGTTGATCCCGAGAAACACCCCGCACGCGGCACCAGCTAGCCGGTCCGGCCGGATCGCGGCATCCTCGAGCGCCTCCCAGGTCAATTCCAGGAGAATCCGGTGCTGCGGGTCCATCTGCTCGGCTTCGCGCGCGGCGATGCCGAACAAATCATTGTCGAACCCATCCACCTCGTCGAGAAACGCCGCCTCGCAGAACGCCACCCGTCCCGGCATATCGGCATCCGGCGAAAACCAGCGCGCCGCCTCCCAGCGGTCCTGCGGGATCGGGCGCACCGCGTCGCGGCCCTCGGCGAGCAGGCTCCACAATTCGCCGGTCCCGTTGGCGCCGGCAAAGCGGCAGGCCATGCCGACGATGGCGATCGTCGGCTCGCGCTCGGCCTGCAACTCGGCGATCCGCCCGCGCAATGCCTGGATCGTGCGCACCGCTTCGCGCAGACGGTCGGCCACGGCCGCGCTCATCGCGACCCCCCGAGCTGCGCGCTGGCCAGCTGCGCGCCGGCCGCCGCCAGCTCCTGTTCGAGAAGCTGCGTCAATGCCGCCGCGTCGAGGCCGTCGAGCCCGTCTTCCACCGCCTGGGGCGCCATCGGCATCAATTCGGCGAAGACGCTGGAGCCGAGATGCTGGGCCAGCGCCAGTGCCGTCGGATGCTCGAACACGAGGGTCGCGGAAAGCCGGCTCGCGCAGGCCCCGGCAAGCGCGTTGCGCAGCTCGATGCTCATCAGCGAATCGAGCCCGAGCTCACGCAGCGGCGCTTTCGGCGGCGGCAATTCGCCCGCCGGCCGGCCCAGAATCCGGGCAACGATCCTGCGCACCTCGTCGAGCAGCAATCGCGAGCGCTCGGCCGCCGGCGCTGCCGCCAGCCTCGCCCGCAAGCCCTGCCCGGCATCGCCCGCTGCTGCGCCGGCGGCGACCGAGCGGATGGTCCGCGGCGCGACTTCGGCGAAGAGCGGCGGCACGGCCCCGGCGGCCAAGCGGTCGAGAAAGCGGCCCCAATCGATATCGAGCACGCCCAGCGCCGGTTCGGCGGACATCATCGCGTGCGCCAGCGCTTGCAGAGCCTCGCCCGGCGCCATCGGCAACAGCCCACGGCGGGCGACCGATGCCCCGGCCCGCGCCGCGGCGCCGATCTCGGCCCAGGCGCCCCAGGCGATGCTGACCGCCGGCAGGCCCTCGGCCCGGCGCGCCTCGGCGAGCGCATCGAGAAACGCGTTGGCCGCGGCGTGGTTGGCCTGCGCCGCCGAGCCCAGCAGCGCCGCCGAGGACGAGAACAGCACAAAATGCTCGATTGGCAGATCGCGGGTCATGCGGTCGAGCAACGTTGCGCCGATTACCTTGGGCCGCAGCACCGCCTCGATCCTTTCCAGCGTCTGCTGCGCCAACAACCCGTCGTCGAGCACGCCGGCGGCGTGAAACACGCCGGCGAGCGGCGGCCGGTCGCGCTTCAGCTCGTTCAGCAGCACCGCGAGCGCGTCGGCGTCGGCGACATCGCAGCGATGCGCGGTCACGCTCGCCTCGCGCGGGAGTGAACCGGGATCGCGCAGGGTGCGGCCCGCGAGCGCGATTGATCGCGCACCGGCGACGGCGAGCCAGCGCGCCACTTCGAGCCCGACACCGCCGAGCCCGCCGGTCACGAGGTAGGTGGCGTCGGCGCGCGGCCGGAACGCGGCCTCCGGCGCGGCGATCCGTTCGATCCGGGCCACCCGGCGGCGCCCGGCGCGCAGCGCAATCCGCCGCTCGGCGCCGCCCGCGGCGATGATCGCCGAAATCTCGCGGTCGGCCTCGGCATCGAGCATCGCGAGATCGAGCTCGGGATGCTCGAGTGCGGCGCTGTTGGCCATGCCCCAGAGCATCGCCTGCACCGGGTCGGGCAGCTCGCCCGGCTCGACCGCGCGCGCCTGGCGGGTGACGATCCACAACCGGCGGTGCTGCGGCGAGGCGAGCGCCTCCTGCACTTCGGCAACCGCCGCCGCGACCAGCGCGGGGGCGTCCTCCACGCCAGCCGGCGGCGCGACCCATATCCGGTCCGCCGCCGACGCGCGGCGCCGCGCCACCAGCACGAACTGGCCGGAGAGGTATGCGGTGCGAACATCGCCCGGGCGATAGGCGACGGCGTCGAACCCGGCGCCGTCGAGGAGCTCGGTCCAGCGCTCCGGCGGCAGCAACGCGTGGTCGACGCGCAGCTCGGTATCGGCGAACGCCCACATGCCCTCGGTCAGGCCGAAGGTCAGATCGCCCCACAGCAATTCGCCGTGATTCTCGATCAGCAGCATCACGCCATCAGGCGCGGCGAGCGCCGCGGCATGGGCCAGCGCGTTGCGCAAATCCGGGGTCGCGTGCAGGACATTCGCGGCGACAACGAGGTCGAACCCGCCCGGCGCGAAGCCTTGCGCTTCGGGTGGGCGGGTGATGTCGAGCGTGCCCGAGGCGACGCCGAGGCGCTGTCCCAACCGGGCGGCAAACCCCGGAGAAACATCGGTGGCGACGTATTCGTCGCCGGGTCGCAGGCATGGCACGAGCGCCGCGGTGGCGCCGCCGGTGCCGCAGCCGATCTCGACGATCCGGCAGTTGCGCCGCTTCGAGAGCAGCTCGGCGAAGGCCGCGGCGGCAATCTCGTTGACCGCGCGGGCGCATGGCGATTGGGCGTAAACCGCCTCGGCCGCGGCGCCGCCATCACCGAATAGCAGTTCAAGGGGGTCGGCGCGGCCTTCCAGCGCATCGCGCAGGGATGGGCCGCACCGCTGCAGCAGCCGCGCTTCGGGCAAATCCGGTAGCGGCAATGCCGCCGCCTCTTCGCCGGACGGCGCGATGCGCGAGAGATGCGCGTGGAGCCGGGCGAGGCGCGGGACCGGCGTGATCTCGGCGAGCCTTGCCTGGCCGAGATAGGCCCGGGCGAGGCGCTCGACCGCCTGCGCCGCGTCGGCCAAGCCGGCGAGCGCGGCGCTGCCGCGGGCGACCGCCGCTTCCAGCTGCGGCTCCTGCCAGCGGAGGCGGTAAAACCAGCCGCGCCAGGGCTCGCGCGGCCTCCACCGGTCGGGTGCGGCGAGGCGGGCGCGGTTGGCCGCGAGCAGGTGCGCGATCGGCGTCGTGCCGTCATGCCGGGCGGCCAGCAGCTGATAGCGCATCACTCCGGCCCTCAGCGCGCGGCCGATATTGTCGTTCGACAACAGATGCCGCCGGGTCAATGGCGACAGCGCCTTTGCCGCGACGAGATGCTCGACCTCCGCGGTAAATCCGGGATCGTCAAGGAAATGCGCTATTTCGGCGCTGACGTCGGTGCAGTCGGTCAGCCGCAATCCGCGCTCGGCGAAGAGGCTCGCCCATTCGTCGGCGCTGCTGGTGAACGAGGCCGTCTCGGGGTTGGCGATCGCCTCGCCGGCGGCGACGAAATCGGCGATGACGACGGCGCCGCCCGGCTCGAGATGCCCGGCGATGTTGTCGAACAGCGCCCTCTTGTCCTCGATCAGCCCCGAGACCTCGATGCCGAAGATCACGTCGTAACGGCCGGGGAAAGGGTCGCGCGCGCTGTCGCGGTGATGGAGCCGAACCCGGTCGGCGAGGCCAAGCTGCGCCACCCCGCGCCGACCGATCTCGATCTGACCGGCGGCGATGGTGCAGCCATCGAGGCTCAGATCGGGGTGACGCTGCGCCAGCGCGATCAGGTCCGTGGCGTAGCCGCAGCCGAAATCGAGCACCCGCCGCGCCCGCGAGAAATCGACCGCGGCAAAGATCGCGCCTTTCAGCGCCTGCTGCGCCCGGCGCAGCATCGCCTGCTCGGCCGGCTCGGCGGTGCCGGCAAAGAGGGCGCGCACCCAGGAAAACCCGGGCTTTGCCGCCGGCATAAGCCCGAAGGTCAGGTGCCCGGCCGCCTCGCCCTCGGGCTGCACGAATGCGGCGAGCTCGTCGTAAAAGCCGGTGACCCGAGCGTCGCCAACTATGGCGGTGGGCTGCTGTTTCGGCGCGGGTTCGAGCGTTGGGTCGGGCAGCCAGTAGCGCTGGCGCTGGAACGGGTAGGTCGGCGCGTCGGCAACCGGCGGGCGGTAGGGGCGGTCGTGGCCGGCCCAGTCGATGGGCGCGCCGTCGCGCCATAGCTGCGCCAGCGTGGACAGCAGGTTGGCCCAGTCCTGGCGGGCCGGGGTTTCGCCGGGCCGCGGCCGGGCCAGCGAGGGCAGGGCCGGGAGCTGCGGCAGCTCGACCCGGGCAAAGCCGCACAGCGCCGGCTGCGCCCCCAATTCGACCAGATGGGTGCAGCCGAGCCGGGCGAGGCTCGCCAGCCCCTCGGCAAAGCGCACCGGCTGGCGCGCATGCGCCCGCCAATAGGCGGCGTCGTGATGCGCCACCACCTGCCCGGTCAGGCTGCCGACCACCGGCAAGGTCGGCTCCCTGTGCGGGATCGCCGCCGCCTCACGTTCGAGCGTGTCGAGCGCCGGCTCCATCAGCCGCGAGTGAAACGCCTGGCCCAGCTCCAGGCGCTGCCCGAGAATGCCGCGCGCCTCGAGCTCCGGATCGGCCAGCAGCGCTTCGAGCGCCGCCGCCGGCCCGGCCACGGTCAGGGCCGTGCGGCTGTTGAACCCGGAAATCTCCACCCCGGGATGCCGCGCCGCCACCGCAGCCCCGCCCGCGCCGAGCAGCACCGCCATGCCGCCCCCCGCCGGCAAGGCGCCCATCAACCGGCCGCGCGCCGCCACCAGCCGCGCCCCGTCCTCGAGGCTGAACACGCCCGCCAAATGCGCCGCCGCATATTCGCCGAGGCTGTGCCCCAGCACTGCAACCGGCTCGATCCCCCAGCTGCGCCACAATGCGCCGAGCCCGGCCGAGAGCGCGTACAAGGCCGGCTGCGCATATTCGGTGCGGGCCAACGCCGCGCCGTCGGCGAACACCGCGGCGAGCCCGCGGTCGAGACCCATCGCCGCGTCGCAGCGCGCGACGATGTCGGCGAAGACCGGCGCGTCGCGGATCAGCCCCGCCGCCATCCCGGCATAGCTCGCGCCTTGCCCGGTCACCAGAAACCCGACCCGCACCGGCCGCGACGCAGTCGGAGCCTCCGCCAGTGCGGCTTTCAGCTCGGCCCGCGCCGCCGCCACATCCGCTGCGACCACCGCCAGCCGCTGCGACAGCCGCGCCCGGCCCGCCCCGGCGGTGTGGCACAGCGCGGCAAAATCCGCCCCCGGCGCCGCCAAGGCCCGCTCCCAGCGCTCGGCCAGCGTTTCCAGCCCCGCCCGGTCGCGCGCCGACAGCGCCAATAGATGCAGCGGCCGCGGGTCGGCCCGCCGCTCCGCAGCCGGCGGCGCGCGCTCGATGACCACATGCGCGTTGGTGCCGCTGAAGCCGAACGAGCTGACCCCGATCGAGGCGAGCTCCGGCAGCGCCTGCAGCCCGGTCGGCACGACGAGCGGTGCGTCACCGAGATCGATATGCGGATTCAGCTGATGAAAATGCAGGCTCGCCGGCACCGCGCTATGGCCGAGCATCAGCACCGCCTTGATTAGCCCGGCGACCCCGGCCGCCGCCTCGGCATGGCCGATGTTGCTTTTGACCGAACCCACCCATAAAGGCCGGTCGCGTTCGCCGAACACCGCCTTCAGCGCGTGCATCTCGATCGGGTCGCCGAGCGCGGTGCCGGTGCCGTGCGCCTCGAGATAATCGACCCGCTCCGGCGCTACTCCCCCATTCGCCAAGGCGGCGCGGATCACCGCCGCCTGCGCCGGCCCGTTCGGCGCCGTCAGCCCGGCGCTCCTCCCGTCCTGGTTGACCGCACTGCCGCGCAGCACCGCCAGCACCCGGTCGCCCGCCGCCCGCGCATCGGAAAGCAGCTTCAAGACCACCACGCCGCAGCCCTCGCCATGCACAAAGCCGTCGGCCGCCGCGTCGAACGGGCGGCATCGGCCGGTCGGCGAAGCGGCGCCGAGCTTGCTGCTCGACACCAATCCGAGCGGCGACAGGATCAGATGCACGCCGCCGGCCAGGGCGAGGCTGCATTCGCCGGCGCGCAACGCCTGCGCCGCCAGATGCACCGCGACGAGCGACGACGAGCAGGCGGTGTCGATCGCGACCGCCGGCCCGGTCAGGCCGAGACAAAAGGCGATGCGCCCCGGTGCGACGCTGGTGTGGGTCCCCGAAGCCGACCAGCCGTCGATCAGCGCCGCATTCGGCGAGCCGCGCCCGATCATCCCGTAATTGTTGTTGTAGAGGCCGAGATAGACCGCTGCCGGGGAGCCGCGCAGCGCGTCGGGAGGGATCCCGGCATGCTCGAGCGCTTCCCAGGCGACTTCCAAGGCGAGGCGCTGCTGCGGGTCCATCTGCACCGCCTCGCGCGGGGCGATGCCGAAAAACGCCGCATCGAACATGTCGATCGACAGCAGGAACCCACCCTCCGCCTGCGTCGTGCGGCCGGGTGCGGCGGGATTGGCGCTGAGCCATCTCGCGTGATCCCAACGATCGGGCGGCACCGGCGCCACCGCATCGCCGGCGCACGCTAAAAGCTCCCAGAATGCAGAGCCGCCATCGGCTCCCCCGGCGAACCGACAGCCGAGGCCGATGATTGCGACCGGTTCTTGCGGCATCACGGCGTTCATCCTGCGGTCACCGCCAGCAGCGGCGGATCGAAGAAGGTGCAGGCGACGCCTGATTGCCAGGAGGGATCGGTCACGACGAGGTTGGTTTCGCTGCTGGCGAGCGCCGCGTCGAGCGCGGCCAAAGCGACCTTCGCCGGCAGAGAGGGCGCCCGGCCACCCTGCCACAAGGCGGGATCGCGGGCCATGCCGACCCCCTGCCAGGCGCACCAGGCGATCGACTGCGCGGTCCCGCCGAGCGATTCGGCGAGGCCGTCGACAAAGCCGTTCGCCGCCGCATAGCCCGCCGTGCCGGCGAGGCCGAACCAGGCGGCGGTCGAGGAGAACAGCACGAGGTGCGCCAAGTCGAGCCGCCGCGATGCCGCGACGAGCGACGCGGCCCCATCTGCCTTCGCCGGAAACGCCCGCGCGAGCCTGTCCCAACCGGCCTCGGCGATGCTGCCGTCGGCGGTGATGCCGGCCGCGTGGAAAATGCCGCGCAAGGGCGGCCCGGCGGCGCATAATTCCTCGAGCAGCACCGTCGCTGCGCCGTCCTCGCCAAGATCGACCGAATGCAAGGTCACCCGGGCCGCTGCACCGGCGAGCGCCGGCGGCACGACCGGGCGCCGTCCGGCAAGCGCTAGATGGCGGGCGCCGCGCTCCGCCAGATGGGCGGCGAGCAGCGAGCCGACGCCACCGCTGCCGCCAGTGACCAGATAAAGTGCATCGGGGTCGGCGCGCCAGGCTCCGGCAGCCGCGACCGGGCGGAGCCGCAGCACCTGCCGGCCTTGCGGCGCAAGGCGGACCCGCGTCTCGCCGTCATCGGCGTCTAGCTCCCGCGCCAACGCCGCGGCCGGGTCGGGCAGGGCGCCATCGACCCGCACCGTCCGTACGGTCCAGCGCGGCTCCTCGGCGGCAAGCGCCGCGGCAAACCCTTCGACCATCCCGGCAATCGGCCCCGCCGCCGGTACCGCCAGCACGATGCGCGACGGCTTGCCGAGACGCGGTCGCAGCCGATCGATCAGCCCGGCGAACAGCGAATCGCGCAGATTTCGCCATGAGGCGGGATCGTCGGCATCGGCCACAGCTGCGCTCAACGCGCCGACATCGACCAAATGATCGGGCTCGGCCGGCTCGCCCAGCGCGGCACCGAGTGCCGCGGCGAGAGCGCCGCCCTCGACGGTCCAGCCGCCCTCGACAAGACCGCTCGCGCGCTGCATTTCCCAGCGCGGCGCCCAGAGCGCAAAACCTGCTGGCCCGGCCGAGCGCGGCGCGCAGCCGGCGAGAGCCGCTGCCGCTTCGTTCAGGGTCGGATGGCTGTAGGCGAAGTCGGGGGCGATCGGCCGGCCGAAATCGCGGCTCAGCGCACGGGCAAACTCGACCGCGGTCAGCGAATCGAAGCCGAACGACGTCAGCGGCATATCCGGGTCGAGCGCGGATGGGTCGCGCATGCCGAGCAGCGGCGCCAAGATCGCCTGCAGCCGCGGCGCCGTCGCCGGGCCGCGCTCCCGGGCGGGTGTTCCGCTCTCGCTCGGCCGCGCGGCGGCGGCATAGCGGCCCCAATCGAGATCGGCGACAAGCCGCTGCGCCTCGGGCGCGGCCAGCAGGCGGGGAAGCGCGCGCAGCCCGGCGGCGGGCAGGATCGGCGTCACCCCGAAGCGCTGCCAGGTTTCGGCCGCGCGCGCGCCCATCGTCCGGCCGATGCCGGTGTTCCACGGCCCCCAATCGAGGCTCAGCGCCGGGAGGCCGCGCTGCCGCCGGGCGTGGGCCAGCTGGTCGAGCACCGCATTGGCGGCGGCGTAAGCCCCCTGGCGGGCCGACGGCAGCATCCCGACCAGCGACGAAAACAGGACGAAATGATGCAGCTGCCGACGGCCCTGGCAGAATCGGCGGGTCAGCCGGTCGAGCAGCATCGCGCCGTCCACCTTGGCCTGCAGCACTGCCGCGATCCGTTCGGCTGTCAGCAATTCGAGCGGATCGTCGTCGGTCGTCGCGGCGCAATGGAAGACGCCGCGCAGCGGCCGCTCTTCGGCTGCCAGGCGATCGAACAGCGCTGCCATCGCCGCGTCGTCGCCCGCTTCGGCACGGATCGCGACATGCGGGGCCGCTGCCTCGACCGGCCGCGGATCGACGAGGCAGAGCCGGGCTCCGGCGGCGGCGAGCCAGTCGGCGACCAAGCCGCCGAGCGCGCCGGCGGCGCCGGTGACGAGATAGGTGGCGCCCGGCTCGATCCGCGCCGGCGGCGGCTCGCGCAGCAGGACGACGCTGCGCCCGACGATCGGCCCGGCATCGCCGAGCGCCTCGGCAAGGCCGTCGCGCGGCACGATGCGGCGCGGCAACGGCGGCAGCTCGACGAGCTCGTCCAGCAGCCGGCGCAGCTTCCGCGGATCCACCCGGTTGAGATCGAAATGCCCTGGGACGGCCTTGTTCAGGGTAATCACGCGCGCTGCTCGAAGCCGCGCCGCCAGCGCCGCATCGAACGCGCCAAAGGCCACCGTCACACTGTCGAGCGCGTCGCCCCAGCTGTCCGGAGCGCGGCTGTCGAGCACGATGTCGGCATCCTCGGCGGTGAACCAGCCATGGCGCTGCCGCCCGGCGGTCGCAACGATGCGCGCCCCCGCCCGCCGCGCGACCGCGATCGCGGCAAGCCCCGTGGCGCTGCCCGCCTGGTGGATTAGAACCCGGTCGCCGGGGCCGAGCGGCGGCAACGCGGCGAGCGCCGTCAGATAGGGCGCCGGCATCGTCGCGGCGGCGACCAGATCGGCAACCGGCGCCGGCGCGATGGCGATTTCCGGAGCCGTCACATGGTCGGCGATGGCTTCGGCCGATAGCGCCACGACGGGATCGCCGGGGCGGACCGACCGCACTCCCGCGCCGATCGCCGCCACCACGCCGGCGCAATCGGCGCCGAGCGCGCTGCCCGCCGGCGCGAGTCCGTTGAATAGCAGCCGGTCGCGGAAGCTGAGGCCGGCGGCCACCACCGCGACGCGCACCATGCCGGCTGCGAGCGGCGGCTCTTTCCGCGCTTCCCACTCGATGATGCCGGGACGCGGCAATGTCGCGGCAGCGCTCTGCGGATGTGGCCGCGGCGGCGGCTCGAACCGGCGGGCGAGACGCCGGCCGTCGCGCCAGGCGACCACCGCCTCGTCGCGCGCCACGGTCTCGGTCGCGAGCGCCTGCTGTTGCGCCGCGACCGGCAGGTCCGGGTCGAGGTCGATTAGCCGGCAGCGCAATGCCGGCCGCTCGGCGATCAGCGCCTGCGTCAGCCCCCACAACGCCGCTTGGCCGAGCGCCGGCGGGGACGCCTCCGCGCCGGCGGCTTGGGCGCCGCGGGTCACGATCGCGAGCCGCTTGCCTTGCGCCGCCGGCAATGCCGCCAGCAGTGCGGCGCACAGCTGCGTTGGCTCGCCCTCCGGCGCCAGCCACACATAGGCCGGGGCAGAGGGCTCGGCTGGCGATCGCGCGGGTGCCGGACGCCAAGCGATCACACGGCTCCAGCGCCAGGCGTGGTCGGCCAATGGCATGAACCGCGCACCCGCGACGCGCAGCGCAGGCGCTCTCGGTGCATCGTGCAGCCCAAAGCTGGCGCAGAAGCCGCCATCATCGGCTGCACCGGCTTTTTCGAGCCAGGCATGGGTCGGGGTTGCACCCGGATGCCAGTCGATGCGCTCGGCGGCAGCGATCATCACCGGCGCCGCATCAGGCGGCAGCAGCGCGTAGACGAGCTGGGCGGCGGCTTCGATTTCACCCGCTCGGGGCATCTCGTCTGTCGCGAGCCGCGGCGCGAGCCAGCCAGTCGCAACATCTCCCGCCGTAGCAATCCGGTCGAGCCGGCGCGCCGTGGCGGCGTAGCGAAACCCGGCCGCGGCAATCCGGCCATAAAGACGATCCGCCGCGCGCGGTGGGCCCGCTTCCGGCGGCGGCTCGGCGGCAATCGGCGGTCCCTGCGCGAGGGTCGCGGCGAGGTGCGTGGTCCACGTGGCATCACCATCGCCCCGGCTTTCGAGCGCAATGCGATCGCCGGCGCGGTCGAGCCGCAGCCGGCGCGGCGCCGTCACCATCAGCGGCGCCGGAAACGACACCGACGCGAGCGACAGCTGCCCGACGGGCAGCGTTTCCGCGCAAAGCTGCAGCAGCACGCCGAGATGCGCGAGCCCCTCGGTGTCGGCAAAGAGCGCGTCATCCGGCGTCAGCACACGCTCCACCGGCGCCGCACCGGGCAGCGGAAAGCGGCTGCGCTGAAACGGGTAGATCGGCAGCGCCACGCGCGGCCCGGTGGTGGGCCGCAGGCTCGGTGGCGGCGCATTCGACGGCACCGCTTGCGCCAGCTCCTCGGGGGAGCGCACCGCGATCCACCATGGCAGCCTCGCCCGGCCGGTCGCCGCGGTGTGGCAGGCGGCGAGGAAGTCAAGGCCGGTCGCGAATGCCTCGCGGTAGCGCAATGCCAGCTGGCGCAGCGCCTCCGGGTCGCGCGCCGAGATCAGCAGCACGCCGTCGCCGGCGGCGGCCGGCATTTGCCGCGCCGGCGCTGCTTCGAGCACGGCATGCGCGTTGGTGCCGCTAAAGCCGAACGCGCTGACCCCGACGCGGCGCACCCCCCGCATTGGCGCCAGCGCCACCTCCAGCCCGGCCCCGCCCTCACCGATCGCCGGATTGCGCCGGACAAAATTCAGGCTCGGCACGATCATGTCGTGCCGCAGCATCAGCACGGCCTTGATCAGCCCGGCGACGCCCGAGGCGGCCTCGGCGTGGCCGAAATTGGTCTTGACCGAACCGATCGGCAATTTGCGCCGGCGTCCGGCAAACGCCGCTGCGAGCGCGTGCCATTCGATCGGATCGCCGAGCGGGGTGCCGGTGCCGTGCGTCTCGACATAATCGATGTCATCGACCGACACCCCGGCCGCATTGAGCGCCGCTTGAATTAGCGCCGTCTGCGCCGGGCCGTTGGGCGCCGTCAGCCCGGCGCTCTTGCCGTCCTGATTGATCGCCGAGCCGCGCAGCACGGCCAGAACCGGATCGCCGGCGGCCAGCGCATCATCGAGGCGGCGCAGCACGACGATGCCGGCGCCCTCGCCGCGGCCATAGCCGTCGGCTGCGGCGTCGAAGCTCTTGCAGCGCCCGTCCGGCGCCAGCATGCCGGCGGCGACAAAGCTTTCGCCCAGCTCCGGCGTCAGCATCAGGCTGACCCCGCCGGCCAGGGCGGTGTCGCAATCATGGTCGCGCAATGCCCGCATCGCGTAATGCACCGCGACCAGCGACGAGGAGCAGGCGGTGTCGAGCGTCATGCACGGACCGCGCAAATCGAGCAGATATGCGATTCGCCCGGAGGCGACTGCCGGGCTCGACCCGACCCCGAAATAGCGATCGACCGCCTCGGCCGGCACCCGTCGGGAATAGTCGTTGGTGGCGAGCCCGACAAACACCCCGGTACGGCTGCCGGCCAGCGCCTGCGGGTCGATCGCGGCGTGCTCCAGCGCTTCCCAGGCGACTTCGAGCAGCAGCCGGTGCTGCGGGTCCATCGCCGCCGCCTCGCGCGGGGCGATCTCGAAGAACGGCGCGTCGAAGCCTTCGACATCGTCGAGAAAGCTGCCGGCGAGCGGTGCTGTGGCGGTATCGTCCGCAGCCCAGCGCCCGGGCGGTCGCGGCCCGATCGCCTCGCCGCCTTCGCCCAACAGGCGCCAGAACGCAGCCGGCCCATCGACCCCGCCGGGGAAGCGGCAGCCGAGGCCGCACACCGCGACCGGCTCGGCACGGCTGCCTTGCTGCTCCGCCGCCGCCAGTCGCTGCTTCAGGCTGCGGATCTCGATCAGCGCCCGGCGCAGCACATCGCGCGGATCGGCTTCGCTCATGCCGCCCCTCCGAGCTCGCGTTCCAGGAGCTGCGCCAGCTCGCCCTCATCGAGCGTGTCGAGCGACGCCTCCGGCCCGTCGAGCAGCGTCAGAAGATAGGTCGCGAGCGCCTCCAGGGTTGGATGGTCGAAGACCAAGGTCGTCGGCAGGTCGAGCCCGAGCGCGGCGGCGAGCTCGTTGCGCAAGCTGACCGACAGCAGCGAATCGAGGCCGAGATCGCGCAGCGCCTGCCGCGGATCGAGCCGCCGGTCGGGCGGCAGCCCGAGCAGCGCCGCGAGCCGGCGTGCCAGCTCGTCGCGCAGGAGTTGCGCCCGCTCGCCCGGCGGCGCGCCGAGCAGCGCCGCGCGAATGGCACCGTCAAGCGCCGCTTCGGGCCGGCCCGCCGGCGCGCGGTCCATCACCATCCGGTGCACAGCGCCGCCCTCCATGACGCGGGCGAACGCCGCGGCGGCGCGGTGCGGCGCCATCGCCCGGAAGCCGTCGGCTTCGACACGACGCCGCGCGGCGCCGTCGAGCCGCGCGAACATGCCGGCGCGCCACGGCCCCGAGCCGATCGCGACCGCCGGCAGGCCCTCGGCGCGGCGGGACGCGGCGAGGCGGTCGAGCCAGGCGTTGGCGCCGGCATAAGCCGCCTGCCCCGGCGCCGCCAAGCTCCCGGCGGTCGAGGAGATCAGCACGAAGAAATCGAGCCGCCGGTCGCGGGTCAGCGCGTCGAGATTGGCGGCGCCGGCGATCTTGGCCGTCGTCGCCTCGGCAATGTCGGACCCGTCGAGCGCCGCGAGAGTGCGGTCACGCACCACTCCGGCGGCATGGATCACGCCGCGCAGCTTCGGCAGCCGGCGCAGCAGCTCGCCCATCGCCGCAACCTCGGCGACATCGACGGCGACGGTCTCGAATTCGGGGTCGGCTGGAGCGTGCCGGGCCGCCAGCACGACATGGCCGGCGCCCGCGGCGGCGAGCCAGCGGGCCAGAGCGCGGCCGACCGCGCCGGTGCCCCCGGCGACGAGGTAGGTGCCATCGCGGCACAGCCGCAGCGGTTGCGGGAAACGCAGCACGAGCTTGCCGACCGTGGCGCCCTGACCGAGCGCGCGCAGCCCTTCCTCGGCTCGCGCCAGGGGCAGCACCGTGCGGCGCGGCAGCGCCAGCCGACCATCGCGCAGCAGCTCCAGGATCCGCGTCAGGCGGTCGCTGAACCACAACGGATCGGTCGCCATCGGCATCGTTAAATCATAGGCGACATGGCGGATCGGCTGCGCCGCGACTGGCGGCGGCGCATTGCCGATTTCGAGGAGCACCCCACCCGGGCGCAGCAGTGCCGCCGAGGCCGCGGCGATCTCCGGCCCGAGCGCGTTGAGCACGATGTCGAAGCCCGCTGCTCCGGCCCATTCCTTGGCGGTGGCGGCAAACGCGGTCGAGCGCGAATCGCCGACCATCTCGGCGCCGGCGGCGCGCGCGGTATGCCCCTTGCCGGCGCTGGCGGTGGCGAACACACGCGCGCCGAAGTGGCGGGCGAGCCCGACCGCCATCGCCCCGACCCCGCCGGCGCCGGCATGAATGAGGACGCGCATGCCCGGCCCGACCGCGGCGATGTCGCAGAGCCCGTGCCAGGCGGTCAGCGCCGCGACCGGCAGGCTCGCCGCGGTGTCGACATCGAGCCAATCGGGCCGCCGCAGCACCTGACGGGCAGGGACGTTGACATGGCTGGCCAGCGCGCCGGGGGCGAAGGCCATGACCGGGTCGCCTGGGGCGAAGCCCGCGACACCGGCGCCGACCTCAACCACCTCGCCGGCGCATTCGAGCCCCAGCTTCTGCTTCAGGCCGGACGCCCGGCCGAGCACCGACAACACGTCCTTGAAATTGAGGCCGGCGGCGGCGACCGCGATCCGCAGCTGGCCGGGGCCGGGCGGCGCGTCCTCGCCCGGCACGATCCCAATGTCGGCGAAACTGTGCTCGGGTCCGGGGGCGAGCCGCACCGCACCCGATGGCGGCTCGACCGCCTTGACGATCTCCGGCGCCAGGAGCCGCCCGTGGCGCACCGCATAACGGCCCTCCGGTCCGGCCCAGTCGGCGGGGATCGCCGGGTCGTCGGGATCGAGGTCGAGCCAGCGGCAGCGCAATTGCGGATGCTCGGCCGCGATCACCCCCTGCATCCCCATCAGAACCGCGGCAGCCGGCGCTGCACCGGCCTGCACTGGCGGCGCCAGGCTCGCGCCACGGCTCACCAGCACCAGCTGCGGCGACGGCGTCAGGGCAGCGGCGCGGCGCACCAGCTCGGCGGTTTCGGCGATGCAGGCCTCTGGCGTCGCCGCGGCGAGCGGGCGCAGATCGACGATGCCCGCCGCCGCCGGCAGCGGCGCCTCGCCAGCTCCGTCGCAGCTGGCAAGCCCGAGCGCCGCAGCGCCGGGGCCGATGGCGTGCCAATGCCCGGCTGGGAGACAGCCCGGCGCCGGCGCTGGCCGCCAGACGACATCGTAAAACCAGGCGCCGGGCGCGGCCGGCAGCGGCCGCAGCTCGATCCCTTCCAAGAGTGCAACGAGGCTCCCGTCCGCCCGCTCCAGCACGGCGTCGCCGATCGCCCGGTCCCCGTCGCGCTGCCGCAGCCGCGCTCGCGCCCGGACACTGCCGGCCCCCTCCGCGCCGGCCACGACCCGGGCAATCCGCGCCGGCAGCCACGGCGCGCCGGTCGGCAGCAGCGCGGTCAAGGCCTGAAAGGCGGCATCGAGCAGCGGCGGATCGCTCGCGCCGTCGGCATCGGCGAACCGCTCGACCTCGGCTGCGGCCGAGGCACCGTCGCGCGCGAGGCGGCGCAGCACATGGTACGCAGGGCCGAGCTCAAACCCGCGCGCCGCCAGCTCGGCCGCGAGGTCGGCGTCCTCGAGAAGCTCCACGCTCCGCGATGGCCGCTCGCCAAACCGAGCGATGGTACCCTCAGGTGCGATCCGGGCCGCGGCGATCTCGGTCCAGCCCTCGGCGGTTTCCGCATAGAGCGCCAAGCCTTGCTCGCGGTCGCGCACCAGCTGGACCGCGACGCCGTCGGCGGCGATTTCCAGCGGCCGGCTATATTCGATGTCCACGAGCTGGCCGGGACCGGCGCCCAGCGCCATCGGCAAGCCCAGGGCCATCGACAGAAAACCGGCGGCCGGCAGCAGCCTCGTTCCGTCGACGACATGATCACGCAGCCAGGGCATGTCGGGGTCGAGGCGGCCCTCGCGGATTTCCTCGCCCGACCGGGCCGAGCGGCGCGGCTTGCCCAGCGGCAATATAGCCGTCGCGGCAGGCGCCGTTTCACCGAGCCAGTGGAGCGAGCGATCGAATGGGGTCGTCGGCAGCGCCGCCCGTCTTCCGCGGGGGACGACGAGGGCGGGGGGCGGGCCGCTCTCGATCGACGCGGCCGCGAGCTCCGCCGCGTTCTCAGCCAGCAACCAATAGGCGAGGCGGGCGCGCCCGACCGCGGCGGTGTGGCAGAGATCGGCGAACTCGACAGTGCCCGTCGCGAGCTTCTCGATCACGCGCTGCCGCAGCTCGTCGAGCGCGCGCGGGCTCGCCGCCGACAGCAGCAGCCGTGCCGGTCCCTCGCCGTGCTGCTCGGTCGCCGGCTCGCCGGTTTCGAGCACCAGATGCGCATTGGTCCCGCTGGCGCCAAAGGCGCTGACCCCAATCCGCCGCGGGCCGGCGCCGAGCGGTCGCTCGGACGCGGCGATCTCGATCGGGCCGCCGGCCTGCGTATGCGGATTGAGGCGGGAAAAATTGACCTGCGGCGGCACCATCCCGGCATCGAGAGCGAGCACCGCCTTGATCACGCCGGCGATCCCGGCGGCGGCCTCGGCGTGGCCGATCGCGGCCTTGACCGAGCCCACCGACAACGGGCTCGCGCAACCGGCGAACACCTCGGCCAGCGCGTCGAGCTCGATCGGGTCGCCAAGCGCCGTGCCGGTGCCGTGCGCCTCGACATAGTCGATCTGGTCCGGCGCGAGCCCGGCATCGGCGAGCGCGTCGCGGATCACCCCAACCTGCGCCGCGCCATTGGGAGCGGTAAAGCTGCTGCTGCGCCCATCGTGGTTGACCGCGCTGCCGCGGATCACCGCGAGCACGCGGTCGCCGTCGCGCTCGGCGGCAGCGAGCGGCTTCAGCACCGCGACCGCAGCCGCCTCGCCGCGCACATAGCCGTCGGCGGCGGCATCGAACGCTTTGCACCGCCCCTCGGGCGAGAGCAGGCCGGCGCGCGACAGCATCACCGAAATGTCGGGCGTCAGCATCAGGTTGACACCGCCCACCAGCGCCAGCTCGGCCTCGCCGCGGCGCAGCGCCGCCACCGCCAGGTGCAACGCTACCAGCGACGACGAGCAGGCGGTGTCGACAGTCAGGGCCGGGCCATGCAGCCCCAGCTGGTAGGCGATCCGCCCAGCCAGCGCGTTGCTCGGCTGGCCAATGAGGCTGTGCGCGTCGAGCTGCGCCATGCCGGCGGCCCGCGCCAGCGCCGCGTAATCGCTGCCGGTGGCGCCGACAAACACCGCGGCGCGGCGGCCGGAGAGCCGGTCGGGGCCGATGCCGGCGTCCTCGAGCGCTTCCCAGGCGACCTCCAGCAGCAGCCGCTGCTGCGGGTCGAGCTGCGCCGCCTCGCGCGGGCTGAGACCGAAAAAGGCCGCGTCGAACCCGACGACGCGGTCGAGAAAGCCGCCGCGCCGGCTGGTCAGCAGCGGCGCCGCCGCGTCCCACAGGGCGGCGGTCGGGCGGTCGCGCGGAAATTCGCCGATCGCCTCGCGCCCGGCGAACAGCAGCGCGCGGAAATCTTCGGGAGTGGCGACCCCGCCCGGAAACCGGCAGCCGAGGCCGACGATTGCGATCTTCTCGCCGGCCGGGCGCGGCTGCGGCGCGACAGCGGGCACCGCGCGGGCATTGCCGGCAAGCCATTCGGCGAGCCGCGTCACGGTCGGGTGCGCGAACAGCGCCGCGGCCGGAACCGGGATGCCCGACGCCGCTTCGAGACGGCGCCGCAGCTCGATCGCCATCAGCGAATCGAGGCCCTGCTCAAAGAACCCGCGATCGGGATCGATCCGCTTTGGGTCATCGTGGCCCGTCAGCGCGGCGAGCAGCGCCGTGAGGCCGGCGCGATCCAATGCCGCGCAATCGCGGGCAGCCGGCGACGCCGCGATCGATCTCCGGTCGGCAACGGGCGCCGGGGCCACCCGGTCGAAGATCGGGCACGGCCGCCGGGCTTCATAGGCCGCGCGGAACACCGGCCAGTCGACCGCGGCGACGATGCGGTGCGCGACCCTCTCCGCCACCGCTTGCAATGCCGCGGCGAACGCAGCCTCGGGGGCCATCGCCAGCAGTCCGGAAGCGGCGAGCGCCGCGTCCTCTTCCGCCGACAAAAGGCCCCGCTCGTCGAACCGGCCAAAGGCAATCGCCGTCGCCGGCACGCCACGCCCCCGGGCGTCTTCCGCCCAACGGTCGAGCGCCCGGTTGGCGGCGGCGTAGGCGACATGGCCGCGCGCCCCCCAAACCCCGGCCGCCGAGGAGAACAGCAGCAGGAATTCCAGGCCGTGCCTGGCAGCCGCCTGCTCCAAGGTGCTCGCGGTCGTGAGCTTGGCTGCGACGATTTCCGCCGCGGCGCCGTCGAGCAGCCCGACCGCGTGCACGACCCCGCCCAATTTTCGGTCGCCCAGCCGGCAATCGATCTCGGCGGCAAGCTGCGCCGGCGCATCGGGCGCGGTCAGGTCGAGCCGAGCATGGTCGGCCACCGCGCCAGCGTTGCGGAGCACCGCGAGCCGCGCCATGTCGGGCGGCGAGCGGCCGATCAGCAGTAGATGTCGTGCGCCGCGCTCGACCAGAAACCGGGCGCAGGCATGCCCGAGGCGGCCGAGCCCGCCGGCCACGACATAAAGCCGGTCGGCGACGACGATCGGGATCGGCGCCGATGGGGGCGCGCGCACCAGTCGTGGGACGGATAACACACCGTCCTCGACGCGGACGTGGTCGTCGCCGCCGGTGCGCCCGAGCGCGGCCGACACCGCGGCAAGGCTCGCCTCGCTTTGATCCATCAGCTCGAAGGTGGCGGCGATTGCTTGCGGCTGCGCGAGCGACAGCGCTCGTGCGGCGCCGACGGCCGCAGCGCCGGCAATCCCGGCATTGACCACGACCGAGAGCGTTCCGCGCGCGGCGGTCTCAGCCTCGAGCTCCTCGACGAGCGGCGCCGGCGCGGCCTCGCCCGGCCGGTAGACCGCGGCCGCCTCTGCCGGCGCCCGGGCCAGGATCACCGCATGGGCATCGCCGTCCCCCGTTATCCGGAGGTCGGCGAAACCGGCTGCCTCCAGCGCCTGTCCCCAGCCGGCGGCGTCGAGCAGCGCCGCTTTCGGCCGCCGCGCGTCGCCGCGAAACCGCCACCAGCCCTCGGTAATGCCAAAGACGAGCTCGATCCAGCGCGGCGCGCGCGTCAGCTCGACCAGGCCGAGGACACCGCCCGGCGCCAGCCTGGCGCGCAGCGCGGCCAGGATCGCGGCGAGATCGCGCCCGGCATGAACCACATTCGCGGCGACGATTGCGTCGAAGGGCCCATCCTCGCCGGCCGGGCGGTCAATGTCGAACAGCGCGGTGCGCAACAGCGGCGAGCGCGCGAAACGCTGCCGCAGCCCCGCGAGAAAGACGGCCGAGATGTCGGTGCCGACGAGATCGGTGCCCGCCGGCAGCGCCGCCAGCAGACGGGCGGTCAGCGCCCCGGTGCCGGCGCCGAGCTCGAGCACACGTAACGGCCGGCCGATCGCCCCGATCGCCTCGGCGAGCGCGTCCTGCGCTGGCGCGAAGGGCGGCGCATCATAGGCTGCAGCCAGCAGGCCGAGCCGTCCGGCCGGGAACAGCACCTCGACCGGATCGGCCTGCCCGCGAAGAACATCGGGCAATGCGGCGCCGATCTGGCGCAGCAGCGCCGCGGCCGGGCCGTCCGCCGCCGCGGGGCCGTCGAGCGGCGCCCAATCGGCGATCCGCTCGAGCAGCTGGCGGTGCCGCGCGACGATTGCCGACGGCGGCACCGCGGCGAGCGCGGCGCGGGCGAACGCGGTCGCTTCGACGTCGAGCCCCGGATCGGGGGGCACGCCGCGCGGCGCCGGTGTCGGGATAACATCGGCCGGCGGCAGCGAGAGCGGCTGCCATTCGAGCGCATAGCTGATCCCGTCGCCGGCCGGGGTCAGCCAGTGGCGGCGCCGCTCGAACGGGTAGGTCGGGGCCGAGACGATGCGCGACGGCTCGCCCTCCTCAAACAGCGCCGCGTCGATCTCGGCGCCGGCGACAAAGGCGGCGGTGCAGCGGTCGAGATACTCCTCCCAGCTCTCGCCGGCCGCGCGGCGCTGGTCGAAGCCCGGCGCCCCGCCAGGCGCAGCCTTGCCGCGCAGCACCGCACCCGAGACGAGGCGCTGCCGTGCCTCCTCGCCGTCGGCTGCGTGCATGGCCAAGCGCCAGGAAAACCGCTCGCGCCCGATGAGCGCAGTGTGGCACAGCGCGGGCCAGTCGGCCGGCAGGCGCTCGGCCCAGCGCCGCGCCAGCATGTCGAGCGCCGCCGGCGAGCGCGCCGAGAGCAGCAGCAGACGGCGTGGACGATCGCCTCGCCCGCCGGCAAGCGGCACCAAGGCAGTTTCCAGTGCAGCCATATCGGCCGCGCCGCGCCGCAATGGCGAGACGACGAGCGCCCCCGGCATCATTTGCGCGATCTGGGCGCCGAGCAGCGGGTGCGGCGCGATCTCTACAAAGCGGCGATGACCGGCCTCGGCCAGCGCGCCGATGCCCTGGCGAAAGCGCACCGGCTCGCGCAAATTGCGCCCCCAATAGGCGGCATCGAGCGCGCTGCCGTCGATCGGCTTGCCGGTCACGGTCGAGACCATCGCCACGGAACCGCTGGCCGGCTGGAGATCGGCCAATTCCGTTTCGAGCAATGGGCGCAGCGGGTCCATCTGCGGGCTGTGATAGGCGACCGGGACGTTGATCGGCTGGCTGGCGATGCCGGCCTCATCGAGTGCCCGGCAGGCGAGCGCCACCGCCGCGGGCCGCCCGGCGAGCAGGGTCGCGCGCGGCCCGTTTTCGCCGGCGACGACGACACCCCGCGGCAGATGGATAGCGAGCGCCGATGCTGGGGCGGCGGCGAGCGCCATCGCGCCAGCTCCGGCGACGCGCGCCTGCAGCCGGCTGCGCGCGACCACCAGCCGCAATGCCTCTTCGCGCGACAGAATCCCGGCGATCGCCGCAGCGGCGGCCTCGCCGACGCTGTGGCCGATCACCGCCGCCGGCCGTACGCCGAGATCCGCCAACAGGTCGCATAGCCCCAGCTGAAACGCGCACAGCGCCGGCTGGCCTAACGCCACATCCTCGACGCGGCCGTCCCCAAGCACCTCGATCACCGAATTTGGGTAGCCTAACCGCGTCAGCAGCGCGTCCGACCGGCGCAGCGAATCGGCGAATTGCGGCACCGCGAGCAGCGCGTCGGCCATGCCCGGCCAATTTCCGCCATTGCCGGCAAAGACGAACACCGGGCGGGCTCCGGCCGAGGTCTGCGTGGCCGGTGGCGGATTCGGCGCTGCTTCGAGCAGCAGATGACAATTGGTGCCGCCAAAACCGAACGAGCTGACGCCGCCGACTGGCCGCTCTCTGGCCGCCGGCCAGGGCCCGCCCTCGGCCTGCACGACGAGCCTTCCGTCGGCGAAATCGATCGCCGGGTTCGGCTGGCGGAAGTGCAGGCTCGGCGGGATCCAGCGATGGTGAAGGGCGAGCGCGAGCTTGATCAGCCCCGCCGCCCCGGCGGCGGCTTCGAGATGGCCGATATTGGTCTTGACCGAGCCGATCCGCAGCGGCTGCCCGGCCGGCCGTTCGCGGCACAGCACCGCGGCCAGCGCATTCGCCTCGATCGGGTCGCCGAGCGCGGTGCCGGTGCCGTGCGCCTCGACATAATCGACGCTCGCGGGTGCCACGCCGGCATCGCCGAGCGCGTCGCGCAGCATCGAGCGCTGCGCCGCCGGGCTCGGTGCGGTCAGCCCGTTGCTGGCGCCGTCATTGTTGACGGCACCACCGCGGATCACCGCGTAGACCCGGTCGCGATCGGCGAGCGCGCGGCTCAGCGGCTTCAATACGACGATGCCGCCGCCCTCGCCGCGCACATAGCCGTCGGCGCTGGCGTCGAACGCCTTGCAGCGGCCGTCCGGCGCCATCGCGCCAAACTTGGTCATGGCAATGCCGCTCTCGGGCGCCAGCACCAGGTGAACCCCGCCGGCCAGCGCCAAAGTCGACTCGCCGGCACGCAAGCTGCGGCACGCCTGATGCACCGCGACCAGCGCCGAGGAGCAGGCGGTGTTAACGGTCAATGCCGGCCCTTCAAGACCCAGCACATAGGCGATGCGCGCGCTGATGATGCTGGTGTCCTGGCCGGTGGCGGTGTGCTGCGCGATCGCCGCGCGATCGGTCAAGAGCCGCGCGTAATCGCTCCACATCGCGCCGATGAACACCCCGGTGCGGCTGCCGCCGAGCCGGCGCGGGCGGATGCCGGCATCCTCGAGCGCCTCCCAGGCGAGCTCGAGCGCCAAACGCTGCTGCGGGTCGGCCTGCGCCGCCTCGCGCGGCGACAGGCCAAAGAATTCGGCGTCGAACCGGTCGACATCGGCAATGAACCCGCCCCAGCGCGTCGCCATTCGCCCAGGCATCTGCGGGTCGGCATCATAGAACGCGTCGATCGGCCAGCGCGCCGCCGGAATTTCGGAGATCGCGTCGGCGCCGGCGCACAGCATGGCCCAGAATGCCGCCGGCGAACCGGCGCCCGGCAGCCGGCAGCCAAGGCCGACGATCGCGATCGCGTCATCGGCGGCAAGCGGCGTCGGCGGGGGCCGGGCCGCCTCGTCCGCGGCGCCGTCGAGAAAAGCGGCCAGCCGCCGCAATGTCGGATAGTCCCAGACGAGCGTCGGCGCCAGCGGGCGGCCGAGAGCGGCGCCGATTGCCGCAGTCGCGGCGGCCGCGCCGAGGGAATTCAGCCCGTACCGGGAAAGGCGCTCATCCTCGTCGATCTCGTTGGGGCCGAGGGCCAGCTGCGCGCTCAGCAGGCCCCGCAGCCAGGCAATCGTTTCCCCGCTTGGCGGTTTCCCGGCATTGGGCATCAGGACGGCTCTATGCCGCGACGACGCCGGCGAGGACGTCTTCCGCCAGCGCGGCGGCCAGCGCAGCCCGCCGCTCGGCGCGTTCGGCAAGATAGAAATGCCCGCCATCGAAGCGGCGCCGCCGGCACGGGCCGACGACCAGCTCGGCCCAGCCTTCCATCTCGGCGGTCTGCGGGTCGGCCGCGCCGCCGTAAATGCCGAGCGCGCAGTCGAGCCGCGGCTCGTCCCGGTGCTCATGCGTTTCGAACAAGGCAAAGTCGGCCTTGAGCGCCGGCAGGAACAGCGCCATCAGTTCGGGCTCGTCGAGGATCACCCGCGGTATCGCGTCGTAGCGCCGGCGCAGCTCCGCGACAAAGGCGCGGTCGGGCAGGGTGTGGAGCGGCGGCTCGCTGACTTTGACGGTCGGCGCGCGCCGGCCCGAGACGATCAGGGTGCCTGGCAGCGGCACGCCGCGGCGCCGCAATTCCCGGCCGAGCTCAAACGCGATCAGCGCGCCGAGACTGTGGCCGAACAGCGCATAGGGCTCGCGCAGGCTGTCGTTCAGCGCATCGGCGAGCGCGTCAATCAGCAGCGGCAGCCGGGTAAAGGGCGCTTCGCCCAGCCGCGTCTCGCGCCCGGGCAGCTGGATCGCGCGCAATTCGATCGTCTCCGGCAGCGAGCTTGCCAGCGCAAAGAACGCGGTGGCGCCGCCGCCGGCATGCGGAAAGCAGATCAAGCGGATGGCGGCATGCGCGCGCGCTTTTGGGCAAGTCAGCCAAGACGGCCGCACGAGCCTCCCCCCTTTCAGTCCCTGTCACTCCGACATTCGTGCCGATGCGTATTGACCTGTCAATGCCTGCTCGCGCGGCAAATGGTTAACGGCCGAGACCTGCTGGCGAATCCCGCTTCCCTCCCCGGTCGGCGAGGCTTATGCTTCAACGCAGCGGGGGAGTTCCGGCGCGACCGGTGGGGAGCGGGCGGGCGGCGGACGGCACCCGGATCAGGCGACGGAAAGGAGCGGCCCGTGTTGCGCGTCAAAACAATATCCGGAGTGAAACGGGTCACCTTGCTCAGCCCGGGGACGAGAAGCCGCATCGTTGTCGCAGGGCGCGACGGCAATGCCAGCGAGCGGCTCAAGTTTTCGGTAATCAAGCCCAGCGGTGAAGTGCAGCGCGGTGACCTGCGGGTCGAGTTGGGGCCGGTGAAAAGGGAGCGGCCGCGGCTGAAGCCGATCGAGCGGCGGCTGCGCCGAATGGTGCGCGCGGAGTACCGGGCGCTCGGCCGCTATCTGGTGCTGCACGACCGCTCGCGCCGCAAGCGGCGCAGCGGCTGGGCCGGCGACCTGCCCAGCAACCTGGTCAAGGTCATCCGCCACCGCAGCTGACCGGTGCGGCAAGGTGCGCGAACGCTTCGCGAAGCAGGAGAGATCAGATGAGCGTGACTGAAGGGGATGTGAGAACGGGCGCGCGGACATCGTCAGAAACGCCAGCGAAGGGGGTCGTCTGCGTCGTCGACCTCGGCGAGCATTCGCGGCGGCGGGTCCGCAGATTGCGCCGCGGCGAAGGCCGGCTGATGGAGCGGGTCGAGGATGCGGTGGCCGCGCTGCAGGAAAACGGCGTGCTGGAGAGCGGGGCCCAGACCGTGGTCGTCGTCGTCCGCCAGGAGCCCAGCCTCGGGCTGTTCCGCGACCGGGACGACGATGACGACGATGATGATGACGATGACGATGATTGATGCCGGCCGCCGGCCGTGCACGCGCTCGGCTGCACGTCGTCCGAAAACGGGTCGATGACGGCGGATGACGGCGCCGGACGGCGCGCCTAACGCTGGCGACCTCGCCCCGGAGCCGCGACCAGGTCTGCCGCCGCCAGGCTTGGTGACTGTCAGCGCTGGACTACGCGTTCATGTCGTGCGGCCGCGGGCCAGCGTCGCGATGCCGCTCGGACGGCTGCAGCCGGTCGGCCGCAACCCCCGCCGCCAGCCTCCACCCGATCTCGAAGAGCACCTACCGACACCGCTCGAGCCGGAAGCCCGCCGCCCGCCGATCGTCATCGACCCGATCAGGCCGGGCTCGGCGCATCGCTCTCTGTGGATATTGGGCCAGCTGCTGGCGTTCATGGCTCGCCGTTTTCGCCTGAAGCTGTCCGGCCGGCTCGATGACGCGACCGACGCGGTGATGACCCGGCGGCTGTTCGAGCGGCTGAGCGGCATGTGGATCAAGGTCGGTCAGCTGTTGTCGCTGCGCGCCGATTTGATGTCGGACGCGATGTGCCGCGAGCTCGCCAGCCTGCAATACCAGATGCGCGGATTTCCCCCCGCGATCGCGCGCCGGGTTGTTGAGGAGGACCTGGGAAAGCCGCTCACGGCGGTATTCGCGCATTTCGAGCCCGAGCCGTTTGCCGCCGCCTCGATCGCCCAGGTCCACCGCGCGACGTTGCTGACCAACAACCGGGCGGTGGTGGTCAAGGTCATGCGCCCGGATGTGGAGCGCAACTTCGAGCGCGATCTGCGTCTGCTGGGCCACGTCGTCCGGTTTTTCAAGCTGGTCGGCCTGTTCAAACGGTTCCGCCTCGACGACGCGATGCTTGAGCTGCGCGCCATCTTCGAGGAGGAGGTCGATTACCAGCACGAGGGGGTCAATCTGCGCCGCATGCGCAGAAATCTGCGCCGGCACGGCATCTATGTGCCGCGAGTGGTCGGCCGTCTTTCCCGTCGGCGCGTCCTGGTGATGGAGGAGGTTGCGGGCGTCCTGATGTCGGATTACATCCGGCTGCGCCGCGACGATCCGGAGCGGGTCTACCGCTGGTCGGTGCTGAACGGGGTGGACAGCGATGCGGTCGCCCGCCGGCTGAGCATCACCGTGTTCCGGCAGATCCTTGAAGAGAATGAGTTCCACGGCGACCTGCATCCCGGCAACATCGTGCTGCTTGCCGACAACCGCATCGCGCTGATCGATTTCGGCAGCGTCGGGCGCCTCCATCACCACATCTGGACACTGTATCGGCAGAGCCTGCACGCGCTCGCCACCCGCGACTACGAGCGCTCCGCGGATTACATGGTGATGATGTCGCCCTCGACCTCGCCATCCACCAACCGTCGTGTGCGCCGCGAGATGGCCGAGGTGCTGCAGCGCTGGGAATTTGACGCGCAGATGTTCAGCGCCACCTATGCGGATCGCTCGATCGCTGCGATGTCGAGAGAGATCGCGCGGGTGATGGCAACCCACAATATGCCGCTCAACTGGGGGATCATGCGGGTCGGCCGGACCTTCAGCACGCTCGACGCGTCGGTGCAGACCTTGGCGCCCAATGCCGATTTCATGAAGCTGTGCCGCGCCTATTACCGCGACCAGGCGCGCCGCCGCAAAACGCGGCAGGGCCGCACCGAGGCATGGCAGTCGGGGATGCAGCATGCAGCGGCGGTATTTGGCGATTTCCAGATTCTGGTGGGCGGCGTCGTCCGCGAGCAGGCATTGCGCATGCACGGCTCGCTCGACCGGGGCGCCCATGTCCGCCTCACCTTGCTGATCTTCATGTCGCGCGGCGTCTGGCTGCTGCTTGCCTTTGCCTTGGTCGATTTTCTCTTTGATCAGGCGTTTTCTTCCAGCATCCGCCCCGGTTGGCTTGCCGGCCTCTATCACACATTCGTCGAGCCCGGCGTGGTGCATCTGCCAAAACTGTACTGGATGTTTGTGCTGCTGTTCGGCATCTATTTATCGAGGCTGATCCGCGCCACCCGGAACTCGATCGTCAGAGGCTGAGCCGTCCTCCCTTGTTGACTTTTTTGCCCGCGAGGGCGCCAGGGGCATCTTCAAACGCAGATCGCGCACGACCGAGTTGCGGCCATGCCAAGTGCTATCTCGGCCCGCTTTCCAGCAGCGGCTGGAGCCAGGGCAGAAATGCCCCGTCCTTGTCGCGCACCTTGCGGTAATGGGCGACCGGATCGTAGATCGGGGTCGGCAAGTGCAGGTCGGCGGCGGTGAACCGGCCGATCGCCACCAGCAGCTGATAGGCGCGCACCGCCACATTCTCCTGCGCGTTCACCTCGCTGACCCGGGCGTTGTAGAAATCCTGCAATTGGCTGAGCAGCTCGAATACCGATTTCGCCCCGAGCGCTGCTTCCTTTAGAACATCCTGGTAGGCGATCTGGGCGAGCCGCACTTGCTCGCGCTGCTGGGCTTCCTGGGCGACCGCGGCGCGCCACTGCGAATCGGCGCTCTCGGCGTTCTTGCGCGCGTCGCGCTGCGAGGACCAGGTCTGGACCTCCGATTCGGATGCGCTCTCCTCCGCCTGGCGCAGCCGCGATGTGGCGGCGCCGCTCTGATAGAGCGGCACCGTCAGATCGACCTCGGCGCTATAGCCGCGCGCCGGAACCGTCGGAAACGTCTCGCCCTGGTCGCTGGTGTAGCGGGCGCTGAGGGTGATGCTCGGCAGCAAATCGGCGCGCGCGACGGCGATCGCCTTTTTGTCCGCATCGGCGCGCTCCAGGCTGGCAACCACCGTCGGATTATTGGCCACCGCCAGCTTGACGGCTTGCGCGGCGCTCGCCGGCAAACCTGGCGGCGGCGGCGGCACCGCCAGCTCGGCCGGCGGAGCATCGCCGATTGCAGCGGTGTAGCGCGCCGCCGCGGCAGCGGCGTCGCCCGCGGCGCCGATTTGGGTGACGCGCGCGGCGGCGAGCTTGGTTGCCGCCTGGTACACATCGGTCTGGGTCAGCTGGCCGGCTTCCTGCCGGGTCGTGGTCGCCTGCACCAGGCGCTCGAGCAGGCGCTCGATCTCCTGATCGAGCTTGACCAGCGAGCGGGTGCGCAGCACCTCCTCATATGAGGTGGCGGCTTCCAGCAATACATTCTGCTCGGTGCCGAGCAGATCGGCGCGCGCGGCGCGCACCGTTTGCTCGGCGCGGGACACGTCAGCCTGCCGGCGGCCGCCCTGATAAACCGGCCAATCGAGCCTGATCCCGCCGCCATAAGACCATTGCTTGTAGGAGAACGAGGTCGGCAGCAGCGAGCCGACGCCGACCAGGTAATCCTGGTTGCCGACACTGCTCGTCAGGTTGACCGTCGGCCGCCACGCCGCGACCGCCTGCGGCACCCCTTCGTCGGTAGCGCGCAGCCGCGCCCGGGCGGCAAGCAGATCAGCATTGGTGGCATAGGCGGAGGTCAGCGCCTCGACCAAGGTCTCGGCGCGCGCGCCGACAACCGGCCACGAGCATGAGAGCGCCGCGAGGATCAGCGTCCGACCGAGCCGCATCGCGTTATTCGGCGGCAGTCCGCTGCGCCGCCAGCGCGATGCGCGCCAGGTCGGGGACCGGGACGATGCCGTGCGGCGTCTTCGAGGCCATCAGCGAGCAGGCCACCGGCAGCACGAACAGCGAGACCAGAGTGCCGAGCGTCATGCCGACGGTGACGACGATGCCGATCTGCGAGAGGCCGCCGGCGCCGGCACCGGTCGCAACCGCCAATGGCAGCGCGCCGAGAACCGTGGCGACCGTGGTCATCAGGATCGGGCGCAACCGCACCGTCGCCGCGCCGAGCAGCGCGGTGTTCAGGTCATGCCCCTCCTCGCGCCGCTGGTTGGTGAACTCGACGATCAGGATCCCGTGCTTGGCGATCAGGCCGATCAAGGTCACCAACCCGACCACGCTATAGAGATTGTACGAGCCGCCGAACAGATAGAGGCCGAGCGTCGCGCCGCACAGCGCCAAGGGCACGATGACCAGGATGATCGCCGGGTCGCGAAAGCTCTCGAATTGCGCGCTCAGCACCAGATAAATGAAGATCAGCGACAGCAGCATGACGATCCCAATGCTGCTCGCCGTCTGCTCCATGGCGCGCACCGTGGCGCTGGCGACGATCCGCACATTCGCCGGCAGCACCTTCTGCGCCACCGCCTTCAGTTCGGCGGTGGCTGCCGCGACGCTGTACCCCGGACCGGTGTCGGCGCCCAACGTCAACGAGTTCATCTGGTCGGTGCGCGACAGCACGGCCGGCCCGGCCGCGGGGGCGATCCTGATCAGCGAGCGCAGCGGGATCAGATCGCCGGTCCGACCCCTGAGAAACACCCCCTCGAGCGAGGCGGCACTGGCGCGCAGCCGCTCCGGCAGCTCGATGTAGACGTTGTAGATGCCGCCATTATAGCTGAAGGTCGAGGCGCGCTGGCCGCCGAGCAGCGCCTGGATCGTGGCGCCGATCGTGCCGACCGGCACGCCGACATCGGCGGCGGCGGCGCGATCGACCGTCACTTTAATTTTTGGCGTGTTCATCTGCAGGTTGACCGTGACGTTCTGCAGCGCCTGGTCGCCGCGTGGCGCCGCCTTTACCGCAGCGCCGGCAGCGGCCAGGTCCTGGAAGCTGCCGGATGTTTCCAGCAGCCATTGGACCGGCTGGCCGGCGCCGACGCCGGCCAGCGGGTCGGTGGCGTAGAGCGACGGGGCGAGGCCCGGCAGGTTTTCGAGACCGGCCATGATCGATGCGGTGATCTGCGATGAAGTACGGCGGCGCTGGCCCCACGGCTTGAAGACGATCACCGCGGTCGCCTCGTTGCGCAGCGGAATGCCGAGCATGACCAATGTGCTCGCGACTTCCGGCTGACGCGCGATCACGGCCTGCGCCTGCGCCGTCCAGCGGCTCAAATAATCGAGCGTTGCGGTCGGCGGCCCGGTGAATTTGATCGCGATATAGGCCTCGTCCTCCTTCGCCGAGATCGACGAGGGGACTTGTAGGGCCAACAGCACGCTGCCGGCGACCGCCGCCAGGGTCGCGATGACCACGATCCAGCGCCGGGTCAGCATGACCTCGAGCAGCCGCCGGTAATGTTCGGTCAGCGCCGCGATCGCCTGATCGATCCGCTGCGCGTAAGCCGGCTTGGGCCTTCTGCCGATCAACCGCCCGCACATCATCGGCGACAGGGTGCGGGCGATAAACCCGGACAGCAGGATGCTGATCGCCAAGGTGAAGGCGAACTCGCGCAGGATCTGCCCGGCAACCCCGCCGGCGAAGCCGAGCGGCATAAACACCGAGGCCAGGGTGATGGTCATGGCGATGACCGCGAACCCAACCTCCTGGCTGCCGAGAAAGGACGCGTCCATCGCGCTCATGCCGGCATCGACATGGCGCTGCACGTTCTCCACCTCGACGATCGCGTCATCGACGACGAGCCCGATCGCCAGCACCACCGCCAGCAGCGAAAAGATGTTGATCGAGAAGCCGAGCAGCACCATGAAAAATAGCGTGCCGACCAGCGACAGCGGCACCGTGACCAGCGGGATCATGCTGGTCCATAGCGAGCCAAGAAAGAACAGCACGACCGCGAGAACCAGTCCGACCGCGATCACGATCGTCAGCGCCACGTGGTCGACCGAGGCCTGGATCGAGACCGAGGTGTCGAACGCCAGGTCGATCGTCATCGAGCTCGGCGCCGCCCGCTGCAAATCTGGCAGCATCGTCCGCACCGCCTTGCTGATCTCGAGCGGGTTGCCCGAGGTTTGCGGTACCAGCCCGATGGCGATCGCATTCTTGCCGCCATAGCGGAACGCGGTCAGCGATTGGTCGGGGCCGACCGTCGCCCGGCCGACATCGGAGAGGTGAATGACGTAACCGTCCGAACCGCGCCGCAGCACCAGGTTGCGGAACTCGGCGAGATTGTCGAGGGTGGTGTCGACCAGGACCGAGATCGCCTCGTTGCGCCGCCCCACCTGGCCGCCCGGGGTGGCGATGTTCTGCTCGGCAAGCGCGCTTTTCACATCGGAGACGGTGATGCCGTGCGCCGCCATCCGCACCGGGTCGAGCACCAGGCGGATCGCGTATTTGCGCTCGCCGATCAGCTGGCTCTGGGCGACGCCCGGGATCGTCGCCAGCCGCGGTATGATCTCGCGGCGGACAAAATCGGTCACCGCCATCGCACTCTCCTTCGGATCGGCGAAGGCGAGATAGAGCACCGGCTGGCCGTCGGTGCTGATCTGGTTGATCACCGGGGAAATTATGCCGGGCGGCAGCTGCGGCTGGATCTGCGAGACCTTGGCGCGGACATTTTCGACGACTGTCGACGGATCGGTGCCGGCGACAAAGTTGACCTGGATCGTGCTCAGCCCCTGCTCGCTCGTCGAGGTCATCGAATCGATGCCGGAAGTGGCGCCGATCGCGCCTTCGAGCTGCGCCGTCACCTCGCGCTCGACCAGCGCCGGGTCGGCCCCGGGGAACGCGGTCGTGACCGTGACGCTCGGCAACACCAGCCGCGGAAAGGCGCGGACCTGCAGATCACGGGCGGCCCACAACCCGAGAATCGCCAGGACGAGGTTGATGACGATCGTGAAGACCGGCCGCCGGATGCAGAAATTGGACAGCCACATCAGCTGCTGCCGTTTACCGGCGCCCCGGCCGCGACGATTTTAACTGGATCGCCGTCCTGCAGGCGGAACTGCCCGACCGTCACCACCCGGTCGCCGGCCTCGAGACCGGAGGTCGCCTCGACCAGCCGGTCGTTGCTGAGCCCGGTCTCGATGACGCGCCTGCGGGCGATGCCGTTGCCGTCGACGACATAAACATAAGCGCCGCCGATATCGCGCATCACCGCTTCCGCCGGCACCACGAGCGCGTGCGGATGCACGGCGAGATCGAGGCTGACCCGGACAAATAGGCCGGGATGCAGGCGACGGCGCGGGTTCGGCACCACTGCCCGCAACAAGACCGAGCGCGTATCGGTCGAGACCGCCGGATCGATGAACGACAGCTCGCCCTCGACCGCGAGGGATTTCCCCGCGCCCGGGATCGTGACGTGCACCGGGATGCCCTCGGCGACATGCGGGATCACCGAGCTCGGCATGCGGAACTCGATCTGCAGCTCGGAGGTGTCGTCGAGCCGGACGATCTTGTCGCCGCCGTTCAGAAACGCGCCGACATCGACAACCCGCGTGCCAAGCGTGCCGGCGAACGGCGCCCGCAACGTAAAAGACTGCAGCTTTTGCTGGTCGATCATCAGGTTGGCCTGCGAAACCGCCGCGCGCGATTGAGCCTGCTCGAGCGAATAGGTCGAATCGAGCCCCTGCTGCTCCAGGGACTGGGTTCGCCGCAAATTCTGCACATCCGCCGCGGCTTGGGCGCGCGAGGCTTGCACCTGGGCCGCGGCAATCCGGTTGTTGATGACGACGAGCGGGGTGCCGGCGGCGACCTGCTGACCGTCGGCAAACAGGATCTCCTCAACCTGGCCCGGGCCTTCGGGGACGATATTGACGCTGCGGCGAGCGACCAGATTGCCGTAGGAGGTGACGCTGTCGGCGATCGCGGCATGGCGCACCGGAGCGATCTCTACCGCGACCGCGGCGATCGCGGCCGGCATGCCCGCGGGCCCGGAACTGCGGCCGCCGCTGTGGTGCTCGTAAACGAGCCCAGCCCCAAGCGCTACGGCCAGGATCACCCAAATCCCGGCCTTAGATTTCCGTGTCACCTCGCCCCCTGCTTCGCGCCGCCAGCCTCACCCGGACCTTGCAATCGCAGCGCGCCCGACTGAGGGACCTCAGCAAGTTGCCGCCGCCCGCGCCATCCTGCGACACCCGATCAGCCATAGGCGAGTCATAGGCGACAATTATGAAATCAAGCTTAGCATAACCTTATCGGGCGGTCCTCGATGTATTTTGTCGGGAGCTTGGCCGGTGAGTGCCAGCGTAGATTACGCCCTGACCCGCACCGCCGCCGTAAGCGGCTCGCGCGCCTGGAAGTGCGGGATGACCTCTTCGCCAAAAAGGCGGATGGTGTTGAGCACCTCCTGGTGCTGCGCCGGCCCGATGGCGCACAGCAAAAACACCTCCTCGATCCCGAGCGCCTCGTAGATTTCGAGGAATCGGATGCAGTCTGCGGGGGTGCCGACGCAGAATTTGGTGCCTTGCTCGCGCACCTCCTGCGGCGTGGGCTCCCCCGGATGCGGCCCGCTGGCGAGGCGCTGGTCGCGCGCATAATAGCCCTGATAGTCGGGCGGCACGGTGCCCGGATCGTAGTCGCGCCAGACCAAGCGGGCGCGCTCACGCTGCTGCTCGAGATACCAGCCGACGAGCTCGGTCCCACGCTCCGCCACGACCCGCGCATCCTCATGGCAATAGCCCGCGGTCATCAGCGCAGCGCGCGGCGCCGGCCCAGCCCCAGTGCCCGGAGCTGACCTGGCTATGGCGCCGGATCGCAGCGACTCCCGGTAGAGGGCCATCAGCTGCCCGACGCGGTCGGGGCCGCCCTCGCTGCCGAACAGCCCGCCCATCCCGAGGCTGCCGGTGAGCCGCGCGGTCTCGTCGCTGCCGCATGCCGACCACAGCGGCGGGTGCGGGCGCTGCACCGGTTTTGGCAGGACTTCGCGCGGCGGGATCTGGAAATAAGTCCCGTCATACGAAACGACCTCTTGGGTCCAGATGCGCGGCAGCACCTCGGCAAATTCCTCCCACATGCCCCGCGTGTCGCGCAAATCCGACCCGTATGGGGTCAGCTGGTAGGGATAGCCGGTGCGGCCGAGCCCGACATCGACGCGCCCGCGGCTCAAGATGTCGAGCGTCGCCATGCGCGCCGCGACATGCAGCGGGTGGTGGATCGGCGCCAGCACCACGCCGACCCCAAGGCGGATGCGGCTGGTCCGCTGGCTGACCGCGGCGAGGGTCAGATCGGGGGCGCTGTTGTGCGACCATACTGGGCGGAAATGGTGCTCGGAAAACCACACGCTGGCAAAGCCCATCTCCTCGGCATAGGGGATCTGCTCGAGCGCCTCGTGGATACGCTGGGATTCGCTTGACGGGGTCCAGGGCTTGGGCACCTGGATCTGGTAGAACAGGCCAACTCTCATCGGATTTTCTCCTGACCCGGCTTGGGGTCTGCGCCCGGCGCGAGCCGACCGGCCGAGATCATTCGATTTCGCTGATCGGCGCGCCGCGCCTGCATCACGGCGGCGTCCGCTCTACGATACCAGCTGGCGGCGGCGAAAACTCGACTGATCTTGCGGCACCAGGTTATATGTTGGATGCGGCGATGTGGAGGCTCGAACCTCCGCTCCAGCCGACGAGGTGCTCGCGAATAGCCAAAGGGGAGGTTGCCATGGCGGACAATCAGCATTGGGTCGGCAGCTGGACCATGGCGCCGGCACCGGCGGAGACCGGCGCGTTCAACAACCAGACCCTGCGCATGACGATGCGCGCCAGCCTCGGCGGCAACCAGCTGCGGGTGCGGGTGTCGAACGCCTATGGCCACCGTCCGCTCGACATCGGCGGCGCCCATGTTGCACTGCGCGAGGCAGGGGCGGCGATCATCGCCGGCTCCGACCGCAAGCTCGCCTTTGGGGGTGCCGCGACGGCGACGATCGCGGCCGGTGCGGTGCTGTTCAGCGACCCGGTGGCGCTCGACCTGCCGCCGTTGGCCGATCTCGCGGTCAGCCTCTATCTGCCGGGCGAAATCCTCAACGATTTCCAGATCACCGGCCGCTATGCGCGGCAGACCAATTATATCTCGCCGCCGGGCGATTTCACCGCGGCCGAAATCATGCCGATCGCGAGCCTGACCAGCGACTGGTTCTTTGTTTGCGGCGTCGATGTGCTGGCCAGCGCCGAGACCGGCGGCATCGTCGCCCTCGGCGACTCGCTGACCGACGGCAACATCTCGACGATGGATGCGTTTTGCCGCTGGCCCGACCAGCTCGCTCGGCGCCTCGCGGCCCGCCATCGCGGCCGGCCGATGGCGGTGATGAACCAGGGGCTCGGCGGCAACCGCATCCTCTATGACATCCGTGGCGACAGCGGGCTGCGCCGTTTCGACCGCGATGTCCTGGCCCAGCCGGGGGTGACCCACGTCGTCGTCATGCTCGGCACCAACGATTTGCGCAACCGCTGGAAAAAGCCGGAAGAGGAGCCGACCGCGGCGCAGATGATCGCCGGGCTCCAGCAGATGGCCGTGCGCGCCCATGCCCGCGGAATCGAGATCGTCGGCGCCACGCTGACGCCGTTCGGCAACGAAACCTATATGGCCGGCGCCTGGAACCCGCAGCGCGAAGAGGTTCGCCGTGCGGTCAATCAGTGGATTCGGGAGGGCGGCGCCTTGGACGCGGTCGCCGATTTCGACCAGGCGCTGCGCGACCCGGAGCATCCGACGCAAATGCTGCCGAAATACGATTGCGGCGACGGCCTGCACCCGAGCGACCTCGGCTATAGCAGGATGGGTGACGCGATCGACTTGGCGCTGTTCGGATAGCCCCGCGCCGCCTTGACACAAGCTTCGGTGCACCGCCGCACCGAACCGCAACCTTGACGGCGAACCAGCCTTCCGCCGATAATCGTGGCGTCCAAGGGGTGCCCCGTCAGGGGGCTGAGAGGCCGCCGGCCCGCCCGCTCCGATCGAGAGCGCGAGCGGGGCGCGGCAACCCTTCGAACCTGATCCGGGTCGTGCCGGCGTAGGGACAGGAACCGTTCGGCCGCAGCCGACCTCCTCTTCGCGCATATCCCGGGTCTTCGTTCAACAGGTGCCACGGAGATCGACGATGCCCGATTCCGCTCCACTCTCATCCGCTAAGCTCATGCCGGCAAATCCGATGCCGAAGGTTGAGGAGCTGCGGGTCACCACCGGGCCATTCCCGGCCTCGCGCAAGATCCATGTGGCGGGGCGGGCCCACCCCGAGATTTCGGTCGCGATGCGCGAAATCGAGCTCGAAATGTCATCGGGCGAGCCAGCGGTGCGCGCCTACGACACCTCGGGCCCCTATTCCGACCCGGCCGCGGCGACCAACATTCAGAAGGCGTTGCCCGAGCTGCGCAAGCCGTGGCTCCTGGCGCGCGGCGATGTCGAATTCTATCAGGGCCGCGAGGTCACGCCCGAGGACAACGGGCTGCGCCGCAACGAAGCGAGTGCTGTCTCGCTGTTCGATCGCGGCGGGCGGCAGGTGCTGCGCGCCAAGGCGGGCGCGGCGCCGACGCAGATCGCCTATGCCCGGCGTGGGATCATCACCCCCGAGATGGAGTATGTCGCGATCCGCGAAAATCTCGGGCGCGACCGGCTGCGGCGCGAGGGCGCTGTCGATGGCGAGTCCTTTGGCGCCGCGATCCCCGACCATGTGACGCCGGAATTCGTCCGCGACGAGATTGCCCGCGGCCGGGCGATCATTCCGAACAACATCAACCACCCGGAAACCGAGCCGATGATCATCGGCCGGAATTTCCTGGTTAAGGTCAACGCCAATATCGGCAACTCGATCGTCTCGTCCTCGGTCGCCGAAGAAGTCGAAAAGATGGTGTGGGCGACGCGTTGGGGCGCCGACACGGTCATGGACCTCTCGACCGGCCGCAACATCCACACGATCCGCGAATGGATCATCAGGAACTCGCCGGTCCCGATCGGAACGGTGCCGATCTACCAGGCGCTCGAAAAGGTCGGCGGCAAGGCCGAGGAGCTGACCTGGGAATTGTTCCGCGACACCTTGATCGAGCAGGCCGAGCAGGGCGTGGATTACTTCACGATCCATGCCGGGGTGCGGCTCGCCTACATCCCGCTGACCGCGTCGCGGGTCACCGGCATCGTCTCGCGCGGCGGCTCGATCATGGCCAAATGGTGCCTCGCCCACCATCAGGAGAGTTTTCTGTACACGCATTTCCGCGAGATCAACGAGATCATGCGGGCCTACGACGTGTCGTATTCGCTCGGCGACGGGTTGCGCCCTGGCTCGATCGCCGACGCCAACGACCGCGCCCAGTTCGCCGAGCTCGAAACCCTGGGCGAATTGACCAAGCTCGCCTGGGAGGACAATGTCCAGGTGATGATCGAAGGCCCCGGCCATGTGCCAATGCACAAGATCAAGATCAACATGGAAAAGCAGCTCGAGGAGTGCGGCGAGGCGCCGTTCTACACCCTCGGCCCGCTGACCACCGACATCGCCCCCGGCTACGACCACATCACGTCAGGCATCGGCGCCGCGATGATCGGCTGGTTCGGCACCGCGCTGCTGTGCTACGTGACGCCGAAGGAGCATCTGGGGCTGCCCGACCGCGACGATGTCAAGGTAGGCGTCATCACCTACAAGATCGCCGCCCATGCGGCCGATCTGGCCAAGGGCCACCCGGCGGCGCGCGAGCGCGACGACGCCTTGTCGCGGGCACGGTTCGAGTTCCGCTGGCGCGACCAGTTCAATTTGTCGCTCGACCCCGAGACGGCCGAGAAGTTCCACGACCAGACCTTGCCGGCCGAGGGGGCGAAGCTCGCTCATTTCTGCTCGATGTGCGGTCCCAAATTCTGCTCGATGCAGATCACCCAGGAGATCCGCGACTACGCCCGCGCCGGCATGGACGAAAAATCGAAGGCGTTCCTCGAGCGAGGCGCCGAGATCTACACCGACGAGCACGGTCAGCCGCGCGCCGCCGCGGATTAAGGCAGCCCGGCTGCGACAAGTCGCAGACGTATCGGCTGGTGCAATCCAATGACCGCTTCCATTCGATTCACGATCAGCGGACACGGCGCGGAGACCGACGCCCCTACGGTCGAGGATCTTGTCGCGCAAATCGGGGATTGGTTCTCCATACTGCGGGGCGTCGAAGAAGCAGTTGCAGAGAACAGCGCCCATGAGATCGAGTGGCGCGTGACCGGTGCGAGCAAAAGCAGCCCGCTCGCATTCGAACTGACGGCATTCCCGCGCCGCCACGGCATGAACATCGAGCACCGGGCGCGGGAGGTCAAAGAGCACGTAGCGGCCGGCTTATCCCTGCTCCGGTCGAAGGCCGAGCGGCCAAGCTACTTCACAGAACCCGTCCTTGAGAGGGCGGGAAAGCTCTTTGAGCGCGTCACAAACGGGCTGAACCTGACCAAGATCGAATTCGGCGACCATCTGCCGGAAATCGAGATTACGCCAGCGAACGCGCGGATTGCCGCTAAGAACATTACTTCTGTCCGCAAGCCCAAAGAAAAGCCGTATCGGGAGATCGGTTCGATCGAGGGAACCCTGCAACGAGTCGAGCGCGATGGTTACGGCCGCCCGCTTCTCTACGTTAAGCCCAGGCTAGACGGCGAGATTATCAAATGTGTGGCTCGCGACAGTGCACGCAGCGAGGTAGAACGCCACGAAATATCAGACGTCTGGAAAAACCGGCGGGTCCGCGTGTTCGGGTCAATTTACTATCGAGCGCTCGGTGATATCGCGCAGCTCGATGCCGACGCGGTTCACTTTCTAAGAGCTAAAGAGGAATTACCAAGAGCTAGTGATATAGTCGATATAAACTTTACCGGTGGTCTGAAATCGGAAGAACATTTAGAGCGGCTCCGGAATGGCGAGTTCTCCTAGCCGCCGGTTGGGATTCCTGTGCCTGGATCGCCTACATCCAGCAAGAGAAGATTCGTGACCCAAGCCGACAATCGGTGGTCGAGGATCGTGGGGCGATGTGTCGTCGCGTGCTCGAGGCCGCCGAAAAGGGCATCATTGAAATCGTCGTTTCAGCACTCTGTCTGGTCGAGGTCTTGGCGCGAGATCGCACAAGCGGCATAGACGATCAGAAGGTTCGGGACTTCTTCGACAACGACTACATCCTGCTTGTCAACTTGGATAAGCAAGTCGGTGATCTCGCGAGGCGGCTAATGCTCGCCGGACATGCCGGCCTCAAACCGCCCGATGCGGTTCACCTCGCGACCGCATGCGTCGCGAACGTCGAAGAGTTCCACACGTTTGATGACCGGTTACTTGCGCTCGATCGGCAAATCGACAAGGCGGATGGCACGCGGCTGAGCGTGAAGAAACCCACCGTGCCGGCCCCACCCGCGCCGTTGCTCGACGAGATCGAGCGAGGCCGAGGGAGAAGATGATCGCATCAGACGGGAACTCCTTGTTGGCGGGAACTCCTTGTCATTGCGAGTACGCGGGAGCAGCTCTCCCCGAGGCGACTCCCCAACTCGAAGCTCCTCGCAATGATCGCTCCGCCGGATCAAACAGTTACTGATTTGAAGGCGCGCCGCTATCCCGACCGTCCGATCGTCGGCGTGCTAGCGGTGGTGCTGCGCGGCGAGCGCGCGCTGGTCGTGCGCCGGGCCAACCCGCCTTTGGCCGGCCGCTGGGGGTTTCCGGGCGGCGTGCTCGAGCTGGGCGAGACCGTCGCACAGGGGGCGATGCGCGAGCTTGCCGAGGAAACCGGGGTCGTCGCCGACGCCGCCGCGACGATGACCGTCATCGATACGATCGACCGCGACGACCAGGGCCGGGTCCGCTATCACTACACTCTTGTCGCTGTCCGCGGCATCTGGCGCGCCGGCGACGGCATCGCTGGCGACGACGCCGACGAGGTCGCCTGGCTTAGCCGCGCCGAGATTGTCGAGGGCGGCTTGCCGACCGCCCCCGCGCTGCTGCCGCTGATCGACCTGGCGCTCGCCGGCGACCGCTAACCGGCCGTGTTTCGGCCTCGGCTCAGCTGGCCCAATGGCCTTCGACCCAGGTCCAGCCGCTCGGCCCCTGCTGCCAGCCGCCCGGCTGCCAGGTGGCGGTCGGGGACGGGCGCTCGACATAGTGGCCCGGCGTCCAGGTGAACTGCGAGCCGTTCCAGAACCAATGGCCGGCCTGCCACATCGCCAGCGGCGAGGGCGGCGGGGGCGGGGTTTCGGCGCGCGGCGGCGGCGGAGCATAAGGCGCCACGTTGGTGCTCATCGTCCCCGAGCTGCTCGGCGCCATCGCCGGCTCGGTGCTGGAGCCGTATTGCGGCGTCGGGTAATTCGAGTCGGAGGGGGTCAACGGCGTCGGCGCCGCGTTGGCGCTCGGCGGATAGGCCGCCGGCGGGTATGTCGGCGCGGCCGTTGCTGCCGGCGGGGCCGGATACGCCGGCGTCTCGTTCGGGGTGGCCGCCGCCATTGGCGGGGCCGGATACGCCGGCGTTTCACCCGGGGTAGCCGTCGCTACCGGCGGCGGCGGGTATGCCGGCGTCTCATCCGGCGTCGTCATCCCGACTACGGGCGGCGGCGCTGGCGGCAGTGTTTCGCCGGGGGTCACCGCCGCCGCCGACGGGGGTGGCGGCGGAGCAACACAGCCGGACAAAGCTGTGGCGCCCAACGCGATCGCGGCAATGCCGGCGACCCGACCGAGATATGGCATCCGATCCTCCAGGCTTCTGTGCAGCACGGGCTGGCCGTTTGCTGCTCCCGCAGGTGGAAACACGACGGCTGCGCCGATCATTCCGCAGTGGGGTTGTCGGCGCAGGGTTTTCGGCCGATTTCCGCCGCGCACCGCTGTCGCGCCGGCGCGTTACCCCATCGCGGCGGCGAGTCAGGCCGCTCAAGATTGCCAGTGGCCCTCGGTCCAGATCCAGCCGCCCGATGCCTGCTCCCAATAGCCCGGCAACCAATTGGCGGTCGGGCTCGGGCGCCGCACATAATGGCCCGGCGCCCAGGCATATCTTGCGCCGTCCCAGCTCCAATGGCCGACCAGCCACAGCGCATCAGCCGATTGCGCAAGCGGCGGTATCTCGGCGCGCATCGGCGGCGGCGGATAGGGCGCCACCGGCACCGTCGCGGCCATGTGGGCCGGAGGATCGGATCTGACAGAAGAACACGCCGACAGCAACGCCGCGCAGACCGCCGCGGCGACAAATCCGCCCGTACAGGCGACATGCTTCATCGCACCCTCCCTCGACGCGGCGCGGGTTGACCCCGCTCGCTATTGCTCCACCTTCCCGTTCTCGCCTGGTTAGCCTTCGTTAGCCTCGGAGGATTTCTACCGAGGCCGGCGGCTGTTATGGTTGCCGCGCCAAACCGGCGAGGGCGGCAATGTATGACACAGCTACCGAAAACGCGAGGGCGATCGCGATCGCCCGGCAATCCCGCCGAAGCTGCGCCGCCGACCGCGATCGGGCGCTGGCTGCGCCGGATCTATCACCGCCTGCCGCAGCCGCCTTCGACCAACTTCGAATATGCCACGGTCCGGCCGTCTCCATACGAGCTGCTGCCGGCCAACCCCGTCATCTATGACATCGGCTCCAAGAATGCGCGCGCCGGCTATTTCGGGGGCCCGCCGCCGGGCGCCACGGTTACCTGCATCGATGTCAGCCCGGGGCCTGGCGTCGATATTGTCGCCGATGCGCAAGACATGCCGCAGGTTCCGTCGCAATCGGCCGATTGCGTGATGATCGTCAGCGTCCTGCAGCATGTGCCGTCGCCGCAACGGGTCGTCGAGGAGGCCTTTCGCATCCTGCGCCCAGGCGGCATCATCTATGTCAATGTGCCGTTCATTTTCGCATATCATCGCGATCCCGAGGACTACAACCGGTTCAGCGTGCCGGGCCTCGAGGCATTGTGCGGGCGTTTCGAGAAGATCGCGAGCGGCTCGGTGCGTGGGCCGGCCTCGACGTTTTGCGATCTGCTGATCAAATTTCTCGGCATCCTGCTGTCGTTCAACAGCAATGCGCTGCACGCGGTTGTGGTCTATTGCAGCAGATGGACCTTGTTTTGGATAAAATATCTAGACTTCGTGATCGGCCACTATCCGACCGCCTACATCATCGCCGGCTCCCCTCACTTCATCGGCCGCAAACCCTTGGCGAGCGCAGCGCCAAAGCTCTCCGACTGATGCCGAGAGGGCACAGAGGCGGCCGCCCCGAATCACCGGAACATGCGGCCCTCAGGCGGCAGGCCGAGCAGGATCTGGCCGACGGTCTCGAAATGGACCGGGCGGCCCTGGCCCTGCTGCGTCCCGGCATGGATGTCGCGCAACCGGCGCTCGAAGGGGTTCTCGTTGAAGATCGCCGTCGCTCCGGCGGCGCTGTAGACTGCGGCGACCACATCGCGCGCCTGCTGGATCGCCCAGGTCGAGGCAAGCCGCAGCCGCGGATGCTGCTCGGGCAGAAAATCGCCGGTCCGCTCGGCCGCCTCCCACATCTCGGCTAAGGTCGCGTGGATAAACGCGCGCGACGAGCGCAGCCGCGCCTCGCATTGCGCTACCTGCGACTGGATCACGTTGTTCTGGCGCAAGGGGTTGCGCGCGCCGCGCGGGATTTTGTCGCGGGCCAAGACGATGAACGCCTCGAGCGCGCCGCGGGCAATGCCGAGCGACACGTTCGAGAACCCCATCGCATAAATCATGCCGCTGGTGAATTTGTAGAGGAGGCCCGGCTCGCGCCGCTCGTCGGCGTTGTCGCGCGCGCAGGTGTACGGTTGCGGCACGAACAAATCCTCGACCGCATAGCTGTCGCTGCCGGTGCCGCGCAAGCCGATGACCTGCCAGTTGTCGATGATCTTGGCGCTCGATTTCGGAAACAGCACGGTGCGCACGAACGGGCGGCCGTTCGGGTTCATGCGGGGGGTGCCGTCCTCCTCAAAGATCGGCACATGCGCGCCGAGCCAGGTCGCGTGCCGGCTGCCGGTGGCGAAGCCCCAGCGTCCGGTGACCCGGATGCCGCCCTCGACCGCGACGCCGCGCCCGGCGCCCGGCAAATCCGGCCCCCAGGCGAGGATGCCGCGTCGCGGCCCGAAGATCTCGCGCGCCACCGCCGGGTCGAGATAGGGCGCCGACATCGAGCAGCCCGAGTTCTGCCCCAAGGACCAGGCGACGCTGGGCTCGGCCTTGGCGATCTCCTCCAGCACCCGGACGTAGGTCAGCGGGTGCAGCTCGGCGCCGCCCAGCGAGCGCGGGATCAGCAATTTGAAAAAGCCGCCCTCGATCAGCGCCTCGACGACGCGCGGCGGCAACTGGCGGTTCTGCTCGATCTCGTCGGCGGCGTCTTCGAGCAGCGGCTTCAGCGCGCGTGCGCGTTCGATGTAGTCGGCGCCGCGGGTCTCGGGGCGGGCCAGGTCGAGGTCGATCGACGCCATTTTCTTCTCCTCGGGACCGGCGTGGCGAGGCTGCCGCCCGGCGCTTTTCCCGAGCAGGATAGCATCGCCCGGCGGTCGGCCGCGACGATTTCCGCGCAATCCGCCCCTGCTTGCGGCGCGCGGGCAAGCGGTCTCGGCTCACGCGGCGAGCGGTCGCCACCAGCGCCGGGTCAGGGCCATCGCCACCAGCCCGGCGACGCCGGTCGCGGCGGCGGCCCAGGACGCCCCGACCAATCCGGCAAGGAGGCCAATCTGGACAAAGCCGAGCATGCCGATGCCGATGCACACCGACAGGACGCCGTAGACGCGGCTGCGCATCTCGGCCGGCGCCGACAGATAGACGAGCGTCGCCTGCATGATGCTGAAGCAGGCATTGGCGACACCGGTCAGCAGCAGGACCGAGCCCGACAACAGCGGGTAGGGCGCCAACGCGAAAATCGGCACCAGCACGAGATAGGCAAAGACCCCGCACAGGTAGACGCGCGAGAACAGCGGCTGCCGGACCAGAAGCGCGATCGCGACCGCGCCGCAAAAGGCGCCGACCCCGGTCATGCTGGACAGCAGCCCAATGCCGACAGCGCCAAGGCTGAGCCGGTCATGGCCGATCACCGGCACCATGCTGGAGGCGGGCCAGCCGAACATGTTGTAGATCACGGTGACGGTCAGGGTCGCGATCAGGCGCGGGTCGCGGCGGACCAGCGCCAGTCCCTCGATGATCCGCGTCAGCACGGTTTGCGCGCCGGCGAGGATGGGCGGGTTGCGGTGGCGCACCTGCCATGCCGCGGCGAGGGCTATGAGGTAGCAGAGAACACTGACGCAAAAGGTGCCGCCGAGCCCGACCGAGGCCAACAGCACGCCGCCCAAGGTGGGGCCGACGATCTGGCTCGCGTTGTTGGCGCCGACATCGATCGACATCGCGGCACTCATCCGCTCCGGCCCGACCGCGTCGCCGATCATCGTGCGGCGCACCGGGTTGTCGGTGGCCCAGCCGATGCCGTTGCAGAAGGCGGCGACCGCGAGCTGCCAGACGGCGAGCTTGCCGGCGAACGCCAAGAGCGCCAGGGTCAGCGAGGTCAACCCCATCGACAGCACCACCAGGATCAGTGCTGTGCGCCGCTCGCAGCGCTCGGCGAGCGCGCCGATCACCGCCCCGAACAAGGTCATCGGCAGCATCCGCAGCATCGTCAGCGCGGCGACGACAAAGGGCGAATGGGTGTGCTGGTAGGCGAACACCGCGACCGCCAGCATTTCTAGCCAGCGCACCGCGAAGATTACCAGGCCGACCGTCCACAGCCGCCAGAAATCCGGCGCCTCGATCAGCCAGGCGCGGGCAAACGGCGCGGCAAGGGGAACGCCGGCGGCATGGCCCGTCGAGGCGGCCGGCGAAACCCGCCGCGGCCGCGGCCAGCGCACCATGCCGTTCATTCCCGCCCTCCGACCCGTTTCCGTCCCGTGGCGGCGACGCCTCTTGCCCCGTCCCGTGGCATCGCCCTTGCTCCCCGATCATGATGACCGGCGGTGGCCTGCCCCAGGCTTAGCAGAGAATCCCCCGGTTGGGCGATTTTGAGGCAGAATGCGCCGAGGTTGAATCGCCGGCGCCTGCGGCCCGACGACCGCTCGGCGTCGTTTTGCCCGGTCCGGCGTTTGCACGGGAAACCGCGCGACATCGAGGAGGCAGGCATGTCGCTCGAAGTTGAACTAAAGCTTGCAGCCGAGCCCGACGACCTGGCGCTCCTGACGCGCACGCTGATCGCAATGGCGCCGGGTGCGGCGTCGACGTCGCTAAAGCTGGTGTCGACCTATTACGACACACCGGATTGCGCGCTGGTGCGCGCCGGGGCGGTCCTGCGCGTTCGCGAGCGGGAAGGGCGGTTCATCCAGACGCTGAAGACCGCAGGCGCCGACGGCGCGAGCCTGCTGGCGCGCGGCGAATGGGAGGATGTCGTCGCCGACAGCCGCCCGGACCCGCAGGCTGCGGAGAGCGGCGGGCGTCTGCCGCATGGTATCGCCGAAGCGCTGCACCCGCTGTTCGTCACCGAGATCGACCGGGTGGCGATCGAGATCGAACCCAAGGCGGGCACGCGAATCGAAGCCGCGGTCGACCATGGTGCGATCCGCGCGGCCGCGGGCGGGCGCAGCGAGCCAGTCAGCGAAATCGAGCTCGAGCTCAAGGAGGGCGACCCGCCGGCGCTCTACGACCTCGCTCTCGAATTGCTCGAAACGGCGCCGCTG
>DASYBC010000035.1:0-1930 GCA_036500965.1 Allostellaceae bacterium | reverse complement strand
GCCTTGGTTTCGGCCGCGACGGTGCGCGCCATGAACGCGGCGAAGACGCGCGCGATCTCCGGCTCGTAGGCGCCCCAATCCGGGAAGGGAATGAGCGGCACGTCCTGGTCCTCGATCGGCAGCCGGTGCAGTTCACTGCCGGCGATCAGCTCGTGGGTGACGAGGCCGCTCTTGCTGGAATGGGTATTGTCGTTGCCCGGAATGATGAGGGTCGGAACCTTGATCGAGCGCAGTTGCTCGGCGGTGACGCCCATGACCGGGTAATGCGCGCCGGCGACAAAGACGTCGTTCCAGCGTTTCATGACATCGAGGAATTGCTTCACCGGCAGGCGCGCCATGTAATCGGCGCCCGCCGCGTTGGCGGCGAACCGCTCTTTCCAGGCGTCCATGGCGCAGACCGCGGCCATGCCGCCCTGTTCGGCGGTGCGGATGAACTGCCCATAATATTGCTCGGGCAGCCGTCCGGCGGCGAACGGACCGCCTGTCACCCGTAACAGCAGCAGCCCGCGCACGGCTTGCGGATAGCGCAGATAGAACAGCATCGAGGTGCGGGCGCCGGCCGAAGAGCCCGAGAAAAAGGCCGGCAGCGCGTTTTGCTCGGAGAGGAGCGCGTGCATATCCCGCGTCCAGATAATCTCTTCGCCCACATCGCCCTCGATCCGCACGTCTGACACGCCGGTATTGCGGCGGTCGTGCAGGATCACGCGATAGCCATAGGCCGCGATCTTTTCTGCCAGCGGGATGAATTCGTCGTGGCCGCGCCTGCCGCCGGTGGTCATCACCACCCAAGGATGATTGTCCCGGCTACGGTCGCCGACGAGGCGCCAATTGATGTTCACGCCATTGATCTTGCTGACCGGCATTCTGCCCTCCCTGCGTTCGAGGGGCAGTTCATCATAGTAGCGCCGGAACGGGAAGCGGGGTGCGCGCCGCGGTGCCGACGGCCGCTCAGAACTCGACGTCGAGCTCCTCGAGCTCATCCGGCTCGGCCTTGGCGCCGGCGATCCAGTCCTGCATCAAAGGCATTGCCATGATGGTGTGGCAAAAGCTCTTCGCCGGCCCGTCGAGCGCCACGTCATACGTGGTGAAACGCGAGCACACCGGCGCGTACATGGCGTCGGCCGCGCACGGGGTTTTGCCGAACAGATAGGGGCCGCCATATTGGCCGAGGCATTCGCGCCAGATGGTGGTGATGCGCTCGATGTCGCCGCGGGCGCCGGCCCAGGATTTGAAGCCGGGGAAATGTGCCTTGATGTTCATCGGCAGCGCGGCCCGCAGATTGGAAAAGCCGGAATGCATTTCGCCGCAGATCGAGCGGCAATGCGCCCGCTGCGCCTGGTCGGCGGGCAGGATCCCGGCTTCCGGCTTGATCTCATGCAGATATTCGGCGATCGCCAGTGTGTCCCATATTTTGAGCCCGTCCTGGATCAGGCACGGCACCAGAAAGGACGGCGACAAGAGGAGAAGCTCGGCGCGGGTCGACGGATCGTCGGTCGAGACGTGCTTTTCCTCGAAATCGAGGTTTGCCATTTTGCATAGCAACCAGCCGCGCAGCGACCAGGAACCGTAATTCTTGCTGGCAAGTGTCAATATGGCCTTGGACATGCCGGTGCTCGCTTTGAAAAATCAGCCTGACTCAATCGGTTAGCGACCAAGGCACGGAATTGCGGCGGTCGGCTGATCCTTCTTTGGGCAGCCCTTAACCTCGCCCCCGTCCCCCATGTGCAGGATGTTCATATTCTTGTCGCAGCGCAACAAAAAATGCATTAGCGTGCATTCTTTAGGGGGGTAGTGTGTTCGCTGCCGGGGCGAACCGCAGCACCCGTGGGACCTGAACCGTACGCCGGGATGCTGTATCTCGCTTATCAGCTGCAATCCGACATCATGTCGCCGGTCCGCGCCTGGGCCAGCATGGCGGCGAATTCGGGCG
>DASYBC010000034.1:0-12117 GCA_036500965.1 Allostellaceae bacterium | reverse complement strand
GTGGCTGTAAAACGAGGCGAGCTCGTGACGCAGGCCGCTCAAATCCAAAACACGGTCGATTTTTCTCAGAAGATGATCGGCTGGAACGTATTCATCGAGCCGAAATTCATAGAACAGCCGCTCTTGCAGCTCCCCTTGCTGCCCCATCATCCCCTCGGTCCCCCAACCGTCGATGATTTGCTCATTTTAACCGATCAGGGCGGCTCTCGGGTGAGTTTTTCAACGGTATCCAAGAATTCCGCACCGTAGTCGATGCGCACGGAGTCAACAGGTTTGCTGGCGCAAAAATTCGGTGCAGATGGCTAGGGGGCGCAAGCCGAAGCCGAGGCGGGGCCGGATGGTGCAGTGGCGCGCGATGGCGGTTGACCGGGGCGCGGTGTGCTGGGCAAATTCAGCGCCGCTGAGAAGAGAGGTCCCGTATGTCCGAGAGAGCGCCGTTTCTGAGCACCGCCTACAGCGCCTATCACCACCGCGAGCGGCCGGCGGTGGACGAGGAATTGACCCGGGTCGGGCCGGGGACGCCGTGCGGCGAATATCTGCGGCATTTCTGGCAGCCGGTGATCCTCACGAGCGAATTGGGCACGGTGCCGCGGCGGCTGCGCATCCTCGGCGAGGATCTGGTCGCGTTCCGCGACAAGGGCGGGGCAATCGGATTGTTGGAGCTGCATTGCCCGCATCGCGGCACCTCGCTCGAATTCGGCCTCGTCGGCGACAAGGGCATCCGCTGCTGCTATCATGGCTGGCTCATCGATTGTGACGGCACCATCCTCGAAACCCCGGGCGAGCCGGCGGACAGCACCTTGAAGGACCGGCTCTGTCACGGCGCCTACCCGGTGCACGAGCACGAGGGGCTGGTTTTCGCCTATATGGGGCCGCCCGACAAACAGCCCGATTTCCCGGTGCTCGACACCTGGGACCTGCCCGGCTACCGCCAGATCGCCCGCGCGCCGACCGTGTGGCAGTGCAATTGGCTGCAGGTCAAGGAAAACGCGATGGACCCGGCGCATCTCGCGTTTCTGCACACCTTGCCGGGAAGCGAAGGCTTTACCGAGGATTTGGCGGCGCTCGGCGAATGGGATTGGATGGAGACGCCGGTCGGCATGGTCTATATCGACACCCGGCGGCAGGGCGACCGGGTGTGGGTGCGGGTCGCCGATTTCATCCTGCCCAATATCCACCAGTTCCCGCCGAATGCCGACCCGATGGCACTCCGGAACTCGGTCAACCGGCCGATGGCGACCACCTGGGCGGTGCCGCTCGACGATACCCACACAATGCAGATCGGCTATTACCGGGCACCCGAGGGCAAGGAATTCCGCCAGGGCGCCGGGTTCGGCCAGGACGCCAGCAGGCCTTACGAAGAGCGCCAGCGCATCCCCGGCGATTACGACGCGCAGGTCAGCATTCATGGCGGGATGGCGCGGCACGGGCTCGAGCACCTGGCTTCGACCGACCGCGGCGTCATCATGATGCGCAACCTGATCCGGCGCGGCATCAGCACAGTGAAGAATGGCGAGGAGCTCGATTACCGCATCCTGCACAATGGCGGCGCGGTGCCGACCTACAGCCATGACCGGGTGGTCGCGGGCATTCCGGCGGCGGCGACGCCGGCGGCGGACCGGCAGCTGTTGCGGGAGGTGGCGCGCAAGGTCGTCAGCGGCACGATCGACGCCGGCTTAGTGGAGGCGTGACGGGCAGGGCCGATCGCTGCCACCGGCCGCCATCAGGATGATCGCCGGGATCAGCGCCGTCACCCTGGCGACGCACGATATGGCACGCGCCGTGCGGTTCTATAGCGGGATCGGGTTCGAGATGCTCTATGGCGGCGAGGACGCCTCGTTTACCAGCTTTCGCGCCGGCCCCGGCTATCTGAACCTGACCGCGCAGCCGGCCGAGCGGGGCTGGTCGTGGTGGGGGCGGGTGATCTTTTACGAGCCGCAGCTCGACGCGCTCCATGCCCGGTTGGTCGCCGCCGGCTACCGCCCGGATACGGCGCCGCGCGAGGCCGAATGGGGCGAGCGCTTTTTCCACATCACCGACCCCGACGGCCACGAGCTGAGCTTCGCCTGGCCGCTGCGCGAGCCGCCGCCGGCCTGACCGGCCGGACGCCGCGATTTCCACACCTCCCGGTCTAGCTGTATATTCGGCCTGGCTTTGTTGGGAGCGAAGCGATGACGAGCCCCGAAGGGCGCTGCGCCTGCGGTGATGTCCGATACCGGCTGATCGCCGCGCCGATGATCGTCCACGCCTGCCATTGCCGCGACTGCCAAAGGCTGACCGGCAGCGCGTTCGCGCTAAATTTGTGGATCGAACGGAAATTTGTCGAGGCGGAGGGCGGCGCGCCGGTGGCTTTTGCCGTGCCGCCGGGCAGCAGCGGCAGGCCGCACGACGTCTTCGCCTGCGCCAGATGCGGCACGCATCTGTGGAACAAATACCACGCGGCACCCGGCGACACGGTCCTGTTGTGCGGCGGCACGCTCGACGATCCGGCTTCCATCTCGCCCGACGTCCATATCTTCACCCGCAGCAAGCTGCCCTGGCTCGACCTTCCGAAAGGCGCGCGCGTGTTCAACGCCTTCTACAGGATCGACGAGGTCTGGCCGCCGGAAAGCCTCGCCCGCTGGCGGCAGCTGACCGCGGCGTCGCCGGGGGCGGCCCCCAACCCGACCGCAGCACGGTGAGCCTTCGATGACGAGGATCAATTCGGTAAAGACGCACATGATCTCGGTGCCGCGGCCGCACGAGACCTGGACCGCGCACGAGCAGATGAAGGCCTGGAGCGCCGTGCTGGTCGAGGTGGCGACCGATGACGGTCTCGCCGGCTATGGCCAGATCCATGGCGCGCCGATGCCGAAAATCTGCGAGTGGGTCGCCCGTTTCGCGGAGATTATCCGCGGCATGGATGCGCTCGCCCATGTCGCGGTGTGGGAGAGGATGTTCGCGTTGAGCTCGCCGGGGCCGGGCCGGATCGAGGGCCGGAACGGCCTGCCGCCGCCGGCACCGCGCGGCGAGCGCCCCCAATTCATGGCGGCGCTGGGCGGCATCGACATCGCCCTGTGGGACATCAAGGGTAAAGCCGTGGGTCTGCCGGTCTATCGCCTGCTCGGCGGCGAGAACCGGCCGATCTTCACCTATGCGACCGGCGGCTATTACCGGCCGGGGGCGACCGACCACGATTACAGCGTCGAATTAGCCGGGCTGCTGAAGCTCGGCTATCGCGCGGTCAAGCTGAAGACCGGGGCCGGCAGTGTCGCCGCCGAGGCGGAGCGGATCGGCACGGTGCGGCGGATGATTGGCGACGAGCCCTTCTTAATGCTCGACATGAACGCCGCCTACGACCTGCCCGATTGCATCGAGTTCGCCCACAAGGTCGAGCCGCACCGGATCTTTTGGCTCGAGGAGCCGCTGCACTGGTATCTGCAGCCGGCCGATTTCGCGCGGCTGGCGGCGGCGACGCCGATCCCGCTGGCGCATGGCGAGCGCGAGCTGACCCGGTTCACCGTTCGCGATTTCATCGTCGATGGCGGCATCGGCTATGTGCAGTTCGACGCGACCCGCTCAGGCGGCTTCACCGAGGCGCTGCGGGTGGCGCAGCTGGCCGAGCAGCACGGCGTCGTCCTGGCGCCGCATACCGCCCCCGAAATTCACGCGCATATCGTCCTCGCCCAGCCGCGCGGCGCCTTTGGCGTTGAGTCGCATGGCGGCCCCGAGCAGGATCCGCTCGCCTACGGGCTGTTCAATGACCACCCGAAGCTGCGCGAAGGCTATCTGGAGATCGGCGACCAGCCCGGCTTCGGGCTCGACATCGATTGGGCGTTTGTCGACAAATATCGGGCCGGCTGAGCCACCGTCCGGCTAAAACGGTTCGAAGGCTCGCTCCTGACCTGGTTGTCAAAACCAGACGGAAGGCGCCCGTACAAGCCCTCACCCGCCTTCCCCCGGATCAAGCCCGGGACAGCCTCTGCGAGCTGGGTCCACCTCTCCCGTAATGCGGGAGAGGGTGCCGACCCCCGGACTGCGATCCGGGGGAAGGCGGGTGAGGGCCGGCACTAAATGTCAGGTTTGCGCGGCTCACGGTCAGCGGTTGAAGCCGTGGTACTCGTCGCCGACCAGGATGACGACCGGCCTTTGGGTGCGCGCCGCCTCCTCAAAGGCGATGCCGATGCGCGACGCGTCGGCGTCGCCTTCGACCAGATAGTAGTTCAGGCCGAACGCCATCAGGAATCGCTCGGTATAGGTCGCCGCGGTGTCGGTATCGACCCCATGCCGGGTCCAGCCGCGATAGCCGACCATCAGCACGACCCCGAGATTAAGGCTCAACAGCCAGCCGCGCAGCGAATCGCCCGATTCGAGCATCCCGGTATTCTGGATCAGGATCAAGGGCTTCGCCCCGCCGGCGGCGAGCCCGGCGGCGATCGAGCAGGCATGCCCCTCGCGGCTGACCCCGACGAGGTGCACCGACGGGTCGGCCTTCATCAGCAGATAGAGCCAGTTGGTCTCGCTGTCCGGCAGCCATACGACATGGCTGATCCCGTGCTTCTTGATCTCGGCCAGCACCGTTTCCGGGCTCAACACCGCCGCTCCGCTCATCGACCGCCTCCACCCAAGGACAGGGCCTACGATAAACCGTCGCACACGACAAAGCGAACCCTCGATGTCCGTTGCGGGCGGACGTGACGCGGATTTTCGCCGGCCCGGTACGGAGGTATGATCGCGCAACCCAAAAGGAGGATGCGAGAGATGCCGACGCGCCGCGCGATGCTGATCTCCGCTCTGGCTGCGGCGGCGATACGACCGGGGGCGGCGCAGGCAGGCAAGCAAGCAGCGCCGGGCGCGGCGGCGCCGATGGTGCTACGGCTGGTGCGGCGGTCGATCGAGGTCAACGGCAAGCCCGCCTCGGTCTATGGCATCCGCCAACCGGACGGCGCCTCCGGCATCATCACGAAGATCGGCGACCGGTTTCGGGTGCGCGTCGAAAACCACATCGGCAAGCCGAGCCTCATTCACTGGCACGGGCTCGCCCCGCCGTGGCGGCAGGATGGGGTGCCCGGCATCTCGGGGCCGCCGATCCCGCCGGGCGGCACCGCCGACTATGATTTTCCGCTGGCGTTTGGCGGCACCTTTTGGATGCACTCGCATCAGGGCTTCCAAGAGCAGCTGCTGATGAGCGCGCCGCTGATCATCCGCGACCAGCGCGACAAGCCGGGCCGGCAGGAAATCGTGCTGATGCTCGAAGATTTCAGCTTTACCCCGCCAGAAGAAATCTTCGCCAATTTGAAAAAAGGCGGGAGCATGCCGGGGATGGCGCGAGCTGCGACCACGCCCAGCGTGCCGGGCATGGCGACTGCCGGCTCGCCGGGGACGACCGGCGGCGCCAGGGCAACGCCGGCGAGCATGAACGGCACGGGTGGGATGAACGGCGTGGCCGGAACGAACGGCATGGGCGGGATGGCCCAGGCCGGCAGTGCCGGCGCGCCCGATCTCAACGATGTGACCTACGACGCCTTTCTCGCCAATGGCCGCACCCTGGCCGACCCGGAGATCGTCACCGTCGAGCCCGGCGCAGAGGTGCTGCTGCGGGTGATCAACGCCTCGGCGATGTCGAGCTACCATTTCGATCTCGGCCGGCTCGATGGCAGCCTGATCGCGGTCGACGGGTCATTGGTGCAGCCGGTCGCCGGCCGGCGGTTTCCGATCAATGTCGCGCAGCGGCTCGACATCGTGCTGACGATCCCGCGCGGCGAGGCGGCAGCATATCCGCTGCTCGCCACCATCGAGGGCGAGCGCAACCGCACCGGCATCGTGCTCGCCGCCGGCAACGCGCCGATCAGCCGCGTTTCGCCGCAAGGGCCGATGGTGACGCCGGCGATCACGATGGAGCTGGAGAGCCGGCTGCGCGCGCTGAAGCCGCTCGCGCCGCGCCAGCCCGACCGCGTCCACAATATCGACCTGACCGGCGAGATGTCGAAATACATCTGGTCGATCAATGGGGTCGCCTGGAACCCGGGGGTGCCGCCGCTGCCGATCGCCAAAGGCGAGCGGGTGGCCCTGGTGATGACCAACTCGACCGGCATGGCGCACCCGATGCACCTGCACGGGCACCGCTTTCAGGTGGTCGAGATCGGCGGCCTGCGGTTTCCGGGCGCGGTGCGCGACACCGTGCGGGTGCCGCCGGCGCAGCGCGTGGTTGTCGAATTCGACGCTGACAACCCGGGCTGGTGGGCCTTCCACTGCCACATGCTGTACCACATGGAGGCCGGGATGTTCGCGACCTTCCGTTACGTCTGACCCACGCTGCCGTCCTCTGCTTCGCCAGGCGGCCGCCGGCTATTTCGGCTGTACGTTCGGGTTTCCGCCGGGGGTGCCGGGCGGCGGAATGACCGGGGTGCGGCCCACACCCCGGCTCGGCGGCGACACGACGCCGCGGTCGTGGGTCGCCGGCGGGTGGATCACGCCGCCCGAACGGTTCAGCTCCTTGCTCAGAGAGCCGGGTGCTCCGCCGGGCGCCGACGGCAGGGTCTGGCTATTTGCGGCGGGGCCGTGGCCCGGAGCAGCGGGTGTTGCCCCTTGCGGGGTCTGCGCCGCCGCGAGGCCGGTCCCGGCGCACAGCAGCAAGGCGATCGTCAGCGGCCGGATCATGGCGTCCATGGCGGCTCCTCCTGTTGTCCACGGGCTCACCTAGAGGCACGCCTCAGGATCCAAAAAGTTTCGTTGGGCGCGCGCAGCTGGAGCCCCCTCCACCAGAGGAGGTGCTCGACGTCCCAGGTTCGGAGCAAAGGTACGCAGGGCCTCTAGTCCAATCGCGGCTAGGCCTCGCGAAGGATGCGGGCGATCTGGCCAACCTCCACGCCATAGATCGCGGCGACTTGGGGAATGGTCATGCCGTACTTGACCCAAGTGCGGATACGCGCGAAATGCGCCGGCGGAATTGAAGACGGCGCTGCCGGCTTGCGGCTGACCGTCGCTGTGGCTGTGGCTTTGGCTTCCTCGACGCGGGCCGGCGTCGGCAATGTCACTTGCAGCACGCGCGGTTTGCGCGGCGGTTGGTCGGTCGCCGTATTCGGGACTGATTGCGGGCTGACTGCAGGGGCCGGAGTGAAAAGCGCTTCGGCGGCTTGGCGGGCTCTGGCGATCCGCTCACGATCACTGCCGTGAGAATAGGTATGGACCTGTCGGCTCAGCAAAGATGATGCTCCAAGGATTGACCCGATTCGCGATCTAGACAGGGATTCGCTAACCCTGGCGAGCAGATGGGGAGACGCAAACCGCGTCGCAAGTCGGCCTGGGGTGTTGCCCCGCTCGCAAAGTTGGAAAAGGGGCCTTTCTGGAAAATCAGCCGGGTCGCCACCGAGTGGCTCGCACCAAGACAGTGATCGACAGGACAATGGCAGCGACCATGACCCCGGCGGCTGCAAGCCCAGCCGGCGTCGTGCGCACCGTCGCGTTTAGCGACACGCTGTTGCCGACGCGAAACTCCACGCTCGCTGTTATCTCCTCGGGGTGCGCCGGCGCACCTGCATATTTCTCCTCAGTCTGCGCGGTTGGCTCACGCATGTCGGAGAACGGCGATTCTGAAAATAAGTTGATCTATAGCTGCCGGCTTATCCGGCGACGTTGTAGCGTCCCAACCCTGCATGGCCCCGGTCAGCCCAACGCCCCCATCCAGCCGGCGATGGCCCGCCCGATCTCGTCTGGGGAATCTTCCTGAACGAAATGGATCCCGGCCACCGTCTTCTCGGTCAGCGCCGGCCACCCGCGGACGAGGTTGACCAGCGTATCATTGGCGAGGATCGCACCTGGCTCAGCCTTCAGGAACAGCTTGGGCACATTGCTCGCCCCCAGCCAGTCCGCGTATTCAGTCGCGATCGCATGCACATCGGCGGGCTCGCCCGCAATGGGTATTTGCCGGGGCCAGGTCAAGGTCGGCCGTCGCCCCTCGCCAGGCTCGGCGAATGGCCGTCGATACTCCGCCATCTCCGCGTCGGAGAGCTTGCGCAGGATGGCGTTCGGCAGGATCTCTTCAATGAAATAGTTGTTCTGCAGGACCATCGCCTCGCCGGCCTCCGAACGCAGCGCCTCCAAGGCTTGACGCATTCCCATCTTGTCCCAGTGGTCGCGGCCCTGCGGCGCCACGATCGCCTCCATGAACGCGATGCCCTTCACGGCGTCGCGATGGCGGTTGGCCCAGTCGAAGCCGAGGGCCGAGCCCCAGTCATGGATGACGAAGGTGACCCGCTCGTGCACATCGAGCGCCTCGAGCAAGGCGTCGAGGTAGCGGCGGTGCTCGACGAAGCGATAGGAGCCGGGGCCGCTGTCGGGGAGCTTGTCGGAATCGCCCATGCCGATCAGGTCGGGGGCGATGCAGCGGCCTCGTGGCTGCAGGTGCGGCAGCACGTTGCGCCAGAGGTACGACGAGGTGGGGTTGCCGTGCAGCAGCACGATCGGGTCGCCCTCTCCCACCTCCACATACGCCATCTCGCGGCCGAGGACCCGCCGCCGCTGTTTTTGGTACGGAAATGCCGCGGAGATCATGTTCGGCATGTTCGCTTCTCCTGTGGTAACCGACCAAGAAGGTCTTGAGCAGCACTGCCGGCGCCTGACGACAGCTCTTCTCGGTCTGCGCGTAAGATCGCGCTGCCCGGTCGGCGAAGCGGCGGGGGCGGAAGCGCGGCGATCCCGTTGCTTGCTGCCATATCCAGCACGCCCTCACCCCAGTCGAGCACCGTGCCGCCGGTATCGAAGGCGAGGATCTTGATTTGTTTCATGCGCTCCTCAGCCGGAGCGGACCCTTGCCGCCGGCACCATGAAGTTGCTGACGATCAGCCGCAGACGTTCGTCTTGATGCGCCTGCAGCACCTCGCGCAAAACATGGATCGCCGCCCCGGTTGCGGTCTCGTTCCAGAACCAGTCGGTGAGCTGGCGGCTCGACGGCTTTGCGGTTCCGGCCCCCGCCGCTTCCAGGCAATACGCCTTCAGATCGTCGACCGCAAAGCGCAGGATCAGCGGCGCCGAGAACCCATCGCGCGGGCTCGGCGGCGCCGTGCCGCGCAGCCAATCCGCGACATAGCGCGCGCAATCGCCGATGGCGAGCCCGCTCAACCCCACCGTGCTACGGCCGTGCTGCGCCATCCAACGCCGGTGCGCGCCCTGGAGCAGCAAGATTTCCGCCTCCATACGGGATGCGAGCGACGCCGCATCGCCGTTGGCGACCGCCGCCGGCATGAACGGCGGCTGCCACGCTGGATCGGGGCGCGCGCGCGGATCGTCGTCGGGAAAATCGATGATCCGCACCGGCCCGCCATCCTCGACCAGCATGCCGAGCGCGGCCAGGACCACCCGCTTCTGGAGTGTCGGATCGTTGGGCGGGCCGAATGGCCGCCCGAGCTCGAACGGCACCCACAGCGCGCGCGGCGGCTTCGTGTTCTCGGCTTGCGGCCGGATCAACACGATGGCGACGGTCGCGATCCCCTCTTCCTCGAGATAATGGCCGAGCGCGCTCACGGCGCGCGTGCAGACCGGTCAAACGGGGGCGAGGAGGACGCTGTCGACGTTGTCCTGCTTCAAGCGGCCGGCGAGTTCGCGGGCATGTGGCTCCATCTGCAACGGATCGGTCGCGCCCATGAACGAGTAGTGGGTGTCGGCCATCGACCCGATCGTCCCCTCGGCCGCCAGCTCTCGCAGCCGGTCGATCGGAAAGGCGACGTTCCAGTCTTCTTGCAACCCGGTGCGATCGAAATTGATCGAGATGTGGCTGCACAGCAGGTCTTCGAACCGCGTCGTCGCCGGGATCGCGTGGTAATGCGGGTCTCGGCCACGGAACGGGTCCTCGCCGCGCACGACAAGGCCGGCGGACGAGACAATCGCAACCCGACGCTGCGATAACGCCGGGCCCGTCACCCACGGCCGCGTTGCAAATTCCGGGCACTCGGCCTCGGCCAAGCGTTTCGCCTGGTCGGGCGGCAGGTCGGTCAATCTGGTCACTGAGCCTCTCCTCGCATCAGCGCATGGCGATAAATCGCCTGATCCGAGCAGGAGCTTATCATGCGTTTTAGGTCGGTCAATCTAAAACGGCATCCGACAATCGCATGCCGGCTGTGACGACGGCGTGATTGGTGCGCGACCGAAATGCTCGAGCAGGATCGCATGGAATGGAAACAGAGCTTCCATTTCATGCATGAATCCTGCTCTCGCTTCCAAGGATGAGACCATGATTCACGTCTCGGATCGCAGCGCCATGCGCTTCGATCCGATACGATCATGGTCTAGGCGCCGCTCCCGAGCAATCCGAGAACTGCGTTGGCAGCGCCTTCCAGCACCTCGCGCTGCGGGCGCGTGCGCGCCAGGACGCGAATGCCGAGCAGCACGCTCAACAGCAGCTTGGCCAGTTCGTCTGCCGGACGGCTGCCGGCGATCGAGCCATCTTTCTGCCCCGACTCGGCACAGCGACGGAAAAAGGCCTCGATGAAAATCATCTCTTCCACGACAAGTTGCTGGAATTCTGGGTCATAGGGCGCCAATTCCAGCGCCGCATTGACCAGCATGCAGCCGCGGCGCTGCTCGTCGTCGACCGACCGCTCGATGATCTCGTCGAAGAACGTCCGGATCGCCGCGAGCGGCCGCAGCTTCTGCAGCCGCGCGACGCGATCCCGCACCGTGTGCGCGAGGTAATGGACGAAGGCCTGGCGGTATAGCGATCGCTTGTCGCCGAAGGCATTGTAGAGGCTGGCGCTGGCGATCCCCATCCGCTCCGCGAGGTCGCGCACCGACGTCTGCTCGAAACCCTGCGCCCAGAAGCAGTTCATTGCCGCCTCCAGCACGGTCTTCTCGTCGAACTCTCTCGGTCGTGCCATCACCCGCCTCACCTCGGCCGCCGCGTCGGCGCCGCTATCGTTCTGACCGACCCATCAAATTTTAGAGTGCCCGAGACAGAACGGCAAAGCCGTTGTCAGCGCGCGGTTGTTGGGCCATTCTAGATCGTACGATCTAGAACACCGAAAGGGCCGATGATGATCCGCTTCTACTACCACCCGACGCCAAACCCGGCCAAAGTCGCGCTGTTCCTCGAAGAGACGGGGCTGCCCTACGAGATTGTGCCAGTCGACACCGCCAAAGGTCAGCAGCATACGCCCGAGTTTCGCGCCATCAACCCGAATGGCAAGGTGCCCGCTATCGTCGACACCGAGGGGCCGGGCGGCGAAACCCGGGTCTTCGATTCGACCGCGATCCTGCTCTATTTGGGCGAGAAGACCGGCGAGCTGATGGGCTCGCCCGCCGATCGCGGCGACTTGCTGTCATGGCTCTTCTTTATCGCTACCGGGCTCGGGCCATTCTCCGGCCAGGCGGTGCATTTCCAGCGCGCTGCCCCGGAAAAGCTGCCTTATGCGATCAACCGCTACCGCCGCGAGGCGGAACGCCACTACACCGTGCTCGACCAGCACCTCGAGGGCCGCGATTTCATCGTCGGCAGCGGATACACGATCGCCGACATTTCCGGCTGGGGCTGGGTCGACCGCGCGAGTTTCGTCTTGCCCGGCAGCGACGACCCGCTCGCCGCCTATCCCAACATCCGCCGCTGGTTCCGTGCGATCGACGCGCGGCCCGCGGTTGCCAGGGCACGGGCTGTCGCTGACTCGCACAGCTTCAAGAAGGAGGTCGATGAGGAGACGCGGCGCGCACTCTTCCCGTCGAACTATCCGCCGGCCGCCGCCTAAAGGCAGGCTGTCCCGGTCCCGGCGCCCACCTAAAGCGCCGGGTATCACCACGGCGAAGGTCTGGCCATGAGTGATCCCGTTCCCGCAATCGCCGAGGCTTCCGCCACCGGCGTCATCGCCGAGCCGTTCGCGGTGTCGAGATGGTCAACCTGATCTGGCGCCACGTCGCGACGATCCCGGGCGCGCTTCCCGGGGCCGGGGGGATGCTGCGGCCGCTTTGCGCTGACGGCGCGATTGCCGCAGAGGCGCAGGTCTTGCACAGCCGGCTCTAGCCCGGATATCTCACCGGGCGGCTGCTGATGTTGGATTTTCTGACGTATCAGGCTGCTTGTCGGGGTTTTGGGGCCGCGAGCCTGGCGTTTTGAGCCTGTCGGGGCGCGGCTGAGCGGTCGCAGGGTGAGCGACG
>DASYBC010000033.1:0-11628 GCA_036500965.1 Allostellaceae bacterium | reverse complement strand
ATCTTCGGCACCCCGACGCGTTTCGGGAATATGGCCGCGCAGATGCGGAATTTTCTCGATCAGACCGGGGGATTGTGGGCCGAGGGCGCGCTCGTCGGCAAAGTCGGCAGCGTCTTCACCAGTACCGCGTCGCAGCATGGCGGCCAGGAGACCACGCTGGTCAGCTTTCATGCGACGCTCTTGCATCACGGCATGATCGTCGTCGGCCTGCCCTACACCGAGCGGCGGCTCGCCAATATGGCCGAGATTACCGGCGGCACGCCCTATGGCGCATCAACCCTGACCGGCGCCGACGGCTCACGGCGGCCAAGCGAGAACGAGCTGGCGATCGCCCACTTTCAGGGCCGACATGTCGCCCAAATCGCGACGGCGCTGATCGCCGGCCGCGAGCGCAAGAGCTAAGAGCGCAAGCGCAAAAGCTAAAAGACTGATTATCGCCCCCATGAGCAGGGAGCCGGCCTCGAGCGCCCGTCTACCAGCTCGACAATTTTTCCGCCCTGATATTGAGCTTGTCGGCCATCCGGGCCAGGTCAGGCAAAGAGGTCGCCTGCATCTTTCGCATAACCTGGCCGCGGTGGACTTTCACCGTGATCTCGCTGATACCGATGTCATAAGCGATCTGCTTATTGAGACGGCCAGTCACCACCAAGGCCATGACCTCGCGCTCGCGCGGGGTCAGCGTCTCGAAACACGCCCGCAGAGCGGCGATCGCCCTTTCGTTCTCCAGCCACACGCGGTCCCGCGCGAGGCCCAGCTCGATCGCGTCCAGCAGGTCTTGATCGCGGAACGGCTTGGTCAGAAACTCGATCGCGCCTCCTTTCATCGCCTGGACGGACATCGGAATGTCGCCATATCCGGTGATGAAGATGATCGGCACGTGAATTTTCGCCGCCGCCAGCTCGCGCTGAAAATCGAGGCCACTTCGGCCCGGCAACCTGACGTCGAGCACGAGGCAAGTGGGCCCGTCGGGGCGCCCTTCGTCGAGGAATTCGGGAACGGAAGCCAGCGCCCTGGCCTGCACGCCGACGGATCGGATCAGGCTGCCGAGCGCCTCGCGGATCCCCGGGTCGTCATCGACGATGATGATGGTCGGCTGTTCGGTCATCGCTTGCGCTAGCTGCGATCGAGGCGCTGCGACCAACGGGATGGCGCCCATCTCGCACTGCCTGCATCTTAAAATCGTCGGTTCGGTGCGGGAAGCGATATCTGCGGTGACCGTGGCCGCGGACGCCCGCAAGCGCTTACCGCCGGCCGGCATCACTCTCACCCAGCTCGGCTTATACCAAAGTATAGTCGCGTGGATGTTGAGTTCGCCGTATTGTTTCTGAGAAGCACGCTGATCATCACCACGCTCAAGGGCCCCTGATCGCGGCATTACCTCACAAGCCCAGGCGCGGGAGTTCGTGTGCCAAATAGAAAACCTCTGATTTCGATCGTAGATGATGACGAGTCGATGCGCGAGGCGGTCAAGGGTCTCATGAAGTCGTTGGGATATCGGGTAGAGGTCGCCGCGTCCGCAGAGGAGTTTTTGCGCTCACCCTACGTCCGCCGCACCTCCTGCCTGATCGCGGACGTGCAAATGCCCGGGATGACCGGGCTCGATCTGCATCGCCACCTGTCGGCTTCGGGAAAGGGCATCCCGACCGTTCTGATCACGGCTTACCCCGACGACGGCGTTCGGGAGCGGGCGCTGGCTGCCGGGGTAATTGGTTACCTGAGCAAGCCGTTCGACGAGACTGACTTGCTCGCTTGCATCCGCTCGGCGCTGACACGCCCATAGCGGCGGGAGGTGAAAGATGGGAACGAATGGCGTTTCCGTACGATGTGCCGGGGGCAGTCTCGGCCAGCACCGCCACATTTGCGCTTTCTTCAACGGCTTCGACGAGCAGCACAGAGTGCTACGCTCGTTCATCAAAGAGGGCTTCGAGCGAGGCGACAAAGCTTTCCACATCGTGGACCCTGAGCTCTGGGAAGACCATCTCAAACGGCTTGCCGAAGCCGGCATTGACGTGAAGCGGGCGATGGGTACCGGGCAGCTCGAGCTGCGGCGCTGGCAGGACGCCTACCTGCGCGACGATCGCTTTGATCAAGACGCGATGTTGGTCTTGCTCGAAGAGGTGCTGCAATCGGGTGCGGCGGCCGGTTATCCGCTCACCCGCTTCGTGTCGCGCGTGGAAACGGCGCTGGTCGACAAAGCGGGCATGGATAGCTGGCTGGAATACGAGACCCGCGTCAACTACGTGGTGCCCAAATACGACAATCCGGTCATCTGCACCTACGATCTGTCGAAGTTCAGCGCCGGCTTGGTGATGGACATGATGCGGACGCACCCGGTCGTGATCATCGGGGAGGTGCTGCAGGAGAACCCGTTCTTCGTTCCTCCCGACCAGTTCCTGCTCGAAATCCGGGAGCGGCGCCGGTCCGCACGAGCGTAATAATCACGGCCAGTGCCGATGGCTTTCGAGGCTGATGCCCTGCGGCTGCGAAGAGCGCTCAGGGACCTCGTGGCGCTGTCCGCCGTCCCGGCGGTGTGGGTCGGCAGAGACCCGCCTGCCATCGCCGCCGGGCTCGCCGACGTGTTGGTCAATTCACTATACCTCGACTTCGCTTTTGTGCGTTTGTGCGACCCCAACGGAGGTACGACGGTCGAAATCGCGCGGGGAAGCGCGTGGCAGGCATTTCCGCGATGGCTGCAGCAACACCTCTCCGTCAACGGCCGTCTATCGCGCCGGGAGATCGTTCGCGACATCGGCGGCGCCGCACAGAAGTGCCGCGGTATCGTCATTCCCGTCGGCATTGATGCGGCGGGTGGTCTGGTTGCGGCGGCGTGCGATCGCGTCGACTTTCCCAGCGAAATCGACCAGCTGCTGCTCTCCGTGGCGGCGAACCAAGCCGCAACGGCATTCCAGACGGCACGCCTCCTCGACGCTCACCGCCGTGCCGAGGAAGCGCTGCGCGAGAGCGAGCAACAGCTTCGTAAAGCGCGCGACGAACTCGAGACGAAGGTGGCGGAACGAACCGCCGAGTTGCAACGCAGCGAAGCCTATTTGACGGAAGCACAAAGGCTGAGCCACACGGGGAGTTGGGCATGTGTCCCGGCGATCGGCAAACATACCTACTGGTCCGAAGAAATATTCCGCATAGCGGGTTTCGATCCCGCAAGGGGACCACCGCGATTTGAAGAATTCGAGCGACGTATCCATCCCGATGATCGGGCCAGAACTAGAGAACGTTTTAGGAAAGCAATCCGGGAAAAGTCGGATTTCGACCACGACTATCGAATTGTGCATCCGGGCGGCGAGATCAGAGAGATCCACGTCATCGGCCACCCTGTTATCGCTCCCTCCGGCGATGTGGTCGAGTTCGTGGGGACACTGATGGACGTGACCGAGCGCCGACGGGCGGAGGAAGAACGACAGGCGCTCGCGCACGCCAATCGTATCACGACGATGGGGCAGCTGACGGCTTCGATCGCCCACGAGGTCAATCAGCCGATCGCGGCGGTGGTCACCAACGCACAGGCCGCTTTGCGCTGGCTCAAGATGCAGCCGCCTGATCCGGAGGAGGTTCGGCAGGCTCTTGATCGGATCGTCAGCAACGGGAGACGAGCCGGCGACGTCATCGGCCGGATTCGCGCGCTCGTCGCGAAGGCGGCGCCGCGCAAGGACAGGCTGGACATCAACGATACGATCCGCGAGATCATCGCGCTGACGGGGAGCGAACTGCGCCGAACCGGGACCACGCTGCAGACACGGCTAGCGGACGGTCTCCCGCTCATTCTCGGAGATCGGATCCAGCTTCAGCAAGTGATGCTCAACCTGATCTTCAACGCCCTCGAAGCAATGAGCGAGGTGAGCGAGGGGGCGCGCGAGTTGCTGATCAGCACCGAGGGGGACGGAGTCGATTGCGTGCGCATCGCCGTGCGGGACAAGGGTCCGGGGCTGAGCCCGGAGAGTGTGGACCGCCTCTTCGATGCGTTCTACACGACCAAGCCCGATGGCATGGGTATGGGGCTGTCGATCTGCCGCTCGATCATCGAGGCGCATGGCGGATGCGTGTGGGCGACGCCAAACTCACCCCACGGAGCCGTCCTTCAGTTCACGTTGCCTCAGCAGAGGGAGACCGCGCCGTAAGCTGGGCTCCGCCAGGGCGATTAAAGCCCTTGGCTTTCAGGCGCAAGGCGATCGACGAGGCCGCTGGATTTGGCGAGCAGGACATTCCCGATGTTTTTACCGAGGCTGCCCGCGGCATCGACAAAACAACTTGGTCGGTCGAGTCGCACCTCAACCGTGACTATCGCTCCCGTTTTGTTCAGATTTGAAACCTAATGATGAAGCTGGATCGTGGCGGGTGGTCCAATTTCCGCGCGATTGCGGCCTACGCGGTCGCGGTCGGTTCGGTTGCGGCAGCGCTTGCCGGTTCTCGCTGGCTCGACATTCATGCCGTCACCGCCCCCGTCTCGCTGCTTCTTTGCGCGGTGATGTTCTGTGCCTGGTTTGGGGGTTTCGGCCCAGGCCTGCTCGCGATCATCCTCTCGGTCCTCGCGTTTAAATATTATTATGCGGCGCCGGTGCACAGCTTGGCCGCGGATGTCAAAGAGATACCGCGCATTTTTGTGTTTGCGCTGTCGGCGCTTTTTGCGGGCCTGTTGAGCGCTGCCCAACGCAGTGCGGCGCAGTCGTTTAGGCGGGCGCGCGACGATCTGGCGGGATCGGTTCAAGAGCTCGAGCGAAGCAACACGGCGTTGCTTACCGAAAACGCCGAGCGCATCCGGGCGGAGGAGGCGTTGCGCAACGCCCAGGCGGATCTTACGCGCGTGGCACGACTGACGACGATGGGCGAGCTCGCGGCGTCGATTGCCCATGAAGTCAACCAGCCGCTGATGGCGGTCGTCACCAATGCGGATACCTGCTTGCGCTGGCTCGCGAAAGACCCGCCGGATCTCCACGAAGCGCGGGAAGCCGCGGAAAGGACCATCGGCGCCGGCCATCGGGCGAGCGACATCATCAGGACCATCCGCGCCCTGGCCCGGAAGTCCACTGCCGAGTTCACTCGGTTTGCGATCAACTCGGCCGTATCGGACGTCCTCGCGCTGACGAGTGGCGAATTGCAGCGAAATGACGTCCTGCTCGAGACCGAATTATCGGCCGGCCTCGAACCCGTCTCGGGCGACCGCGGCCAAATACAGCAGGTCATCCTCAATCTTACGGTCAATGCGATCGAGGCGATGACCGCAGACAGTCATTCTCCGCGAGTATTGCGGGTAAGCTCTCGCATGGCGGAGCAGGAGAACGTCCTCGTCGCGGTGGCGGATACGGGTACGGGGCTCGATCCGACCACGGCCGACGGCATTTTCGATGCCTTCTTTACAACCAAGCCCGACGGAATAGGAATGGGGCTGGCAATCTGCCGCTCGATCGTCGAAGCCCATGGCGGCCGGTTGTGGGCATCGCCGAATTCGCCTCATGGCAGCATCTTCCAGTTCACAGTGCCGGTAGCGGGCAGCGATGCCTTGAATGACCCGACCAGATAACGACGACGAGGCGACGGTCGCCGTCATCGACGACGACCCTGGTATCCGCGAGGCGCTTCGCGGGCTTCTCCGCTCGGTGGGCCTGCATGCCGAGGTGTTCGCCTCGGTTCAGGAGTTCCTCGGCGCCGCCAGGCCTGACCTCCCCGGTTGCCTGATCCTCGATGTCAGACTCCCGGGGCGCAGCGGGCTCGATCTTCAAGAAGAGCTGGCCCGGGCAAATGCGCAGCGACCAATTATCTTCATCAGCGGTCATGCTGATGTCCCGATGTCGGTTCGGGCTATGAAGGCCGGTGCGGTCGAGTTCCTGACCAAGCCCGTCCGCGATCAAGATTTGCTGGACGCGATCCAGCTGGCGATCGCGAAGGACCGCGCGCGCCGCGACGAGGAAAGGACTCTCGCACGGCGCGGTGCCGACTTCGAGACGCTGACGCCGCGTGAGCGCACGGTGATGATGTCGATCGTGGGCGGCCGCCTCAACAAGCAGATTGCCGCGGAATTGGGGCTCAGCGAGGCGACGGTGAAGGTGCATCGCGGCAATGTGATGCGAAAGATGCGCGTCCGGTCGCTGGCTGAGCTGGTCAGGATCGCCGACAAGCTCGTGCCCGCCCACAATCGAGCGTAACTGCCTTCGACCAAAGTATAATGTCCGCCAGCCTTTCTGCTGACTGCGCCCGACCCTGGTCTAATTGCGGGATGGCACGACGCGGTGCCATGTTTTGGCGCGAAAGGACGTATCTGTGGCACCAAAACAGCCTCTCATTGCGTGCGTCGATGACGATCTCTTGGCCCGTGACGCGTTGCAGGGGCTGGTGAGGGCGCTTGGTTTTACGCCCGTGGCATTCTCGTCGGCCGAAGAGTTTCTGCAATCGGAACGGTTGAACGACACGTCGTGCCTGATCACCGATCTCCATCTGCGCGGAATGTCCGGGCTTCGACTGCAGAGCCGTCTGGCGGCGCTCGACTATCGCTTTCCCGTCATTGTCATCACGGCGTTCCCCAACGACCGGGTTCGCGAGCAGGCACTGAGCGCCGGCGCGGTCTGCTTTCTTGATAAGCCATTCACGGTGGAGGAGCTGTTGAGCGGTCTGCGTTCGGCGCTTCATGGCCGGCACGGCGCCGACACTCGGTCGGCGAATGGCGGAGACGACGCCGAGAGACCGCCGCGACAGGATGCACGGCACGATCAGGAGCCGAGGACTGAGCGGGAAGGAGGCAACCCACCATGCAGCAAATGTTGATCTCGCAGCAATCTGCGCACCAGCCGCCGCTGCTTTTTGATCGACCGAGCACCAGCCGGCCCGAAGCAAGCGCGGGCAGCGAGGCGGTCATCCGCTTTGGCCAATTTTGCGTGTCGCCGCGCGCCCGCCGATTGCTCGTTGACGGCCAGCCGGTTGAGCTCGGCGGCCGCGCCTTCGATCTTCTCATGGTGCTGATCGGGGCGGCCGGGGGCCTTGTTACAAAAAATGAGCTCGTCAGCCGCGTTTGGCCCGATGTGGTAGTGGCGGCGGACAATCTGAAGGTGCAGATGTCTGCATTGCGCAAAGTGCTGAACGCCGATCGGGACGTCATCAAAACAGTCCACGGGCGCGGTTATGTGTTCACCGGCGAGATCACCACGACAGCAATCGGCGCGGATGGCTTCCCCTCGCCCGGCTCGCAGTCGATCTCCCTCCCAGTAGAGCGGGAAGTCGCCAGTGATGAGCCGCCTCGACCTACTGTCGTTGTCATCGACGACGATCCGGATATACGCGAGGCGCTCCGAGGGCTCTTGCGATCAGCAGGCCTGGGTGTCGCCTCGTTTGCCTCGGTGCAGGAATACCTCGATAGCCCCCACCGTGACCTGCCTGGGTGCCTGGTTCTCGATGTGAGGCTGCCCGGGCGGAGCGGGCTCGATTTTCAAGAGCAGCTGGGCAAGGCAAATTTGCGCCTGCCGATCATCTTTATCAGCGGCTACGCCGATGTCCCGATGTCGGTCCGGGCCATGAAAGGGGGCGCGGTCGACTTCCTGACAAAACCCTTTCGCGATCAGGATTTGCTGGACGCGATCCAGCTCGCAATCGCACAGACTCCACCCCTCGCATCTCCAATCACATAAGAGCACGGTCGCGAAAATTCTAAACCTCCTGGGCAAGCCTAAACAACACACAACCAGCCGGTGATTGAGTATCGAAAATCCTGTCGCTCTCGCAGATCGCTCGCCCTTAACGACGCCAACTCCTGGCGCTCCGGAGATGACCAATGATCCCACTGCTCGGCGCGCAGGTCATTAGCGAGATTGCCGTACCGGCTGTCCCGTTCACGGTGAGCATATTATTGATCGGCCTCGCCGTGTTTCTCCCCGTCTGTGACACACTATCGGATCGCCGCCGATGAGCAACATCGCCTCCCAGACCGACCCTGTCCCGATGGCTTCGTCTGTGGCATCCGATAAACCCGTTGCGAACCGTGGGCGGCGACCACCCTTGCTCATTGGCCTGGCGATGATCGCGCTGGTCGCAGCGGGCTATTTGGGCTGGCGCCATTTGACAAATGGTTCGAGCGTCGCTCCCGAGCCACCTCCGCCTGTTCCGGTCATTGCGGCGAGCGTCAAACAAAGCAGCTTCCCGATCGTACTCACTGGGATCGGCAATGTCACGGCGCTGAACACCGCGACGGTCCGCAGCATGGTCACCGAGCCGATCACCAGCATCGACTTCAAGGACGGCCAGTCTGTCAACAAAGGTGAGCTGTTGGCCCAGCTCGACCCGAGCACGTATCAGGCGCAGCTCGATCAGGCGCAGGCCAATCTCGCCCGCGACGAGGCTCATCTCGAAAACGGGCAGATCAATCTCGGCCGCTACATTCCGCTGCAAAAGCAGGGGTTTGCGCCGCAACAGCAGGTCGCCACCCAGCAGGCGATGATCGCCCAGGAGCAGGCCACGCTGAAAGCCGACCAGGCCGCGATCGAATACGCCAAGACCGAGCTGAGCTACACGCGGCTCGTGGCGCCGTTCGACGGCGTCGCCGGAATTCGCCTGCTCGATGTCGGCAACATCATCCATGCGAGCACGTCGCGCAGTTTTCCGGGTCAACCGGATGCGCTGGTCGTCATCAACCAGGTGCAGCCGATCAGCGTGATGTTCACCTTGGCTGCAGCCGACATCCCAAACGTCCAGGACGCTCTCGCAAGGGGCGCGGTCAAGGTCGTTGCATTGGGCGCCGACGGCAAGACCGAGCTCGGGTCCGGCACGCTGGCCGCAATCGACAATCAGGCGAACACCACCTCCGACACGATAAATCTCAAGGCGATATTTCCCAATCGCCATCGCCGGCTGTGGCCCGGCATGTTCGTCAATATCCGGCTCGTGACCAAGGTGCAGGACGATGGTCTGACGGTGCCGCTCGACGCCGTTCAGCAGGGGCCGCAAGGGCAATTTATTTTTGTCGTCGGCCGAGACCACAAGGTGTCGATGCGGCCGGTTTCGGTGCGCGAAACGCTGAACGGCGAGGCGCTGATCGACAAGGGCTTGAAAGCCGGGGAGACCGTCGTCGTGCGGGGTCAATACCGGCTGACGCCCGGCGCCGCGGTGTCGCTCGCGAACCCGAACGACCCGGGTGCGGTGCCGAACCCGACCACGGCGAGCGCGGGGCTGTTGCCATGAACATCTCGGCGAGGTTCATCCGCAGGCCGATCGCCACGGCGATGCTGATGGCGGCGATCCTGCTGCTTGGGTTGATCAGCTACGAGCTATTGCCGGTGGCGGCGCTGCCGAACATCGACTCGCCGACGATCCAGGTCACCGCGCAATTACCGGGTGCGGACGCGCAGACCATCGCCAGCACTGTCACGACGCCGCTCGAACGGCAGTTCGGCCAAATCCCCGGCCTGACCCAGATGACCTCGAGCAGCGCCACCGAATATGCCGAGATCACCTTGCAATTCGCCCGCAGCCGCACGGTCGACTCGGCGGCCCAGGACGTGCAGGCGGCGATCAATGCGGCAGCAGGCCAATTGCCGCCGACCATGCCGAACCCGCCGATCTACCGCAAGACCAACCCGGCCGACACGCCGGTCCTAATGCTGGCATTGACCTCGCAGACCTTGCCGCTGACCACGGTCAGCGATTACGCCAACAGCATCCTCGCCCAGAAGCTCTCGCAGATGCCGGGGGTCGGCGAGGTCGGCATCGGCGGCGAGCAGAACCCGTCGATCCGGGTGCAGGTCAACCCGGCGCAGTTGGCCGCGGTGGGGCTCGATCTCGAGGCGGTGCGCACCGCGCTCGCCACCGCGACGGTCGACCAGCCGAAGGGGACATTGTACGGTGCCAATCAAGCCTTTGCGCTGCAGACCAACGACCAGCTGATGACGGCGCGGGGGTTCGACGACTACATCCTGGCCAACCGCACCAGCGCTTACGGCGCCAGCGGGCCGGTGCGCGTCCGCAATGTCGGCCGGGCCATCGTCGCGCCGCAGGATGTGACACTGGCCGGCTGGTACAACACCGAGCCGGCGATCATCATCGCAGTGCAACGCCAGCCCGGCGCCAATGTGATCGCGACCGTCCACCAAATCAAAAAGGCGCTGCCGCAGCTCGAAGCCTCGCTGCCGCCGTCGATCAAGATCCACATCGTTTCGGACCGCACCCAGACGATCCGCGCCAGCGTCACCGACGTTCAACACACCTTGCTGCTGACAATCGCCTTGGTTGTCGGCGTGATCTTCCTATTTTTGCGCAAGCTGTGGGCGACGGTGATCCCGGCGATATCGGTGCCGATGTCGCTAATCGGCACCTTCGCGGTCATGTATGTGCTCGGCTACAGCCTCGACAATCTGTCGCTAATGGCGCTGACCATCGCAGTCGGGTTTGTCGTCGACGACGCGATCGTCATGATTGAGAACATCGTACGGCACATCGAGGAAGGCAAGACGCCGATGCAGGCCGCCCTCGAAGGGGCGGGCGAGATCGGCTTTACGATCCTGTCGATCTCGATCTCGCTGACCGCGGTGTTTATTCCGCTGTTCCTGATGAGCGGTATCGTCGGCCTGCTGTTTCGCGAATTCGCGGTCACGGTTGCCGCCGCAATTGTCGTTTCGGTGATCGTGTCGCTGACCTTGACGCCGATGATGTGCGCCCGTGTTCTGACGCCGCAGGGCCGGACGCCTCCTGGCCTGATCTCGCGCGCGGTCGAGCGGTTCTTCGACAGGCTGGCTGCGGCTTACGATCGGGGTTTGGTAGTGGCATTGCGCCATCGCTTTGTCACCTTGATGGTCATGCTCTCGACCGTCGCCTTGACCGGCCTGTTATTCGTCGAGATCCCCAAGGGCTTCTTCCCGCAGCAGGATACCGGGTTGATCGTCGGCATCGCCGAGGGCGCGCAGAATATCTCGCCGCAAGCGATGAAGGGCCGCATGCGGGCGGTTCTGGCGGTCGTCACCAAAGACCCGGCGGTCGCGTCGGCAAACGCCTATATCGGACCCGGCGGGCCGACCGTGACCGAGAATGACGGCCGCATGTTCATCACCCTGAAGCCGCTCGGGAAGCGGACCGCCAGCGCCGACCAGGTGATCGCGCGCCTGAACAAGGCATTGCAGCCGGTCTGGGGCATTACCCTCTACATGCAGGCGGCGCAGGACATCACGATCGGCGCGCGGCTGTCGAAGACCCAGTACCAATACACCTTGACCGACGTCGACAGCGACGAGCTCGATCACTGGGCGCCGATCCTGTTGAAGAAATTGCAGGCATTGCCGCAGCTGACCGATGTCGCCAGCGATCAGCAGAGCACCGGCCGGGTCATGAAAATCGAGGTCAACCGGCAAATCGCCTCGCAGCTGGGCATCAACCCGTCAGTCGTCGACTCGATCCTCTACGACGCATTTGGCCAACGGGTCGCGGCGCGCCTTTATACCAGATTGAATCAGTATTTCGTAATTCTGGAAGTCGAGCCCGGCTTTCAGCTTGGGCCGAACGCACTCAGCCGCATTTACGCGACTTCCGCCAGCGGCGCCGAAGTCCCGTTGAGCGAGTTCGCCAGGATCACATCGACAGTCGCGCCGATCGCGGTCAACCACCAGGGCCAGTTCCCGTCGGTGACCTTGAGCTTCAACCTCCCGC
>DASYBC010000032.1:0-5834 GCA_036500965.1 Allostellaceae bacterium | reverse complement strand
GTGCAAAAAGCATCGTCGCCGGACTACACTCTGTCGGCATCGGGGACCTCCTCTGCAACCGGATAAGCCTTTGTCGCAGAAGAATTATCCCTCTTTCAGAACCCCGATGCACTCATCCCGGTGAGATATCCGGGCTAGCCGCTGCGCGGGCCCGAGGGGTTTTGCGGCAGATTCGCTGCGGAATCTGCGAGGACGGTGGCGCCGATGCGCGCGAGCGGCGGTTTGCGGCAAGCTCGCCGCGGGGCCGTCGTCGAGAGGGGGATGGCTTTGTTCCGCAAACTCCCCACCGCGGTGGCCCAGCCGGGGCCGATCCACTCGGCCAGCAGCCGCGGCTCGCTGGTGCGGCGGTTGATCGCTCTGTTGCGCGAGGCGCCTGGGCGCGGCGCGTGTTTTTCGTCTTCCCCAGAATTGGCGCTGACCACCTCCGATTTTGGCGCGTATTCGACGCGGTCCGGCCAGACCAGAGCTGCCCGTCGGAACTCCCGGGCAATGTCGGCTCAATGAAAGGAAAAGGGGCAGCGGTTTGCTGCCCCTCAACCGAATTGCCGTTTTGGTGCGGGGCGCCGCAGCCGGCGCCCTCTCAACCGAGGCCTACGCGGCGTGCAACAGGTCCAGATATTCCTCATAGACCGTCATATTCTTGCCGAAGGATATCGCCGCCGCCTGGGCGCCGCAAACGAGATGCATCCAGCGCCACGGCTCGCGGGTCGTCTGGTACTCCTCGACGATCGACTGGTGATGCTTGAACGCATGCATCTCGGTGAAATTGTCGTGGCAGACGATTTCGGCGAGGCGGGCGATCAGCGCCTTTGGGTCGTAGCCGCTCTTGATGTATTGGGTGGCGAGGTTGACCGTCTCCCGGACCTCGGGCACCGCCCGCATCAGGCCGAGATTGCTGACCGTCGACCAATCGACCGGCGGCTGGTTGTAAACGCTGTGCTTGATGGCGTCGAGCAGCTGTTCCTGGCTGCGCTGCGGCAACGCGGCGACCGCGTCCATGTCGGGCTGCGGGTAGGGCTGCATCCGGTTCTGGGTCGAGCGGATTTCGGGGCCCGACTGCCAAGTCAGCAACAGCAGCAGCTTGTTCTTCAGGCTGATGCCCTCCTGTCGGAGCAGATAGCGCCGCAGGTTGATGCTGGTATGCAGATGGACATCCATCGGGTTGCCGCCGAGCGAGCGCAGAAAGAGCCCGGCCGCGCCGATCGACAGCGCCTCGCCGGCGCCCTCGAGCGAAATCCCGGTGGTCAGCGCCTTGGCCATCAGCACCGGAATGTCGGCGAACACCTCGATCGATGCGATCGACTCGCCAAGCGCGCCGATCGCCGCCGTCTCGTCATCGCCGCTGCGTTGGCGATAGATGCGCTGCAACAACCCATGCTCTTCGATCAGCGCCTCGATCGCCGGCAATGGCGAGGGCATCGGATTGTTCGGCGCGACCGGGGAGCGGGTCACGAACCGCACCACCTGCCGCATCACGATCGGCAGATATTCCTCGTCGAGCACGCCCTCCTGGAAGGCGCGCCACACCGTGCCGGGGAACATGAAATAATGATCGTCGTGGAAATTCTTCGGGATCGCCACGCTCAGCAGCAGATCGAGACCCTCGATCCTCGGCGCATTATCCCACAGCCACAAAAACAGGTGGTCAGCCTTGTTCCATTCGCCGCGGCCGACCGCGGCATGGAACGCCCGCTTGGTCTGCTCGACGCCGCCGACATCCTCAGGCTGGAATTCGAGCAGGTTGTAGGGACCCATCGCCGGATGGTGGATGTGCTTGTTGGTCAGCGCCACGTGCTGCAGCACCGGGACAAACCGATCCTCGCCCTCCAGGCGGTCGACCAGCTTGGACAGGGCGTAAAGGCCAGCCAGCGGATGCAATGGGCCGCCGTGATGGCCGGGCGGCATTTCGGTCGAGCGCGTCACCGCAAGCGCCGACGCGGTCAGCATCGTCTCGGTCGGCACCCCGCCGCGCAGCTTCTCCAGCGCTCGGTCGACGATCTCGGCCGGCGGCGTCTCCTCGATGAACTGGACCAACGGCTCGATGGTGTCGGAATACTGGACCCGGTTCGGCATGGTAGGCTCTCCGTAAGTGCGGTTGGTGCCGTCTCGATTCGAGGGGACCCGGCTGTTGCGCGTGCTGATGGCAGCATATGGGATCAAACCCCAAGGTCAATCGCCATCAGGGTGTGCCAGGGGTCTAGTTTTCGCATGGTTGCCCAGCGCGGGCGGGCTTGCGCCTGCCCCTGGTCCCGAGGAGGCGGGCAGGGCGGCAACATTGCTGCGGCTCCGGCGCCAGAGAGCGCGGCGTCGCGGCCCGATCGGGCGCTCGGGTGCTTCGTCCGTCCGCGCGGCCTCCGGGTCGGGCCAGCGCCGCCGCCAATGACCAGCCCGGCACCGGCTCGCTCCCGCTCTCGGCCACAGGGTCGCTGTCGCGGGTTGCGCCCGCCTTCCGCACGCGCCGAGGCGGATGCACGCGCCGGATGCAAGCCCTTGCAAACGCGCCTTGCCCGGCTATGATGCCGGACGGCCATGGCGCGGCGGCCGGTGTGGGGCGCGGGCGTAGCTCAGGGGTAGAGCACAACCTTGCCAAGGTTGGGGTCGAGGGTTCGAATCCCTTCGCCCGCTCCAAATTACCTAATATATTCAGCTGATAAGAAGCGCCCTCCGGGGCGCTTTTCCGCTTCCATGCTCTGCCGCGAACCGGAATGGAAGCGTATCGGAAGCAGTTGGAGAGAAGACGCCGGATACGGTGTCGCAGGGTCGGCGGTTTTGGCAATTGGCCTCAAGTCAGTGCTCCGGCAGCCGGGGTGTTCGGATCAGGCCGGCAATTCGAGCCGGGCGCTCAAGCCCCCGCCTTTGCGGGTGGCGAGGACGATGTCGCCGCCATGCTCGCGCGCGATCGAGCGGGCGACAGCGAGGCCCAGACCGACACCGCCGGTTTCGGGATTGCGCGAACCATCGATGCGATAGAACGGCTCGAAGACGTTCTCGCGCTCGCTGCGTGGAATGCCGGGCCCGCGATCCTCCACCGCGACGACGATCCTGCCGGCTTCTGCAGTGAGGGTCACTTCGGCGCCGCCGCCGTATTTCACGGCATTGTCGACCAGATTAGAAATCGCGCGGCGCAATGCCACCGGCCGCCCAGAGATCGGGACGCCGCGGCAGCCCCTATAGATTACCGCCCCACCAGCGTCAGAAGCGTCCTCACAAATACCTTCGACCAGGGCGTCGAGGTCGAGCAAGGCTCGCGGCTCGCGCTTAGTGTCGTCTCGAGCAAACGACAGGATCGAACCGATCATCGCGCTCATCGCATCGAGTTCGGCGATCATTCTTTGCTTCTGCTCCGGCGTTTCGCCAATTTCGAGCCGCAGCTTTACGCGGGTCAGCGAGGTGCGAAGGTCATGCGAAATCGCCGCCAGCATCTGCACGCGATCCTCGCCAAAACGGCGCATCCGTTCCTGCATCCGGTTAAAAGCGCTGATCGTGATCCGCAGCTCGCGCGGACCCTTTGGCATCAGCAGAGGAGCTTCACCGCTGGCGCCGAGATGCTCGGTCGCGAGGGCAAGCTCCGAGAGCGGATTTGCCAGCCGCCGTGCCGCCAGAAACGACAGAAGCAAGACGAGGGCGGTAGCGAGCGCCAGCCAGGCAGCAAAGCCGGCCCGGGAATATTCGGTTGTTACCGGATCGGCTGGCGAGGTCGGGACAGATGTCGTGAACAACAGCCAGTGACCGTTCTTGAGCGGGACCTCGACGCGCATCCCCACCTGCTTCGGCCCGGCGCCGCCGAGCAGACCGGTGTTCTGTTGGCCTCGCGGGGCGACGATGACCGAGTGGGGTGCTGTGAAGAGCAGCTCGATCCGGTTGCGCAAGGCCGGGGCGAATCCATCAGTCGAGTTCACCAGACCCGGAAGTGGTGAACCGAGAACCTCAATTCGGATCTGCGGGCGTCCGGCGGCGGTGATAACCGCAGCTTGGTCGTTGGCCGGGATCGCGTCGAGCAATTCGACCAGCCCGGTCACCTTGGCTGGCACGAGGACCATGTAGAAGCGGGTTTCGTAGTAGAGCGGGTTTTTCCATTGCGGGAACCCGACCAACCCAAGCCCGGCATTGGCCAACCGTTGGAGCGTCAAACCGAGCCCCATCGCGACGACGATCGTAAGCCCAATCGTCACCACGATGTTGTCGAGGCGCCGGCGCTTCATTGGACGGCTTCGTCGATGGTCACCGGAGCGGCAAAGAAGTAGCCGCCGCTGCGCACCGTTTTGATCATCGCCGGCTCTCTCGGATCGGCTTCGATCCTGCGGCGCAGCCGGCTGATGTGAACATCGATGCTGCGATCGAACGGGGTTGTGGCGCGTCCGCGAGCGATATCGAGCAGCTGCTCGCGCGACAGCACACGCTGCGGCCGCTCGACGAGAGCGAGGAGGATATCGAACTCGGCCGCCCGCAAATCGACCAGGGCGCCCGCGGGCGAGTACAGTTGCCGGCGCGCGACATCGAGACGCCAGCCGGCGAACTCGAATGCTTGGGCGGCCCCGGAGCCGGGTAAGGGCACAGAAGTGCGGCGCAGAACCGCGCGGATCCGGGCAAGCAGCTCGCGCGGACCGAAGGGTTTTGCGAGATAGTCGTCGGCGCCCATTTCGAGCCCGACGACACGATCGGTTTCGTCGCCGATGGCGGTCAGCATGATGATCGGCATCCTGCCGCGGGCGCGCAGCTCGCGGCACAGGCTAAGGCCGTCCTTGCCCGGCAGCATGACGTCGAGGACGACGAGATCGATGTGCGCGTTGGCCAAGATCTGCATCATCGCGTCGCCATTGGCCGCGAGCGAAACGCGATAGCCGTATCGCACGAGGAACTTCGATAGGAGGGAACAGGTCTCCGCATCGTCGTCGACGATCAGCAGGTGTGGCGCCGTATCCATGGCTATGGGAAGTAGCGCTCACCGGTCGCGCGGCCAAACAAGAGATTTGTAAACTAATGTTAAATTAGCAGATTTTGCAAAACGCTGCAAAGAAACGTCAGATTCTTAACGTCGTTTAGTTAGCCGGGTGACATCTTGTGGAAAATTTAGCGGGGGAAAAATTGGCCCGATTGTTATCGGGGGCCGGATGTCATTCGCTTACCAAGAGTCAGTCGCTGATAGTCCGACAGACGCCGCTCAACTCCAGTGATGAAAATCCGCGATCTTGAATATTTGACCGCTGCCGCGGCTGCGGGAAACTTCAGCCGGGCCGCCCGGTCGCTTGGGATCAGCGCCTCGACGATCAGCCGCCGTGTCGGACGGTTCGAGGATGAATTGGGCCTGGCGCTATTTGAACGCGGGCATTGCGGGGTTCAGCTGACGAAGGGCGGCAAGGCGGTGTTGCTTCATGCGAGACGTGCTATCGCGGAACTCGAGGCGATCAAATTCAGTGGCAAGCAAATTGGGATCGGGGCGGTTGGCGAAATCCGCCTCGGGGTGCGAATGCCTCCGGTGGCCGAGCCGATGCGCACCCTGCTCACGATTTGGAAAAATACCTGCCCCGATGTCCAGTTGACGCTCTCGGAGATGAACGAGCGGGACTTGGCGATCGCCTTGGAGGAGCGCCGGCTCGATGTCGCGCTCGCCGCCAGCCACATGGTGCCGCCCCGCGCCGCTGCAACGGCAGTATATCGTGACCGCCTGTTGGCGGCCCTGCCGCCGGGCCACGTGCTAGCCCGGATATCTCACCGGGCGGCTGCTGATGTTGGATTTTCTGACGTATCAGGCTGCTTGTCGGGGTTTTGGGGCCGCGAGCCTGGCGTTTTGAGCCTGTCGGGGCGCGGCTGAGCGGTCGCAGGGTGAGCGACGG
>DASYBC010000031.1:0-41677 GCA_036500965.1 Allostellaceae bacterium | reverse complement strand
GTGCAAAAAGCATCGTCGCCGGACTACACTCTGTCGGCATCGGGGACCTCCTCTGCAACCGGATAAGCCTTTGTCGCAGAAGAATTATCCCTCTTTCAGAACCCCGATGCACTCATCCCGGTGAGATATCCGGGCTAGACCTTGCTCAGGCGGCGCGCTCGCGGGTCGAGATCCGTCACGTCCGCGGCGCCTCGGATGCGACCTATCTGGTGCAGGCCTATGATGACGAGCTGCTGATGCAGTTGCAGCTCAACGTCTATCGGCTGGTCGTGGTCTACCGGGTGCCGGCGCTCGAGGCACTCGATGCCGCGACTTTGGCGGTGCGGCTCGAGCGCTGGCGGATCGGCGCCGAGCATGCCGGCTGGAAATTCGGCTGGCGCGACGCATTGGTGGGCGGCGGCGCCGGCGGGCAGCGCTATGTCGAGACCTATTGCTATGCGTTTGCCGGCGACGATTTTCTCGAAAACGAGCCGCAGCAGCTCTATTGGCGCACCGACATCGTGCAGATGACCCGCTACTATATGATCGAGGCGGCGCGCTGCGGCGTGCGCCTGTCGCCGCGTCGCGCCGGGTTTCCGATATAAAGCGTCCTCGGCCGTACCGGGCGTCGGCCCGCCGAGCACCGCGCAAGGCCAACCCGAGCCCGCTTGCTCAACAAATTCGTCCAGTCGTATGGTGCCGCTGGTAGAAGCCGCGAGCGCCCGCCGGTTTGTTCGTTCGCGGCCTCCGCGCGAGGGCAAAACGGGAGAAGTTCATGGCGCAGTCGGTATCGCTGCAATCTTCCGCTTTTACGACGCGGCTGGTCTTCGGGTTTGTCGCCGCATTTTTTGCGACCTTGATCTTTCACCAGATCGGGCTGCTGCTGCTGCACTACGCCGGGCTGACGCGGAGCTGGCCATATGACATGCACCCGGTGCGGCCGTTCGGCGTGCCGCACGTCTTCTCGCTCGCTTTCTGGGGCGGGGTGTGGGGCATCGTCTTTGTGCTGGTCGAGCGGGTTATCGCCAGCAATCCCATGGGATATTGGATCGGCGCGATCATCTTCGGCGCGGTCTTCCCGACCGCCTTCTCCTGGTTTGTGGTCGCCCCGCTCAAAGGCTTGCCGCTCGGCTATGGCTTTCACTATCCCGGCCTCTGGGTCGGGCCGATCGTCAATGGGCTGTGGGGGCTCGGCACGGCGCTGTTCCTGTGCCTGCCGCCGCGGCCGGTCCGGCGCGCCTGGTAGCCAACCAAATCAGTCAGCGGATCGCGGCAGTAATCGCCGCGCCGAGGTCGTTGGTGCCGGCGTTGCCGCCTAGGTCGGGGGTGCGGGTGCCGCCCTCGGCCAACACTTCGGCGATCGCCCGCTCGACCGCGGCCGCCGCTGTGGTCTCACCGAAATGCGCCAGCATCATCGCCCCCGACCAGATCTGGCCGATCGGGTTGGCGATGCCGCGCCCGGCGATGTCGGGGGCCGAGCCGTGCACCGGCTCGAACATCGAAGGATATTCGCGCTCGGGGTTGATGTTGCCCGAGGGAGCGATGCCGATTGAGCCAACCACGGCAGGCCCCAGATCCGACAGAATATCACCAAACAAATTCGAACCGACGACGACATCGAACCAGTCGGGGTGGCGCACAAAATGCGCGGTCAGGATGTCGATGTGGTACTGGTCGGTCTTGACGTCCGGATAATCGCGCGCCACCGCGGCAAAACGCTCGTCCCAGAACGGCATCGTATGGATGATGCCGTTTGACTTGGTGGCCGAGGTCACATGCTGCCTGCGGGTGCGGGCGAGGTCGAAGGCATAGCGCATGATCCGGTCGCAGCCGCGCCGGGTGAAGACCGCCTGCTGCATCGCCATCTCGTGCTCGCTGTCGGCGTAGAGCCGGCCGCCGATTTCCGAGTATTCGCCCTCATTGTTCTCGCGTACGACATAGAAATCGATATCTCCGGGCATACGATCGCGCAGCGGCGACTGCACCCCGGCCATCAGCCGCACCGGGCGCAAATTGACGTATTGGTGAAAGCCGCGCCGCAGCGGGATCAGCAAGCCCCACAGCGACACGTGGTCGGGGACCCCCGGGTGGCCAACGGCGCCCAGATAGACGGCGTCATAGAGGCGCAGCCGCTCGAGCCCATCCTCGGGCATCATCCGCCCCGTCTGAGCATAGCGCGCACAGCTCCAGTCGAGCTCGCTCCAGCTCAGCTCGAAGCCGTAGATGCCGGCCGCCTTTTCCATCGCCGCCACACCCTCGGGCATGACCTCGTGCCCGATGCCGTCGCCGGCGATCACCGCCACCCGATAGCTCGTCGCCATCCAATTCCCTCCGAATGCGTATAGGCAACCGCCCGTTCACTGTCATTGCGAGAAGCGCGGCGACGAAGCAATCGCGAATTGCCTAGGCGCGGTCGGCCCGAGATTGCCTCGCTGTGCTCGCAATGACAATCGAGCGATGCAGGTCATTTGTTAGTGTTCCAAATGTCGGTCGCGAGCAGCCAATCGCCGCCGATCTTGCGCCATACGACTACATATTTGCCGACGACCGGCTGCGGATGCTGCGCCTTTGTCGTGAAGCTGAAGGCGCCGATCTCGCGCGCCGCACCGCGGCCGAGCCGCTGCACGTCTACCGTCGTCAGCTTAGCATCGCCGAGCTGCCGCACCGCCACCGCCCAGAAGTCGCGGATCTGGCTGCGGCCCTTGACCATTTCGTGGCCCGGCGGCAGAACATAGGCGCCCTCGGCATACATCGCGGACAGGGCCGCGGCATCGCCCTTGTTAAAGGCGGTGTCCCATTTGTCGTTGAGCTGTTGGATCGTCCCCTTGGTTTGGGCCGACGCCGAAGCGGCGAACAACATTCCCAGGCACAAGGCCAGCATCGCCATCCGCAACATGGAAGCTCCTCCGCACGGGCCCCCGATCTTCCCGCGCTTTGCCGCAACGGGCAATCGTCAGATGTCGATCGTGCCGGCGAGGTAGAGGATGGCGCGGCCGGCGATCGCTACCCGCTCGCCGCGCAGCGTGCAACCGAGGCTGCCGCCGCGCCGCGACAGCTGGCGCGCGCGAAGTCGCGCCTTGCCAAGCCTTCCTGCCCAATACGGGATCAGGGCGCAATGCGCCGAGCCGGTCACCGGGTCCTCGTCGACGCCCTGCGCGGGTGCGAAAAAGCGCGAGACGAAATCGACTCCGCCGCGTCCCGGCGCGGTGGCGATCACGGCAAAGCGGTCGAGCGCTGCGAGGGCGCCAAAATTAGGGGCGAGCGCCGCCACCTCGTCAGGGTCGTCATAGACCGCGAGATAATCGCGGGCGGCGAGCACAGCCGCGGGCTCGCGGCCGAGCGCCGCTCCCAGCGCGGCCGGCGCGGCGCAAGGCTGCGGCGGCCAAGCCGGGAAGTCGAGCGCGAACAGCTCGCCGTCGCGCGCGACCGCTAGCTCGCCGGCTTTCTCGGTGACGAACACGACCCGCTCTCGCGCCGCCTTGAGCACATCGAGAATCACAAAAGCCGAAGCGAGGGTGGCGTGGCCGCACAGCTCAACCTCGGTCGCGGGCGTGAACCAGCGCAGCCGCCAACCCGTCCCTTCGGGCACCAGGAACGCCGTCTCCGGCAGGTTGTTCTCGGCCGCGATCGCCTGCATCACCGCGTCAGGCAGCCAGCTGTCGAGCGGGCACACCGCGGCCGGGTTGCCGGTAAACGGCCGGTCGGCGAAAGCGTCGACCTGATAGAGCGGAATATGCATCGCAAACCGTTTAATCCGCTCAGCCGACAGGATCAAGATCGGCAATCTCGGCAAAAGCGAAAATCGGTCCCAGCCGCAGCAGCGGCGAGCCGCGAGCCCAAAATGGCATGATCATGGCGTTGACGTGGCGACGACGCATCGCTGCCACGATCTTGACGCGGTTCCGCCACAGAGTTAATTTTCAACGCTGCCACATCGCATCCGAACCCGGTTCCCGGGAGACAGTCGGACGGCGGCACAAATGACCCTGGCACAATGGGGTCGAGCTTGCCAACGAAGTTCGGCCGATAGAGCCGAGAGAGGAAAAGCTCATGAAGATCAAGCAATATCTAACGATCGGCGCATCAGTAGCGGGAACGCTGGTTGCCGTGATGCTGGCGACCGGCGCTTGGGAGCCGCTGGCCAAGGCGGCCAAGAGCGCACAGGGCCCGACTTTCGCCGTCGATCCCTCCTGGCCCAAGCCGCTGCCCGCGCTGGTCGGCAGCGACGGCGTCGCGCACCGGTGGGTCACCGGCGAGATCGCCGGCAGCTGCATGGACAAGCATGACAATGTCTACACCTTCAATCGCGGCTGGGAGATCGGCGCCACCCCGGCAGGCGGAGTTCTGCAAGGCAATGAATCGGGCGCCATCGACGGCCAGGACGCGACCGCCTCAGCCATCCCCTCGCCGCCCGTTGTCGCCTATAACGGCGACGGCGACACCGTTGCCGGTTGGGGCAACCCAAGCCTGATCTCCAGCAACGCGCAAGATGACGAGGGATGGGCCGCCTATATGCCGCAGGGCGCGCATGGCTGTTTTGTCGATTACCAGGGCTTCATCTGGTTCGGCGGCAATGGCGACGGCATCGTCCAAAAATACAATCCGCAAGCCGCCAACACGGAGGGTGCCAAGGCCACCTATGTGCTGCAGATCGGCACCAAGGGAATGTGTGACGGCAAGTCGACCAGCAGCAATCCCTTCAGCTCCTGCGGGGAGGGCAATTCGTTCAATTCGAGCCATACCCTGCTGAACGAGCCGGCCGATATCGCGGTCGACCCGGATGTGGGCCCGGTCAGCCACATGCGGGGCGACATTTATATCGCCGATGGCTATGGCAACCACCGCGTCGTCGTGTTCAACGCCGCGGGGACCTATGTCGGCCAATGGGGCACCGCCTGCTCGACCGACAGCGAAAGCTGCGCACCGGGCACCTTTGGAGCGACTGGCGGCGGCCACCCGCATTGCGTCGTCCTAGGCAATGACGGTCTCGTCTATGTCTGCGATCGCCCCAATGATCGCATCCAGGTCTTTAAGAAGACTTGCGCAGTCCCGTCGGTGAACGGCTCGCAGCCGGTGTGCAAGCCGGTTCGGATCATCAACATCAACGGGTTCAACACCGCGACCGCCGCCCAGCGGAAGGCGCTGCTGCTCGCCGGCACACGGGCCTGCGATATGGATTTTTGGCCTAATATCGACTACCTGGCCAGCAAGAGCCCGAGCAGCCAGAAGGACATCGTCGATGTCGACCTCGGCAACGACAATACCTGGCTGATTAACAAGGCGAGCGGCCTGGTGCTCGGCGCGCTCGGCACCTGCGGTATAGCCCCCTGCCCCGGGCACAGTGCCGGTGAGTTCGCCTTCGGCCACACCACGACGGTCGACTCGAAAGGCGATATTTACGTCGCCGAAACGATCACCGGACGCCGCATCCAGAAATTTGTGCAGATGAACGGGCAATAACACCAGCCGCGGTGTGAACCGCTGCGGTGCCGGGAAGCAACCCTTTCCGGCGCACCGCGGCGGCGCGATGCGGGAGCGATCGACGATGTTGAGCCGGTGGTTAGGGGTTGCCGCGGCGGCGTTGTTGTGGGCGGCACTCGGCTCGTTGCCAGCCGGCGCCCATGATCTTCCGCTCGATCGGTTCATGAACGGCTTTGTCCGGATCGGGCCGCATCAGGCCGATCTGGTCGTCCGCGTGCCGTTGGATCTGTTGCGGGCGGTGCCGTTTCCGATGGCGCGCGGTAATTACGACCTCGCGGCCTCGGGGCCGTCGATCAAAGCGGCGCTCGATGCCCTCTCCGGCGCGCTGTCGCTGTGGGAAGGCGGCGTGCGCCTGTTGCCTTCGAACGCCACCGGGCAGCTTGCACCGCTGGCGGATCGGTCGTTCGAGGATTACCGGCAGGCGGTCGCCGGGGTGTCGTCGACGCCGTCGCCGAATTTGCGGATCGGCTACGAGCTCGGCTATCTCGACGCGCATTTCACCTATCCGATCTACTCGCCCAGCTCCGTTTTTATGATCGACAGCCTCGTCGACGCGGAGCTGGGCAGCTCGGTCAAGCTCGCCATCCGCTACATGCCGCTACACGGCAACGGGCGCGCGCTGATGATCAGCGGCGGCTCCGGCCGCGTGGTTCTCGATCCGGCCTGGTGGGAAGCGTCGCTCGGGTTCATCAAGCTCGGTGTCGAGCACATTCTGACCGGCATCGATCACATGTTGTTTCTGCTCTGCCTGGTCATCCCGTTTCGCCGGGTGAAGCCGCTGATTCCGGTGATCACTGCCTTTACCCTCGGCCACTCGATCACCCTGATCGGCACCGCCTACAATTTGGCCCCGCTCGGGGCCTGGTTTCCGCCCTTTGTCGAAGCGGCCATTGCCGCGACAATTTTCTACATGGCGCTCGAGAACATTGTCGGCGCCAATCTGCGGCGGCGTTGGATCATCGCGGCGCTGTTCGGTCTCGTGCACGGCTTCGGCTTCGCCGACATTCTGAGAGAGCAATTGCAGTTCGCCGGATCGTACGTGCTGCTGTCGCTGGTGTCTTTCAACATCGGGATCGAGATCGGCCAGCTCCTGGTTTTATGTGTCTTCGTACCGGCACTTGCGCTGCTGTTTCGCGGCGCAATGTCCGGACGAATGGGGATCATCGTGCTGTCCGCGGTCGTCGCCAATGTTGCCTGGCAATGGATGATGGAGCGCGGCGAGGTCTTCTGGCAGACGCCATGGCCGCAAGTGACCGGGCCGGGGCTGATGGTGCTGGCGCGGTGGGTGCTCGCTCTCGGCGCCGCGATCGTTGCCGCCAATTTCCTGTCAAAATGGGTTGATCGCAGGCACCCGGCGCTGATTGAGCCGAATTCCGCGGCGGCGCAAGACTGATCGCGGCCCGATCCGCCGCCTGTTCAAGCGAAGACCGGACTTTCCTCTTATGCCTGCGCGCCCTGCGTGCGAGCATTGTGCAACTGCGGCCGAGCGTGCACGATCGCCGGGGCGGATGGACGATGCGAACGGGAGGGTGAGGTGCAGCTGAGCCGCGAGGAGCTCGTCAAGGCGTATCGCGCGATGGCGACGATCCGCCGCTTTGAGGAGCGGGTGCAGGAAGAGTTTGCGAAGGGCGGTATCCCCGGTTTCGTTCATCTTTACGCCGGCGAGGAGGCCTCGGCGGTCGGGGTATGCGCGCATCTCTCCGACCGCGATTACATCGCCAGCACCCATCGCGGGCACGGCCATTCGATCGCCAAGGGCTGCGACCCGGTCTTGATGATGCAGGAATTGTTCGCCCGCAAGGGCGGGCTGTGCGGCGGCAAGGGCGGCTCGATGCACATTGCCGACCTCGACCGCGGCATGCTCGGCGCCAATGGCATCGTCGGCGGCGGCCCGCCCCTGGTGGTCGGCGCGGCATTGACCGCCAAGACGCTGGGCCGCGGCACCGTCGCGGTGGCGTTCACCGGTGACGGCGGCTCAAACCAGGGCACCACGTTCGAAGCGATGAACCTTGCCGTGGTGCTGAAATTGCCGGCGATCTTTGTCTTCGAGAACAACCAGTACGGCGAAGGCACCGGCGTCGATTACCATGTCGGCAGCCATGACATCGCCGGTCGCGCCGCCGGCTTCGGCCTGCCCAGCATCAAAATCAGCGGCGACGATTTCTTCGCCGTGCACGAAGCGGCCGGCGACGCCGTCGAACGCGCCCGCGCCGGCGGCGGGCCCAGCGCCATCGAGGTCGATACCTGCCGCTTCTACGGCCATCATTCGGGCGACGCCCAACTCTATCGCGGCAAGGACGAGGTCCGCCGGCTGCGTGAGGATCGCGACTGCCTCCAGCATTTCCGCCGCCGCGTCGTCGAAGCGGCGCTGCTCGAACCCCGCGAGCTCGACGCGGTCGAGGCCGAGGTCGCGGCCCTGATCGACCGCGCCGTCGAAACCGCCAGCGCTGCCACCCCGCCGGCCGACGCCGACCTCCTGACCGATGTCTACGTGTCGTATTGAAGGGGGTCGCGATGCCGCAGAAATCGATCCGCCAGGCGTTGAACGAAGCGTTGACCCAGGAAATGCGCCGCGATCCCACCGTCGTAGTGATCGGTGAGGATGTCGCCGGGGGTGCCGGGACCGAGGGCCAGCGCGACGCCTATGGCGGCGTGCTCGGCGTGACCAAAGGGCTTTTTGCCGAATTCGGCGAGGCGCGGATCATCGACACCCCGATCACCGAATCGGCGATCATGGGGGCGGCCGCAGGTGCCGCCGTGACCGGGTTGCGGCCGGTCGCCGAGCTAATGTTCTCCGATTTCTTCGGCGTGTGCTTTGACCAGATATTCAACCAGGCGGCCAAGTTCCGTTACATGTTCGGCGGCAAGGCCAAAACGCCGCTCGTGATCCGCACGATGATCGGCGCCGGGCGTAGCGCCGCCGCCCAGCATTCGCAAAGCCCCTATCACATCTTTACCTCGGTGCCGGGGCTCAAAGTCGTGGTGCCGTCGAACGCCTATGACGCCAAGGGGCTGTTGATCCAGGCGATCCGCGACGACGACCCGGTGATCTTCTGCGAGCACAAATTGATGTACGATCTTCGCGCCGAGGTGCCGGACGAGCCCTATACGATCCCGTTTGGCGAGGCCGCCATCGTCCGCGACGGCGACAATGTGACCGTCGTGGCATTGTCGCGCATGGTGCATTACGCCAACGAAGCGGCCGAGACCCTGGCCGGCGAAGGGGTCGAGTGCGAATTGATCGACCCGCGCACGACCTCGCCGCTCGACGAGGACACGATTTTGGAGAGCGTGGAGCGCACCGGCCGGCTCGTCGTCGTCGACGAGGCGACGCCGCGCTGCAGCATGGCCGCCGACATCGCCGCCCTTGTTGCCGACAAGGGGTTCGCGGCGCTGAAGGCGCCGGTCCGGCGGGTGACGGCACCGCACACCCCGGTGCCGTTCGCGCCATCGCTCGAAAAGCTCTACATCCCGAGCCCGGAGCGGATCGCCGCCGCGATCCGTGAGGTGCACGGATACGGGCGGTAGTTTTCCGTCACCCCGGCGAAGGCCGGGGCCCATACTTCAGCTCCTCGGCACGCGGATAAATGGGTCCCGGCCTGCGCCGGGATGGGCAATTGAGGTAACGGGCAAATGAGCGAAATCACCGCGATCACGATGCCGAAATGGGGCCTGACAATGACCGAGGGCAAGATCCTCGGCTGGCTCAAGCAGGAAGGCAACGCGGTGGCGGCGAGCGACGAATTGCTCGAGATCGAGACCACCAAGATCACCAATGTGATGGAAGCCGGCGAAAACGGCACGCTGCGCCGCATCGTCGCCCTGGCGGGGGCCACCCTGCCGATCGGCGGTCTGATCGCGGTGCTGGCGCCGGCCGAAGTGCCGGATCCCGAGATCGACGCCTTTGTCGCCGGCTTCGCGGTTCCTGAGCCGACCGCAGCCGAGGCGGAGGAGAGCAAAGCCGAAGCGCCGCGCGAGATCGAGGCTGGCGGCCGGCGGCTGCGCTATCTCGAGCTGGGGGACGGCCAGGGCGTGCCGATCGTGCTGGTGCACGGCTTTGGCGCCGATCTCAACACGTGGATGTTCACCCAGGCTTCGCTGGCCGAAACCCGCCGGGCATTCGCTCTCGATTTGCCGGGCCATGGCGGCTCGGCCAAGGAGGTCGGCGCCGGCGATCCCAAAACCCTGACCGCAGCGGTCGAGGCCGCGGTCGCAGCTTTTGGCATCGAGCGGGCGCACCTGGTCGGCCACTCGATGGGCGGCGCCGTCGCCGCGCTGCTCGCGTCACGGCACCCCGAGCGCGTCGCGAGCCTGACCATGATCGCGCCTGCCGGCCTCGGGCCAGAAATCAACGCCACCTTTATCGACGGCTTTGTCCGCGCCGGCCGCCGCCGCGAGATGGTCGAGGCGCTGAACCTCTTGGTCCACGACCCGTCGTTGGTCAGTCGCGCGATGGTCGAGGAAGTGCTGCGCTACAAGCGGCTCGACGGCGTCACCGCGGCATTGACGACGATTGCCGAGGCATGGTTTCCGGGCGGGCGCCAATCGCTTGACCTGCGGGCGGAGATCGCCCAGCTGCCGATGCCGATCCAGCTGATCTGGGGGCGCGACGACCGCATCATCCCGGCGGCCCAAGCCGAGGCGCTGAGCGTAAAGCTCCCGGTGCGCGTGCTCGACGAGGCCGGCCATTTGCCGCATATGGAGCAGGCGAGCGAGGTCAACCGGCTGATCAAAGCGTTGATCGAAACGAAGAAATAACAAGGACATCATCATGGATGCCTGGTGGCAGTGCGAGATCCCCTACCCGTTCGTACCCAAGGACGTGCTCGAGGCCGCCGATTCGGTGCGCGGCAGCCTGCCCAACCGCTACTGCGACCCGAAGATCGCCGGCGATCTCTTCGAGGAGGTGATCGACGAGTTTCTGCTGTGCGACGCGATGGGCATGAACGTGTTGGCGATCGAGCACCATGCCGGGATCAACTCGCTGTTGGGCGCCAACCCGATGCTGGTCGGCATCCTCGCCCGCCAGACGCGGCAGGCCCGGATCCTCAGCCTCGGCACGCTGGTCTCGCTGCGCCAAGACCCGGTGCGGGTCGCCGAGGAATACGCCACCGCCGATGTGATTTCGCGCGGGCGGCTCGAAATCGGCTTTGTCAAATCGGGCGGCACCGAGATGCCCTCGGCCAACGCCAATCCGGTCGGCAATGTCGAGCGCTATTGGGAGGCGATCGACTTGATCAAAAAGGCGCTTTCCGAGCATGACGGGCCGTTCAGCTGGGAGGGCAAGCATTTCACCCATCGCCACGTCAACATCTGGCCGCCACCTTATCAGCGCCCGCATCCGCGAATGTGGTCGGCGACCGGCGACCCCGAGACCGCCGAAGAAGTCGGTCGACGCGGCATGGTCCACGTGCTGGTGCTGCGCGGCCCCGATGGTACCAGGCGCGCCTACGAGGCATATCGCCGGGCGCGAGCCGAAGCGGGCCTGCCCAAGGCTACGACCGACAATTTCGCCTATGCGGCCTTTGTCTATGTCGGCGACACCGAAGAGGAAGGGCTCGCGGTCGGCAGCAAGCTCTTATGGTTCTTGAACACCAGCCTCAAATCGGCGCCGCAGCATTCGCGGCTGATGCCGGGCGCCTTCCCGCCCGAGCGCGCCCCCGCGGCCTATCGCACCGCGCGGCAACCGGCCTCCGGGCCAAACCTCGTCAACGCCGAAAAGGGTGTCGCGACCGCCGGCGAAAACATCCGGCGGCTGATGTCGATCGACGCCGAGGAAGCCAAGGCGATGGGTATTCTGTTCGCCGGCAACCCCGACAGCGTCACCCGTCAGATCATCGAGTTTTACGACAAGGTCGGCGGCTTCGGGCATTTGAGCATGATCGGCCGATCGGGCTTCATGACCCACGCCGAATCCGAGAAAGGCATTCGCCTGTTCGCCAAGGAAGTCCTGCCGCGCTTGCAAGAGATCGGGCCGGTGACCGTCGGTTAGGAGCACTCCCGACCTGACCGCGTTATTTCGCGCCAACTTCGCCGCCTTGCGCGGGCTGGTCCCGCCTATTCACGTCTCCGTTGCGGACGCCAAAGGCGTGGATGGCCGGGACAAGCCCGGCCAAGACGAATACGAATGCACCGAAACCCTTCCCCGGAAGCCCCGCGCTCCGGTGATGCAGTGAAGAGCCCGTGCACGTCAGTAGACGTGCTGGCCGCCGGTGACGAAGATTTCGGTGCCGGTGACATAGGCTGCGTCGGCGCCACAGAGGAAGAAGATGGTCGCGGCGACGTCCTCGGGAGCGCCGAGCCGGTTGAGCGGGATCCGCGGCAGCAGCACTGCGGTCTCGGGCGACAGCATCGCGGTCACGATCTCGCCGGGCGCCACCGCGTTGACGCGCACGCCGAGCTGGGCGAACTCGACCGCCATCTCGCGCGTCAATGTCGAGAGCGCCGCCTTTGAGGTCGAATAGGCCGATCCCGCAAACGGATGGACCGCGTGGCCGGCGATCGAGGTGACGTTGACGATCGCACCCTTGCCGCGCGCCAGCGCCGCGGCGAAAGCTCGAGACAGGATCAGCGGCACAAAGAAATTAAGCTGGAAGACCGCGCGCCACTCATCAATGTCGCCGTTAAGGCAGCCGAGCCGCTCTTTGGTCGGTGTTTTGGGCGACACCCCGGCGTTGTTGACCAGCGCATGCAGCTTCCCATCGAGATATGCCCCGGCCTCGACCACGAAATGCTCGAGATCGGCCGGGTCGCCGAGATCGGCGGTGATATGGTGGGTCCAGTTCGGGTCGCGCTGGCATTCGGCGGGCACCGCATCGCGCGAGCAGGTGATAATCCGCCACCCGGCGTCGCTGAAGCGCTTGACCGTCGCGTGCCCAATGCCGCGGCTGGCCCCGGTCAGCAGCAGCACCTTTCGCTCGTGGTCCATTCCGCTCCAAGCCTCCGCTGCTGAACGAGCCTGCCGCCGGTCGGCCGATTACGGGAAAAGGCGTTGACGACGCCATCCGTCGCCGTCGCGCGCGAACAGCCAACGATCGTGCAGGCGCGAAGGTCTCTCCTGCCAGAACTCGATCCGCTGCGGCATCACGCGAAATCCCGACCAGGAGGGTGGGCGCGGCACCTCGCCCTCGCCAAACCGACGGGCGACCTCGTCGACCCGGCGCTCGAGCTCGGCGCGGCTGGCGAGCGGGCGCGACTGGTCCGAGGCCCAGGCGCCGATCCGGCTGTCGCGGGCGCGGCTGGCGAAATACTCATCCGCCTCCGCCCCGGCAACCGGGCCGACGCCGCCTTCAATCCGCACTTGGCGGCGCAGCGCCTTCCACAGAAAGCACAGCGCGGCCCGCGGGTTGTCGAGCAGCTCCGTCGATTTGCGGCTCTCCAAATTGGTGTAGAAGACAAAGCCGCGCGCGTCACACCCCTTGAGCAGAACCGCGCGCGCCGAGGGCCGCCCGTCGCGCGTCGCGGTGGCGAGCGTCATGGCGCTGGCATCGGGCTCGCGATCCACCGCCTCGGCATACCAGCGCGCGAAAACCGCCAGCGGCTCGGCATCGGCGATCTCTTCCATCATCCGCCCCCTCTTCCGCTATTTCGAGCCGATTTCCGCCCGGGCCGCCTCGGCCGAACGCCAGCGGCCGCGCGGTTTCGTGCTATCATCGGGGGTGTCGACGATCAACGAGGCGATCGTCATCTGCATCGCTATCGCCTCGGCCCCGATGATCCGCTCCATTGCCGCGGCGACCTGCCGCTGCCACGGCGCCGGCATTGGATTGAGCCAGCTGCCGGCAAATGGCAGATTCACGGCCTCGTAAAGGTCACGAAGGGTGGCAGTCTCGGGGTTCCACGCCAGCACCCAGTTGCCTCCCTGCGTGTGCGCGGCGAAACCGGCGGCGGTGAGCGGCTTCAGATGCTCGTCGACCACGGTTGTCGCGACCCCGAGCTCGACGGCGAGCGCCGCCGTCGTCAACACCGCGCCCGAGCGTTGCGCCCGCGCCAGCGCGGCAATCAAGGCCAGGCTCAGCCCAAGCTTGACCCCGCCCGACGAGATTTCGCCGATGCGTCGATCGATCCGCCAATGCGGCAAGGCCGCGGCGGTTTCCGCGCCGAGCAGCACCGCCATCCATGAAATATACATCCAAAGCAAAAAAATCGGGATCGCCGCGAGCGCACCGTAAACGGTCTGATAATATGACATGGCGCCGATATAGATCGTAAATCCAACCTTCAGGATCTCGATCGCCACGGTCGCGATCAGCGCGCCGAAAGCGGCATCGCGCCAGCGTACCGCGCAATTGGGGATCAGCCAATAGAGCAGGGTGAAGGCGACGAATTCGAGCAACGCCGGCACCGCTCGCGCCAGCCCATGCAGCCAGCCGCTCTCCATCCACTGAAACGCCTGCTGGCCAAACCCGGCATGCCGCGCGGCGATCTCGAAATAGGTCGACAGCGAGAAGCTGAGGCCGACGAACAGCGGGCCGAGGGTAATCAAGGCCCAATAGGCGAGGACGCGCTGCCCCCACGGGCGCGGCGAGGTGACCCGCCAAATCACGTTCAGCTGGTCTTCGACCGTGACCAGCAGCAGCACTCCGGTGCCGGCGATGCCGATAACGCCGATCGCCGTCGTCTGCGCCGCCGAGTTGGTAAAGGCGCGAAACCACCAGGCCGCCTGCTCGCCGATCGACGGCACAAAATTTCTGAAGATCAACGCCAAAAGCTCGTCGTGCACCTGCTCGAAGATTGGAAACACCGACAGCGAGCCCAGCGCGATGGCGGCGAGCGGCACCAGCGAAACCAGTGCCGTATAGCTCAGCGCGCCGGAGGCGGCAAAACAGCCGTCGGCGTTGAACCGGCGCAGCGAATAGACGACAAAGCCGCCCGCGCGCGCCGCCGTCCGCCGCACGCTGCCGCCCCTTCTCGCCCGGCTCTCTCCTGCTACCGGCATCATTCCGGAACCCTCGCAGCGTCCATCTGGTCAACACCTGCCGATTCGGCAATTATCCGTTGCCTGCCGCGACCGCGCCAGCACCGAGCCGAGGGAGGGCCCGGCAATGGCTCTCGCCCGCCGGCTCGTGTAGGATCGGCTCGTGTAGGATCGGCTCGGCCGCGAGAAATGGGGATGACCATGCCGCTGATGGCTGGCAAGCAGGGCCTGATCATGGGGGTCGCCAACGAGCGCTCGATCGCCTGGGGCATCGCCAAGGCTTTGCACCATCATGGCGCCGCCCTCGCCTTCACCTACCAGGGCGAGGCGCTCGGCAGGCGGGTGCGGCCGCTCGCCGAGAGCGCCGGCAGCGACTTCGTCATGGAATGCGACGTCGCCGACGAGCGGAGCCTCGACGCCGTGTTTGCGGCTTTAAGCGAGCGCTGGGGCCGGCTCGATTTCGCGGTTCATGCGATCGGCAGCACCGACCCGAACGCGCTCAGGGGAAGATACCTCGATACGACGCGGCAGAATTTCGCGCGCACGCTCGACATTTCCTGCTTTTCATTCACCGATGTATGTCGGCGCGCAGCGCCGTTGATGAGCAGTGGCGGCAGCCTGTTGACCTTGACCTATTACGGCGCCGAGCGGGTTATGCCGAACTATAACGTCATGGGGGTCGCCAAGGCCGCTCTCGAAGCCAGCGTGCGCTATCTCGCCGTCGATCTCGGCGGCCAGGATATCCGCGTCAACGCGATTTCGGCGGGGCCGATCCGGACGCTTGCCGCCTCCGGGATCGGGGATTTCCGCTACATCCTCAAATGGAACCAGTACAACTCGCCGCTGAAGCGCAACGTCACGATCGAGGATGTCGGCGGCGCCGGGGTTTATCTGTTGAGCGACCTCTCGGCCGGAGTGAGCGGCGAGGTTCACCACGTCGATTGCGGCTATCATGTGGTTGGGATGAAAGCCGTGGACGCGCCCGATATCTCAGTGGTGTGACGGAAGCGAAATCTTTGACCCTTAATTTGAACCTCCATTCAGCGTCGCCCCCGCGAAAGCGGAGGTCCGGGACAGCGGGCGAGGCGCTGGCCTCCTGGGTTCCCGCTTTCGCGGGAATGACGATGGATTGGTAGCGTCGCTCATGGCAGGCAACACGTTCGGCACTCTGTTTCGCTTTACCACCTGGGGCGAAAGCCATGGGCCGGCGATCGGTGTCGTCGTCGATGGCGTGCCGCCGCGCCTGCCATTGGCCGAGCCCGACATCCAGCGCTGGCTCGACAAGCGCAAGCCCGGCCAGTCGCGCTTTACCACGCAGCGCCGCGAGGAAGACCTCGTACGCATCATCAGCGGCGTGTTTGATGGGGTGACGACCGGGACCCCGATCCAGCTGATGATCGAAAACACCGATCAGCGCTCGCGGGACTATCGCAACATCGCTGACCGGTTTCGCCCCGGCCATGCCGACTACACCTATTGGAAGAAATACGGAGTGCGCGATTACCGCGGCGGCGGCCGGGCCTCGGCGCGCGAGACTGCGTCGCGGGTCGCCGCCGGCGCTGTTGCACGGCAAATCCTCGGGCCTACAGTGGCCATTCGTGGCGCGCTGGTGCAGCTCGGGCCGCATCGGATCGATCGCCAAGCCTGGGATTGGCGGGCGGTCGAGGACAACCCGTTCTGGTGCCCCGACGCGGCGATGGCGCTCAACTGGGCCGACTACCTCGATGGCGTGCGTAAGTCCGGCTCGTCGGCCGGGGCGGTCATCGAGATCGTCGCCAGCGGTGTGCCGCCCGGGCTCGGCGAGCCCGTTTACGACAAGCTCGACGGCGATCTCGCCCGCGCGCTGATGACGATCAACGCGGTCAAGGGTGTGGAGATCGGAGCTGGGTTCGCCGCCGCCGCGCTCCGGGGCGAGGACAACGCGGACGAGATGCGCATGTCGGACGGCCGGGTCGTTTTCCTGTCGAACAACGCCGGCGGCATCCTCGGCGGAATCTCGACCGGGCAGGACATCGTCGCCCGCTTCGCGGTCAAACCGACCAGCTCGATCCTGACGCCGATGCGCACCGTGGACGTGGACGGCAACGAGGTTGAGATCGCGACGCACGGCCGCCATGACCCGTGCGTCGGCATCCGCGCGGTCCCGGTCGGCGAGGCGATGGTCGCCTGCGTGCTCGCCGATCACCTGCTGCGCCATCGCGCGCTCGGCGCCGCCGTCTAGCATATGCGCCGTCTGCTGGTCGGGTTCTTTGCTGCGATCGGAGTGCTGGCGGTCCTGCTGGTCATCGCCGTCACCGTGGTGGTCGTGCGGTTGCGCCCGAGCACGCCGCCCTTGCCCGGCAAGATCATCCTCTCGGTCGATCTGACGCAGGGCCTCGCCGAGGGAGGGGGCGAAACGGGCTGGCTCAGGCTCGTCGCCGGCGGCAAGCCCAGCCTGCGCGATTTCCTCGATGCGCTTGAAGCCGCCGGGGCCGATCCGCGGGTCAAGGGCCTGCTCGCCCGCGTCGGCGACGACGAGCTCGGCCTTGCCAAGGTGCAGCAGGTGCGCGACGCGATCACCGCGTTTCGCGCCAAGGGCAAGTTCGCGATCGCTTTTGCCGACAGCTTTGGCGAGTTCGGCGACGGCACTCGCCCCTATTATCTGGCGAGCGCGTTCGACCGGATCTGGCTGCAGCCGATGGGCAGCGTCGGCTTGACCGGGCTTTATTCCGACGCCCCTTTTGTCAAAGGCACGCTCGACCTGTTGGGAGTCGTCGCCGAGTTTGATCATCGCGGACGCTACAAGACCGCCGCCAACGTTCTGACCGAGACTCAGATGACGCCGCCCGGCCGCGAGCAGGTCGAGGATCTCTTGTCCTCGCTCGGCGGCCAGGTCGTCGACGGCATCGCCGAGGGTCGCAGGCTGTCGCCGCAGACAGTGCGGGCGCTGATCGACCGCGGGCCGTTTCTCGCCGGCGAGGCGCTCAAGGCCAAGCTCGTCGACCGGCTCGGCTATCGCGACGAGGTGATCGCCGCGGCCCATAAGCGCGCCGGATCTGATGCGGAGATCGTCAGCCTGCCGACCTATCTCGCCCGCGCAACGCGCCCGCATCGCCAGGGTGCCAGGATCGCGCTGATTTACGGTTCGGGGCTGATCGTGAGCGGCAACGGGTCGGCGGGTCTTTTGGCGCCCCCGGACGAGATGGCTGCGTCCCGGATCACGCGGGCCTTTCGCGACGCCGTTCGCGATCCCAAGGTGCGCGCGATCCTGTTCCGCATCGACAGCCCGGGCGGCTCGGTCGTAGCGTCGGAGACGATCTGGCGCGATGTCGTCTTCGCCCGCGAGCGTGGCAAGCCGGTCATCGTGTCGATGGGCGATGTCGCCGGCTCGGGCGGCTATTACATCGCCGCCCCAGCCGACAAGATCGTGGCCGAGCCGGCCACCCTGACCGGCTCGATCGGGGTGCTCGGCGGCAAGCTGGTTCTCGCCGGCCTCTTGAAGAAGATCGGGATTTCAACCGATGCGGCCGCGTTCGGCGCCAATGCGTCGATGTCGAGCGCCACCTCCCCGTTTTCACCGTTCGCGCGCTCGCGCCTGGAGGCATTTCTCGACGCCAGCTACCAGGGCTTCAAGGCGCATGTAGCTTCGGGCCGGCACATGACCGCCGATCAAGTCGAGGCGATCGCCAAAGGCCGGGTGTGGACGGGCGAGGAAGCCAAGGCACACGGCCTCGTCGATGCGCTCGGCGGCTACGAAGTGGCGTTGCGGCTGGCCCGGAAGGCGGCCGGAATCGCGCAGGGCGCGCCGATCGAGCTCAAGCTCTTTCCGCCCGAGGAAGGGCTGGCCGAATTCCTCTACAACCGCCTCACCGGCCAAGGGGACGACGACAACGGCCCCGGCGTGAGCGCCCTCGGGCGCGCGGTCGAGGCGGCGGCGCCGTTGCAGCAGCGCATCGACGCCGCTCTTGACGCCTCGGCGGTGCTGCTGATGCCGCCAATCGGCGAGCCGCGATAGAAGGGCAAGGTCTCGGCCCACGCCGCGGCTACGGCGAGACCGGCTGGTAGACGATTGTCGACCCGTCGCTGCCGCGCAGCTGCAATCTGACCAGATCGCCGCGGCTGTCATACCAGACGTCCTGCGAAAACAGGCCGCGCAGCGAATAGCGGTGGGCCGCGATCTGATGCCCCGGCGCGGGCAGGTCCTGGGCGCCCCGATCGGTGACCGCGATCCGCATCAACTTGCCATCGACTGTGCTGAGCGCCGATGTCTGGCGCGCCAGCGCGACGTTCCACAGGCTCGACGGCAGCAAGTTTCCGGCCATCTGCTTGGTCTTTCCGTCCGCGGTGACCGACAGCGCCCCGCGCTCGGCCTCGGCGCTGACGTGATGTACGGCGCCGTCGTCATCGGTCCTCGACACCATCGAGACAAAGCGGCCACCGACCCAGTGTTCGGTCTCTGTCTGATCGAACCGATAGAGGGTGAGAAACCCAATCTTTACGGCGATCGACGTAAAAATCCCGACCCGGGTGCTCGGGCCGTCGCAGCGAATGGAAATAGTGTTGGTTCCGATCCGAACGCCATTTCGCAATATCGCAAAATTGAATGTTTCGCCGGTGTCGCGCGCAAGTGCCGCGATCGGCAGCATCAGCATCGCCAAAGCCACGAAAATCGTCGGCCGCACCCAGGCCTCCTGTTCCACCCACCGTATCACCGACAAGGATTCGGGCATTTTCGTGTTGAGTTTTGCTGCCTGCTCGATGAAGCGGCCCGATCGGGAACGGGACGACATCTTTGACGGTTTTCGATGTAACGCCACTACAAGGAACGGATCGGCCGGCCGTCGCTGCGTGCTTGCATGAAGCAAATCAGGCCGATACCGGGCGACGAGATGCTCAGATCATCCATTCTTCGTGTCGTCGATGTCTGCACCCGAAGGGCATGGCTGGTCATCGTTGCGGCGGCGATGCTGGCGGCGCTCTGCACCGTCTACGCGGCGCAGCATTTTGCGGTGATGACCGACACGAAAGCGTTGTTTCCACCGGACCTGCCTTGGGCGCAACGTGCGTTTAACTATATGCGGGCGTTTCCGCAACCGGGCATCGTCGTGGTGGTCGACGCGCCGACGCCGGAGGGGGTCGAGGAAGCGACCAGCAAGCTCGCCGCCGGCCTCGCCATGCAGAAAGACCATATCCGCACGGTGCGCCAGCCGCAAAGCGGCAGCTTTTTCGAGCATAATGGCTTGTTGTACTTGCCGACGGGCAAGGTGGCGCGACTGACAGCGGGCCTGACCAGGGCCGGCCCGCTGCTCGGCAGCTTGAGCGCCGATCCGAGCCTGCGCGGAGCGCTCGACGCGCTGTCGATGGGCCTCGCCGGCGTCGAAGGCGGGGTGATCCCGCTCGATGCTCTGACCCGGCCACTTGACATGGCGGCTCACACCGCGCAGGCCGCGCTGGCCGGCCGCCCGGCCGACTTTTCGTGGCGCGCCCTGGCTAGCGGCCACGCTCCCGCTCCGGCCGAGCTGCGCCGCTTTCTCGAGGTCGAGCCGGTCCTCGACTATCATGCGCTCGAGCCGGGCCGCGCCGCGACCGACGCGATCGCCCGCACCGCCCGCGCCCTACAGCTCGGCCAGGATTACCAAGCCCGGGTGCGGCAAACCGGGCTGGTGCCGATCAACGACGATGGCTTTGCCACATTGACCAAACATGCCGGCCTCAACGCCGCCGTGTCGCTCTGCGCCGTCTTTTTGATCCTGTGGCTGGCGCTGCGCTCGGGCCGGATCATTCTGGCCGTGGTCGTCAGCATCGCCGCAGGGCTCGCGGTATCCGCAGCGCTCGGGCTGATGCTGGTGGGCGCACTCAATCTGATCTCGGTCGCGTTTTTCGTGCTGTTTATCGGGCTCGGCATCGATTTCAGCATTCAGTTCAGCGTCCGCTACCGCGAGGAGCGACATGAATTGGGCGATCTGCGCTGGGCTTTCCTCAGCGCGGCAAGAAAGGCCGGGGCGCCGCTGGCGCTGGCCGGGGCGGCAACCGCGGCCGGGTTCGCCTCGTTTGTGCCGACCGATTACCGCGGGCTTTCGGAGCTCGGCGAGATTGCCGGAATTGGCATGGGAGTTGCGCTTCTGGCCAGCGTCACCTTGCTGCCGGCTCTGCTGGCGGTGCTAAAGCCGCCCGCCGAGCGGCGCCCGATGGGGTTTGCGGCATTGGCCCCGGTCGACCGCTTTTTAGCGCGGCGCCGATTCCCGGTGCTGATGATCACCGCGGTCGCGGTGCTGGCCGCCTCGCCGCTGCTGCTCCATCTGCGCTTCGACTTCAACCCGCTGCACCTTCGCGACCCGAAAGCGCCCTCGGTCGCGACCTTTCTCGAATTGCGCCGCGACCCGCAAATCGGGGCCAATGCGATCGAGGTCATGACCCGCAACCTCGATTCCGCAAACGCGCTGGCCCGGCGGCTGTCGTCGCTCCGGCAAGTCGCTGGCGCCACCACCCTCGACAGTCTGGTGCCCAGCGATCAGGGCCATAAGCTGGCGCTGATCCGGAAGGCGGCCGCGACGATCGAGCCGCTGCTCCATCCGAAAGAGGTCAAGCCCGCGCCCACCGACGGGCAGTTGATCGAAGCATTGTCCTCGACCGCCGCCGCCTTGACGCAGGCCGCCGGAAACCACCACGGTTCGGGGGCGCAGGCGGCAAGGAGGCTGGCCGCGTTGCTGCTCAAATTGAGCAAAGCCGCCCCCGCGGCGCGCCAGCGCGCGAGCGCCGCCATCGCCCAGCCGCTGCGCACCTCGCTCGCGGATTTGCGGCAAGCGCTTCAGCCGCAGCGCATCACCGGCGACACGATCCCGGCCAATCTGAAGCGGGCCTGGGTAACCGCCGACGGTCGGGCCCGGGTCCAGGTGCTGCCGCAGGGCGATCCGGACAACACCGCGGTGCTGCGCCACTTCGTGACTGCGGTGCTGGCGGTGGCGCCCGCCGCCACCGGCCCGGCGGTGTTGCTGTACGAGGCGGGCAACACCGTCGTGCGCGCCTTTGTCGAGGCCGGGATCTTTGCGCTGGCGGCGATCACGCTGTTGTTGTGGATCACCTTGCGCCGACCCATCGATGTGCTCTTGACCCTGGTGCCGCTGCTCGTAGCCGGGGTCGTGACCTTGGAATTGAGCGTTGTGCTCGGCCTCCCGCTGAACTTTGCCAACGTGATCGCGCTGCCGTTGCTGCTCGGCGTCGGCGTCGCCTTCAAGATCTATTACATTATGGCTTGGCGCAGCGGCAGGACCGCGCTGGTGCAATCGACCTTGACCCGGGCCGTGATCTTCAGCGCGATGACCACGGCCACGGCCTTTGGCAGCCTGTGGATGTCGAGCGATCCCGGCACTTCGAGCATGGGTGAGCTGATGGCGCTGGCGTTGCTCTGCACGATGTGCGCGGCGGTGCTGTTCCAGCCGGCGCTGATGGGGCCGCCCCGGCGCCAGCGGCCGCCGGCATTTGCCTTGCCAAGCCGTGGGCTTTCCACCGCTCAGCGGTCCCCGGCCGCCGCCGCGTCAGATAATGCCGGCGAGCGCGCCAAAGAGCCGGCCGAATCCGAGCTGCAGCAATGAGCGGCCCGGCGGCCGCCCGCGCGCGGCCCGGGCGCGCGAGCTTGGCGCTCGACAATTTGCGGGCCTATGTGATCCTGCTGGTGCTGGCGTTCCATTCCTGCCTCGCTTATCTCAGCTTTCTGCCGCCCGACCCGTTTCCTTTCGACGGCCCGCCTTACTCCTGGCGCGCCTTTCCGATCGTCGACAGCCACCGGTGGCTGGGTCTCGACCTGTTCTGCGCCTGGCAGGATTTGTTTCTGATGAGCCTTTTCTTTTTTCTGTCCGGCCTGTTCGTGTGGCCGAGCCTGAAACGCAGGGGGGTGCCGCAATTCCTCGGCGGGCGGCTCCTGCGGCTCGGCGTGCCGTTCGCGGTGGTGGTGGCGTTGCTGATGCCGGTCGCCAACTACCCGACCTATCTGCAGACGGCGGTCGATCCGGGCGTTGCCGCATATTGGCACCATTTTCGCGACTTGCCGTTCTGGCCGAGCGGGCCGATGTGGTTTTTGTGGCTGCTGCTGGCCGCCGATCTCGTCGCCACGGGCGTTCACCGAATAGCGCCTCACTGGGGCGATTGGCTCGGCCGGCTGTCGGGCGCGGCGGCGAGGCCGTTTGCCTATTTCGCCGGCCTTTTAACCCTCGCCGCCCTCGCCTATGTGCCGCTGGCCCTCGTCTTTGGCCCGGAGCCGTGGTTGCAGTTCGGTCCGTTCGCGTTTCAGAAGAGCCGCCCGCTGCTTTACGCGGTCTATTTCTTTGCCGGCGCCGGGATCGGCGCCCATGGCATCGAGCGCGGGCTGTTCGGGCCGGACGGGGCGCTGGCGAAGCGCTCGCCGGTCTGGCTCGCCAGCGCCCTCGGATCGTTCATGCTGTGGCTGGGGTTGACCGCGATAGTGGTCAGCTACAAGGGCCGCGCGCCGCTCGGCGTGCGGGCGCTTGACGATTTGAGCTACGTGCTGGCCTGCTTTGCCAGCTGCTTTTGCGTGCTGGCCCTAGTGCTGCGGCTCGCCGCCAAGCAGGGCGCCTGGCTCAGCAGCCTGAGCCGCAATGCCTATGGCATGTACCTCGTGCATTACCTCTTTGTCGTCTGGCTGCAATATGCTTTTTTGCCGGTGGGCCTGCCGGCGGTGGTTAAAGCTGCCGCCGTGTTCGTTTGCACCGTGCTGTTGAGCTGGACGACCACCGCCGCGCTGCGCCGGCTGCCGTTAGGCGCCCTGATCGTCGGCGGCGGCCGGCGAATGTCGGCTAGCCCGTCGTGATCTCGGTGCGCTGGCGCACGAATGCTCCAATCCCAGCGATGGCGCGCCGCGCCTCGGGCATGACCTCGGCGAACAGCTGCCAGACATGGGGCATGCGCGGCCAGATTTCGAGCACCACCTCACACCCGGCCGCGCGCATGCGGTCGGCCATGCGGGTCGCATCGTCACGCAAAACCTCGTCGCTGCCGACCTGGATCAGGGTCGGCGGCAGGCCGTGCGGATCGCCGTAGAGCGGCGAGGCATAAGGGTTGCGCGGATCGGCCCCGGCGAGATACCAGCCGGCGAGCAGCGGCATGTCCGACGCATCGATAAACGGATCGGCGCGGGCGTTGACCCGCAGCGACGCCCCGCTCAGCGCCAGATCGGTCCATGGCGACAGGGCCGCCGCACACGCCGGCAACGGCAAGCGGCGCTCGTCGCGGCATCTGAGCAGCAGCGAGAAGACCAGCCCGCCGCCGGCCGAATCGCCGATCACCGCGACCCGCCTGGGGTCGGCGCCTTGACTCAGCAGCCAGCGATAGGCCGCGAGCGCATCGTCGAGCGCCGCGGGGAACGGGTGCTCAGGCGCCAGCCGGTAGTCGATCGCCAGCAGGCGCGCCCGCGCTGCGGCCGAGAGCCGCCATGTCAGATGGCGATAGAGCGAAGCCGAGCCGATCGCAAATCCGCCGCCATGCAGGTACAGGATATGGCGATCGTCTTGCGAAGCGGCAGCGGCGACCGATTCCGCGGCAACCCCGCCGGCCTCAACCCCAGTAGTCCGCGTGGTCGGCGGCGGCGACGGGACAAGGCGGCCGGCGGCCGCAATGCGCCGCCGTCGCTCGGGGGCGCCGGTGCCGGCGCCCCTGCCCTTCAACAGCCAGCGCGTCCCGAGACGGACAATCTCGGCGCGCAGGCTCATCCGGCCTCGCCGGCAGGTCGCCTCGCGCGCATCTCGCCGGCGACGCGCACCCGCACCCTAAGCGCGTTGCCCGGCAGATAGGCGAGCGGCATGTCTTCAATATCGACGGTCTCGAGGCTGGCGCGATCGGCGCCGGCAGCGACCGCACGCTCCGTCGCCTGCGCCTCGGCCGTGGCGATCGCCTCCTTGCGGTCGAGGTCGCGATAGATCTGGTCGGTCTCGCCGCTGACCTGGGCGGTCGCCGCCCCGACCGCATTGGCGCAGTCGCCATGCGGCAACCGGATCACCTGCGAAACGCCGGCGAGACGATCGGGCACCAGAAACGCACCGCCGCCAACCGCGATCAGCGGCTGATCGCCGGCTGCGATCTTGATCCGATCGACCGCGTCCTCGATCTTTTCTTGCGTCGAGGCGAGAACGGATCGCACGAGTTCGCGCGGAAGCTGCGCCACCGCGGCAGGGTCGCCGATCCGCACGATGCCGGCGGCGACCGCCGCGTCGGTTGCGGTCAAGGCGGCGCCGCCAAACACCTGCGCGTCCCGAACGAGCCGATAGCCGACGCTCTTCGGCCCGACCGACAGCGGCTCAAGTTCGACGATGCTGCCGCCGCCGAGCCCGATCGAAAAAAGATCGGGCATGCGGAACAGGGTGCGTACCCCGCCGATCTCGACGACCGAGTTCGCCTCCCGCGGGAAGCCCCGGTGCAGCTGGCCAACATCGGTCGAAGTGCCGCCGACATCGACCACCAGCGCGTCGGCGAGGCCCGACAAAAAGGCGGCGCCGCGCATCGAATTGGTTGCTCCCGAGGCAAAGCTCGTCACCGGCAGCGCCGCCGCGATTTCGGCCGCCATCACCGTCCCGTCATTCTGGGTCAAATAGAGCGGCGCCATGATCCCGCTCGCCGCGATCGCCGCGGCGAAGCCGGCGATTGTCGACCGCGCCAGATCGACCAGCGCGGCGTTGAGCAACGCGGCATTCTCCCGCTCGAGCAGGCCGATGCGGCCGAGATCGCGCGACAGGGTGATGGTGGCGTCGGGGCACTCCTCGCGCAGAATTGCGGCGGCCCGCTCTTCGCAAGAGGGATCGATTGGCGAAAAGATCGCAGCCACCGCCACCGAGCGAATGCCGCTTTCTCGGATCCGCCGCGCCGCTTGGCGCATCCCACTCTCGTCAAACGGCACGATCGGGCGGCCATCGTAATCGTGGCCGCCTTCGAGCATGAACACCTCGCCGCGAGTGAGCTCCGCGAGGTCCGCGGGCCAGTCGCAGAACGGCGGCAGCGAGGCGGCGGCCGGCAGCCCGATGCGCACCGCCGCGACCGGGCTGAGCCCCTGCCGCTGCACCACCGCGTTGACGAAATGCGTGGTGCCGATCACGACAGCATCAATCGCCCCGGCCGCGGCTCCGGAATGTGCATAGACCGCGCCGAGCGCATTAACGATGCCGGTCGTGACGTCTTCGGTGGTCGGCGTCTTGACCGCGTGCACGATCGCACCGTCGGCGAGCAATACTGCATCGGTGTTGGTGCCGCCCACATCGATCCCGATTCGGCACAACGGTTTTGGCACGAAAACTGCCCAGTCAGCCTGCGCGATGGCCGGTACATAGCACGGGTCCGGGCAGAGGGTTATCACGTGACGTCACCTTTTGGCGGCGCCATGACCTAGGCTGTGCATTAGTGCGGGAATTCGCCGCGCCGCAAAATCCAGCCGGTTGCGGAAAAGGGGCGTTTTGCGGCTGGTACGATCGACTGATTTCACATATCCTGCGCCACTCAACTGCCGGAGGAACAGATGAAACGCCTCTTACTGCTCTGCTCACTCCTTGCTCTTGTCGCTTGTGCACAGCCCGCGCCGCCGCCCCCGGTCGCTGCGGCCCCACCGCCACCGCCACCACCGCCGCCGCAAACCACCTTTACCGTGTTCTTCCCTTGGGACAGCGCCAGCTTGACCCCGGAAGGCGATCAGATCGTGCAGGCCGCGGTCACCAACTTCAAGGCCGGAGGGCCGAGCACGGTACAAGTGACGGGGTACACCGACACCTCCGGCTCGCCCGGTTACAACCAGCAGCTTTCGGAACGCCGCGCGCAAAGCGTCGCCTCCGCGATGGAGCAGCAGGGCGTGCCGCAGGCCGACCTGACGGTCAGCGGGCAGGGCCAAAACGATCTTCGCGTGCCGACCCCTCCGGGCGTGCGCGAGCCGCAGAACCGGCGCGTCGAGATCGTCGAGGGCGGAGCCCCGCCGACCGGGGCGCCCCCGCCCCCGCCGTCAGCTGGAGCACCGCCTCCGCCCCCGCCCCCGCCCCCGCCAGGCTCGTAGCAACACGCTGGAACAAGAGAGGGCGCCCCCGGGGGCGCCCTCCAATTCCAACCTGATGATCCCCCGCCGCTGGCCGAGCGCGGGCAAGCGCCGGATCAGATCGCTTCGTAAGTCAGCCGCCTGATCTTCTCGACATTGCGGCCCTCGACCCGGATCAGCCGGGTCGGCCCGTTGCGGCGCGGCGAATGCAGATCACCCTCGTTGTACACGTGAGCCATGCCGGGGGTCAGCGAATATTGCCTGACGAGCCGCACCCGGCCGGGCTTGTCTTCGGCGCCCGGCTCGACCAGCTCCCAGTCGCTCATCATCGTCTCGCCTTCGGCCTGGCCGTAAATCGCCCAGGTCGGCCCGTGATCGTGGGGCTTGCTCTCCCGGGCGCCGTGATTGACATGGGCGAGAATGCAAAAGCCGAGCTCCGGATCCTCGTAGATGATCTTACGCTCGGGCACATCGTCGCCAAGATGCGCGGCAATGAATTTCTCGTCTTTGAGGGCCTGCTGGATCAGCGCGCATACCTTGTGCCGGCCACCCACTCCAGGATCGGCGGCGAGCGCGTCGTGACATCCCGCCGAAAGCTGCTCAAGGGATAGGCTCATCAACCGACCTCCTCAATCCGGGTACGCCTCATGGCGCCGCGAGGCGCAACCTAGCCCGCCGACGCGGCCGACGCAACTTCGCCCAGCCCGCGAATAGCGACGGCAGCGCGCGCGGCGAGGTCTGCGATCACCCGCTCCGATCGACAGCGCCGGCAGCGACCGCCTGTGGAAACATCGGCGGGACGCCATGATAGGATCGGGCGATGGCGAGCGACGTGATCGATCTGCGCGACTTTTATCTGACCGGGCTGGGGCAGGTCGCGCGCCGCATGATCCGTCGCGCGATCCGCCGCATCTGGCCCGATCTGCGCGGCACCCGGCTGCTCGGCATCGGCTACCCGACCCCGTTTCTGTCCGCAGTTGCGCTCGAGACCGAGCGAACGATGGTGTTGATGCCGGCCTCGCAGGGGGTGCTCGGCTGGCCGCCCGACGGGCGCAACCTCGTCGCCCTCGCCGAGGAGGGCGAATTGCCCTTCGCCGATTATTCGATCGACCGGGTGCTGGTGGTCCACGCGCTGGAGACCAGCGAGCCCGCGGGACCGATGCTGAAAGAAATCTGGCGGGTGCTGGCCGGGGGCGGCCGGCTATTGATCGTCGCCCCCAACCGGCGCGGCATCTGGGCGCGGCTCGATCGCACCCCGTTCGGCTCCGGCCGGCCTTATACGATGTCTCAGCTCTCGCAGCTGCTGCGCGAGGAGCTGTTCACCCCGATTGCGACCGACACCGCGCTGTTCGTCCCCCCGGCCGGCGACCGCATGGTCCTGCGCTCGGCCCCGGCCTGGGAGAGGGTTGGCAAGCGCTGGTTCCCGCGCTTTGCCGGGGTCGTGCTGATCGAGGCGACCAAGCAAATCTATGCCAAGCCGGCCGCTGCGCACGCACCGCGGCGGCGCTTTGTCTATGCGCCGGCGACACACGGGCTGTCGCACCGCGTCGGGCGTCAGTGAGGTGCAGCCGCTCGGCTAGCATCGCTGGACAGGACAAAGACTCCCTGCTCGGCCAGGAGATTGGCGAGGCGGCCGTGCGGGTCGAGCGAAGGCCGGCCGTGCCGGTTCAAGGTCACACGGCGCTCGACAGTGACCCCGAGCTCGTCGCACAGCGCGGCAAAATCGCGGATCGTGCACAGGTGAATGTTCGGCGTCTCGTACCAAGGGTGCGCCAAGAGCTGCGACATCGGCATCCGGCCGCGCAGCATCAGGTGCAGGCGAATCCGCCAGAAGCCGAAATTCGGGAACGAGACGATCGCGCGCCGGCCGATGCGGACCAGCGCTTCGACGACGCGGCGCGGCTGCCGCGTCGCCTGCAAGGTCTGGCTCAGCACGACGACGTCGAAGGCGCCCGCCGGATAGGCGTCGAGGTCGCGGTCGGCATCGCCCTGGATCACCGAGAGGCCGTGGCCGACACAGGCGTTGACGCCGGATTGGGAGAGCTCGATGCCGCGCCCATCGACCTGCTTGTGCCGCGCCAGATAGGCGAGCAGCGCGCCGTCGCCGCAGCCGATGTCGAGCACCCGCGCGCCCGGCTCGATCATTTCGGCGATCAGCCGCAAATCCTGCCGCAGCTCGCCCATCGAGGCCGCCGGGCTCGGCAGCACCGGCCGCGTCTCGGCCCGGTCGAGGCTCAGGGGAGCCGCCATCGCGGTCGCAGCGCCGCTAGCGGGTCAGGCCGCGATGCTCGGCGCAGCCAGCCAAAAAGCCGCGCAAGGTCGCGAACAGCTCGGGCTCGTGCAGCAGAAAAGCGTCATGGCCATTTTCAGTCGCGATCTCAACAAAGCTGACATTGGCCGCCACCGCATTCAGCGCGTGCACCAAGTCGCGGCTCTCCGAGGTCGGGAACAGCCAATCGCTGGTAAACGAGATCACGCAGAACCGCGAACGCATGCCGGCGAAGGCGCTCGCCAGCGCGCCATCGTGCTCGGCCGCGAGATCGAAATAATCCATCGCCCGGGTAATGTAGAGATAGGAATTGGCGTCGAAGCGGTCGACAAAGGTGCTGCCCTGATGGCGCAGATAGCTTTCGACCTGAAAATCCGCGTCAAAGCCGTAGGTTATTGCGCGGCGGTCCTGCAGATTGCGGCCGAATTTGCGGTGCAGCGCTGCTTCCGAAAGATAGGTGATGTGCGCTGCCATGCGCGCGACCGCCAGACCGCGCGCCGGTTTGCGGCCGAGGGCGAGATAGCGCCCGCCGCACCATTCCGGGTCGGCCATGATCGCCTGCCGTCCGACCTCGTGAAAGGCAATGTTCTGGGCCGAGTGGCGCGCCGCCGCGGCGATCGGCACCGCGGCAAAGACGCATTCGGGATAGCTTGCTGCCCATTGCAGCACCTGCATGCCGCCCATCGAGCCGCCGATCACACAGAACAGGCTGTCGATGCCGAGATGCTCGATCAGGCGCTTCTGGGCGCGAACCATGTCGCGCACGGTGATGACCGGGAACGACAGCGCCCAGGGCTCGCCGGTGGCCGGGTCGATGTCCTGCGGGCCGGTGGTCCCCATGCAGCCGCCCAGCACATTGGCGCAGATCAGAAAATAGCGCCCGGGGTCGAGCACCCGGCCGGGGCCGATCAGGCTCTCCCACCAGCCGGGCTTGCCGGTGATCGGGTGCGGGTCGGCGGCGTACTGGTCGCCGGTCAGCGCATGGCAGACGAGGATCGCGTTCGACCGGTCCCGATTGAGGGTGCCGTAGGTCTGATAGGCGATCGTGAACGGGCCGAGCTCGACGCCGCAATCGAGCGGCAGCGGCTCACGCACCAACAATCGCCGGCCGGGCCAGTCCTGCTCCGAACGCGAGCGCAGGCGGGGAAATGCGACAGTCTGCACGAAGGTTCTCTACAACCCGGTTCCGCGGCGGCCGGCCGCTTTCGCGATGGACGATCTGCGAGATCAATTCCGGGGCGTTAGCTAGGGATCGGCGGCCGGGGCTGTCAACGTTTTCTTTGATTTCGCCCGATCGGCCCTCTACTACTGTCGGGCCCTCGCGCCGTGACTCGATCGCGCCCGACCTGACCCACGAACCAGAGCATGCCCAGCCCCCCGTCGGATCTCGCAAATTTGCGCCGGCACATCGACGAGATCGACGACCGGATGCACGAGCTGCTGATTGAGCGCGCCGAGATCGTCGGCGCGGTCGCGGCCAGCAAGATCGCCGGCATCAACGATGGCGATGCGGCGTTCTACCAGCCGGCGCGCGAGGCGCAGATCCTGCGCCGGCTCGCCGCCCGCCACCGCGGCGCGCTGCCGTTCGCGAGTGTCGTGCGCATCTGGCGCGAGCTGCTGGCGGCGACGGTCCGGCTCGAAACCCGGTTCGCGGTCGCGGTGTTTGCTCCGCCCGAAGCGCCGGGCTTCTGGGATCTCGCCCGCGACCATTACGGCAGCCAGACGCCGATGTCGGCGTATCGCACGACCGGAGAGGTGATCCGCGCCGTCGCCGGAGGCAGCGTCGCTGTCGGTGTTCTGCCAATTCCACATGAAGGCGATCCCGATCCGTGGTGGCCTGAGCTGCTGTCCGCGGAAGAGAACGCCCCGCGAATCATCGCCCGCCTGCCGTTCGGCGCCCGCGGCAATGCGCGCGGCGAGGGCGGCGATGCGCTGGCGATCAGCCGGAGCGCGCAGCAGCAGACCGGCGCCGACCGCAGCTGGCTCGCTCTTGGCTCGGCCGCCGAGATCGGCCGGGCGCGGGTTCTCCGGCTGGTGACCTCGGTGGGTCTCGCCTGCTTCTTCTACGCCGCATCTCGGCAGGGCGAGGAGACCGTCATCCTGGTTGAGCTCGACGGTTTTGTCGCGCTTGCCGATCCGCGCGTTGCCGCCCTGCGCGCCGAGCTCGGCTCCGCTCAGCACCGCCTGCACGCGCTCGGCGGCTACGCCCTGCCGCTGTTCGCGGCGGCGCTCTCGGCTGGCGCCTGAAAGGCTGAACCGAAATGGCTGACGCACCCGGCCCGGTGCCGCGTCCGGGCATTCTCGACATCGCCCCCTATGTCGGCGGCGAAGCCCAGATTGCCGGAGTGGCCCGGCCGATCCGCCTCGCCTCGAACGAAAGCGCGCTCGGACCGAGCCCGAAAGCGATGGCCGCCTATCAGGCGCTGGCCCACGAGATCCACCGCTATCCGGAAGGCAGCGCCGAACTGCTGCGCGAAGCAATCGGGCGCCGCCACGGGCTCGATCCGGCGCGGATCGTCTGCGGCGCCGGCTCGGACGAGTTGATCGCGCTCTTGATGCGATCTTATGCCGGACCCGGCGACGAAATGCTGTACAGCCGGCACGGCTTTCTGATCTATCCGATCGACGCCTTGTCGGTGGGTGCCACCCCGGTGCCGGCCCCAGAACGCGCGCTCACTGCCGATGTCGGCGCGCTCCTCGACCGCGTCACACCGAAGACGCGCATCGTTTTTCTGGCCAATCCGAACAACCCGACCGGCACCTATCTCGGTGCCGAGGAACTCGCACGACTGCATGCCGGTCTGCCGCCATCGGTGGTGCTGGCGATCGATGCCGCCTATGCCGAATTCGTCAACCGCAACGATTACGAGCCCGGCATCGGGCTCGTCGATCGCGCCGAAAATGTCGTGATGCTGCGCACCTTCTCGAAAATCTACGCGCTGGGCGGATTGCGGCTCGGCTGGGCATACTGCCCGCCGGCGATCGCCGATGTGCTGAACCGGGTGCGCGGTCCGTTCAATGTATCGACGCCGGCGATCGCAGCGGGAATCGCCGCCCTTGAGGATGTCGAGGCGCTGAAGCGCGCCCGCGCCCATAACGACTATTGGCAGCCGTGGCTTTCCGAGCGGCTGGCGGCATTGGGGCTGTCGCTGACGCCAAGTGTCGCGAACTTTGTCACGCCGCGGTTCCCGGATGAGCCCGGGCGCGACGCCGACGCCGCCTTCAACTTTTTGCGCGAGAACGGCATCCTGACCCGCAAATTGGCCGCCTATGGGTTGCCGCAGCATCTTCGAATCTCGATCGGCACGGGCCCTGAGATGGAAAAAGTGGCCGCGGTGCTCGGCGAATTCATGGGTAGGCGATGAGCGAGACGCTGTTCGACCGGGTGGCGCTGATCGGGATCGGGCTGATCGGCTCGTCATTGGCCCGCGTTTTGCGCCGCGACAGCCCCGATACGACAATCGTTGCCTGCGCTCGCCGCTCCGAAACGCTGGCGGCGGCGGAGCGCCTTGAGCTCGCCGACGAAACCACCAACGATCCGGCCCAGGCGGCGGCGGGCGCCGATCTGGTGGTGGTCGCGACGCCGATCTCGGCCTATGCCGAAATCGGCCGTCGGATCGGCCCGGCGCTAAAGGCAGGCGCCATCCTGACCGATGTCGGCTCGGTCAAGGAAGCGGTGATCCGCGACCTCGGGCCCCATGTGCCGCCGGGGGTCCACTTCGTCCCCGGCCACCCGGTCGCCGGCACCGAGCATTCGGGCCCGGAGGCGGGTTTCGCCGAGCTGTTCCGCGACCGCTGGTGCATCCTGATCCCATTGCCCGAGACCGACGCCGCAGCGGTCGCCAAAGTCGGCCACATGTGGGAAGGCGCTGGCATGCGGGTCATCACGATGAATGCCGCGCACCACGATCGGGTGCTGGCGATGACCTCGCATCTGCCGCACCTGATCGCCTACACGATCGTCGGCACCGCGACCAGCCTCGAAGAAAGCCTCAAATCCGAAGTCATCGCGTTCTCGGCCAGCGGCTTTCGCGACTTCACCCGGATTGCCGCCTCGGACCCGGTGATGTGGCGCGACATCTTTCTGAACAACCGCGAGGCCGTGCTCGAAATCCTGCAGCGCTTCAGCGAGGACCTGACCGCGTTGCAGCGCGCGATCCGCTGGGGCGAAGGCGACATCTTGCAGGATCTGTTCACCCGCACCCGGGCGATCCGCCGCTCGATCATCGAGGCGAAGCAGGCCTAAGGGCCAAATTTGTCGCGGACGGTCGCTTTGCGCGCACCAAACGCATCGGGCGCCGCTTTTGTCTGCGGCAATCCGGCCCGTTAAGAATTTGTCATGGTCGGTACCCGTGGCACAAGCGGGTCCGGCCGCCGCCGGGAAGGCGAGAATACCAGATGCGGCTGTTCTTGATCTTCGTGCTCCGTGCAGCTGCTATTCTCATCTTCACGTCGCAGGCGGTTTTGGCGGCGGCGCCGGTCGTCGTCGCCTCGAAAATCGACACCGAGGGGGCGCTGCTCGGCCATATGATCCTCGACATTCTCGGAACCCACGACATACCGGTTCGCAACCGGCTGCAGCTCGGCCCGACCAATATCGTGCGCGCCGCGATCCTCGCCGGGCAGATCGACGTCTATCCCGAATATACCGGCAACGGCGCCTTGTTCTTTCGCATGGAAAAGGACCCGGTGTGGAAAAGCCGGGCGCGCGGCTACGCCGAGGTGGCCAGGCTCGACCGCGAGAAGAACCATCTGGTTTGGCTGGCGCCAGCGCCGGCTAACAACACCTGGGTCATCGCCGTGCGCCGGGACCTCGCCCGGCGCGGCCATCTGGCAAAAATGAGCGACTTTGCCCGATACATTGACGACGGAGGCAGAATCAAGCTCGCCGCCTCGGCCGAGTTTGTCGAAAGCCCGTCGGCGTTGCCGGCGTTCGAGGCGAGCTACGGGTTTCGCCTCAGCGACCGGCAATTGCTGACCCTCTCGGGCGGCAACACCTCGGCCACCCTGCGCGCCGCGGCCGAGGGCATGTCCGGGGTCGATGCGGCGATGGCCTATGGCACCGATGGTGCCATCGCCGCGCTCGGCCTCGTCGCCCTCGCCGACGACAAGGGCGCGCAGATCGTCTATGCCCCATCGCCGGTGATCCGCCAGACAGTGCTGCAGCAATACCCGCAAATCGCCGGCCTGATCGACCCGGTATTCGCTACCTTGACCCTCGCCCGGTTGCAGCGGCTCAACGCGCGGATCGCGGTCGATGGCAAGGATGCCGGCGCCGTTGCTGCGTCCTATCTGAAATCGGAGCATTTCTTGCGGTGACCGCGCAAGCCGGCCCTGCGACACGGCCCCCTTCCCTCGCCGTCCGGGTCGCGGTCCGCAATCAGGTGCTGCTGGTCCTGGTGATCGTCGCAGCGGCGGCGGCCGTGACGACGGGGTTCCTCGTGGTGGCTCCGAACCGGCTGATCTCGGGCCGCTCGATCGCCTTGTGGTCGGCGGCCGGCGGCGGACCGACCGTCGCGATCGGAGTGCTTGGCGCGCTGCTGCTGGCGGCCTCGCTGTCGCCTCCGGCAAAGCCGCTCTACTGCGCGGTGGCCGTGTTGGCGAGCCTGCTGCTGCTGGTGGTGTTGGCGACGCTTGGCCAAGCGTCGCGCAGCATCGCCGCCGGCGCCAGCCCCGCCGCTCGGGCTTCGCCCGGGGCGGCGTTCTGGATCATCGCGACCTGCGCGGCGCTCGCCGTCATCGACGCGTTGCAGCGCCTCGGCGCGGGATCGCTTTGGCGCGTCATGGCCGTTATCGCGATCGGTGGCGGCATCGTCATCATGGCGATGGCGGGAACCTTCGACACCTTATCGATCGCCCGTGAATACGCGAGCCGCCACCAGCTCTTTGCCGAGGCGGTGACCCGCCACATGGCGCTGGTCGGCGGCTCGGTCGGCCCGGCGCTCTTGATCGGTGTCCCGCTCGGAGTCGCCGCGATCCGGACCCGACGCCTGCAAGGCCCGCTCTTCGCGGTGCTCAACACCTTGCAGACGGTGCCCTCGATCGCTTTGTTCGGGCTATTGATCGCGCCGCTTTCGGCGCTGGTGGCAGCGGCTCCGTTTTTTGCCGGGCTCGGTGTCGGCGGCATCGGCCCGGCGCCGGCAATCGTGGCACTGGTGCTCTATGCGCTGCTGCCGATCGTGCGCAACACCGTGGCCGGGCTCGCTGGCGTCGACCACGCCGTGATCGAGGCCGCGCGCGGCATGGGGCTGACCGGGCGACAGATCCTGTGGCGCATCGAGCTGCCGCTGGCATTGCCGGTGCTGCTCGCCGGGCTGCGCATCGTCATCGTGCAGACGATCGGGCTCGCCGTGGTCGCCGCGCTGATCGGCGCCGGCGGGCTCGGCACCTTCGTCTTCGAAGGGCTCGGCCAATACGCGCTCGACCTGGTGCTGCTCGGCGCCCTGCCGACGATCTTTATGGCGCTCGCCGCCGATTTTCTGCTGCAGACGCTCGCCGCCCTGCTGCCCGGACGCGCGCCCGGATGATCGCGCTCGACCACATCACCAAGCGCTACGACGGCCGCCCGGTGGTCGACGACCTGTCGCTCGACATTCCCGCCGGCGAGTTCTGCGTGCTGCTCGGCTCCTCTGGCTGCGGCAAGTCTACCACTTTGCGGATGATCAACCGTCTGGTCCCGGCCGATGCCGGGACCATTCGGGTCGGCGGCGAGGACGTGACCCGTCTTCCGCCCGAAGCATTGCGCCGGCGTATCGGCTATGTGATCCAGTCCACCGGCCTGTTCCCGCATTGGAATGTCGCCGACAACATCGCCACCGTGCCACGCCTGTTGAAATGGCCGGCGGTGCGGGTCGATGCGCGCGTGTGCGAATTGCTCGAGCTGTTACGGCTCGACCCCGCCGTCTACCGCGGCAAATACCCGCATCAGCTGTCGGGCGGCGAGCAGCAGCGTGTCGGCGTCGCCCGCGCGCTCGCCGCCGACCCCGAGCTCCTGCTGATGGACGAGCCCTTTGCCGCGGTCGATCCGATCACCCGCGATGCGCTGCAAGGTGAAATCGCGCGCATCCATCACCGGACGCGAAAGACGATCGTGTTCGTGACCCACGACATCGAGGAGGCGCTGCGGCTGGCGACGAAGATCGCGATCATGGACCAGGGTCGGATCGCGCAGCTCGGCACCCCGATCGAGCTGCTCGAGCACCCGGCAAACGATTTCGTCGGCGATTTCATCGGCCGCCAAGGGCTCGGCTTCAAGCTCCTGTCGGTGCGCCGGGTGGCCGACCGGCTGCGCCGCGGCGAAGGCGCCCCGGGCGAGCCGCTATCCCCCGACGCGACGTTGCGCGACGCGCTGTCGGCGATGACCGCCCGGCGCACCGACCGTCTTCCGGTCGCCGACGCCGACGGCAATCCGCTGGGGAGCATCGCGCTCTCCGACCTGGTACGGTAGGCGGATGCGCAGCGCGCGTCTGCTGGCGAGCCCAGTCTTCTGGGTTGGGCTATTGTTTGCCGCGCTGCTGCTGCGAATGGACGCGTTGCGGCCGGCGGTGCACTGGGCGTTTCCCGGGGTCGAGCCGGTCATCTATGACCGCGCCAGCTTTCTCGAGCTGTTCGTGGCGCAACTGCAGCTGGTCGCGATCGCGAGCTTCGCCGCCTCCGCGCTCGGCCTGTCTTTGGCGATCTTTGTCACCCGCCCGGCCGGGCGGGACTTTCGCACCACCGTCGATCTGCTCGCCGCGATCGGCCAGACCTTTCCGCCGGTCGCGGTGCTGGCGATCGCGGTGCCGCTGATCGGCTTTGGCGCGCGCCCGACGGTCATCGCACTATTTATCTACAGCCTCTTGCCGATCATCGAGAACGCGGTCGCCGGCCTCGAAGGCGTGCCGCACGCGGTGCGCGACGCCGCCGACGGCATCGGCCTGTCGCCCGCTCAGCGGCTGCGCAAAGTCGAATTGCCGCTCGCCGCGCCGCTCATCCTCGCCGGGATCCGGGTCGCGGTCACGATCGCCATCGGCACCGCCACGATCGGCTCGACGGTTGGCGCGCTGACCCTCGGCACCCCTATTTTCGACGGTCTGGTGGCGAACAAGCTGCCGTTTGTCATCGAGGGCGCCGTGCTCGTGGCGCTTTTCGCAATCCTGACCGACATGCTGTTCGCCCGCCTCGACCGCCGACTGCGCCGCCACGCGGCGCCGTAAGCTCGTCCAGCAACAGCCGAGTGGTGCTTAGATCTCGCGTCGAAACGAGGACGGCGGCCGTCCGTAGATGGCGCGGAACGCGTCGTTAAACCGCCGCACGCTGCCGAAGCCCGCCGAGAACGCAATTTCCGAGAGCGTCGTCGTGGTTTGATCGAGCAAGCGCTTTGCCGTCTGCACGCGCCGGGTGGCGTTGATCTGGCCCGGCGTGGCGCCGAGGTGCTGGAGAAACAGCCGGCGCAAATGTCGAGGGCCGACGCCCAGCAATTCCGCCAGCGCGCTCACCGACGACCGATCGAGAAATCCGTCCTCGATCAGGCGCATCCCGCGCGCGACTGTGGTCGCCGTGCCCCGCCATGCCGGGCTGCCCGGTGCGGCCTCCGGCCGGCACCTGAGGCAAGGGCGAAAGCCCGCCCGTTCCGCTGCTGCCGCGGTTGCAAAGAACGCGACATTTGCTGACTTCGCCGGGCGCACCGGACACACCGGCCGGCAATAGATCCGGGTGGTGCGGACACCAGTAAAGAATAAGCCGTCATAGGCACGATCTCGCGCGAGGCGGGCGCGGTCGCAGGCCGCCCAATCGAGCTCCATCGGCACTTCGGTCGTCATGGCAATCACATTAGCGGACAGCCGCGGCTGCGCGATAGCCGGAAAGGGACAGGGTCGGGGGACCATGTCCGAAATCGGCCAGCAGCGAGAACGCGGCGTCAATAGGTTTAGCCGCATGAACACTCGGCTATTGACCAAGATCGGGCGACGGCCGGTGGCGACCGGCATCTATCACGGGTGGCTCGTCGTCGGCGCCGTATTCGTGATCGGCGCTTTCGGCTTCGGGATCGGCTTTTATGGCCCAGGCATCTACCTTGTTGCTCTGCGGGCGCGCTATGGATGGTCGGCAGCTGAGATCTCGTTCGCGATCACGGCTTATTATCTTCTCGGCGCAATGCTGACCTTCTTTTCTGGGGAGATTTTTGAGTGCTTCGGCGCACGAATGGTCGTCGCGGCCGGTGCGATTGCGATGGCTTGCGCCGTCCTTATGTTGGCGCTCGTCACGCGTCTGTGGCAGGTCTATGCCGCCTTCATTCTGATGGCGCCCGGCTGGGCGGCGATGAGCGGCGCGGCGATCAACATCATCATTGCGCCCTGGTTTGAAAGACGGCGCGGGATGGCCGTAAAATTCGCATTCAACGGGCCTACCGCAGGTGGCATCGTCGTCGTCCCGCTGCTCACCTTGCTGATCGCGCGGTTCGGATTTGCCATAGCGCTGCAGGCAGCGGTTGCGGTCATGGTCGCCATCGTGATCCCGATAGCGACACTGATCCTGCGACCGAAGCGGGCCGAAGAGCGTGACCGGGCCGACCGCAGCGACAGCGCGTCGAAATCGCAACTTTCCGAGAAGATGTCTGTGTCGGAAGAGGCCCCCTGGGCATTGTCGAGGGTCATGAGGAGTGCGCGTTTCCAGACGATCTCGATCCCATTTGCATTGGGACTCTTGGCACAGGTCGGCTTGCTGACGCACCAGATCGCCTATCTGTCGCCGATCTTGGGAGCCACCGGGGCTGCTTGGGCGGTCAGCTTGACCACGTCTGCCGCGGTCGTGGGACGCACGATTACCGGTTTCTTCATCGACAAGGTTGACCGGAGAATGACGGCCTGCGGCAATTTTCTCGTGCAAATTGCCGGGGTCGCGATCCTCGCCGCGAGCCGGTCCGCGCCGATGCTTTATTTCGGCTGTGTACTCTTCGGGCTCGGCGTCGGCAATACGAGCTCGTTGCCGAGCCTAATCGTTCACCAGGAATTCCCAGGTCGATCTTTTGCGCGGATCGTTAGCCTGATCGTCGCCATCGACCAATTCACCTTCGCCTTTGGCCCCAGCCTGCTCGGATATTTGCGCCAATTGACGGGCAGCTACACGGCCTCGCTCGTCGCCTGCCTGGTGATCGAAGCGGCGGCCGCGGTGATTGTGATCCTGCCGGTTCTTGCCCGGTCTGTTCGCGGTTCGCGATCCTGACCGAGCTAGGGCGTCAGATCTTGGGCGCCATCTTGCGGGCGGCCAGCGCGGTCATGATCAGAGACAGGCCGACAAAGACCATATTGATGCCGACCAAGAGGCCGATCGCCCAGGCGGCCGAACTCGGCCAGCCATCCCAGATCAGGTAGGCCAAAAGAAGGTCGACGAGGCCGCTGAACAGCACCCAGCCCCAGCTCGGCAAGTGGCGGCGGTGTTCGACCGCCAGCAGGATCGCGGCGATGCCTTCGATGACGAAGAACGCGATCAGCCAGATCGTCAAGGTCAGCACGCCCGACACCGGCCGCGCGATCAGCACCAGGCCCAGCACGATCGCCACCACCGCAGCCAACAACGACCAGGCGAAGCCCGGCATCCGGCGGTGCTGCAGCAGCGACGCCGTGCGAAAGATCCCGCCGACAAAAAACAGCCAGCCAATCACGATCGTGATCGCCAGGCTGGCGATCTCGGGCACGGCGATTGCCGCCAGCCCGAGCAGCATCATGACAATGCCCTCGGCGAGAAACAGCCGCCAATGCGCGTGAATCGCACTGCCGAGCCGGCCGCGAAGCTGGTCGAGATCGGGAAGCGTCGTGTTGCGCATCTGTTTCACCTCTGGATTGCGCGCCGGACGGCGCGCATCGGGGATTGTGGGTCAGCCCCGCGGCGCTCAGCCGTCGTTCTGCGCTGCTCGAACCGCGGCCTTCGTAAACAACTCGAGCCTTTGTCGATCAAACCCGCCCATGTCATCGGCGGCACCGCTCCCCACCACTGCAAATACCACGAAGCCGCCCTGACGACGCTGGGTGATAAAATATTGCGCAGAGCGCTCCTCGTCGGCCTCGGTGCAGGACAGCACGGCGCTGACCACCACGTTGCGGTCGATTGTGGCGCTCGATCGCGCGGTCGCGAAATTCCCCTGGCACATTTGCGGATCGACCGCGATCAGATTTGATGCAATTCCGATAGCGCTGACGTCGCGGCCCGGTGGAATGATCTTGACCGCCCCGGCCGCATTGTCCGACCGCCACACCGCGGCGAAGCTGGCCAGCGCCGCCGGCTTGTCGGTTACGACGAGCCTGGCGTTCGGCAGTTGCGCGGTTGTGAAGAAATCCTGCGCCAGCTTGATCTCCTCCGACACTGTCGGCTGGATCGGCGCCACCGGAAACGGCGGCGGCGCGGCGGCGACTGCGGGCGTTTCACCAGCCCCCGGCAAATCAGCCGGATCGGATGCGGGTGGCGACGGCGATGCTGTGGCTGGTGGAGCAGTGGGTGCCGGGGGCGACGAGGCCGAGGGAAGCGTCTCCAGCTCCCGCGAGGCCTGCGGGCGCAGCCCCGACGGCACGGCGGCCGCCGTGGCCGTCAGGTCCGCCGTCGTCCCCCGCGCGTCGGAGCCAGTTCCCGGCGGGACCTCGGTTGGAGGCGGCGACTCGGAGGCGGTCGCGGCGTCGGCCTGCGGCGGCTTTGCTTCCAACGATGCCGGAGCCACGGTCGGCGACGGCACCGATGCACCGCGCGCCTGGAGCGCGATTGATTTGCGCACGCAACCGGTCAGCTCCTCCAAAACCGCGGAAGTGTCGCTGAGCTGGAACCGAAACGCCTCGCCTGCCGCTTTCAAGGAAAGCTGCGAGCTGTGTCGCAGGGCATCGACCAGGCGGGAATCGTAGGGCAAGGGGATGAGCAGCAGTTGACCGCTCGGGACTGTCGCGAAGCGCGGAAATGGGGTGTTCCCGTCGAGGCTCAGCGTCACCGCGAGCCGCCCCTTTGGCGAAAACGACCAATGCTGGTCGATAAAGCCGAGCCACCAGCGATAGCCGGCGGTGACCAGGATGAACATATCGATCCCGCTGTCGTAAGCGACCCCCGCCGAACAGTGGGTGAAGTCCCCGGTACGGTCGTCGGTGTAGGCGCCGCCCGACCAAAGCCCCTGCTGAAACGCGTGCAGCGGGCCGGCCGCATCGGCCGATCCCGATCCCAGAACCGATACCGCGAGCGCGACAAGGGTCGCAGCGAAGCGGACGAAGCACATCGTGCCCTCCCCCTTTGCCGCGAAATTAACACGCTTTTGAAAATGTGTGGACCACCGCTCGCAGCTGCCCATATCGGCGCGCGAATCGACCCGGGGGCACGTCGCCGCCGATTGGTGGCGGAATGTTCCCGCGACAAGGGTGTTCACCGGCGAGAAGGGCACCGTACGGCGCCCGTTTGTCGTGGTGGAGGCACAGGTGAAACGCACATATTTGATGGTTGGTGTGACCGCGTTGGCGTTCAGCGTTCCGGCCTTGGCGGCGCCCCGGATCAGCGACCGAGCCGATAGGGCCGTGCCGGCCGCATCACCCCCGGTAGTGCTCGCTCAAATCCAGACGCCCGGGCCGCCGGCTGTCGTTGCCACGCCACCACCGGGAGCTACCGTCGTGATCGCGCCAACCGCGCCGCCGCCGCCCGAAGCCGAAACGCCGCCGCCTCCCCCCTCGCCAAGCTATGCGTGGGAGCCCGGCCATTGGTCCTGGAACGGTGCCCAGTTCGCTTGGGAGCCCGGACAATACGTCGAGAAGCCGACGGTATCGGCGACCTATTCACCCGGGCATTGGCAGCAAAACCCGAACGGCTGGAGCTGGGTCCCAGGCGAATGGGATTATCCCGGCGTCGGCAGCAGCCTTCCTCCGGCCCCGCCGCCGCGCTAAGCCGCCCGTCGCTAGCCCGGATATCTCACCGGGCGGCTGCTGATGTTGGATTTTCTGACGTATCAGGCTGCTTGTCGGGGTTTTGGGGCCGCGAGCCTGGCGTTTTGAGCCTGTCGGGGCGCGGCTGAGCGGTCGCAGGGTGAGCGACG
>DASYBC010000030.1:0-40162 GCA_036500965.1 Allostellaceae bacterium | reverse complement strand
AAACTCCGCAGCGCCGGCAAAACCGGAAAACAGGCGCTCACCGCCTGCATCCGAAAACTCGTCGTCATCCTCAACGCCATCCTGCGAGACCGAAAACCATGGCAACCCGCTTGACGCCAAAAACAGTCGCTCAGGATGAGGAACCGTAGCCAATTCCATCGACTGCGTCCCTCATGCTGAGGAGCGCCGAAGGCGCGTCTCGAAGCACGCACTCGGTCGATGATGCCGCTGTTCGTCACGGCCTACATCAAGGTCGCGTTGACGCCGGTTTCGGCGAGCTCGGCGCCAAAACAGCGCTGGTAGTATTCGGCCACCGCCGGGCGCTCCATCTCGTCGCATTTATTGAGAAAGGTCAGGCGGAAGCCGAACGACAGATCGCCAAAGATCGCCGCGTTCTCGGCCCAGGTCATCACCGTGCGCGGCGACATCACGGTCGAGATGTCGCCATTGATGAACCCGGCGCGGGTCAAATCGGCGAGGGCCACCATCGCGCTGATCGTGCGGCGGCCCTCCTCGTTGTCGTAGCTCGGCACCTTGGCCAGCACGATCTCGACTTCGGCGTCGTGCGGCAGATAGTTCAGGGTGGCGACGATGTTCCAGCGATCCATCTGGCCCTGGTTGATCTGCTGGGTCCCGTGATAGAGCCCGGTGGTGTCGCCGAGGCCGACCGTGTTCGCGGTCGAGAACAGGCGAAAGTTCGGATGCGGGCGGATCACCCGGTTCTGGTCGAGGAGGGTCAGCTTGCCTTCGACCTCGAGCACCCGCTGGATCACGAACATCACGTCGGGGCGGCCGGCATCGTACTCGTCAAAGCAGAGCGCGACCGGATGCTGCAGCGCCCAAGGCAGGAGGCCCTCGCGGAACTCGGTCACCTGCTTGTTGTCGCGCAACACGATCGCATCCTTGCCGACGAGGTCGATGCGGCTGATGTGGCTGTCGAGGTTGACGCGGATGCAGGGCCAGTTGAGCCGGGCCGCCACCTGCTCGACATGGGTCGATTTGCCGGTGCCGTGATAGCCCTGGATCATGACCCGCCGGTTGAACGCGAAGCCGGCCAGAATGGCCAGGGTCGTGTCGTGGTCGAAGCGATAGGCGTCGTCGAAATCGGGGACGTGCTCGCTCGCCTGGCTGAACGCCGGGACTTGAAGGTCGCTGTTGATCCCGAAGGTCTGGCGGACCGAGATCGTGATGTCGGGCTTTTCGAGCGGGAACGCGTCGGCAGGCGCCGTTGGCTGAACGGAGGGCATTATTTTCTTGCGTCCTGACAGTGGAGCTGGGGAATTTGAGCGATAAAAGCCTATGGTTCAACCGAAATAGCTGGCTTTCAGAGTGGCATAGGCTTGATTGATGATCTTGAGCTTTTCTTCGGCTGCCTTGTCGCCGCCATGGGCATCGGGATGGTGCAGCTTGACCAGCGCCTTGTAGCGCGCCTTGAGCCGCACCGGGGTGAAGGGCGGCTCGATCTCGAACACCGCGAGCGCCTGCTCCTGGGCTGAGAGCGCGCGACGCGCCGCCTCGCGGTTCGGGCGGTCGCGCCCGCCACGTCGGGGGCCTTGGGCGCTGCCGCCCGGATAAAGGTCGAGCGGATCGCGAACCCGCGCCGCCCAGCCCGGGACGTGCCGGTCGCCAAGCCGCCACGTCGGCCGCTGCCACACCGTATCGCTGCGGATCTCGGCCTCGATCTCGCTGTCGCTCATCCCGGCATAGTAGTTCCAGGCGGCATTGTAAGCACGCACGTGATCGAGGCAGAACCAATAGTAATCGTGCAGGTCGAGACGAGATTTCGGCGCGCGAAAATCGCCGCCGGCTGCGCAGTCCGGGTGATCGCACGTCCGGACCGGTGCTTCGGCCGCCGCTTCGAAAACCGGATCGAGCATCAAACGCCGCATGATCATCAGTATGGGTGGAGCGCCGCCCGCTGGCAAGAACGCGCCGACGCGCGCGAGCCGGGCACCGTGAGCGAGCAGGGCAGGGTTGCGCGCGACGCAAGCTCCACTCGCGAAGCAGCGGGTCGGCGCGCGGTCAAGCGGCTGCGGGAAGCGCGGAGCGCCGCCGGCTCGCCTGACGCATCTGCGGCCGGCGACGCTTGATCCACGAAAAAGCCGCCCGCCCGCGTTTGACGCGGACAGGCGGCCGGTTCGGGTTAGAGCAGGGCGACCTGGGGTTTAGAAATCCATGCCGCCCATGCCGCCGCCGGGCGGCATTGCCGGCGGGGCCTTGGGCTCCGGCCGCTCGGCCACCATCGCCTCGGTGGTGATCAACAAGCCGGCGACCGAGGCCGCGTCCTGCAGCGCGTGGCGCACGACCTTGGTCGGGTCGATGATGCCGGCGCGGATCATGTCGGTGAACTCGCCCTTCTGCGCGTCGTAGCCGTAGTTCGAGTCCTTGCTGTCGAGCAATTTGCCGACCACGATCGAGCCGTCGGTGCCCGAATTTTCGGCGATCTGGCGCGCCGGGTAGAGGATCGCCTTTTTGACGATGTCGATCCCGACCTTCTGGTCGTTGTTCGACGGCGTCAGGCTGTCGAGGGCGCGAGCGGCATAGAGCAGTGCCGCGCCGCCGCCGGCGACGACCCCTTCCTCGACCGCGGCGCGGGTGGCGTGCATCGCGTCATCGACCCGGTCCTTGCGCTCCTTGACCTCGATCTCGGTCGAACCGCCGACCTTGATCACGGCGACGCCGCCGGCGAGCTTGGCCAGCCGCTCCTGCAATTTCTCGCGGTCGTAGTCCGAGGTCGTTTCCTCGATCTGCTGGCGGATCTGGCTGATCCGGCCCTCGATATCCGCCTTGGCGCCGGAGCCGTCGATGACCGTGGTGTTCTCTTTCTCGATCCGCACCCGCTTGGCTTGGCCCAGCATGTCGAGGGTGACGTTTTCGAGCTTGATGCCAAGATCCTCGCTGATCACCTGACCGCCGGACAGGATCGCGATGTCCTCGAGCATCGCCTTGCGCCGGTCGCCAAAACCCGGCGCCTTGACCGCCGCCACCTTCAAGCCGCCGCGCAATTTGTTGACCACCAGGGTGGCCAAGGCCTCGCCCTCGACATCCTCGGCGACGATCAACAGCGGTCGGGTGCTCTGCACCACAGATTCGAGCACCGGCAGCATCGCCTGCAGACCGGACAGCTTTTTCTCGTGCAGCAGGATGTAGGGGTTTTCGAGCTCGGCGACCATCTTCTCGGCGTTGGTGACGAAATACGGCGACAGATAACCGCGGTCGAACTGCATGCCCTCGACCACGTCGAGCTCGGTCTCGAGCGATTTTGCCTCTTCGACGGTGATCACCCCCTCATTGCCGACCTTCTGCATCGCCTGGGCGATCATCTCGCCGATCTCGCGCTCGCCATTGGCCGAGATCGTGCCGACCTGGGCGATCTCCTCGTTGGTCGAGATCTTTTTCGAGCGCTTCTTGATGTCCTCGACGATCGCCTCGACCGCCATATCGACGCCGCGCTTCAGGTCCATCGGGTTCATGCCGGCGGCCACCGCCTTGGCGCCCTCGCGCACGATCGCCTGGGCGAGGATGGTCGCGGTGGTGGTGCCGTCGCCGGCCTGGTCGCTGGTCTTTGCCGCGACCTCACGGACCATCTGCGCGCCCATGTTCTCGAACTTGTCGGAAAGCTCGATCTCCTTGGCGACGGTCACCCCGTCCTTGGTGATCCGCGGCGCACCGAAGGATTTGTCGAGCACCACGTTGCGGCCCTTGGGGCCCAAGGTCACCTTGACCGCGTTGGCAAGAATATCGACGCCGCGCAGCATCCGTTCGCGCGCGTCGGCGTGAAATCTGACGTCCTTGGCTGCCATTTTTTCTGTCTCCTCAGGCGATCACGCCCATGATGTCGGATTCTTTCATAATGATCAGCTCTTCGCCGTCGAGCTTGACCTCAGTGCCCGACCACTTGCCGAACAGCACGCGGTCGCCCGCTTTGACATCCATCGGCTGGATCTTGCCATCCTCGCCGCGCGCGCCAGGACCGGCCGCCACCACCTGACCCTCCATCGGCTTTTCCTTCGCCGTGTCTGGAATGATGATGCCGCCCTTGCTCTTCTCTTCCTCCTCGACGCGCCGGATCACCACACGGTCATGCAGCGGACGAAATTTCATCAAACCCTCCTCGACCCCGATCTCGATTAAGCGATTGGCTCTCCCCGCTGATTAGCACTCAGCAACCGAGAGTGCTGCCTAGATAATTGGGAGGCTTGAGGTTGTCAAGCAGCCGGGCGGCCATCGGCAAACGGTGCTTTTGACAACAGCACGTGCGCAGCGCACCCTTTGCGGGGTATGATGGTCCAGCCGCCACTAGCGAGCCGCTCCGATGGCACGAACCGTAGACTGGGAAGTTCCGGGCGAAATCCAGCCAAAGCCCGACGAGTGCAGCTTTGACCTCGACCGCGCCCTTGGCGCCGTGCTGGGCCTGCGCGCGACGGTGCCGGAGGACGCGTTTACCGCGGGGACGCTCGGCACCGAGCGCGCCGGCAGCGGCGTCCTGATCCGCGACGACGGGCTAGTGCTGACGATCGGCTATCTGGTAACCGAGGCGGAGACGATCTGGCTGACCTCGGCCAATGGCGGCGCCGTGCCGGGCCATGTTCTGGCGTACGATCAGGAGACCGGGTTTGGCCTGGTTCAGGCGCTCGGCCGGATGAATGTCGCGCCGCTCGAGCTCGGCGCCGGCGTGCGGGTCGGCGCCGGCGACCGCGCAATCATGGCGGCCGAAGGCGGACGCCGCCATGCCATCGCCGCGCGGGTGGTTGCCCGCCAGGAATTCGCCGGCTATTGGGAATACGTGCTCGATCACGCGATCTTCACTGCTCCGGCGCACCCGTTTTGGGGCGGTGCGGCGCTGATCGGCGCCGATGGCCGGCTGATCGGCATCGGCTCGCTGCACGTCCAGCATTCGAGCGGCCGCGAGCTGCGCCGCGACGTCAACATGGTCGTGCCGATCGACCTGTTGCCGCCGATCCTCGACGACATGCTGACCTATGGGCGCCCGAACCGGCCGGTGCGCCCGTGGCTCGGGCTCTACGCCGCCGAGGTCGAGGATGCGATTGTCGTCGCCGGCCTCGCCGAGCACGGCCCGGCGAGCAGCGCCGGGCTCAAGCCGGGCGATCGGATCCTCGCGGTGCGCGACGACTCGGTCGCGAGCCTCGCCTCCTTCTGGCGCAAGGTCTGGGCCGGCGGCCCGGCCGGCAGCGAAATCCAGCTGCAGGTGGCGCGGGACAGCGAAACCTTGACGGTCCGCGTCCTGTCCGCCGACCGCACACGGTTTCTGAAGGCGCCCAGGCTGCACTGAGCACTGCCCTCGTCCGGCGCGCCACCGCCATTGCCGTGAGATTGAAGGCTGCCGCAGCGGTTTCGACCGGGGATGCGCGGTATCAGCCCTGCGTAAGAATGCCCGGCATCAGCTCCGAGCAAGAACCAATATGTCCGCTATGGCCGAACCTGTTGCGCCGCCGCGCCCGCGCCCGGCACATTTGCGTCGTCTCGAAGCCGAGGCGATCGGGATCATGCGCGAGGTCGCGGCCGAGTTCCGCCATCCGGTCATGCTCTATTCGATCGGCAAGGATTCGAGCGTCATGCTGCATCTGGCGCGCAAGGCGTTCTTTCCCGGCCGCCTGCCATTTCCGCTGCTCCATATCGACACCTTATGGAAATTCCGCGAAATGATCGCGTTTCGCGACGCGACCGCGCAGCGCCTCGGCATCGAGCTGATCGTCCACACCAATCAAGAGGGGGTGCAACGGGGCATCAACCCGATCGCCTCGGGCTCGGCCTTGCACACCCAGGTGATGAAGACCGAGGCGCTGAAGCAGGCGCTCGACCGGCACGGGTTCGACGCCGCTTTTGGCGGGGCGCGGCGCGACGAGGAAAAGAGCCGGGCGAAGGAACGCGTCTTCTCGTTGCGCGGCGACAACCATAGATGGAACCCGAAAAGCCAGCGCCCCGAATTGTGGCGGCTCTACAACACGCGTCTTTCCGGGCGCGAGACCATGCGCGTCTTCCCGCTGTCGAACTGGACCGAGCGTGACGTGTGGGAATACGTCGCCGCCGAGGAAATTCCAGTCGTGCCGTTGTATTTCGCGGCGCTGCGGCCGGTGGTCGAGCGCAGCGGCGCCTGGATCATGGTCGATGACGACCGCCTGCCGCTGCGGCCGGGCGAAACGCCGGAGCTGCGCCGTGTGCGGTTTCGCACCTTGGGCTGCTATCCGCTGACCGGGGCGATCGAGTCGGCGGCGGCGAGCGTCGCCGAAATCCTCGCCGAATTGCGCGACACGCGCCGCTCCGAGCGGCAGGGGCGGCTGATCGACGGCGACGAGGACGCGGCGATGGAGCGCAAAAAGCGCGAAGGCTATTTCTGATGGCAGCACCTTGCGCGGCAACCGGCAAGAAGCGCGACCGCGATCTGCTGCGGTTTCTGACCTGCGGCTCGGTCGATGACGGTAAGTCGACCCTGATCGGTCGGCTGCTGCACGATTGCGCGCTGATCCTCGACGACCAGCTGGCAGCGCTCGAGCGCGAATCGCGACGGTTCGGCACCACTGGAGACGCGATCGATTTCTCGTTGCTGCTCGACGGGCTCGAGGACGAGCGCCAGCAGCGCATCACGATCGATGTCGCCTACCGCTTTTTCGCCACCCCGGCGCGCGCCTTTGTCGTTGCCGATACGCCCGGGCACGAGCAATACACCCGCAACATGGCGACCGGGGCCTCGACCTGCGACCTCGCCCTCATTCTGGTCGACGCGCGCAACGGCGTCCTGGCGCAGACCAAGCGGCACGCCGTCATCTGCTCGCTGCTCGGCATCCGCCACTTGGTGCTGGCGGTCAACAAGATGGATTTGGTCGGCTTTGACGAGCACCGCTTTGACGAAATCGTCTCCGGGTTTTCGAGTTTCGCCGCCGGGCTCGGCGACGCGGCGCTCCATGCCATCCCGCTCTCGGCACTGTCGGGCGACAATGTCACGCTGCGGTCGGCGCGCACGCCCTGGTATCGCGGGCCGACCCTGATCGAGCATTTGGAAACGGTCGAGCCGGCGCCAATCGACGGCGAGCGTCCGTTTCGCTTTCCGGTGCAGTGGGTCAACCGGCCAAATCCCGGGTTTCGCGGCTTTTCCGGCACGGTGGCCGCCGGGTCGATCGCGCCCGGCGACCCGGTTCTGGTCGCCGGCTCCGGCCGCGCGACCCGGGTCAAGGAGATTGTCACCTTCGACGGCCCGCTCGCCCGCGCCGGCGAGGGCGACGCGGTGACCCTGACCTTGGCCGATGAAATCGACATCGCCCGCGGCGATCTGCTCGCCGACCCGCGCGACCCGCCCGAATGCGTCGACCAGTTCGCCGCTCAGGTGATCTGGATGAGCGAGCAGCCGCTGGTCCCGGGCCGCTCCTATCTCCTAAAGATCGGCGCGCGGACCGTGCCGGCGACCATCACCGCGCTCAAGCACCGCATCGACATCGAGACCATGGCCCATCTCGCCGACAAGAGCCTCGGCGCCAATGAGATCGGGTTCTGCAACCTGTCGACGGCAGCGCCGATCGCGTTCGATCCTTACCAGGCCAATCGCGACACCGGCGCCTTTATCCTGATCGACCGCTTCACCAACGAAACCGCCGGGGCCGGGATGATCGCCTTTGGCTTGCGCCGGGCCAGCAACATCCACTGGCAGGCGCTGACGATCGGCCGGGTCGAGCGCGCGGCGCTCAAGGAGCAGGTTCCGGCGGTCTTATGGCTGACCGGGTTGTCGGGCGCCGGGAAATCGACGATCGCCGACCTGGTCGAGCGAAAGCTGCTGGCCCGCGGCCATCACACGATGCTGCTCGACGGCGACAACGTGCGCCACGGCCTCAACCGCGATCTTGGCTTTACCGACGCCGACCGGGTCGAGAACATCCGGCGCGTCGGCGAGGTCGCCAAGCTGATGGCCGAGGCCGGGCTGATCGTGATCTGCTCGTTCATCTCGCCGTTCCGCGCCGAGCGCGACATGGTGCGCGAGCTGGCCGCGCCGACCCCCTTTTTCGAGATTTTCGTCGATGCGCCGCTCGATGAATGCATCCGGCGCGACCCCAAGGGCCTTTATGCCAAGGCCAAGGCCGGCCGGATCGAGCACTTCACCGGCCTCGACTCGCCCTATGAGGCGCCGGAAGCCCCCGAGCTGCACCTGACGACGCTCGCGGCGGCGCCCGAGGACTCGGCCGAAGCGATCATCGCCACGCTGCGCCAACGCCGGATCATCTGACCGGCAGCAGCGGCGCCGGGCGCGCATCGCCCCCGGTCGTCGCCTCCGAGCCGCCCGACGGGTTTTGGCCAGCCGCCGGAGCGGGTTTGCGCCCGTGCGCCGAGAGAAGCTGGTCGAAATAGGCGATTGTTCGCGCGAGACCGTCATTGAGCCCGACGCGCGGCTGCCAGCCGAGCACGGCCCGGGCCTCGGCGATGTCCGGGCAGCGCTGGACCGGATCGTCGATCGGCAGCGGCCGGCGGGTGATCGTCGAGCGCGAGCCGGTCAGCGCAATGACCAGATCGGCGAGCTCGGCGACCGAGGTTTCGACCGGATTGCCGAGGTTGATCGGGCCGGTGATGTCGTTGTCGGCCCGCATCAACGCGAGGAACCCCTCGATCAGATCGTCGACGTAGCAGAAGGCGCGGGTCTGGCTGCCGTCACCATAAAGCGTGATCGGCTCGTTGCGCAGCGCCTGCACGATAAAGTTCGAGACGACCCGGCCGTCATTGGGGTGCATGCGGGGGCCGTAGGTGTTGAAGATGCGGGCGACGCGGATCCTGACCGCGTGCTGCCGGAAATAATCGAAAAACAATGTCTCGGCGCAGCGCTTGCCCTCGTCGTAGCAGGCGCGCGGCCCGATCGGGTTGACGTTGCCGCGATAGCTCTCGGGCTGCGGATGCAGGGTCGGGTCGCCGTAAACCTCCGAGGTCGAGGCCTGGAAGATCTTGGCCTTCAGCCGCTTGGCCAAGCCCAGCATGTTGATCGCGCCGATCACGCTGGTCTTGGTCGTCTGCACCGGGTCGAACTGGTAGTGGATCGGCGAGGCCGGGCAGGCGAGATTGTAGATCTCGTCCACCTCGACGAATAGCGGGTGGGTGATGTCGTGCCGCATCGCCTCGAAATGCGGGTCGCCCCAGAGCTGGGCAATGTTGTCCTTGCGCCCGGTAAAATAATTGTCGACGCAGAGCACGTCATCGCCCTGGGCGATCAGGCGCTCGCACAGATGCGAGCCGAGGAAGCCGGCGCCGCCGGTGACGAGGACACGCTTGGCAACGACGCTGCTCATCGGAGGATCCTTTGGCTGACGAGGCGGCAACCCCGGGGAAATTCAGCGGAAATTCAGGGAAAATTCAGGCGAGCGCCCGCAACTGCGGCCGGGCGGTCCGCGCCGCTCGGCCGATGCTGACATAGGAGAGGCCGGCGCCGATCACCTCGTCCGGCTGATAGATGTTGTGCAGGTCGATCACCAGCGGGGTCGCGAGCAGGCTTCTGACCCGCCCCAGATCGAGCGCGCGAAACGCGTTCCACTCGGTCAACAGGATCAGCGCGTCGGCCCCCTCCATCGCCGCATAGGCGTCGGCGCAGTAATCGAGGTCGGGCAGCAGCTTTTTCGCCTCGTTCATTCCCTCGGGATCGAAGGCGCGGATTGTCGCGCCGGCCGCGGCCAGACGGGGCAGGATCGTCAAGCTCGGGCTGTCGCGCATGTCGTCGGTGTTGGGCTTGAAGGTCAGGCCGAGCACGGCGAGCGTTTTGCTGGCAAGATTGCCGTCGCAGGCCGCGATAATCTTGTCGGCCATCCGCTCCTTGCGCCGGTCGTTGACCCGCACCACGGTCTCGACGATCGAGAGCGGCGCTTCGGCCTCGTGCGCGGTGCGCACTAGGGCGCGGCAGTCTTTGGGAAAGCACGAGCCGCCAAACCCTGGGCCGGCATGCAGGAACTTGCCGCCGATGCGGCCGTCGAGGCCGATGCCCCTGGCCACGCCCTGGACATCGGCGCCGACCCGTTCGCACAGATCGGCGATTTCGTTGATGAACGTGATCTTGGTCGCGAGAAAGGCGTTGGCCGCATATTTGATCAGCTCGGCGGTCTCGATATCGGTGAACAGCATCGGCGTTTCGAGCAGGTAGAGCGGGCGATAGAGCGCGCGCATCACCGCCCGCGCCGGCTCGCTGTCAGCGCCGATCACCACCCGGTCGGGCCGCATGAAATCCTCGATCGCCGAGCCTTCGCGCAGAAATTCCGGGTTCGAGGCCACATCGAACCGGCCCTGCGGCCGGACCCGCCGCAGGATCTCGGCCACCTCGCGGCCGGTGCCGACCGGCACGGTCGATTTGGTGACGACGACCGCGTAGCCGGTCAGCGCTTGCCCAATCGCCTCGGCGGCGGCATAGACGTAAGAGAGATCGGCATGCCCGTCGCCGCGCCGCGAAGGGGTGCCGACGGCGATGAACACGGCGTCCGCGCCGGCGACCGCGGCCGGCAGGTCAGTGGTGAACGAGAGCCGCCCTGCTGCCGAATTTCGGGCCACCAGCGCCGCGAGCCCCGGCTCGAAGATCGGGATCTGGCCCTGTTGCAGGCGGGCGATCTTGGCCTCATCCTGGTCGACGCAAACCACCTCCACGCCGAACTCGGAAAAGCACGCGCCCGAGACGAGCCCGACATACCCGGTACCGATGACTGCGATGCGCATGCCGCTCCATCCTGGCGCAAGTGCAGGCAGAAACGCTGACGCAGACGGCTTATTCCAGCCGAGGGTCCCGCGGCAAGTCGCCGCGTCCCAATCGCCCCCGTTCTGGGAAGAGCCGCTGGCCCTGCCGCGTTGTGCCGGCGGCAGCAGGATATCCGTCGGTAAGGCACATGTCGCAATCGATTTTGGTCACCGGCGGAGCGGGATATGTCGGCGCCCATGCCTGCAAGGCATTAGCACGCGCCGGCTATCGCCCGGTCGTCTTCGACAATCTGGCGCGCGGGCAACGGGGGGCGGTGCGCTGGGGGCCGCTCGTCGAGGGCGAGCTCGCCGACCGCGCCCGCCTCGTCGCGGCGCTCGCCGAGCACCGGGTCACGGCGGTCATGCATTTTGCCGCCTATGCCTATGTCGGCGAGTCGGTGGCCGATCCGGCGCTTTACTATCGCAACAATCTCGGCGGCACGCTCACGCTGCTGGAGGCGATGCGCGAGGCCGGGGTCGCCGACATCGTGTTCTCATCGACCTGTGCCGTCTATGGCGCCCCCGAACGCGTGCCGATCGCGGAGAGCGCTCCGCAGCGCCCGGTCAACCCCTATGGCGAGACCAAGCGCGCGATCGAGCGGGCGTTGCACTGGTACGAAGAGGCCTACGGGATGCGCTCGGCCGCGCTGCGCTATTTCAACGCCGCCGGCGCCGACCTCGAAGGCGAGATCGGCGAGTGCCACGAACCGGAAACCCATCTGATCCCGCTGGTCCTGGATGCGGCGCTGGGGCGGCGGCCGGTGGTGGCGATCTATGGCACCGACTATCCGACCGCGGACGGAACCGCGATCCGCGACTACGTCCATGTCGACGACTTGGCGATTGCGCATCTGCGGGCGCTGGAGCACCTGCGCGCGGGTGGGGCGAGCCTCGCGGTCAATCTCGGCAGCGGTGTCGGCCATTCGGTGCGCGAGGTGATCGCCGCGGCCGAACGGGTCAGCGGCCGCAAGGTCCCGGTGCGGGAAGCGGCGCGGCGGCCGGGCGATCCGCCGGCGCTGGTCGCCGACCCGGGGCTTGCGGCCGAGCTCCTCGGCTGGCGGGCGCAGCACTCCGATCTCGACACGATCATGCGCACCGCGCTGCGCTGGCATCAACGCGCCGCGAGCTGAGGAGCCGCGCGCCGGCTCCGGCAGCCGCAGCGGTGGCGGTGGCTGATGCCGGGAATGAATCCTGAGAACAGTCGTTGTGCGAGCGCTGCCGCGGCGGGGGTCGTCCGTGAGCCGCGCCACTTGCCCCCGGAGCCTGGCCAATGGCCCTGGTAGAGATCGACCGGATTGCCGCGTTGCCCGAACCGCTGTCGGTGTTGCCGGCGGCGCCGCCGGCGCCGATCCAGGTCAGCGGCAAGTTTTTCGTTGCTGGCGGGCAAAAGCACTTTGTCAAGGGTGTCACCTATGGCCCGTTCCCTGTCGGCAGCCATGGCGCGGGGTTTCCCGAGCGCCAGGTCGTTGACGCGGACTTCGCCCAGATGGCTGAAGCCGGGATTAACACGGTCCGGGTGTTCACCGTGCCGCCGTTGTGGCTGTTGGACGCGGCGCAGGCGGCAGGGCTGAAGGTGCTGGCCGGGTTGCCCTGGTCGCAGCACATCGCTTTTCTCGACAAAAAGGAAACCCAGGCCGAGATCCGGGCGGCGGTCGCCGCCGGGGTTCGCGCTTGCCGCCGGCACCCGGCGGTCTTCGCCTATCTGGTCGGCAACGAGATCCCGCCGGACATGATCCGCTGGCACGGCGCCGAGCCGGTGCGGCGCTTCCTGCGCAGCCTCGTCGAATTGGTCAAGGGCGAGCACCCCGAGGCTCTGGTCAGCTACGCCAACTTCCCATCGACCGAGTACCTGACGGTCGATTTCACCGATTTCGTTTGCTTCAACGTCTACCTTCACGACGAAGCCGCGTTTCGCCGCTACATCGCCCGACTGCACAATCTGGCGGTCGACCGGCCGCTGGTGCTGACCGAATTTGGCGTCGACTCGATCCGCGAAGGCGAGGAGGAGCAGCGGCGCGTCCTCGCCTGGCAAATCGGCAGCGCATTTGCGGCGGGCGTCGCCGGGACCTGCGTGTTTGCGTGGACCGACGAATGGTTCACCGGCGGCCATCTGGTCGAGGACTGGGCCTTCGGCCTGGTCGACCGGGAGCGCCGGGCCAAGCCTTCGCTTGCCGAGGTCGAGCGCTCCTATGGCGGCCCGCTGCCGCCGCCGCTGCCGCGCTATCCGCGGGTCTCGGTCGTGGTCTGCGCCTACAATGCCGAACGCACGATGGATGCGTGCCTGGCCTCGCTCGAAGTGCTCAATTACCCCGATTACGAGGTCATCGTCGTCAATGACGGCTCGCGCGACCGCACCCTCGAGATCGCAGAGGGCTTCCCCTATTGCCGGATCATCAGCCAGCCAAACCAGGGCCTGAGCGCCGCGCGCAACGTCGGCGCCGCGGCCGCCACCGGCGAGATCGTCGCCTATACCGACAGCGATTGCGTCGCCGACCCCGATTGGCTGACCTATCTCGTTGCCAAGATGGAGGCAAGCGGGCTTGCCGCCTGCGGCGGCCCCAATTTCCCGCCGCCCGAGGCGAGCCTCGTGCCGGCCGCGGTCGCGGTCGCGCCGGGCGGCCCGACCCATGTGCTGCTGAGCGACGAGGTGGCCGAGCACATCGCCGGCTGCAACATGGCGTTTCGCCGCGATATCCTGCTCGGGCTGGGCGGCTTCGATCCGGTCTATCGCGCCGCCGGCGACGATGTCGACATCTGCTGGCGCTTTCAGGATGCCGGCTACACGATCGGCTTCAGCCCGGCGGCGATGGTCTGGCATTTCCGCCGCAACACGGTCAAAGCCTATTGCGACCAGCAGCGCGGCTACGGCAAGGCCGAGGCGCTCGTCTACTCGAAGCATCCGTTCCGCTTCAACCTGTTTGGCCAGGCCAAATGGCTCGGCCGCATCTATGGCGACCTGTCCACCTCGCTGCTGCTGTCGCGGCGGCCGGTGATCTATTCGGGCGTGTTCGGGCGCGGCCTGTTCCAGACCCTGTACGAGCCGCCCTCGTCGCTTGCCGCCTTCCTGCCGCTGACGTTTGAATGGAGCGCCGCGGCCCTGGCCCTGGCTGTGGGCGCGATGGTCGGCCAGGGTTGGTGGCTGCTGCTCGCGGTGCCGCTCCTCGTCACCTGGGCGATGTGCGTCAACGGCGCGCTGAAGGCGCCGCTCGACGCCCGCTTCACCGGGCCGAAGGCGCGCGCGCTGGTGGCGCTGCTGATCTATCTTGGCCCGCTGCTGCGCGGCTGGGAGCGGATCAGGTGGCGGATCCGAGGGATGCGCGCGCAGCCGCACCCCGCCCCGCCGCAAACCGGGCAACGCATGCGCACCTCCTGGCGGCGGCGGGCTTTTCAGCTCGATTATTGGAGCGAGGCCGGGACCGAGAAAGAGGCGCTGATCCTCGGGCTGATGGAGTTCCTGGTGCGGCAAAAATACTTTGTCGTGCCCGATACCGGGTGGAGCAGCTGGGACCTCAAAATCGCCCGCGGCCTGTGCAGCCGCTCGCTGGTCACGGTCTGCGTCGAGAATCACGGCGGCGCCAAGCGGCTGCTGCGCGTGCGCTGCGCGATGCGGCTGTCGGGCTTCGCCTCGTTCCTGCTGCGCAGCTACGCGGTGTTGACCGCGATCGCGCTGATCTTGGGCTGGCCCATGGCGGCAATGGCGATCGGTGCCGCCGGCCTCGTTAATTTCGCGGTAATGGGCTGCCGGTTGTTGGGCTTTGGCCGGCTGATGCATCGCATCGTCGAGGCCATCGCCAAACCGGTGGGGCTGATCCCGGTCGAGCCGGCGACGCAGCGCGGGACGAGCGCCGCGTTGTCGACGGCTTGACGGCCGCGGCGGGCCTGACGGTGCGCCGGAAGCCGCCGCAGCGGAGCCCGCGACGATGCTGAAGCAGCTGCTGCCCTATCTGCGCCCCTATCGCGGGTGGGTGGCCTGGGCGCTGGCCCAGGTGTTCCTGATCACCGGATTCGAGCTCTTAAAGCCGTGGCCGCTCCAGGTGGTGATCGACAACGTGCTGGGCGGCAAGCCGTTTCCAGTCGCGGCGCTGCGCGGGGCGCCGGCGAGCCGACTGCTGTTGCTGGCGTGTCTCGGCATCGTGCTGGTTCAGCTGGGCAGCGGCGGGCTGACCCTCCTGCACAACTACACGACGATCCGCGTCGGGCAGAACATGGTCAACGATTTGCGCGGCGCGCTCTATGGCCATCTGCAGCGCCTGTCGCTCGCGTTTCACAACCGCCAGCGGATCGGCGACCTGCTTTACCGGGTCACTGCCGACAGCTTTGCCGTGCAAACCATGATCATGAACGGCGCGCTGCCGATCCTGTCGGCGGTCATCCTCCTGGCCGGCATGCTGATCATCCTGTTTCCGCTCGACCCGACCCTGACCGTGCTGGCGCTGACCATCGTGCCGGTGCTGTTCGCGCTGGTGTCCGGGTTCAACCGCAAGATCGTCGAAGTCGCGACCGAGGTGCGCACCGCCGAGAGCCGCGTCTATTCGCTGGTGCAATGGACGATGTCGTCGATCAAGGTGGTGCAGGCCTTCACCAAGGAGGATGACGAGCATCGCCGGTTTATGGGCGCGAGCCGCGCGAGCCTGCGCGCGACGTTGCGCCTCTACAGCTGGCAGACGCTCTATTCGGGTGCCGTCGACGGGGTGGTCGCCGGCGGCACCGCGCTCGTCGTCTATGCGGGCGCGCGGGCGGTGACCTCGGGTGCGCTGACCATCGGCCAGCTGATCGTGTTCATCTCCTATCTCGCCCAGCTTTACGCCCCGATCAGCCGGATCACCCAGAGCTGGGGGCTGATCGCCGGCGCCCGGGTCGGGGCGCGCCGGGTGTTCGAGGTGCTCGACACCGAGCCTGATCTGCCCGACGGCACGCGCGGCTTTCCGCCGCAGGGCGCGCGCGGCGCGGTTGCCTGGCGTGCCGTCGGCTTTGGCTATCGCCCGGGGGCGCCAGTGCTGGCCGGGATCGACCTTGCCGTTCCGGCCGGCGCCAAGATCGCGGTGGTCGGCCCGACCGGGGCCGGAAAATCGACCCTGCTCGGCCTGCTGCCGCGGTTTTACGACCCGACCACGGGCGCAATCGAGATCGACGGCGTCGATCTGCGCGAATACTCGCTCAAATCCCTGCGCGACCAGATCGCCTTGGTGCTGCAGCCGCCGCTGATCTTTCCGCTGTCGGTGCGCGACAACATCGCCTATGGCCGGCCGGGCGCCGACGACGCGGCGATCGCGCGCGCGGCGCGGCTGGCGCGGATCGACGAGCTGATCGGCGCGTTGCCGGCGGGCTACGACACCGTGATCGGCGAATCGGGCGTGTCGCTGTCCGAGGGCGAGAAGCAGCGGGTGACGATCGCCCGGGCATTATTGCGCGACGCGCCGATCCTGATCCTCGACGAGCCGACCTCGGCGCTCGACGTCGCCACCGAGGCGTTGGTGATGGCCGGCATCGAGCGACTGATGGAGGGCCGCACCACCTTTATCATCGCCCACCGGCTGTCGACGGTGCGGCGCTGCGACCGGATCATCGTGCTGCAAGGCGGCGCCATCGTCGAACAGGGCGGGTTGGCCGAGCTGTTGCGGCTCGACGGCGTATTCGCCGGCTATTACCGCAGCCAATTTGCCCCCGAGCACATCCCCCGATCCGAGACCGCGCTGATCGGCTGATGATCACCGCCCGAATTCCTCGCCCGGCGCGGGCTCAATGCTCGGCGCGCGTAGTATCGTCGCCTTATGGTAGATCACACTGTGCTCTTACGTGCGTGATCGATGAGGATGCTGTGGCAAAATCAAACTAAAGAAGCTCGCGCTCGACTGTTCTTGCCGGGCAAATCGGGCAACGCATCTGCACGTCGGTGCGGCGTGACTGACGAGCCGGAGCCCCGTTAATAATTGAATGTTGTCAGCGCCCAATCGAACGGCTATAGGGTGCCGGTCTTGATGAGCGCTGCCGGCTGGACATTCCGGTCAATTGCGGGGCGGAACACATGGCCTGGCCAGGCGGCCAGCCGATCCGCGCCATTGGGGGGATCGACAGCGCCCATTCCTGAGGGAGCCGCGACCTGGTCCGGTCTGAGCTGACCGGACGCCCACGGTGCGGCGCTGGGTGGGGGAGAGATGGCCGCCAGGACGTCGCGCTGGGGAAGCAAGCTCTTCCCCCAGATCCGGATTTGTATTGGCGCAAAAGCCCCGGTGGAGGTGCCGCGGTGGGCGCAGGCCGCCTTCGTGTTTGTCCTCATGCTGGTTGCCGGTGCGCTGGCGTCCTTGGGGATCAGCCGGATCGGCTACAAGCGCCTCGTTGCCGACAAGGATGCGGCGATCGTCCGGGCGCAAACCGCCAATGCCGATTTAAAGGACGATGTTGCCGGGCTGCGGGAGCAGCTGGCCGGCTTGGCGCGCGATCGCGACCAGGCGCAGCGTCGGGCAGCGGCGCTGAGCGGCCAGGCCGACACCTTGCGCGGGCTGCTCCAGTCGACACAGACAAAGCTCAAATCGCTGAACCAGACCCGGCAGGCGCTGCGGGCGGAACAGGCCGAAAGCGCTGCCCTCAACGCGCAGCTCGGCAAGACCGAGGCCGATCGCGCCGCCGAAGCCGCACAGTTCGCGCAATATAAAGCCAGCATCGAGGAGACCGCGACAAAGCTCGAGCAGCTCGAGGCCGGCGGCGGCAAAGAAGCCGTTCACCGCGCCCGGGTACGGGCGCGGCTCGGCCAGCTCTGGCAGAAATTGTCGCAGGCGCCCGTGCCGCAACTGACCCAGCAAGCGGCGACCGCAGCTCCCCAGGCGGCCTCGGCGGCGACCGCCTCGGCGGTGGAGCCCAGGCCCGGCGGGGTGGCGCTGGTTGCCGATCTCGGCCGCAAGGAGATCGCCGCATTCGAACGCGCGCTCGCCTCGACCGGGCTCGACGTGCGGCGCATGTTCTCGCAATTCGGCGCGGGCTCGGCGGAAGGCGGACCCTTTGTCCCGCCGCCGAAGAGCGGCCAGGCGTTTGACGCGGTCAACCCGGCGAAGCTGGAGGCGATCCGCGGCATGGCCCAAGTGCTGCCGCTCGGGGCGCCGCTCGCGCATTACCAGATCGGCAGCCCGTTCGGGCCTCGCATCGATCCGTTCAACCACCGCGCCGCCTTTCACACCGGGATCGATATGGATGCGCCCTATCTGTCGCCGGTCTACGCCACCGGGCCGGGCACCGTCGTCTATGCCGGATATTTCGGCGATTACGGCAAGGTGGTCGAGATCAACCACGGCTTCGGGATCGAGACGCTCTATGCGCACCTGCATCGCTGCCTGGTTTTGGTCGGCGAAAAGGTTGCCGCCGATGCCGAGATCGGCCTGGTCGGCACCACCGGGCGCAGCACCGGTCCGCACGTGCATTACGAAGTGCGGGTCAACGGCCAGCCGCAGGACCCGGAGAAATTCATCGAGCTCTCCCGGCTGATCCCGGACGCGGCTCGCGAGCCCACTGCCCAGGTCACTCCGGAAGTCACTCCCCAAGTCACTCCAGCGGCAGATGCACCAGCAGGAAATAGCCGTTGAGCATCAGCAAGCTGGCGAGAAATGCGAGCCCTCCGCTCAGTTTGACCAGCGGGCGCGAGGCGGCGACGATGCTGACCGAGCCGAGCACGATCGCGATCTGAAACAGGGCCTCGGCGAAATCGAAATTCGGGTCGCGCTCGGCGGCGCGGTCGCGCCGGGCTTCCCATTCCTTGGCGGTGACCAGCAATTCCTTCAGCCCGCGACCGCTCTGCGGATCGCTTTCATAATGGTCGGCGGTCGCGCGCCAGTGCTTGACCGCGGCGGCGATCCTGGCTTTCGCCGGTTCCGGCATTCCCGGCTGGGCGGCGAGCTGGGCCTCGAGCTGATCGGCCGCCAGGCGGTAGGAGGTCTGTCGGATGTTTTTCGACTGGTAGTACCCGTAGGTGTCGGATGCCTCGATGTTGGCGTTCAACATGACCTTGGTCGCGTTCGAGCCGCCGAGCGAGGCGATCGCCAGCAGCATCGCGACAAGGCCGAGATAAATCCCGGTCAGCTTGCGGAAGCCGGCATCGGCATGCGCGTCATGGGCTTCCTCGTGGTGTCCGTGGATGGTTTCGGCGATCTCTGTCGGCTCCACCCGGGCTCTCCAATTGGCCGTTGCTCCGCGCCGCCGGTATAGTTTTTCCGGTGTCGCGTCAACGGCGGAGGGGTCGGTTCGATCAAACGCCTGCGCGATCGCACGCACCTGAAGGCGAGGCCGGCGCGGCGTCGTCGATGACGAGCTCTACCGCGTCGCATCCGCGCCAAGCGTCGCGGCGCAGATGGCCGGCGAGGTGGATTGCCACACCCCGCGTCTCGGCGAGGAGCCGGCCAAGCGGCGTCTGGGCGACGCGGAAGGCCACCCCGCGCAGCCGCGACCCATCGAGCGGGTCGGCCAGCATGCAGCGCAGATGGACGCCGCCGATGCCCTCGGCACTGAGGACGCGCACCGAGGGGAAGACAAAGCGCGGCTCGGGGTTGCCGGCGCCGAACGGGGCCAGCCGATCGAGGTGGCCGATCAGCGCGGACTGCGCCGCCGCGACCGAGAGGGCGCCGTCGATCGAGAGCTCGGGCACCAGGGTCTCGCGGTCGAGCCCGTCGCCCAGCCGCCGGGTCAGAAATTCGCGCAACGCGTCGAGCTGTGCCGCCTCGAGCGTCAGCCCGGCCGCCATCGCGTGGCCGCCGCCATTGATCAAGAGCCCGGCCTGACGCGCCGCGATCACCGCCGGGCCGAGCGCAATGCCGGGCACCGAGCGGCCCGAGCCGCGGCCGATCCCATCGGCCAGGGCGACGACCATGGCCGGCCGCTGATAGCGCTCCTTGAGGCGCGCGGCGACGATGCCGATCACCCCGGGATGCCAGCCCTGCGCCGCCGCAAAGGTCAGCACCGGCGATTGCGGTGCCGCTTCGACCAGCGCGATCGCCGCCGCCAGGGTGCGGGCCTCGATCTCGCGGCGCTCGCGGTTGTGGCCGTCGAGGCGGCGAGCCAGTTCGGCCGCGAGCAGAGGGTCGTCGGTCGCCAGCAATTGGGCGCCGAGCGCCGCCTCGCCGACCCGGCCGCCGGCATTGACCCGCGGCCCGAGGATAAAGCCAAGATGGTAGGCGTCGAGCGGCTCACCGATGCCGGCGACAGCCGCCAATGCCGCGACACCAGGATTGGCGCCGTGCCGCGCGACCTTGATCCCCTGTGCGACCAGGGCGCGGTTCAACCCGTTGAGCGGGACGACATCGCACACCGTGCCGAGCGCCACCAGGTCGAGCCAGCCAAACAGATCCGGCTCGCCCCGGGCCGCCCCATACCAACCCGCCGCGCGCAGCGCGCGGTTGATGGCGACAACGAGAAGGAAAGCGACGCCGACCGCGGCCAGGCTGCCGTGCGGGCCCTCTTCGTCGAGCCGGTTCGGGTTGACCACAGCGGCCGCGCGCGGCAGCAGCGGCTCGGCGACGTGATGATCGACGACGATGATGTCGAGCCCGTTGTCAGCGGCGGCGGCCAGCGGCTGATGCGCGTTGGTGCCGCAATCGACGGTGACGACGATGCCTATCCCTTCGCTGTGCAGCCGCAGCAGTGCCGCGGTGTTCGGGCCGTAGCCCTCGCGCAGGCGATCGGGGACATAAAGCCGGGTGCGCGCGCCGAGTGCCGCGAAGAAGCGCATCAGCAGCGCCGCCGAGGTGGCGCCGTCGACATCGTAATCGCCAAAAATTGCGATCGTCTCGCCGTCGCGCACCGCACGCACCAGCCGGGCGGCGGCCGTCTCCATGTCGCGCAGCAGCGACGGGTCGGTCAGCTGGTCGCGCAGCCGCGGCTGCAAAAAGCCCGGCGCATGATCGAGAGAGACGCCGCGGTGAGCCAGCAGCCGACCGACGATTTCGGGCAGCCCGAGCCGCTCGGCGATGTCCTGCCCGGCTCGCGGGTCGCCGCCGCGCCAGCGCCAGCGGCGGCCGCACGCCGATTGCTCGACCCCAAGAACAAGGTTGGGACAGGCGGCGCCCCCCGCGCCGTCCATCAGCCCGCCCTATGCGGATGGGGCAAAAGATTGCTTGCGGGTAAAGTCGTGGCGCGCCTCGATATAGCGCACCGTGCCGGATTTCGATCGCATTACCACCGAATGGGTAAAAGCCCCGCCGGAGAAGCGGCGCACGCCCTTCAGCATCGTGCCGCCGGTGACCCCGGTCGCGGCGAACATCACATCGCCGGCGGCGAGGTCCAGGAGCTTGTATTTGCGATCGAGATCGCTGATGCCGATGTGCCGCGCCCGGCCGCGCTCGTCGTCGTTGCGGAACAGCAGCCGGCCCTGCATCTGCCCGCCGATGCAGCGCAATGCCGCGGCCGCGAGCACCCCTTCGGGGGCGCCGCCCGAGCCGACATACATGTCGATCCCGGTCTCCGGGCTCGAAGTGGCGATGACGCCGCTGACGTCGCCGTCCGAGATCAGCGCGATGCGGGCGCCGGCCTCGCGCACCTTGGCGATCAATTCGGCATGGCGCGGCCGGTCGAGGATGCACACCACCAGATCGGCCACCTCGGCGTGCTTGGCGCGCGCCAGATTTCTGAGATTGACCGCCGGCTGCTCGTCGAGATCGACGAGATCGTCGGGCAGGCCGCCGCCGACCGCGATCTTGTCCATGTAGACATCGGGCGCGTTGAGGAAGTGGCCGGCATCGGCCATCGCGATCACGGCCAGCGCGTTGGCGCCGCCCTTGGCGGTGATCGTAGTGCCTTCGAGCGGGTCGAGGGCGATGTCGATCGGCGGCCCGCTGCCAGTGCCGACCTTCTCGCCGATATAGAGCATCGGCGCCTCGTCGCGCTCGCCTTCGCCGATCACCACGGTGCCGTCGATCGCCAGGCTGTTCAGCGCCTCGCGCATCGCATCGACCGCGGCCTGGTCGGCCGCCTTCTCGTCGCCGCGGCCCATCAGGCGCGAGGCGGAGAGTGCGGCCGCTTCGGTCACCCGCACCGCCTCCAGGGCCAGATTGCGATCCATCTTCGACGTCTCGGGCATGGCCTTCCTCCTCGGCGTTTAAGAGCGATGATGATTATTGCAGCCGGGCCGACGATCAAACCGATCTGCTGAGCGCGCCGTCCCGGCGCGTTGCAGAGGGCGCGGCGAGGGGGAGCGCGCGGGCCAGGCCTCCAATCGATTCGGCGACGCTCGCAAATCTGGCCTCGGCACCCCGGTCGATCCGGCCCGGGGACCCTAAGCGCCGGGTCCGGCGGCGTCAATGCGCCGGCGTCTGCGCGGGAATGAACAAACAGAAGCGGTTCTGTATCATGATCGATCGGCGGTCGCTGAGAGCCGCTGGTTCGAGGGAGGAGCTGAAATGAAGACGACCATTGTCGCAAGCCTGCTCATCATGGTGGCGTCTGCGTTCGGCGGCAGCCGCCCCGCTGCGGCCGCAGCGCCTTGCAATCCGGCCGGCGGGCTCGACTTCGTCTGTGGGCCGCTGAACTCGGAGGATTTGGTCCAGGTGCCGGGGACCGAGTGGATTGTCGCCAGCGGCATGGATGGCGGTGCGGCCGGCGCGCATGGCAGCCTGCACCTGGTCAATGCCCAAGACAAATCGTGGAAGACACTGTTTCCCGGCAGCAGCCCGCAAGTGAAGTGGGACAAGGCGACCTACGGCGATTGCCCGAGCCCGCCCGATCTCAGCAAATTCGGGGGGCACGGGCTCAATTTGCGGGCCGGAACCAACGGCGACGACACGCTCTACGTCGTCAATCACGGCGGCCGCGAATCGATCGAGATTTTCGCTCTCGACAGCAAGGCGGCGCAGCCGGCCGTTCCCTGGGTGGGGTGCGCGGTCATGCCGGCCCATACCTGGCCCAATTCGGTGGCGCCGCTGCCGGGCGGCGGCATGGTCGTTACCGACATGTTCGATCCCAAGGACCCGAAAGCGCCCGACAAGATGAACGCCGGAGAAAACACCGGCGCGGTCTATGAATGGCATCCGCATGAAGGCTTCAAATTGGTTCCCGGCACTCGGATGTCGGGCGACAACGGCATCGAGGTCTCGCGCGACGGCAAGTGGATTTATGTCGCTGCCTGGGGCAACAAGGCCGTGGTCCGCGTCTCGCGAGGCGGCGCGGCGCCGGGCAAGCGGGATACGATCCCGGTCGGCTTTCTCGCCGACAATCTGCGCTGGGCGCCCGATGGCCAGCTGATGGTCGCGGGGCAGAATGTCTCGGCAAAGCAGGTATTCGGCTGCTTCCAGAGCCACAACAGGCGCTGCACCCAGCCCTGGCGCATCGTCAAATGGGATACCGCGGCGATGAAAGTGAACCCGGTGATCAGCCGCCAGGGCAACCCGGAATTCGGCGACGCAACGGTGGGGTTGCAGATTGGCGACGAGATGTTCGTCGGCACCTTCCGCGGCGACCGGATCGCCTATTTCTCACTGAAATAGCCGGCAGCAGCCTCACGCCGCGAACGAAAGCCGCTCGATGCGCCGCGCTTCGGCCTGACGACAAGAAGATGCTATCCCGGGCGAATGGCTTGGCTATTCATCCTCGCCGCCGATGTTTTCGAAATCGCGTGGCCCTTCGCGCTGAAATGGTCGGCGCCGCTGTCGAGATGGGCGCCGCTGCTGGTGGTCCTCGTCTTCGCGATCCCGGCGAACTACCTGCTGGCCGAGGCGGTCAAGCGGCTGCCGGCGGCAACGGTCTACGCCACCTTCGTCGGCATCGGCACCGCCGGAACCGCCGTTGTCGGCATGACGGTGTTTCGCGAGAGCGCCAATTTCGGCCGCGTCTGCTCGCTCATTCTGATCATCCTCGGCCTGATCGGACTCCGCCTCTTTTCCGGAGCCGGCGACTGATCGCGGGGGGCGGCCCGGCAGACGCTAGAGCAGGATCGCATGAAATGGAAACAGAGCTTCCATTCCACGCGTGAATCCTGCTCTCGATTCCAAGGATGAGACCATGATTCACGTCTTGGATCGGGGCGCCATGCGCTTCGATCCAATACGATCATGGTCTAGAAATCCTCGATGCGGATCAGGCGCGGCGGCTCGAGCACGCTGTCGAGCGCTTCGATCTTGGTCAGAGCCCGGCGCATCGCCGCCTCGATCGTGACATGGGTCGTCAGCACCACCGGCACCGCCTCGCCGGGGGCGCGCCCGCGCTGGATCATCGATTCCATCGACACGTCTTCGTCGCGCAACGCGGCCGCGACGTCGGCAATGACGCCCGGCCGATCGACCACCATCAGCCTGATGTAATAGGCGCCCTGGTGTCGCTCGATCGGCACGCCGGGGATGTGCCGGAGCTTGGCCGCGGGGATGCCGAACGGGAACACCCGGCGCCCGGCGGCGATATCGACGAGGTCGGCGGCGACCGCCGAGGCGGTCGGCAACGCGCCGGCGCCACGGCCCTCGAGCACGACGCGGCCGACAAAATCACCCTCGGCCACGACCGCGTTGTAAACGCCCTCGACCGCGGCGATCGGGCTCGCCCGCGGCACCATGCAGGGGTGGACGCGCTGCTCGAGCCCGTCCTCAGTCAGCCGGGCGATGCCGAGCAGCTTGATCCGGTAGCCGAGCTCCTCGGCGAAATCGATGTCGAGCCGCGACACGTGGCGGATGCCCTCGGCGTGAACGCCCTCGAGATCGACCGGCCGGCCGAAGCCGACGCTCGCCAGGATCGCGAGCTTGTGGGCGGCGTCGATGCCGTCGATGTCGAAGCTCGGATCGGCCTCGGCATAGCCGAGCTGCTGCGCGTCGGCGAGGACTTCGGCGAATTCGCGGCCGCGCTCGCGCATTGTCGTCAGGATGTAGTTCGAGGTGCCGTTGAGGATGCCGTAAACGCGCTCGAGCCGGTTTCCGGCGAGCCCCTCGCGCAACGTCTTGATCGCCGGAATGCCGCCGGCGACCGAGGCCTCGAACGAGAGTGCCACGCCCTGTTCTTCGGCGCGCACGGCGAGCCGCGTCCCATAATGCGCCATCAATGCCTTGTTGGCGGTGACGACGTGCTTGCCGCGGTCGAGCGCCGTCTCGATAACGCGCCGCGCGATGCCGTCGGCGCCGCCGATCAGCTCGACGACGACATCGATCTCGGGATCGGCCGCCATCGCCGCCGCGTCGTCGTGCCAGCGCGCTGCCGACAGCTCGACCCCGCGGTCGCGGCGGCGATCGCGGGCGCAGACCGCGGCGACGACAATCTCGCGGCCGCCGCGCGCGGCCAAGAGCTCGCGCTGGGCTTGCAGCAGCTTGAGGGTGCCGACCCCGACCGTGCCGAGACCGGCGACGGCGATCTTCAACGGCGGCTTCACGATCAAGGCGACCCCATGCGACAGCCCGAAGCTGCTCCGGGCGTATGCCGACGCCGCGCTCTCGCGGCCCCTAGCTCGGGTTGTAGCTTGCGATGGTCAAAGTTTCGATAATTTTCCGCCGCCGCCGGTTGAGGCGATCCAGCCGCGCTCAGCGCTCGAACAGGATCTCGGCCCGGCCCTGGCCCGAATCGGCGCCGGCCGGTGCTGCCTCGACCAGGATCTGGCCCGCAGGTATGCCGGCCTTCTCCAACGCGGCGGCGACCGCGTGCGCCCGGTCGAGCGCGGTTTGGAAGCTGTTCAGCTGCTCGACCGCGCCGCTGCCGACCCCGGCATAGCCGATGATGCGCACCTTGCCCGGGTCGCGCCGATAGAGCGGCACGATCTTGCCGAGCTCTTGCCGGCCGGCGGCGTCGAGCGCCGTCGAGCCGGCGACAAAATCGACTTCGGCAACCGGGGTGTCGGCCGGGCGAGGGGCGGTGCGCTTGCCCGGGGCGCCGGCCGCAGCCATGCGGGTCGGCGTGGCCGGCGGCAGCACCGGCGGCGGAGGCGGCGGCTCGAACTTGGCCGAGCCGATGGCCGCCGGCAACGGCGCCGGCGCGGGCGGCGGCGGCAGATGCGCCGGGCCTGGCGGCGCGCCGGCCCGGGCTGACCCCGCCGGCAGGCTCAGCTCGCGTGGCGGCGGCGGCGCCGGCTCGTATTGCTGCGGGTTCGGCGATGTTGGAATCTGCGGCGGCTGCAGGCTCGATTCCATCGGACCCGGCTCCGGCGGCTGGCCAGATTTGCGCAGCCCGGTCGCAGCACCCGGTGGCGGCGTCTTGCTTTTGCCGCCGGCTGCGGCAATTGCGCCCGGCGGCGGCGGCGCCGGCGCGGCGGCGCCGCCGTTCGCTGGCTTTGCCGAAGATGCCGCGGCGGCCGGCGGGGGCGGCGGTGGCGGAACCGAGCCTGCGGACTGATCGAACCCCGCCTGCAGCCTCTCGCTGGTGTATTTTGCGTTGGTCCGGTCGGCGACCAGGCTCTGGGTCAGCTTGTCGAGCTGCGCGGTGGACAGCGCCTGAGTCGGCGGCTCGGGCACGGTCGCGAGGTTCGGATAATCCGCCGCCTCGCCGGCCGTCAGGTTCTTGGTGTTCGGCGTCGTCGCCGGGTTCGGGTCATCCTTGGCGGTGCCGACCAGGTTGCGATACGCCGCGACCGGGCTGCACGCCGCGAGCCCGGCCAGCAGCGCCGCCGCGGCGAGCCGCAACGCTGCACGGCCCGCGTTCGCGCCGGCGTCGTGGCGGCATGACCGGGCTTTACCCATGACGGGACCACATCGTCAAACAATTGCTCGCAGGACCGGGCGCGGCGCCGCGCCGGCGACGCATCCCTGCTGCTGCGCTGTCACCCGGCGCGGGTGTATTAGATCCGGGCTGATGCGTCACCACATTTGATCGGGCGGACCGGCGGACCCGCCGCATCGGCAGGCGGGCAGCCGCATAAGCGCGGTCTTGGCGAGGAAGCGGCGATGAACGACGCAGACCCGGTGGCGCCCGGCGCCGCAGATGCGCGATCGGGGCAGACGCCGGCCGGCGAAACCTCGGCCGAGGCGGCGGAAGCGGCGCGACAGGTCGCCGCGATCGCCGAACAGAGCCAACGGCTGGTTGCTGAATTTCTGAAACGGCAATCGGCGGCCGACGGGATTGGAATGGCGAGCCCGCTCGCCATCGGGGGCGCGTTTCTCGAAATGACGGCACGGATGATGGCGGACCCTTCGCGCCTCGTCCAGGCCCAGCTGTCGCTGTGGAACGATTACCTGACCCTGTGGCAACGCGCCACCCAACGTTTCCTCGGCGGCAGCCCCGAGCCCTTGATCGCGCCGCAGCAGGGCGACCGGCGCTTTCGCGACGCCGGCTGGACCGACAATGCATTGTTCGATTTTATAAAGCAGAGCTATCTGTTGACCGCCCGCTGGCTGCAAGAAGCCGTACGCAACGTCGAGGGCATTGACGGGCGCACCGCGCACAAGATCGATTTTTACACCCGTCAATTCGTCGACGCGCTGGCGCCGTCGAACTTTTTGATGACCAATCCCGAGGTGTTGCGCGCGACCGTCGAAAGCGGCGGCGAGAACCTGCTCAACGGCCTCAAAAACCTGCTCGACGATCTCGAGCGCGGCAAGGGCCGGCTGGCGATCCGGATGACCGACATGGCGGCGTTTCGGATCGGCGAAAACATCGCGGTGACGCCGGGCAAGGTCGTCTATCAGAATGATCTGATGCAGCTGATCCAGTACGAGCCGACGACGGCGACGGTCAAACGCCGGCCGTTGCTGATCATGCCGCCATGGATCAACAAGTTCTACATTCTCGACCTGCGCCCCGACAATTCGTTCGTCCGCTGGGCGGTCGCGCAAGGCCACACCGTTTTTGTGATTTCCTGGGTCAACCCCGATGCGCGGCTCGCCGGCAAGACGTTTGCCGACTACATGCACGAGGGCCCATTTGCGGCGCTCGCGGCAATCGAGCTGGCGACCGGCGAGCGCCAGGCCAATGTCATCGGCTATTGCCTCGGCGGCACCTTGCTTGCCGCCACCCTCGCCTATATGGCGGTCAAGCGCGACCAGCGGATCAAGAGCGCCACGTTTTTTGTGACCATGGTCGATTTTGCCGAGGCCGGCGAGCTGTCGGTCTTTATCGACGAGGAGCAGCTGGCGGCGCTCGAAGAGCGGATGAACGCCCGCGGCTACCTCGAAGGCCGCGATATGGCGCAGAGCTTCAACATGCTGCGCGCCAACGATTTGATCTGGTCGTTTGTCGTCAACAACTATCTGCTCGGCAAGTCGCCGTTCCCGTTCGATCTATTGTATTGGAACGCCGATTCGACGCGGATGCCGGCCGTCATGCACAGCTATTACTTGCGCAACATGTACCAGGAAAACCTGTTGGTCAAGCCGGGCGGCATCACCCTCGACGGGGTGGCGATCGATCTCGGCAAGATCAAGACGCCGGCGTTCTTGCTGTCGACCCGCGAGGACCACATCGCGCCGTGGCGCTCGACCTATGCCGCCACCCAAATCTACAACGGGCCGGTCAAGTTCATGCTGTCGGCCTCCGGCCACATCGCCGGCGTGGTCAACCCGCCCGGCGGCAAGTACGGGCATTGGGAAAACGACGACAACCCGCCGACACCCGAGGAATGGCTCGCCGGCGCGACCGAGCACCGCGATTCCTGGTGGCCCGTATGGCAGCGCTGGGTTTCGCGGCACGGCGGCGGCGAGGTGCCGGCGCGCCGTCCCGGCACCGGCAAGCTCAAGCCGATCGAGGACGCCCCCGGCTCCTACGTCAGGGTGCGGGCAGAGGATTAGCGGCAGCCGGCGCCGGGGAAGCGGGGCGCGCCTCACTGCCCAAAGGGTTGAGCTGGCGGCTTGCGTTGGCGTCGATGATTGCGCCATCATTCGCCAGGCAGGGGGAGACGAAAGGAGCCGGCAAATGCCCGATACAACCACGATCGACCGCGCCGGGGCGGCAAGCACCGGGGCCGCAATCCGCATTGGCGGCCTCGACCATGTAGTGCTGCGCGTGGGCGATCTCGATCGCGCCATTGGCTTTTATCAAACGGTGCTGGGCCTGCACGTCGAGCGCCGGCTCGAGCAGCCGAAGCTTGTGCAGCTGCGCGCCGGCGCCTCGCTGATCGATCTGGTTCCGGCGGCGGTGTCGCCGCACGAGGCGCCGGAGCAGGCCGGGCGCAACATGGACCATTTCGCGATCCGGGTCGTGGGCTTCGATGCGGCGGCATTGAAAGCGCATCTGGAACGCAACGGCGTCGATCCCAGCGAGGTCCGCGAGCGCTACGGCGCCGAGGGCTATGGCCCGTCGCTCTATATCAGCGATCCCGACGGCAACACTGTGGAGCTCAAGGGCGAAGCAACCCGCGGCCTCTGAGACCTGGCTGCGCGCCGCAACGGCCCGATGGCGCAGCCGTTCAGCGTTCGGGCGCTGCCGATTTGCTGGGCGCGTGGCGATCGGCGGCCTTGTGCCGGAACATCGGGCCGAGCCGCACGGCCATTATGTCCAGGCGGTTGCTGAAAGCCTCGCGCACCAAATCCCAGGCGAGCCAGATCACCCCGGATACGAACAGAAACAAAATTCCAAACGGATTGAGCGGGCCGGCAGGGTCCGGCGACGCGCCGAAAAAGCCACCGGCCGCCAACAGCAGGGTCGCAACGGTGAGCAGGATTCGGACGGCCATCGAAACCTCGGGCGGCGATCGCTGACGTTCGTGAATTGTCCACTTTTTTCGCAGCGCTGGCAACCCGGCCGCCGCCGCGACGCCGGGCGCGCCCGTTCCAGCCGGCCGGTGTGGCGGTAGCCCGCCACGCGGCAACCGGGATAATGGCTAACCGCGCTTCGGAACGAGGAGCAGAGATGACCGACTTCTTCCCCGGTTTCGAGCGGCGCCGGATCGCGACGTCTGGCGCCGAGATCAACCTGGTGACCGGCGGTCAAGGGCCGCCGCTGCTGCTGCTGCACGGCTACCCGCAGACCCACCTGATGTGGCGCAAGCTGGCGCCGCGCCTAGCCGAGGAGTTCACCCTGGTGGTCCCCGATCTGCGCGGCTATGGCGACAGCTCGAAGCCGCCGGCCGGCGCCGACAGCGCGACCTATTCGAAGCGCGCGCTGGCGCAAGACCAGGTCGAGACGATGGCGGCACTGGGCTTCGAGCGCTTCGCCGTCGCCGGGCACGACCGCGGTGCGCGCGTCGCCCATCGCCTGGCGCGCGACCATGCTGCGCGGGTCGAGCGCCTGGCATTGCTCGACATCGTGCCCACGCTCTACCGTTTCGAGACGATCGACCAGAAGGCCGCGACCTCGAGCTGGCACTGGTTCTTTCTGATCCAGCCGGGCGGTCTGCCGGAGCGGCTGATCGGCGCGGAGGCCGAGTTCTTTTTGCGCCACCAGCTGGCGGCCCTGCTGCGCGACCCGGCAAAGCTGGAGCCGGAAGCCTTTGCCGACTACCTGCGCTGCTTCAAGAACCCCGAGACGATCCGCGCCACCTGCGCCGAATACCGCGCCGGCGCCTCGATCGACCTCGACCACGACCGCGCCGACCGCGGCCGCAAGCTCGCGATGCCGCTATTGATGCTATGGGGCCGGCATAGCTCGCAGGGCGCCGGCTACGACGTGCTCGGCGTGTGGCGCGACCACGCCGAAAAAATCCGCGGCCAGGCGATCGACAGCGGCCACTTCATCCCCGAAGAAACCCCCGAGGAGGCTTACCGGGCACTGCGCGATTTCTTCGGCGGCGAGCCGTGAGGTGAATCGGACTTTTCGTGATCGCGGTCTGACGGTTGCTGATCCTACGTATAATGCCTAGTCGTCAAGTATTCGAGCGCCCGATGGACCGCTTGGGAGCGCTCCGGGTCCGCTGAACCGAGAGCCGCCTCGAGCCTGACCCGAGCCTTCGCAAATTCTGCGGCGGAGCATTCGATGCGGTCGCGCCTGATCAGGGCAAGGGCCTCCTCCCTCTCTTCGTACGACTCCTCCGCGATGATTTCGGCGAGAATGGTTAGAGGCACGTCTGCTGCGAGTTCTCCGAGAGCATAAAGCAAAGTGCCGCGCGACTCTTTCGTGTCCGGCCGCATCAGCAAATTGATCAGCGCTTCTTTGGCGTTCTCGGCTCGCAAATCTGCCAATGCCAAGGCGGCAGCATTGCGCACCCGGGAAGAGCCAGTCTGCTCGAGAATTTGCACGGCTTTAGCCACGCGTGCTTGTCGCGGCGAGCGTCGGTCTTTCAGGTTGCGGATTTCTTCTATTAAAAGACCCTCGTCCCCGATGGGGAATGCGCTGTCGAGAGTGTCTATACTCACCGAACGTGTCATCACCAATGATCCGCTATCTTGCAACCGGACGACCCCGGCTTACCCAATCATCATAAGCGCGTTCGGCTTCGCGGCGATCGGCAATGTCGTAGCCGCCCGTTTCATTCTTGCCTCGACGATGCCACCACCGCCTAAACTCGGCAAAATCCGGCTTATCTTCAAAGCCATACCAGCGATCCCGTTGCGCTCTCTTGGCACCGCGTAACCGACCGCGGCCACCGCTCACGCCGTCGCGGCGCCGTCGACTGGGAGGGCGGCGCCGGAGACGAAGGAGGCTTCGTCGGAGAGCAGGAACAAGGCGGCGTTGGCGATCTCCTCGGGCTTGCCGGTGCGGCCCATCGGGATCTGGCGGGCGCGCGCCTGGACCAGCGCCTCCTTGTCCTGGCTCTGAGGGCGCTGCTGGTCGGGGCGGGCGACAAAGACGCGCAGCATCGGAGTGTCGATCGGGCCGGGGCAGATCGCGTTGACCCGGATCCTGTCGGGCGCCAAGCGCTTGGCCAAGGAACGGACAAAGCCGACGACGCCGAACTTGGCCATCGAATAGACCGGGCTGAAGGCCGAGCCGACGAGGCCAGAGGTCGAGGCGGTGTAGAGGAGGGCGCCGCCGCCGCGGGCGCGCAATTCGGGGATCGCGGCCTCGGTCGTTACCAGGATGGTGCGCAGGTTTAGCCCGATCGCGATGTCGAAATCGGCCATCTCGATGCCCTCGATCGAGGCCGGGCCAGGATGACCGACATGGTTCCAGACGAAGTCGAGCCCGCCGAATTGGCTGGCGGTGCGGCGCACGATGGTGCGGGCGAAATCGTCCTGGCGCAGATCGCCGACCAGGCCCTGCGCCCTGCCGCCGGCGGCGGTAATTTCGGCGACCACCGCATCGACCCCGGCTTGGTCGATGTCGACGACCCCGACCGCCGCCCCTTCGCGGGCAAAGCGCAAGGCGCCGGCCCGCCCCATTCCCGAAGCCGCCGCGGTGACGATGCCGATCTTGCCTTCGAGCCGCATAGCCTTCCTCCGCCTCTCCGAACACTGCTCGCGAATGCGATACCGTGCGTCCGCGGTGCTTTTCTCGCCCTCTGCCCTCGGGGGCGGAGAGGGCCGGGGTGAGGTGGGGGATGCTCCGGCGCGGCCCACCTCACCCTCCCATCGCGCCGCGATGGGCCCCTTCCTCTCCCCCCTGATGGGCGGAGAGGGGCTGCCGCCCGTCAGACCCAACTGTCGAGGCCTACGCGGCCATGCCCTTGCCGTCGTAAAGCGCGTCGAGGGCGGCGCCGTAGGCCTCGCGAATGGCGTGGCGCTTAATCTTCAAGGTCGGTGTCAGCCGGCCGTTAGCGATGCTAAACGGTTCCGCTGCGATCACAAAACGCCGCACCCGCTCGACCGGCGCCAAGCCGCGATTGACCCGCGCCACCGCCTCGCGCATCGCTTTGGCAAAGCCGGGATCAAGGGAGAGCACCGCCAGCTCGGCGGAAACATTGTTCCGGCCGGCAAAATCGGCGGCGAAGTCGGGGTTAGGAACCAGGATCGCCACCAGATAGGGCCGGCGCTCGCCAAACACCATTGCCTGCGCGATCTCCGGCTCCACGGTCAGGTAGCCTTCGACGCGGGCTGGCGCGATCATCTCGCCGCCGGAATTCTTGATGAAGTCGCGCTTGCGGTCGGTGATCCGGATGTAGCCGTCACTATCAATGTGGCCGACATCGCCGGTATGCAGCCAGCCCTCGACGAGGGTCCGCGCGGTCGCTTGCGGATCGTTCCAATAGCCCTTCATCACGTTGTCGCCGGCGACCAGGAGCTCGCCGTCCTCGGCGACCTTGACCTCGACCCCATCGAGCGGCGGCCCGACCGTGTCGATCTTGATCCGTGCCGGCGAATTGCAGGCGATGACCGGCCCGGCCTCGGTCTGACCGTAGCCCTGCAGCAGCCGGACCCCGAGCGCCACGAAAAAGCTGCCGATTTCCGGGTTCAACGGAGCCCCGCCCGAGACCATCGCCTTGAGCCGCCCGCCAAAGCGCCGGCGCAGCCCGGCCCGCACCAGGCGGTCGAGCGCCGGCTCGAGCAGCCGCTCGCCAAGAGTGGGCGAGGCCGACGACGCGCGCTTGCGCCCGATCGCCACCGTCGTCTCGAACATCTTGCGCGCCACCGCGCCTTTGCGCTCGACCCCGAGCAGGATGCGGCGATGCAAGGCCTCGTAGAGCCGCGGCACCGCGGTCATGATCGTCGGCCGGACCTCCAGCAAATTGGCGGCCAGGGTCTCGACGCTTTCGGCAAAATAGATTTGCGCGCCGATCGAGATCGGAAACATCATCCCGGCGGTGTGCTCATAGGAATGCGACAGCGGCAAAAAACTCAGAAAAACCTCGTCGCCGAGGCCGAGCAGCTCGAGCAGGCGATAGGCGCCGCGGCAATTGGCGAGGATGTTGCGGTGGGTGGTCATCACCCCCTTGGGGGCGCCGCCGGTGCCCGAGGTGAACATCAGGCAGGCGGTGTCGTCGGGCAGCAGTCGGGCGACTTCCTCGGCAATATCGTCCGGCAGCGCATCGCCGCGCGCCAGAACCTCGTCCCAGCCGAGGATGTCGACGGCGCTTGCCTGGCCGGCCGCGGGCTCGATCGCGATGACCGTGTGCACCGAATCGGCCTGGTTCGCCGCCGCCAGCACCCGCGCCGACAGCGCCGGCCTGGAAACGATCACCGCGCTGGCGCCGCTGGTCGTGAAAACGTGGCGGTGATCTTCGACCGTGTTGGTTACATAGGCCGGGACGGTGATCGCCCCGGCGCTCATGATCGCGAGATCGGCGACGACCCATTCGGGCCGGTTCTCGGCCACGATTGCGACACGCTCGCCGGGGCCGATGCCGAGCGAGCGCAGACCCAGCGCCAGGCGCCGCACATCGAGCGCCGCCCCGGCCCAGGTCTCCGGTCGATAGCGCCCCTGGTGCTTGGCCCACAAAAACGGTTTATCGCCGAGCCGAGCGGCCTGCTCGAAGAACATCGCCGGCAGGCTGCCGCAGCGGTCGTAATCCATTCTTCGCCGATCCTCCCGCGGCCTTTCTACGGGTTCCGCCGCGGCGGTGGAATAGGCCGGGCCAAGGCGGGGTCAACTCTCTGGTCCGCATCACGGCGGTGCGGCACTTGGCCATGCGGCGTTATGGTGGGTCCCGGTCCAAGCTTCGGGCGGAGCGCAGATGATCACGCCGATCGGATTTTTTGACTTGTTTTCCGAGCTTGTCGCCGCCGGCCACGCTTTTGCGCCGGCGTACCTGGGCGAGCTCGGCAATGTGGGGATGCGGGCGAGGCTGGATCTTATGGGTCCGGCCCCGGCGTCCCGACCCTGAGGGAGGCATGAGGATGGAAACGAATTCTCCGGGCGCGCCCGGCACCGAACCGCGGGCGAAGGCATCGCCACGGTTTCTTGTCGCCGCCGCGCTGCTCGTCGGCCTGATGATCCTGGGGGCGGGCGGCTTTCTCGCGCTGGAGCTCCATAACGCATCGCGAGGCGCTCAGGGGACCCTGCTCGGCAGCGCCATCGGCGGCCCGTTTCAGCTGGTCGACCAGAACGGTCGGATCGTCACCAACACGCAGCTCGAGGGGAAGTGGCTGCTGGTTTATTTCGGCTACACCCATTGCCCCGACGCCTGCCCGACCGCGCTCAACAACATCGCGGTGGCGCTGCACGATCTGGGAGCGAAGCAACGCGGCGAGGTCCGTCCGGTGTTCATCACCATCGACCCGGCGCGCGACACGTCAGCGGTGATGAAAGACTATGTGACCGCGTTCGACGCGCCGATCTTGGCGCTGACCGGAACCGCGAAGCAGGTGGCGAAGGCCGCCGACGATTACCGCGTCTACTACGCCAAGCAGCCCGAGCCCGGCGGCGATTATTCGATGGACCACAGCTCGATCATCTACGTGATGGACCCGAAAGGGCGTTTCAGCGCGAGCTTCAGCGGCGCAGACTCGCCCCAAGAGATGGCCGCACGGCTGAAACAGCTGCTCGCTTAGGTCCCGAATCGGAAGTCTGCGATATGGGTCCCGGCCCCATAAGCATGGCTCGTGCTTATTCGTGCCGCGTCGAAACCACCCTTTTGCGGCGTCAGCCGGGGACCGAAGCCGGCTTTTCGTTGACGCAGCGCAGCAGCTTCCAATAGCCGAACAGGTTGCTCGGCCGTACCTCGCGGATTGCCAGGCGGCTGTCGCGCTGAAAGGTCTCGAACGGAAAATCGGCGTGAAACCCGATATGGCGGGCGACATGCGCCAGGCGCTTTTCCATGAACCGCGCCGCCGGATTTTCGCTGGTGAAGTGGTTGACCACGACGATCGTGCCGCCCGGGATGCACACGCGGCGCATCTCGGCGGCAAAGCGCGCCGGGTCCGGCACCACCGAGGCGACATAGAGCGCCAAGACCGCATCAAACGAATTGTCGACGAATTCGAGGTTCTCGGCGTCCATCAGGTGCAGGCCCTCGACATGGGCAAGCCCCTGGCGCTCGGTGCGCCGTTTGGCCTTGGCCAGCATCTCGGCCGAAACATCGATGCCGGTCACCCGCGAATCCGCGCGGAAATACGGCAAGGACAGCCCGGTGCCGACCCCGACCTCGAGAATGCGCTGCCCTGGGCGGTCATTGGCGATGCGCACCGCCTCCTTGCGCCCGGGGTGAAACACCGGCCCGAAAACGATGTCGTAGGAGCCCGAAAACAAGCGGTAGGTCCGGATCGTATCGTGCAAGTCCATCGTCTCGCTCTCGCCATGACCGGCAGCACCGGCACCGCGCAACGCGGTGCGCCTCCGGAGCCGGTGTCCCGGGCGCATAAGTCACAACAGGCCTATCACGCCGAGCATTCCGCGTCATCCTTGTCGTTAATACAGCTGTCGCTTGATAAACGCGCGACGGCAGCGCCCACCAAGAGGCGGCAGGCGCGCCGCGGCCGGCCGGTGCGTTGCCTGGTTCCGGCGCCCCTCAAATCCCGGCGCCCCTCAAATCAGGGTGACGCGCTCGGCCTCCAGGCCTTTCTTGCCATCGACCACCTCGACCCTGACGCGCTGACCCGGATCGAGTGCCGTGATCCCGCTGCGGCGCAGCGCGGTGACGTGGATGAACACGTCCTTGCCGCCGCCATCGGGCGAAATGAACCCGTACCCCTTGTCGGGCTCGAACCATTTCACCGCGCCTTCGACGGTGGCTGAGGGGCGCGGCGGGCCGCGGCGATCGTAACCGCCGGCACCGGCCGTCGCCGCCGCCGTGCTGCTGTCGACATTCAGCACGCTGGTCACCAGCGGGCCCTTGGCCCCGGCGCCGATCTCGCAGGTGATCGATGCGCCTTCCGGCACATCCTCGTAGCCGGCGCGGCGCAGCACGGCCATCGGCAGGAAGGCGTCCTGCGAGCCATCGGACGGTATGATGAAGCCAAAACCCTTGCTGGCGTTGAACCACTTGACTGTGGCTTCGACGCGACGGCCTGGGGCGGTATCCTCGCGGAAGAAGCCGGGGCGGCGCTCGTACATGGGTCCTCAAACGTCGATGGATAGCAGCGCGAGGGTGCAACGGCCGATCATACCGCAACGGTGCCGCCCCGCGCTAGCCGTCATATCGCCTCATTAGCGCCTCAATTTCACCCCGCCGCCGACCAGCGGCGCTAGCCTGCAAACGCCACCAGACGCTGGCTCTGCTCGCCCAGACCCTCGACCGACAGCCGCATCCGGTCGCCGGGCTTCAGGAATTGCGGCGGCTTCATGCCGAGCCCGACCCCGGACGGGGTGCCGGTGGCGATCACGTCGCCCGGCTCCAACGTCAGGAAATGGCTGACATAGCTGACGATCTCATCGACCCCGAAGATCAGGTCGGAGGTGTTGCTGTGCTGCACCCGCTTGCCGTTGACCTCGGTCCACAGCGCGAGATTGCCGGGGTCGGGCACCTCGTCGGCGGTGACCAGCCACGGGCCGATCGGGCCAAAGGTGTCGGCGCTCTTGCCCTTGGTCCATTGCCCGCCGCGCTCGATCTGAAATTCGCGTTCGGAGACATCGTTGACGACGCAATAGCCGGCGACGTGGCGGCGTGCGTCATTGGCCGCGACATAGCGCGCGAGGGTGCCGATGACGATGCCGAGCTCGACCTCCCAATCGGTCTTCTGCGACGCTTTCGGGATGATCACGTCGTCATTTGGGCCGGTGATGCACGAGGTCGCCTTCATAAAGATGATCGGCTCCTTCGGGATCGCCGCACCGGTCTCGGCCGCGTGCTGGCGATAATTGAGCCCGATCGCGAGGAATTTCGGGACCCGGCCGACGCAAGGGCCGAGCCGCGGCATGCCCGAAACCAGCGGCAGGCTCGCCGGGTCGAGACGCCGCACCCGGTCGAGCGCGGCCGGCGCCAACGCCTCGCCGTCGATGTCGCCGACCACCCCGGAGAGGTCGCGGGGCCTTGCCGTCGCGATCGACCAGGCCCGGTTTCTCCTGGCCCGCGGGGCCGTAGCGAAGGAGCTTCATCGGCAATGCCTCCTGTTGCAGCTCAAAGGGTAAAGCCGCCATCGATCACATGGATTGCGCCGGTCGTGAACGAGGCCTCGTCGGAGGCGAGATAGACGGCAAGCGCCGCCACCTCCTCGGGCGTGCCGAGCCGGCCCAGCGGCTGGCGCTCGACAAAGGCGCGCCGCGCCGCCTCGGTGCCGCCGACCACCCGCACCCCTTGGGCGGCGATGCGGTCGCCGAGCGAGGGCGTCTCGATCGTGCCCGGGCAGATCGCGTTGCAGCGGATGCCTAGGGTGATGAAATCGGCGGCGACCGATTTGGTCAGCCCGATCACCGCGGCCTTGGTGGCGCCATAGACGCAGCGGTTCGGCACGCCTTTGACCGAGGACACGGCGGAGGCCATGTTGATGATCGAGGCGCCGCCGCCGCGCTCGAGCATCTTTGGCAGAAAGGCGCGGATCATCATGAACATCGAGCGCACGTTGAGGGCGAAGGACGCGTCCCAGTCGATCGGCTCGGCCTCGAGGATCGTGCCGTGATGGACAAAGCCGGCGCAGTTGAACAACACGTCGAGGGGCCCGAGCTCGGCGGCCAGCGCCGTCACCGCCTCGTCCTCGGTCACGTCGAGCCGGCGGGTCGCGATCAGCGCGTCGGCGAGCGGGGCGAGCTTGTCCTCGGCGATGTCGGTCGCTAAGACGCTCGCCCCTTCGGCGGCAAAGGCCAGCGCCGTCGCCCGGCCGATCCCCTGCGCTGCCGCCGTCACCACTGCGCGCTTGCCCGCGAGCCGTCCCGCCATCGCCGCCCGCCTTCACCCTGTTCGGCCGGAAATTGCCACGCCGCGCGCACCGCTGTAAATCGGCAAACGCTCGGCCGAGCCGAGCCCGTCAGCGTCGCCGTCAGAGGGGAGTTTCTGAATCTTCAGACCAATAGCGGGGTACGGAACAACCTACTTTTCATCGCTCGCCGATCCTTCGAGACGCTTCGCTCCTCAGGATGAGGTCTTTAACATCAAAGGCCTGCCTCACCCTGAGGAGGCCCGAAGAGCCGTCTCGAAGGGTGCTTGGGTGGGGAAACCGCACTTTGCGCAGCCTCCTAGACTGGGGGGGCGCGCAGCGGCTTGAGGTTGGGGGCGGGGCGCAGTGCCGCTTCGGTTTTGGCCTGCAAGGCGGCGAAGTCGATGTCGTCGGCGATCTCGCGGACGACGAGACCGTCGGCGGTCACGTCGATCACCGCGAGGTCGGTGTAGATCCGGCGCACCGCGGCGGCCGCGGTCAGCGGGTATCCGCAGCGGCGGCGGATGCGCGGCGCGCCCGACTTGGTCGTGTGCTCGACCAGGACGCGGATCTCCTTCGCGCCGACCGCCAGATCCATCGCACCACCGACGCCGGGCGGAAAGCTCGGATCGTCGGTCGTCCAATTGGCGAGATCGCCGTTTTCCGCGACCTCGAACGCACCGAGCAGGGCCAGATCGAGATGACCGCCGCGGATCAGCAGAAACGAGTCGGTGTGGTGGACATAGCTGCCGCCGGTGACCAAGGTGATCGGCTGCTTGCCGGCGTTGATCAGGTCGGGATCGACCTCATTGGCGCCGGGCGCCGGGCCGACCCCCAGGATGCCGTTTTCGCTGTGCAGCACGATCTCGCGGTCCGTCGGGATGAAGTCGGAGACCAGGGTCGGCAGCCCGATCCCCAGATTGACATAGGCGCCGTCGGCGAGGTCCTGCGCGGCCCGCCAGGCGATCTGGCGACGTTTCAGTGGCATCGGTTTCCTCCGACGTTAAGTTGAGGTCATTGTCTAGCAACAGGATCTCTCAATGCGATTATCCGCCGGTCGACCAGTTGCTGCATCCCCGGCGTTGTCGACCATTTCCATCGTCATTCCTAGGCTTTCTTCGAGAATTTTGTAATTGTCATTCGACACTCGCCGGTCCCAGTTGTAGCCGTAACCGTTGAGCAGCATCACCCAAGTTCGGTCAAATCGGCCCTGCTGGTCAAATGCCGGCCGCTCGGGCAGCGCATCAGCCATCGGCTGGTCCCTGGCCGCCAATGCCGGCGATCGGCAGCACGGCCTGCACCGGGGCGCCGATATGGAACGGTTGTCCGACCGCCATGTTCGGCGCCGAGACGAGGCCATGCTCGGCCATCAGCATCGCGGTGTAGTAGCGGACCGCGTCGATCTCCTGAAGGCCGAACGCGCGCAGCGAAATCAGCGCACGCATGCGTTCATCCCGCGGGAAGATCAGCACTTTGACCGTGTCGAGCGTGATCCCGAATACCTTTAGGAAGTCTTGCAGATGACCGTGCACGGTCTCGCCGATCTCGTGGATTTTTTCGTTGACGCGTTCGAGCGGGGTCACCTGCACCACTTGGTTGATCGCCTGCGCCGGACTACACTCTGTCGGCATCGGGGACCTCCTCTGCAACCGGATAATATATAAGCCTTTGTCGCAGAAGAATTATCCCTCTTTCAGAACCCCGATGCACTCATCCCGGTGAGATATCCGGGCTAGCCGTGCCCGATCAGCAGGTGACAGCCAGATGCCAAATTCATCTTCCATTCCCCGAGACTCGCATCCTTGCAAGCGTCGAGGAATCCTTTTGTTAGTGCCGGTACACTAGCAGGCTGCGGAAAAACGCGGTTTCCTCAGCCAAGCGCCCTTCGAGACGGCCCTTCGGGCCTCCTCAGGGTGAGGCCGGCCTTTGATATAAAAGACCTCATCCTGACAGTCTGTGAGTTTATTCGGGTTGGCGAGTTGTGTTTTGAAAGCTATGGGCACGGCGCTGTTGTTTTGTCGCAGGTGTCGATGAGATAGATCTCAGGA
>DASYBC010000029.1:0-10433 GCA_036500965.1 Allostellaceae bacterium | reverse complement strand
CCGTCGCTCACCCTGCGACCGCTCAGCCGCGCCCCGACAGGCTCAAAACGCCAGGCTCGCGGCCCCAAAACCCCGACAAGCAGCCTGATACGTCAGAAAATCCAACATCAGCAGCCGCCCGGTGAGATATCCGGGCTAGCTGGCAGGCACGAGCTATGGCGTCTTTAGTGCTGCGGATTTCGGCGTACGCCTCACCTTTGTCGAAGGATTCACGCAAAGTGTCATTCTGCTCGATCATGGAAATTGCCCCGAAAAAATTGTGCAGGAATATGCGCTCGCGAACGGCGATCTGCCACATATCACATTGCAACTTTTTGGGTAATGGGCTTCAGTCGCGTAACGGCCGCGCAATCCGCCGCAGAAATTAGCCTTTGGTGTCGGCTGCGATGCATTCTTGGTACGAATTTTTCCGCGACCAAGGGAGTGTCATCGCCGGTTTGCTGGCGTTGTTAGCGGGCGGCTTCGCGTACTGCGCGGGAGTGAAACAAGCCAAGGAAACACGGGAATCTGCGGATAAGCAAATAGCAGCTATGACTGCCGAGAGAACCAATGCAGATGCAGCCGCATCTGAGGCCGTTCGCCGTGAAATTCTCGAATTCAGTAAAATCGTCAGGGAGGCATTATGCATTTGCGAGTGCATTAGGTCGGGTGCTTTGAAGATGTCAAGAAAAAATGCTTACTCTATAATGAGTAATCCCGATCCTATAGTTTACAAGGCGATTGCAGATCGCATCAGTCGTATGCCATATGATCCGCAATTGGTAGTCTCGTTCTACGCGCATCTGGCTTATACACAACAGACCATCCAGATCATTGTTGTTGGGGCCCCCGGCGATGATATACCCGCGATGGAAGTAGAGAAAGTCGCAGAGAATTTAATCACCACATGCAAGCTTGCGCGGGTGATTATCTCGAATGTCCCCAGCGTAAGCATAGACGAACAAGTTACCGAGATCACTCTTGCACAAATTGACACAGCACTAGAGAGCGCCAAACGGTCGTTCCCCAAGTTGTTCATGCCACGATGCGCGCGCAAGCAGAGTGAAGGCGACGGCTGATTTTCCAGAATGGTGCTTATCGGACAATCTCCGGCGGATCGGTCGCGCCCGTAGCTGCGCGGGTTCGATGCCCTGTGGCTCGGACAGGTCGAGGTTGGCGATCGCGCGCAACTTTTCCGACGTGGCGCTCTCGGCCGAGCTCTCCGGCAGGCTCTCGAGCCACGATTGATAGTCGGCCCCCAGTGATACAGTTCCGATGCTTCGCGCCCAACCACTTACCCGTTCGTCTTTCCCGCGAAAGCGGGAACCCAGGGCATCGGCACCGAGCCTTACCCTGGACCCCCGCTTGCGCGGGGGCGACGGTTATAGGGGATATCCGCGCCATCTGTCTGGTTCGCACCACTGCTCCACGAGCGCGGCCGCGGCGTCCTGGTGGCGCGGCGCGCGGCTGCGCCGGTCGGCGGGCCTTCGGTATCCGACCTTTGGTGCCGACCCACCCCGTCTGCGGAAATGACGGCATATTGACGATCCTGGTGCCAGACTCGCCGATCGGCGTGCCGGGAGCGGGGCGGTGCATGCTTCTGTCGATCGTGGAGCAGGACGGCCGCATCGCGGTGACGAGCCCCTATCACCCGAATTTCCCGGCACGCGCCCGCGGGCTCGGCGGCAGCTGGGACGCGGCGCGGCGGGTGTGGATGTTCGACGCCGGCGATCAGGAGCGCGTGAGGCTGCTGTGCCGCGAGATCTACGGCACGGACGGGACCGATTATCCGAGCGGCGGCACGACGGTCGGGCATGGCCGCAACCAGCTCGGCGAAGCGGGGCCCGCGGTGCCGCATTATTTCGGCCACCGCAACCGGCTGCGCCAGCGGCTGGTCGATGCCGGCGCCGAGGCCCTGCCCGACTACGAATTGCTCGAGGTGCTGCTGTTCGCCGCTAATGCGCGCGGCGACGTGAAGCCGCTGGCCAAGGCGCTGATCGAGCAGCTCGGCGGGTTCGCCGCGGTGCTGAGCGCCGATTTCGACGCGCTCGCCGCGGCCGGGCTGAACCTCGCCGGGATCGCCGCGGTCAAGTCGGTGCGCGAAGCGGCGTTAAGGTTAATGCGTACCGAACTGCAACAGCAGCCGGTGCTGAACTCGTGGGACAAGCTGATCGATTATTGCAGCGCCCAAGTCGCGCACAACAAGGTCGAGGAGTTCCACATCCTGTTTCTCGACCGCAAAAACGTGCTGCTCAAGCACGAGCGCCAGCAGAAGGGCACGGTCGATCACACGCCGGTCTATACCCGCGAGGTGGTCAAGCGCGCGCTCGAGCTCGGCGCCTCGGCCCTGATCCTGGTGCACAACCACCCCTCCGGCGACCCGACCCCGTCCAAGGCCGACATCGCGGTGACCCAGGACATCAAAAAGGCCGCCGCCCCGCTCGGCGTGGTGCTGCACGACCACGTCATCATCGGCCGCAACCGGCATGTGAGCCTGCGCGATCTGGGGCTGATCTGAGCGCATGCCCGCAGTCAGCAGATTGTATGGTTAAGCGGCAAATTTTCCCGGAATTGCCGCTTGCGTTCCGGGCGGATCAGCGTATCTATCGGGCTCTCGACGCACTCGCACGTGCCTATGGCCCATGGTGGTTATGCAACGACGTAACGCGTCCTTTTTGGTCGTCCGGCCGCAAGGCCGGTCCCGAGAGGGAGGTCGATATGGTTGCTATCCGACTGAGGGGCGTGGTGCCCTGCCCTGACGCGAACCTTCGCGGAACCCGCCTGCGCGGACGGGGCAACCGGGTCATCGACCCGAGTAGTCTGAGCTAAGCAGCACAAACTCGACCGAGCCGGGGCCTGCGCACCGGCTGGTCCTTTCTGATTTGCTCTCGGCCAAAGCCCGAGGCGGCGTCGGCGCGCCTGTACCGCGTCGTTGCGGCTTCGAGCGAGGCCGGCAGCAGCTTACGCTCAGCCGCCTCGCGGGAAGGATGACCCCCAGGAATGAATGAGAGGATTTCGCGTTTCCTCGCCGACAACGCGCCCGAAACCCCCTGCCTGGTCGTCGATCTCGACGCGATCGCCGAAGCCTATGACGCGCTGTGCCGGCATCTGCCGCTGGCCCGTGTTTATTATGCGGTCAAGGCCAACCCGGCCCCGGCGATTGTCGCCATGCTCGAGCGCAAGGGCGCCAGCTTCGACGTGGCGAGCCGCGGCGAGGTCAAGCTGTGCCTCGACAATGGCGTCGCCGCCGAGCGGCTGTCCTTTGGCAACACGATCAAAAAGGAAAAGGACATCGCCTTCGCCTATGGCATGGGGCTACGGCTTTTTGCCTTTGACAGCGCGCACGAGCTCGACAAGCTGGCGCGCGCCGCACCCGGAGCCTGCGTCTTCTGCCGGATTCTCGTTGATTGCGCCGGTGCGGAATGGCCGCTGTCGCGCAAATTCGGCTGCGCCCCGGAGATGGCGGTCGGGCTGCTGCGCCGGGCGCGCGACCTTGGCCTCGACCCCTACGGGGTGTCGTTCCATGTCGGCTCGCAGCAGACCGACCTCGACCAATGGGACAGCGCCGTCGGGACCGCAGCGCATATGTTCTCGCTGCTCGCCGAAGCCGATATCGACCTGCGCATGGTGAATATCGGCGGCGGCTTTCCGGCGCACTACACCAGCGAGGTCCCGGCGGTCGATCGCTATGCCCGCGCGGTCATGGCGGCGGTCACCCGGCATTTTGGCAACCACCTGCCGGAGATCATCATCGAGCCCGGGCGCTCGCTGGTCGGCGATGCCGGGGTGATCCAGAGCGAGGTCGTGCTGATCTCGGAAAAGGGCGGCGGCGATGCGCGGCGCTGGGTCTATCTCGATGTCGGCAAGTTCAACGGGCTCGCCGAGACGATGGACGAGAGCATCAAATACCGGATCGCCACCCCGGGCCGCGCCGGGGCCTGCGGCCCGGTGATCCTCGCCGGTCCGACCTGCGACAGCGCCGATATCCTTTATGAACGGACCGAGTACCGGCTGCCGCTCGGCCTCGAGGTCGGCGACAAGGTCGAGATCCTGTCGGCCGGCGCCTATACCGCGAGCTACGCCTCGGTCGGGTTCAACGGCTTCGCGCCAATCCGCACCTACTGCATCTGAGCGTGCGCCGGGCTGGTGAAGATCGCGCTGCCTGGCACCCGCGAGATCTTCACCAGCCTCCCCCCGGATCCCAGTCCGGGGGTCGGCACCCTCTCCCGCATTGCAGAGAGGGTGGGCCCAGGCCGTTAGGGCTGGGTGGTGAGGGCTTGCTCGCGTACGATCCCGTCCGAGCTCTAGCGCGCCGCGCTTGCGGTTTTTTCCCGCATCAGGTCGATCAGGCCCTGCACCTGGCCGCCGTGGCGCTGGATCACCGAGGCGAATTCGGAGCGCTGGGTCACCGCCATGCTGACCCCCTCGACGATGACGTCGCTGATCTTGAAGGCGCCATCGTCGCTGACCAGCCGCCAATCGAGCTTGAGCGGCTGCGGCGCCCCCGGCGTGATCACGTCGGTGGAGACGACCACCCCGTCCTGATCGGGGCGGCTGCCGCTGATCTTAAACTGCTCGCCGCCAAAATCGGAAAACCGTGCTGTATAGACGTAGACAACGTAATCCTGGAACAGCTTGAGGAATTCTTTCTGCTCCTCGGGGGTGGCAGTGCGCCAGTAGTGGCCGAGGACAAAACGGGCGATGCCGGGGTAGTCGAAGTCGTTCTGGAGCATTTGACGAAATCGCGCCTGCCTTATCGCGGCCGGGGTGCGTTTGTTCATGACCTCGAGCGCATGGCTCCACAATTTATTCATAAAGGCGACCGCTGGAGCGCTGGCATCGCTCGGCGTCGCCGCCACGCTCGGCCCCGCGACGCTCAACAGCAACATTGCGGTCAGCACGACACGACGGATCGGCAGTATCGCAGCTCGCCTTCGATCAGGTCGCCCGACAGGTTTGCGCCAGCTAAACAAAGCCATGGTCATCATCCCCCTCCGGCCTTGGCTCGGGACCCTCTAATACCGCGGCAGCGCTTGGCTGACAACATCGTCTCGCGCGGCTCAATTCGTCACCTGCCGCCAAGCCTGCTCCGCGGCGGGTGGAAGCTTGTCCATGTGCTTGAGGAACAGAGCCAGCGTCCAGATCTGCTGGTCGCTCAGCGTATCCTTCCACGAGGGCATGCCGGTCCAGCGGATGCCATGCTCGATTTTCCAGAACGAGTAGCCTTCGGCATCGTCCTCCACGCCATCCGTCGCCAATTGTGGCGGCTTTGGGTATTCGCCTTTCGCCACCGCCGACGCTGATGCATCGCCCTTGGCGGTGCCGTGGCAAATGGCGCAGTGCTTGCCAAAAAGGCCGATCCCGGCGATCAGATTTGCGTCGGTCAGCGGAACCGGATTGGCGATTTTGGGCGCCTCGCGGGCGAGGGTCGCGCGCAGCGAGGTTTTCGCCGCCCAGGTTTCCAAGGAGCCGGGCACGGCATCCGCGTTCGCCGGGACGAGCCCGCGTTGCAGAATGATGTAGCCGCCGACCACGATCGCCAGGATCACCACCACCACGCCCACAACAAACCCCCTGAACATTGCCGTCCCCCTTCCATCCCCAATCGAAAAGCCGTTCCGGTTCCCACCGTGCAGGCTGGCATTTTTGGCGGGTTCGCGCGACAAGCATTGGCAGGGCGAGGTCGCCTGCATACATCGAGGCAGCGTTTGGCGCCGCCGCTCAGAAATCGAACGGAGGGTAGAGATGTGGCCGTTCATGCGTGACAAGCTGGCCGTTCCCCGGCCCGAGGAGTGCTTGCCGGGCCGCAGCCAGGCGATCAAGGTGCCCGACCGGCATTTCGTCAGCGGCCATCCGCTCGCCAGGCCGTATCCGGCGGGTCTCGAAAGAGCCGTCTTCGGGCTCGGCTGCTTCTGGGGGGCCGAACGAGTGTTCTGGCAGGCGCCGGGGGTATGGGTGACGGCGGTCGGGTATGCCGGCGGCACGACGCCGAACCCGACCTATGAAGAAGTGTGCAGCGGCCGCACCGGGCACACCGAGGCGGTGCTCGTCGTCTACGACCCAAGGGTCACCAGCTACGAGGCGCTCTTAAAGCTGTTCTGGGAGAGCCACGACCCAACCCAGGGCATGCGTCAAGGCAACGATGTCGGGACCCAGTATCGCTCGGCGATCTACACCTTCTCGCCCGAGCAGCGCCGTCTCGCCGAGATGTCGCGCGACGCCTACCAGGCCCGGCTCGAGGCGTCCCGCTACGGCGCGATCTCGACCGAGATCGCCGATGCCCCGCCATTCTACTTCGCCGAGGACTATCATCAGCAATATTTGGCGAAAAACCCGCATGGCTATTGCGGGCTTGGCGGCACCGGGGTGAGCTGCCCGCTTCCGTCGAAAGCGGCAGCCGACTGACCGCTCTGAGCGGACCGGGGCCGCCCGGTCACGCTTTCCAGAACGGCGCGGCGCGGTTCAGTCGGCGCAGGCGCTTGCGCAGCTTTGGGTCGTCGCGCAACAGCGCCCGCTCGTGCAGCTCGAGCAGCTGGCCGCCGGAAGCGGCGATCGGGTCGGCAGGCTCGGATATTTTGCCGAGCTCGATCACCAGGCCGTAGGCGACGCGGACGTCGTTGGCATGGCCGAGCTCGTCCTGCACCGGCTTCAGCAGCTTAACGAAACGGCGCGCGTCCCTCTTCGGGTAGAGGCTGCGCAGCAGCTCGAGCGTGTAGCGCAATTTTTTGACGGCGATGCGCAGCCGGTGGCGCTCTTTGGGCGTCAGCCTGGCAAAGCCGCGACTGCGCTTGCGCACCTTGCGCCGCCGCCGATCGAGAATGTCCGCCGCGACCGAGGCGATCGGTGCGGCCAGCCCCGGCAGCTCCGGCGCCTCAGACGCACGCCAGCCGCATCCGTCGAACCAGCGCAGCAGGCGCAGCACGGTTTCGGCATGCCGCGGCGACAGAATTTCCGTCTTGACCCGGTCGTGGGCCTCGCCGCGCGCCCGCTCGGCCGCTGCCGAGAGCTCGCCCCAGCCAGGCTCGCCCTGGTGCTTGCAGCGCAGCGGCTGCAGCAGCTCGGCGGCGAACACATCAAAATTACGCGCCGGCCCGAGCGGCGCCGCGAGCCCGGCCAGCTGCTCGGCGACCGCGCGCCGCTGGTCTCGCGGCAGCAGCTTCTTGGCGGCGGAGAGCAATGAGCGCAGGCGGCGCAGCGCGACCCGCATCTGATGCACGCCCTCGGGGTCGCCGGCGAGAGCGGCGGGCTCGTTGCGCAGCAGATGGGTCAGGCACGAGCGGCCGATGCTCTGCAAAACCGTCTCGACCTTCATCGTAGCATCGAGGTCCACCGGCTCGGCGCGGACCGCCGCCGGGCTCGCCTCGCCAGCGACCAGACGGTAGCCGCGCTCCGATTTGCTGCACGGGTCGATTCGCAGCGGCGCCCTCTCGAGCAGCTTCAAGGCGAGGTCGTAAAGTGCCGCTGGATCGCCGCCTTTCAGCTCGAGCTCGATCTCGCTGATCGCAACGACCGGGCCGCCGCCGGTCGCGCGGATCTCGCCAGTGTCGACCGCCGCCTCGACCCGTGTTCCCGGCGATGGCTCGATCTCGATGGCGTCGCGAGCAACCTGCGTGACAAACAACGGGCAGAGCCGGTCGGCGACGCCTTCCGGCAGCCGCGACCCGCTGTGCGGCGCCGCCGGGTCGGGGCGATTCTCGGCGATCATGTCCTCCCACTCGCCGCGGGCGAGCAGATTCGCGCCGTCGGGACCGGCCGTCTTCAAAGTCTGGATGAACCGCCCGTCCTCGTCGCGGACGCGCAAGGTCGACCCGGCTTGCCGCAGCGCGAGGTCCGGCGTGTCGAAATAGGTCGAGACGAGGCTGCGCCGCACCATCGGCGCGTCTGCCGCGATCGCCGCGAGCGCCCGTTTGAGGTCGCCTAGATCGGCCGCATCGGCGGCGAGCTTTAGTTCGACTTCGATCGAGATAGAGGCCTCCCGCGGCAGCGGCTGACGATATCACGGTGCAAACGGCGGGCCGAGCCGATTGCTCGCGGGCGCGGCGGCGAGCCAGCCGCCCGGGCCGGTCTTGCCTAAAAATCATCCAATCGTCGATTTTCTGCTAAGCCTTGAGGCAAATTTGCTTGCGGCGCAACGCACGCCTGCGGATCGCAAACGGGTCGGAGGGCGGGAATGGGCAGGATGCGGTGGCTGCGGGCGCGACGGATGCTGCCCGACGCCGCGACGCGAGGCTCGGTCGCGAGCCTGGCGATAGCGGCACCGGCGCCGCGCGCCTGGCTGATCGCCGAGCCGGATTTCTGGCGGTTGTGGCTGGTCGGCCTGGTGACCTTTGGCGTGCGCTGGCTGGAAATGCTGGCGATCGCAGTGTTTGCCTATCAGCGCACTGGCTCGCCATTCATCGTCGCCGCGCTGACCATGTTGCGCATGCTGCCAATGGCGCTGTTCGGGGTGGTGATCGGCGCGGTGGCCGAGCGGATCGAGCGCCGCACCGCGCTGATCGTCGTCGTCTCCTCGGTCGGGCTGAACTCGCTGACCTTGGCGCTGCTCGCCCTCAGCGGCCATCTCGCGGTGTGGCACCTCGCGGTCGCGAGCTTTGTCAGCGGCGTCGGCTGGACCACTGACAACCCAGTGCGGCGCACCATGATCGGCGAAGCGGTCGGCGCCGAGCGGATGAGCGCCGCAATGTCGATCGATGTCGGCGCCAACAATGCGAGCCAGATCCTGGGCCCCACGATCGGCGGCGTGCTGCTCGCGACCTTTGGCATCGGCGGCGTCTTTTGCTGCAGCGTGCTATGTTACCTGGTGGCCCTTGCGACGGCGGTGCGGGTGCGCCATCGCAATCTCGCCCGCCCGGCTGGCGCGCAGAGCATCCTGGCGCGGATGATCGAGGGGCTGGCGCTGGTCCGCCGCGACCGGCGGCTGATCGCCGTGCTGCTGATCACGGTCATCTCCAACGTGTTCGCCTGGCCTTCGACCAGCATGATCCCGGTGATCGGCCACGACCAGCTGGGGCTCGGCGCCGTAGGCATCGGCGTCCTGTCCAGCATGACCGGGGTCGGGGCATTTTGCGGTGCCGTGGCAATTGCGCTCTTGGTCAGGCCGCCGCTGTTCTCCCGCCTCTATCTGGGCGGCGTCATCGCCTATTTGATCATGGTGCCGGTGTTCGCGCTGGTGCCCAATTCGCTGCTCGCCGGCTCGGTCTTGCTGCTGACCGGCATCGCCAACGCCTGCTTCAGCATCATGCAGGCGACCCTGGTTTATTTGTCGGCTCCGGCCGAGATGCGCAGCCGCGTCTATGGCGTGCTCTCGGTCTGCATCGGCGTCGGCATGGTCGGCTTTGTTCAGATCGGCCTGGTCGCCGGGCTGATCGGCGCGTCCTGGGCAGTGGCCGCGACCGGCGTCGCCGGCTTGCTGGTCCTGCTGCTGACCCGGCGCTGGTGGCGCCCGCTCACCGCCCCGGCCTGATCGCGCCCCGAGACCGTGCCGGCCGGCTCGCCTTGCAGGCGCGGGTGGGTTGCGCGGAAATCTTCTCAGCCGCGGCTGCCGCATTGTATCCTGCTGCGCAACAGCGCCGCGGGCGACCTGAGCCGCCGGCAAAAGGAGAACAAAGATGGCGTCGATCGAGCTCGATCTGGCCCCCGCGGAGACCCGCGACGTCGATTATATTGAACGCGCCCGCGCCTTGGCGCCGTTGCTCGAAGACGCCGCCGACGAGATAGAGGCGCAGCGCCAGCTGCCGGAACGAGTGATCGAAGCGCTGATCGAGGGCGGGTTTTTCAAGCTGCTGCTGCCGCGCTCGCTGGGCGGCGCCGAGCTGCCGCCGGCGTCGTATGTGCCGGTCATCGAGGAAATCGCCAAATTCGACGCCAGCACCGCCTGGTGCCTCGGACAGGCCTGCGGCTGCACGATGACCGCCGCCTACCTGGCGCCCGAAATCGCCCGCGAGATCTTTGGCAGCGAGCGCGGCATCGTCGCCTGGGGCCCGCCCGGCCCGGCCGAGGCGCGGCTGGCGCCGGGCGGCTACCGGCTCAGCGGGACCTGGAGCTTTGCCAGCGGCAGCCATCACGCGACCTGGCTCGGCGCCCATGTGGCAATCCTCGGTGAGGATGGGACACCACGGCTGCGGCCAGACGGCGGCCCGGTGATCCGAACCCTGCTTTTCCCGAAAGCCAGCGCCGAGTTTTCAGACATCTGGCATGTGATCGGCTTGCGCGGCACGGGAAGCGACAGCTACACTGTCAACGGCCTGTTCGTGCCGGAAAGCCACACCGTCTTACGGGAAGCCGAGCCCAAGCGCTGTCAGCCGGGCCTGCTTTACGCCTTCAGCAGCAGCAACATGTACTCCTCCGGCTTTGCCGGGGTCGCGCTCGGTATTGCGCGAAGCACTCTGGACGCTATTATCGAGCTCGCCCGCGACAAGATCCCGCGCGGCGCCATACGCACGTTGCGCGACGAC
>DASYBC010000028.1:0-31897 GCA_036500965.1 Allostellaceae bacterium | reverse complement strand
CGCCGTCGCTTACCCTGCGACCGCTCAGCCGCGCCCCGACAGGCTCAAAACGCCAGGCTCGCGGCCCCAAAACCCCGACAAGCAGCCTGATACGTCAGAAAATCCAACATCAGCAGCCGCCCGGTGAGATATCCGGGCTAGACCGCCAGCTGGCTGTAGGTGGTGCGGCCGATGCCGAGCTCGTCGATGCGCGCCGCGACCGTCGGGCTCAGCAGCGCCGCGAGCTCGTCGCGATGGCGGTAGCCGGGCATCGCCGTGACCAGGGCCGGAGTGCGTTCGATCGCCGGGTGAAAATAGATTTCGCTCAAGCCTTCGGGCAAGTGCGGCAGCAGGCGGAGGATCCGGTCCTCGGTCATGCCGCCGCTCCAGGCGAGACCGAAGACATGGTCGTTGACGGCGAGGCCCGCCCGGCGCAGGCGGCGCCGCAGGTATTCGATCCACGGCCGGTAGAGCGGCCTGGGATGACGCTCGCCGGGAAAGGCGCGGCGCAATGCGGCGACCGGCTCGGCCGGCACCCGCATCGCCCTCATGCCGTAGCCCCGGCCGATCGCGACGGTCAGCGCGGCAACGGTCGGATGGAGGTGCAGGTGCTTGTGCGCATTGACGTGGTCGAGCTCGAGGCCGGTCGCGCGGAAGGCCTCGAACTGGGCGCGGATCTCGCGGGCCAGCTGCTGCCGGGCTTGCGGCAGCAGAAAATACCGGAACCCGGCGCGCGCCATGTTGCGGTCGAATTCGCCGTCGCCGCCGACCAATGTCTCAATTTCCGCGGCCGGCAGCACCGGGCGACCATCGACCAACACCAGATGGAGCCCGACGCGCAGCCCGGGCAGCCTGCGGGCCCGCACCACCGCGTCCGCCGCCGCCGGGGCGCCGACCATCAGGCTCGCCGTCGTCAGCACGCCGTCACGATGCGCCTGCTCGACCGCTTCGTTGACCGCCGGGTCGCGCCCGAAATCATCGGCGGTGACGATCAGCCGCCGCATCCGGGTCACCTCGGGTGAAAACCGTGATGCCGCGGACCCCCGATCCAAAGGCCGGGTATGAGGATTCTCATTGACCGTCATCCGGATTTGGCCGGCACCCGATCAGGCGGAGCCGGGCATACCGGACGGGTCGCGCGCCCCGTGCTGGATCGCATGGATAATGATCTCGGTTTCGGTGCCTCGTAGAAGAGCAGGTAGGGGTAGGGTGTTGTCGTCACTCGGCGGATCGCTGTGTCGCTGGTGCGGCGGCCGATATGGGATGTTGCAACAGAAGCTCCGTCAGAACTTTGATGCGGGCCTGAACTCGGCGTGCCCCTCGCGGCGAGTGGGCGGCGATGTAATCAAGGATTGTCCGAAGGTCGGCAAGCGCCGGGAGGGTGTAGCGCAGCCTCACAGGCCGTATCTGGCCCAGACGGCCCGCACCTCCTCGTCGGTCGCAAATTCGCCGCGGGCAGCAGCAGCCTTTGAGCCAGCAATGGCGGCTTGCTCGTTGGAGGTGAGGGGCACCGGCGGTGCATCATCCGCACCGGTCAGCCGAAGAATGATACGGGCGATGTGGTCCTGCGCCTCCGGAGGAAGGGTGCGCACGACCGCAAACGCTCGATCAAGAAGCTTGTTCATCAAACGTCCCGCAGCCGATCTGTATATCAGTCACACAACGCGCCAAGCATAAGGATAGTCCAGGCACAAGGATGGTAAAGCTCTTCCTGCCTACACGACCCAGTTTGTCGTAGGACAGGACAATGCCTCAGCCGGCCATCTCCCGGTGGCGCAGAAACTGGAAGAACTCGACGCCTTCGCGCAGCCGGCGGCGCATCATCTGCGGGCTCCGGAGCATCTCGGCGACCAAGGAGGCGATCTTTTTGCGGCGGAAGTAGAAGCGCTTGTAGAAGGTGTCGAGCGACTGGAAAATCTCGGTGTGCGACAGATGCGGATAGTGCAAGGGTGCGATCTGCACACCGTGCTCGTCGATCAGCTCGGCATGCGTCGTGTCGAGCCAGCCGTTCTCGACCGCCTCGCGGTAGAGCGCGGTGCCGGGGTAGGGGGCGGCCAGCGACACCTGGATCGTATGCGGGTTGATCTCGCCGGCAAAGCGGATGGTTTCCTCGATCGTCTCCTTGGTCTCGCCGGGCAGGCCCAGAATAAAGGTGCCGTGGATCGTGATGCCGAGCTCGTGGCAGTCCTTGGTGAAGCGGCGGGCGACGTCGATGCGCATCCCTTTTTTGATGTTGTTCAGGATCTGCTGGTTGCCCGATTCGTAGCCGACCAGCAACAGCCGCAGCCCGTTGTCGCGCAAGATTTCGAGCGTCGCGCGCGGCACGTTGGCCTTGGCGTTGCACGACCAGGTGACGCCGAGCCGGCCCAATTCGTGGGCGATCGCCTCGGCTCGCGGGCGATCGTCGGTAAAGGTGTCGTCGTCGAAAAAGAACTCCTTGACCTGCGGAAACCAGGATTTCGCCAGCCGGATTTCCTCGACGACGTGAGCGACGCTGCGCACCCGGTAGCGGTGCCCGCCAACGGTCTGCGGCCACAGGCAGAAGCTGCATTTGGAACGGCAGCCGCGCCCGGTATAGAGCGATAAATACGGGTGCTGCAGATAGCCGATGAAATAGTCCTCGACCCTGAGGTCGCGCTGGTAGACTTCGCTGACAAAAGGCAGCTGGTCCATGTCTTCGAGGATCGCGCGGTCGCGGTTGTGGCTGATGCCGCCGGCGACGCTGCGCCAGCTGAGCCCGTCGATCGCGTCAAAGGCGCGGCCCTCGGCGACCTCCTTGATCGTGAAATCGAATTCCTCGCGGGCGATGAAATCGAGCGCGGCCGAGGCTGTGAGGCTCGCCTCGGGCTCGACAGCGACCTTGGCCCCGACCATGCCGATCTTCAACCGCGGGTTGGTGTCCTTCAGCGCCTCGGCGACCTTGATGTCGGAGGCAAAGGACGGGGTCGAGGTGTGCAGCACCGCGAGCTCATAGTCGCCGGCCACCGGGAGAATATCAGCGAGCTTCAAGCGCGCCGGCGGAGCGTCGACGAGGCGGCTCCCCGGCACTAGCGCCGCCGGCTGGGCGAGCCAAGTCGGGTACCAGAACGAGCGGATCTCGCGTCGCGCCTGGTAGCGCGAGCCGGCGCCGCCATCGAACCCGTCAAACGAAGGCGGGTGCAGGAACAGGGTCTTCATCATTGAACCTTGTCTCCGTCCACTGTCATGCGGCCGCTTGGCTCGACATGAAAGTTCTGGTCCCGCCAGAACACCTTGCGCCCAAAGAAGCTGGCGACGAACACCGCAAACGACAAGGCGTCGCGGGCCGGCAGGAGCCAAGCCCGAGGCGGCGGCAATCCGAGCGCTGCGGCTGTGGCCTTGGCGCAACCCCATCTCAACAGAGCGGTGATCGCGAGAAGGATGCACGAGGTCAAGCCAAATCCGGTGGCCGCGGCGGCCAGCGCCGCAAGGACAAGCGAATGGGTCACGATCGAGCCGGCATGGCCCAACGGGGCCAGCCCGCGGGTGGTACGGGCCCAGCGCAGCTCGTGCCGCCACAACGCGGCGAGCGAGGGCTCGGTCACCCGGGCTTCGACGAGATAGCGCGACAGCACCACTTTGAGGCCCTCGGCCCGCACCGCCTCGCCCAGGCGGTGATCGTCGGCAAGCTCGTCGCGAAACCGGGCAAAGCCGCCGATGCGGGCGAGGGTCGCTCGGCGCAGCGCGATTGTCGCGCCAAAGCAGCCGCGGCCGACCCCCAGAGCCTCGTCGACCACCGCCCCGGGCAAAAACCCGAAATTGATGTAGAGCGCGCCCAGCTCGGACCAAAGACCGCCAGTGGGTACCCCGCGATAAAGGCAAGTGACAAGGCCAACCCGCGGATCGGTCAGCGGCGCGGTGATCGCGGCCAAATAGCGCGGGTCAACCCGCATGTCGCTGTCGGCCAGCACCAAGAGGCTGTGTCGCGCCGCCGGCAGCATGTTCGCCAGGTTCGACACCTTATGATTGGTGCCGCGGATGTGCCGGTCGACGACCAGCGTGACGTCGCCGCCGGGAAAGTCACGAGCCAGCGCACGGGCGGCGTCAAGGGCGCCGTCCTGCGGGTCGCTGACGCCGAGCACGATCTGCCGCGTCGGATAGTCCTGCGCGGCGAACGAGCGCAGGTTCTCGTAGAGGCCGGGCTCGCGGCCATGGAGCGGCTTCAGGATCGTCAGCGCCGGCTGCGCGGCGGCAATCGGCTCCCGCCGGCGGGCGAAGCGGATCACCGCCAGCGTCGCGGCGAGCAGGTATGCCCAGCCGGTCAGGAGCAACAGCGCGATGATCAGCGTTTGCGTCATGGCAAGCACGTCACACCCGGCTGCAATTGCGCGTGCAGAGCGTAGCAAATTGTGGCAGGGATGCCATGCGAGCCTATATCCAGGCTGTCGCAGGCCGGGCCTGCTTCGATGAGGCGACGGGAGATCATGCGGGTCGTGCTAGCTCAGCCGCGAGGCTTTTGCGCCGGGGTCGAACGGGCGATCGAGATTGTCGAACGGGCTCTCGACAAATACGGGCCGCCGATCTACGTGCGCCATGAGATCGTCCATAACCGACATGTTGTCGAGCGGCTGCGCGGCAAAGGGGCGCATTTCGTTGACGAGATCGACGAGGTCCCGCCTGGGAGCGTGACGATCTTCAGCGCCCATGGCGTTGCCAGCACAATCGAGGAGCGGGCCGGCGCGCGTGGGCTCCCGGTCATCGATGCGACCTGCCCGCTGGTGTCCAAAGTGCATATCGAGGGCCAGCGCTACGCCAACCAGGGGCGCGAGATCGTGCTGATCGGCCACGCCGGCCATCCGGAGATCGTCGGCACAATGGGGCGAATCGTCGGCCGGGTGCATCTGATCTCAACACCCGAGGAGGTCGCTCAGCTCCATGTCTCCGATCCCGACAAGCTCGCCTTCATCACCCAGACAACGCTCAGCGTCGACGATACGCGCGCTGTTATCGAGGCGCTGAAGGCGCGGTTCCCGACGATCGTCGGCCCCGACACCAAGGACATCTGCTACGCCACGCAAAACCGGCAGCGCGCGGCACGGGAACTCGCCCGAACCGTCGATGTTGTCCTCGTGGTCGGTGCGCCGAACAGCTCGAACTCCAATCGGCTGCGCGAGATCGCCGCGGAGAGCGGGGTGCCGAGCTATCTGATCGAAGACGCGGCGGCGCTCGACCGGCGCTGGGTCGAGGGTGCGGCTGCGGTCGGCATCACCGCCGGCGCCTCGGCTCCGGCCGAGCTGGTCGAGGCGCTGATCGACCGCCTGCGCGAGTTTTCCGCGATCGAGCTCGCCGTGCTTCCGGGCGTCACCGAAAACGTGCGCTTCCGGATGCCGCCGCAGCTCGCCGACACGCCCGGCTGAGATCGGCCCGACTGGGCTTCCGACCCCCGCTGGGTTTCCGGCTCCCGCTGGGCTTCCGAACTGAATTTCCGACGAGGGTTTCCTGTGGCCATTCCATTGCGCCAAACACTTCGGGTCGGGGCCTATGTGCTCGGGCGCCATTTGCGCGGGGTCGAACGCTATCCGCTGGTGCTGATGCTCGAGCCGCTGTTCCGCTGCAATCTCGCCTGCGCCGGCTGCGGCAAGATCGACTATCCCGATGCGATCCTCAATCAGCGGCTTAGCGTCGCCGAGTGCCTCGGCGCGGTCGATGAATGCGGCGCCCCGATCGTCGTGCTTGCCGGTGGCGAGCCGCTGCTGCATCGCGACATCGCGCAGATCGCCGAGGGCATCATTGCCCGCAAGAAATTCGTCTATCTGTGCACCAACGCGCTGCTCCTTGAAAAACGGCTCGACCTGTTCAAGCCCGACCCCTATTTCGCGTGGACCGTGCATCTCGACGGCGACCGCGAGGAGCACGACCGCTCGGTCTGCCAGGACGGGGTTTACGAACGAGCCGTCGCCGCGATTGGCCGGGCGAAATCGCGCGGCTTTCGGGTCAACATCAACGCCACGCTGTTCGACACCGCCGAGCCCGAGCGGGTCGCCGAGTTCTTCGACAAGGTCAGCGAGATCGGCATCGACGGGATCACCGTGTCGCCGGGCTACGCCTACGAGCGAGCTCCCGATCAGGAGCATTTTTTGAGCCGGCAACGGACCAAGGAATTGTTCCGCGGCATATTCGCCCGCCGGAGCCGGCGCTGGTCGTTCAACCAGTCGAGCCTGTTTCTCGACTTTCTTGCCGGCAACCAGACCTATCGCTGCACCCCCTGGGGCAACCCGACGCGCAATTTCTTCGGCTGGCAGCGCCCGTGCTACCTGCTTGGCGAGGGCTATGCTCACAGCTTCAAGGAGCTGATGGAGGAGACCGACTGGGACGCCTACGGCACCGGCAATTACGAGAAATGCGCCCAATGCATGGTGCATAGCGGGTACGAGGCGACTGCAGTCATGGATTCCGTGCGTCATCCGCTGAAGGCGGCGGCGGTTGCAGTCCGCGGGGTGCGCACCAAGGGCGAGATGGCCCCGGAAATCCCGTTGGAGCGGCAGCGCCCGGCCGAATACGTGCTCTCGGGCCACGTCGCCGCGGCGATGGCCCGGCTAGGCCGTGGCGACCAGCCCGTAGAGCGCGCGAGCCGGCCCGGCTAGCGCCGAGAGTGCCGTCCGCGTCTCGCGCGCGAGCCCGACCAGCGCTGCGAATTGGCGCGGCCGGCGCAGCACCGAGCCCAGCACCTGCGCCAGCTTTGGCGTTCCGTCCTCCGAGAGCGGGATCAGCGCCGCCGGCGGCAGCTCGCGCAGTGCAGAATCGGCGATCGTGCGGACGACGACAAAGGGGATGCCGGCCGCGGCGGCGATGCGGGCCACCACGTCGCTTTCGAGATCGACGGCAAGGGCGCCGGTCTCGCTCCAGGCGCGGCGTTTTTCGGCTGAGGTCGCGAGGATCGCCGTCGCACCCAGCACCGGGCCGTCGAGCGCGCCGATGCCGCGGGCAAGCTCGGCGACACGGCGGCGAAACGGCTCCTCCGCCCGCCAGCGCAGGTCGCCGGCGACGACCTCGGTCGAAATCACCACATCGCCGGCGCGCAGATGCGGCGCCAGGGCTCCGGCGATGCCAAAGCTGACAAGGCAATTCGCCCGCCGCACCGCATTCTCGACCAGAGCCGCGGTGCGGCCGCGGTGACCGGCGCCAACCACGACGGAAAACCCTGCGGCGCGCGCAATTTTGGCTTCGGCGGCAAGCCCCGAAGTGCACAGCACAGTCGTTTGGAGCATAGCCATGCGCAAGTCCCCTGCCTTTTTCCTGGCGGGGACGAACGCGCCCTTACGCGCCGATGCGCGGTCGCCCGGCTCCCTGCCCAGGGCACAACTACCCGGTTTCTAGCGGCTCTACTATAAAAATCAGTATAGACAAAGCGCCGCAGCCCGAGGTCGGCCGGCGCGGGCGCACCCCGCCGTCAGATTCCGAGCCGCCGGTGACCGGTCCCGGCCCGGGTCAAGCGCCGGTAGCGGGCCAGCGCCCAGAGCGGAAAATAGGCGCGGTATCCGTGATAGCGCAGAAAAAACACGCGCGGAAAGCCGACCGCGTTGAACCAGGGCTCGTCCCAGCCGCCGTTTCGGTCTTGCGCGTCGATCAGAAAGGCGACGCCGCGAGCGACCGCGGGATTTTCAACCTCGCCGGCCGCCATCAGGCCGAGCAGAGCCCAGGCCGTCTGAGAGGGCGTGCTGTAGGGCGCCTCGCCATGCGGCACCCCCGGCCAATATGATTCCTCACGCTCGCCCCAGCCGCCATCCGGGCGCTGGCGGCCGAGCAGCCAGGCGGCGGCACGACGCATTTCGGGGCTTTGCCGATCGAGGCCAACCGCATCGAGCGCGGCCAGAACCGACCATGTCCCGTAGATATAGTTGGTGCCCCAGCGCCCAAACCAGCTGCCGTCGGCCTCCTGCTCCCGCCGCAGAAAGGCTATAGCCGCGGCGACCGCCGGATGGGCGGCAGGATAGCCGAGCTGCGCCAGCAATCCGAGGCAGCGGGCGCTGACATCAGCAGTCGGCGGATCGAGCAGGGCGCCGTGATCGGCGAACGGGATATGGTTCAAATAATAATGCGTGTTGTCGGCGTCGAACGAGCCCCAGCCGCCGTTGCGGCTCTGCATCCCGACGATCCACTCGGCCGCCCGCTCGGTCGCAGGGCGGTAGCGCGCTCGATCGAAGCGGTCGAGCGCCAAGCCGACCGCGGCGGTGTCATCGACATCGGGGTAATGCGGGTTCTCGTATTGAAACGCCCAGCCGCCTGGCCGCAGGTTCGGGCGCGCCATCGCCCAATCACCGACCATGTCCAAGACCTGCTTCCCACCAAGCCAGTCGAGCGCGCGTCCGATCGCCGGGTCGAGCCGCCGGTCGCCGGTCTCGATCAGTGCATGGCAGGCGAGTGCCGTGTCCCAGACCGGTGACAGGCAAGGCTGGCAATAGCTACGCTCCCCGTCGCGGACGAGGAGCTTGTCGATCGCCGCGCCGGCGGCCGCGCGGCCGGGGTGGTCAGCCGGGTATCCAAGACAACCGAACATCATCAAGGAATTGGCCATCGCCGGGAAGATGCCGCCGAGGCCGTCTTCGCCGTTCAGGCGCTCGGTCACAAAGGCCACAGCCTTGGCGATGGCCCGCTGCCGCGGCGCCGCCGGAAACCAGGGCTCGGCAAGGCGCAGCACGCGGTCGAGCAGGCCGAATACAACCGCCAGCGGCGAGGCGGTCGGCCCGGAGATCCAGTCGCGCACCGCTTCCGGCGGCTCGAGGAACAGCTCGCGAATCGCGATCCGCCGCGGGTTTCGGGCGCGCGGGCGCAGCGCCATCAGCACCAGGAGCGGCACCAGCACGGTACGCGACCAATACGACACCTTGGCGATATGAAATGGCGACCAGCGCGGCAGCAGCATGATCTCGACCGGCATCATCGGCACCGCGCGCCACGGCACCTCGCCGAACAAGGCGAGCAGGATGCGGGTGAAGACATTGCAGCGCCGCGCTCCGCCTTGCGCCAGGATCGCCGCGCGAGCCCGCGCCATATGCGGCGCCTCTGGCGAATCGCCGGCCGCCTTCAGCGCGAAATAGGCCTTGACCGAGCAGCTGAGATCGAGCGCCCCGCCGCGGAACAGCGGCCAGCCGCCATCCTCGCCCTGCTCGGCGCGAATGAATTGCGCGATCCTCGCCTCAAGCTCGGGCTCGATGTCGCCGAGAAAGTGCTGCATCAGGATGTATTCGGCCGGGATCGTCGCGTCGGCTTCGAGCTCGAAGACCCAATGGCCGTCGGATCGCTGCAACGCGGACAGCGCTTCGGCGGCGCGGCTGATCGCAGCATCGAGCCTTGGGTCGAGCCCTGGCGCGCGGGTACGCGCGCTCGCGACCGGCGCCGCGGCTTCGGTTGTCGTGTCGGGTGGAGGGTTCATCGCAGCAAATGGCGTCGTTCTTGTTCTTGGTCGCAATTGATTTCGGGGCGTAAGCGGTTTGCGCCAGCTGGCGCCGCGAGCGTTGGCCGGGCGCGGGCCGCGCTCGCGGCGGCGAGGCCCGAGCCAATAGCGCCCTCGATTGTCGCCGGCAAGCCGGTATCCGTATAGTCGCCGGCGAGGACGAGATTCCGCCAGAAGGTTGCCGCCGCCGGTCGGCGGCGCAGCTGCTCCGGGCTTGCCAGAAACGTCGCCCGCCGCTCTTTGACGATCCGCGCCGGAGGCACCGGCGATGCCGGCAGCCGATAAGCCAACGCCACGTCGCGCCACAAGGTTTCGCGCAGCGCGTCGGCCGGGCGGTCGACGATCCGGTCGGCCGCGCTGACGGTTACCGAGAGCACGACGCGCTTGCGGAAAATCCACTCCGCGGTGCCGCCGACAACGCCGACGAACAGCGGCGAGCCGGGTGGCGGCACGCACCGGAAATGCGCATTGACGATCGGGGAAAACGCGTCGGGCACGACGAGCCCCGGAACCAGCCGGGCGGCGATTGTCGCCGGCACCGCCAGGATCAGATGATCACCTTCGCCGAGAGCTACGGCTTCGCCATCAAAAGCCAGGCTCACGACGCGGTCCGTCCCGAATGCCAGCCCGCGCAGCCGGGCGCCGAAGCGGATCACGGCGCCGCGCCGGCGCAGGGTTTCGAGCGCCGGATCGACAAAGGTCTCCGAGAGCCCATGGCAGGGCACCAGCGGGCGGCAGGCGGCGCCGCCGCGGCCGAGGGTCTCGGCGAGAATCCGCCAGAAGAGCCGCGCCGAGGCGCGTTCGACAGCGGTGTTCAGCGCCGCGACAGCGAGCGGCTCCCATAGCCGAGAGAACAGTCGGCGGCTCGGGTCCAGCGCCTCGGCGACGGTCATTGCCGCGCCAGCGCGGCGTAACGCCAAGCTTTCAAGATAATCGGCGGCGCGGCTGCCGGGCACCCGCCTCGCCCTCCGCAGGATCCACCACGGCACGGCGCCGCGGTTCGGCCGCAGCAGCCAGCGCTGCCCGCTCGCGGCGTCGAAGAACGCAAACGCCGCCTTACGTGGGCCGCCGATCGTGCCGAGCGCGCCGATCCGGGCGAGATAGCCGAGCGCGCGTCGGTTGCCGGCGAGCAGCAGATGGTTGCCGTTGTCGATGCGGCAGCCGAGCTCGGCGTCGAAATACGAGCGGCACCGGCCGCCGGCCTGGGCGCTGGCCTCGTAGAGGCTTACCCGCCGCCCCGCCGCCGCCACCTCGACCGCCGCCGCGAGCCCGGCGAGCCCGGCGCCGACGACGTGCACCCGGCCGGCGTCCAAGCCGCCTCCGCTCATAAAAGGCCGTGCCGCAGCACCAGCCAGAGCTTCAGCGGCTTCGACAGCGCGATTCGGGCTGCCGGATCGCGCCACCCCCGGCGCAGCAATTCGCGCAGAGTCGCGCCATAGACGGCACCCATGACCGCGGCCGGCCGCATCGCCCGGCGGCGGCACGACGCCATCGCCCGCGCGCTGTCGCGAAAATGCCCGTGCGCAATCGCCGCGACCTCGCGACAGACTGCCGGCAACGCCGGATGGCGCAGCACCACAGTTGGATCGGTGTTGCCGATCCCGTGGCGGACGAGGATTTCGCGCGGCAGGTAAAGGCGGCCGCGTCGGGCATCCTCGTCGAGATCGCGCAGGATGTTGGTCAGCTGCAGGGCCCGGCCGAGCGCATCGGCCACCCGATGCGCGGCCTCGCTCGGATCGCCGAAAATATGCACCGAGAGATGGCCGACCGCGCTGGCGACGCGCGCGCAATAAAGGTCGAGAGTGACCAGGTCGGGGGCTCGGATGTCCTCGCGCGCATCCATTTCCATGCCGCCGATCACCGCGAGGAAATCGTCGCGGCGCAGCTGATAGTGCCGCACCGGGTCGTGCAAGGCGCGGGCGACGAGGTGGCGCGGCCGCCCGGCGTAAAGCGCCGCAATCTCGTCGCGCCAGGCAGCGAGCGCGGCGAGCTTGCGCGCCACCGGCCAGTCGCCGTCGGCGATGTCATCGACTTCGCGGCACCAGGCGTACACCGCGTACATGCCGTGGCGACGGTCGCGCGGCAACAGCCGCATCGCCCAATAGAACGAGGTTCCGGCCGCCTCGACGCGATCCCGGATGGTCTGGCGCAGAGCCTCTTCGCCGAGCTCGTCGGCAACGGTGTCGAACGCTGCCTCGCTCACCGCCGCCGACCCTTGGGCCAGAAGCCTCGGGGCGCGCCGATCATAAACGCGGCGAAGAAATCCGCTTTGCCGAGCGCGACGCGCGCGGCCAGCGGGTCGCCGCGGCGCAGGCGGCCGAGCAGGCGCGCCGCCAGCTCGGTGATGACCGCGCATTCGCAGCGCAACCCCGGGGCCGCGACCCGGCCGGCCAAGGCGTGCGCCGCATCCACAAGGTGTTGGGTGCGGTCGAGCAAACCGTCGAACACCCGGCGCAGACCGGGGCTCGAGGCCGGGGCCAGCAGCGCCGCGGCGCCGATCTCTGCGGCGGCGAGGTCGCTCAGAGGCAGGTAGACGCGGTCGAGCCGGCGGTAGTCGGCGGCGCAATCCTGCAAATGGTTCAACACCTGCAAGGCCGAGCACAAGGCGTCCGAGGCGGCCCAAGTGTCACGGCTCTCGCCATGCAGATCGAGCAGCTGGCGGCCGACCGGCGAGGCCGAGTAGCGGCAATATTCCATCAGCTCGCCCCAGTCGCGGTAGCGCAGCTTTTCCGCATCCTGGCGAAACGCGCGCAGCAATTCGTGGCAATGCTGCGCCGGCATCCCGCTTTCGCGCAGGCTTTGGCGCATCGCCGCGGCGGCCGGCGCGTCGCCACCGGCGGCGCCGTCGAGCACCGCGGCCATGCGGTCGAGCCGGCGAAGCTTCTCGCCGGCGGCGAGAAGCGGATTATCGGCGATGTCGTCGGCATTGCGGGCAAAGCGGTAAAAGGCATGCACGTGCGCGCGCAGGCTCGGCCGGATCAAGAGGGAGCCGACCGGGAAATTTTCGCCGCGGCGCCCCTTGCCCGACGGCGCCTCGACCGTGTCGCCGCCTGGTGCCTGTGCTTCCGCCGTCCCCGCCATCATCTCAGGTATCCGTTGCCCTCGAACCAGCTGACCGCGTCGCTGATCGCCTCGCGCGCCGGCCTTGGCCGGCAGCCCAGCTCGCGCGCTGCTTTTGCTGCCGAAAAATACATCTTCTTTTTGGCCAAGCGAACCCCGTCGAGCGTAGTGAACGGCTCGCGGCCGGTGACGCGTGCGGCCAGCTCGGCCCCGGCAGCCGCCGCGAAGGCGACCGAATGCGGGACCTTGAAGCGCGGCGGCCGCCTCCCGGCCGCGCGCGCGACCTCGGCCAGGATCGCGGCCAGCGCCATATTCTCGCCGCCGAGGATATAACGCTCACCGACCCGTCCCGTCTCGGCCGCGGCGAGATGGCCGGCGGCAACATCATCGACATGGACGATGTTGAGCCCGGTATCGACAAATCCCGGCATCCGGCCGCGCGCGGCTTCGAGGATCAGCCGCCCGGTCGGCGTCGGCTTCAAGTCGCGCGGCCCGACCGGGGTCGAGGGATTGACAATCACCGCCGGCAGGCCGCGCTCGCCGATCAGCGTGCGCACCATCTCCTCGGCCCGGTATTTCGATTGTTTGTAGGGGCCGATCATGCCTGCGAAGCGGCTCGGCGTCTCTTCGTCGGCCGAACCGCCGGGGATGAGGCCGAGCGTGGCGACGCTGCTGGTGTAGACGACCCGCTCGACCCCGGCCGCTAGCGCCGCATTCATCAGAAGGCGAGTGCCCTCGACATTGGCGCGGAACATCGCGGCTGGGTCGGGGACCCACAACCGGTAATCGGCGGCGACATGGAACAGGTAACGGCAGCCGGCGACGGCCTTCTCCAGCGAAGGCGCGTCCTCGAGCGCGCCGGGCGCGAGCTCGACCGGGAGATCGGCAAGGTTGCGCCGATCGGCGCTAGGGCGCACCAGCACCCGGACCCTTTGGCCGGCATCCAGCAACGCGCGCGCGACCGCCGATCCGACGAACCCGGTCGCCCCGGTGACCAGGCACAAGCCCGGTGACAGCGCCATAATCTCTAATCCATCGATGCGCCGGGCCGGCGTGCCGACCAGCCGGCTGGATGTCAACGCGGCGAAGCAGGCTCGGGCCGAGCCGGCGCGGGTTGACTATTGTCCGGGTCGGTCGTCGCCCCGGCGGCGGCCTCGCGGGCGCGGGCGGCTTGCGCCTTGTCGGGCTCGCCCAGGACATCATAGGCATGGGCGAGGCGCGCCCATCCCGCCTTGTCGCCCGGGTTGCGCTCGAGCCGCTCGGCCAAACGCTCGACCATGCCGCGGATCATCGCCTGCCGCTGCTCCGGCGACATCGACCGGGCGGCGGCGATGTCCTGCGCGCTCGGGCCTGGGCTTTGCGCGCTCGGGCCTGGGTTTTGTGCGCTCGGCCCATTCTGTGAGCTTGGACTTTGCGCCGCCGCGGCAGCCCCGGCATCGGCCGGCTGACCGTTCACCGACAGCTCGGCGAGCCGCTGCGCGACGGCTTGGCGCCACGGCGCGTCGGGAGGTGCGGCGGCCAGCAGCGCCCGCAATTTTTGCTTGGCCGCGGCGGTATCGCCGCGCTGCAGCGCCGCGTCGGCAGCGTAATAGCGCGAGCGCGGATCGTCGGGCGCCTTGGCAAACTCGGCCTCCGCCGCCGCCGTCACCTGGCCTTGGGCGGCGAGCACCAGCACCTCGCCGAGCTCGGCATGCAGATTCGCAGCGGCCGGGGACAGGGCGATGGCATGATTATACGCGTCGCGCGCTTCCGGAAAACGGCCGAGCGACGCCAGCGTGCGGCCGAGCATAATCCAACCTTTTACATCGGTCGGCGCTTCTTTGAGATGCGCCCTGATCTGGTCGGCGGCGGCGGCGAGCTCGGCGGAGCCGTGCGGGACGGCGGCGGCGGACGCGCCGCTCCGGTTAAGCGGGGACGGCGTGCCGACGGTGAAATAGACGGCCAGCGCCGCCGCCGGCAGGATTCCGGCGACAGCTACCGCAGCCCCAAACCGCCACGATGCTTCCGATGCCCGACCGGCCGCCGCAGCCCCCCACTCCACCGCCTCCCGGTCGGCCGCAGCCAGAAGTCTTCGGGTGATCTCGGTCCGCGAGGTCTCGGCCTGTCCCAGAGTGAGCCGGCCCTCGGCCAGCTCCTCGTCGATCGCGGCGAGTTGGCGGCGATAGAGGGCGGCGACCGGCTCTTCGGCTGCCGCGGCACCCGGCCGCGGCGAGCGGATCATCGGTGTCAGCAGGGCCGCAACCACGGCCATGCTCAGCAGCCCGGCGACGACGAGGAACCAGATCATGCCTGGTCGCCGAGCAACGAGGCGGCGCGGGCGCGCTCGTCGCGGCTGAGGTCGGGGATCGGCGCCTCGGGCGGCCGCCATCGCGCCCGCAGCAGCAGCGCGCCGCCCACGCCCAGCACCAGGAGCGGGGGCGCCAGCCACAACAGCCAGGTCACCGGCTCGAACGGCGGGTCGAGCAGCACAAACATTCCGTACCGCGCGACGATGTAATCGAGCACCTGTTGATTGGTGTCGCCCTCGACCAACAGCTTGCGCACCAGCACGCGCAGATCGTGGGCGAGGTCGGCGTCGGATTGCTCGATCGACTCGTTCTGGCAGACGAGACAGCGCAGCTCGGCGCCGATCGCCTCGGCCCGCGCCTCGAGCGCAGGGTTGGCGACCCGCTCGGACGGCTCGAGCGCGCGCGCCCGCGGCATCCAAGGCGGCGCTGCGAGCGCGACCAGCAGCGCCGCGGCGAGCAGGAGCTGCCGGATCATCCCGGCTCTGCCGGCCGGGGCCGGGCGGTGACGGTGGCGGTGGCGGCGCGCTGCGTCGGCATGCGCATCCGCACCCGGCGGTCGCTCAGCGAGACGAGCCCGCCCAGCGCCGCCAGCGCCGCGCCGAACCAGACCCACGGCACCAGCGGGTTGTAGTAGGCGCGCAACACCCAGCCGCCTTTGCCGTCCGGGTCGCCGAGCGCCAGATAGAGATCGCCAAAGCCGTTGGTGGTGATCGAGGTATGGGTCGTCCAGGTTTGCGCCAGCTGATACCAGCGGCGCTCCGGATAGACGGCAAAGGGTGTCGCGCCCGGACGGTCGACGACGATCTCGGCGCGCTGCGCCTGATAGTTTTCGACGTTGCCCTCGGTGACCCCGACAAAGTGCAAGGTGCGGCCGGCAATGGCGACCTCGCTGCCGGGATGCACGGCCACGACCCGCTCGCTGCGCCAGGCGATCGATACGGTGATCCCGGCGATCAGCACGCCGACACCGAAATGGGCCAGCGCATAGCCCCAGGTGCCGCGCGGCAGATGGCGCAGCCGGCGCAGCGCCAAATTCGCCGGCAGCTTGCCGAGCCCGATCCGGTCGGCGAGATCGGCGAGGACGCCGAGCATCGCCCAGCTCGCCAGCGCAATGCCGACAAGCGCCGCCGGCGATGCACTGCGGTTGAAGAACAGCACGATCAGCGGGGCGAGGATGGCGCCGACCGCCGCCGGAGCCAGCCGGCGCAGCGCAGCACCCAGCCTGCCCTTGCGCCAGGCCAGCACCGGGCCGATCGCCATCGCGATGATGCCGGGGGCGACGATCGGCACAAAGGTCCGGTCGAAATACGGCGGCCCGACCGACAGCTTGACCCCGCTCCACACCTCGGCGAACAGCGGGTAGAAGGTGCCGAGAAACACCGTCGCCATGCCTGCCGCCAGCAGCAGATTATTGAGCACGAGGGCGCCCTCGCGGCTGACCGGGGCGAACGGGCTGCCGATCTCGAGACCCGGTGCGCGCAAGGCGTAGAGGATAAGGCCGCCGCCGATCACGACCGCAATCAGCATCAGGATAAAGACCCCGCGCGCCGGGTCGAGAGCAAAGGAATGGACCGAGGTCAGAATTCCGGAGCGCACCAGGAAGGTGCCGATCAGGCTCATGCCGAAGGTCATGATCGCCAAGAGCACGGTCCAGCGCTGCAAGGTCTCGCGCTTTTCGACGACTGCTGCCGAGTGTAAGAGCGCGGTGCCCAACAGCCACGGCATGAACGAAGCGTTCTCGACCGGGTCCCAGGCCCACCAGCCGCCCCAGCCGAGCACGTAATAGGCCCACCAGCTGCCCATCGCGACGCCGATCGTCAGCCCGCACCATGCGGTCAAGGCCCAGGGCCGGACCCAGCGCGCCCAGACGGCGCCGACCCGGCCTTCGAGCAATGCGGCGATCGCAAACGAATAGCAGATCGAAAAGCCGACATAGCCGAAATAGAGACATGGCGGGTGAAAGGCCAAGCCCGGGTCCTGCAGCAGCGGGTTGAGCCCGCGGCCGTCGGCAGGGACCGGGAACAGGCGGGTGAACGGGTCCGAGGTGCCGAGGATAAAAGCGAGGGTGCCGAGGCCGAGCAGCCCCTGAATTGCCAGGGTGCGCGCCCGCAGGCTCGCCGGCAGCGAGCGGCCGAACAGCGCCACCAGCCCGCCGAACAAAGCGAGCATGAAGACCCACAGCATCATCGAGCCTTCGTGGCTGCCCCACGCTCCGGTCACCTTGTAGAGCATCGGCTTTGCGAGGCTCGAATTCTCAAAGACGTTGAGCACCGAGAAATCGGAGACGATGTGGGCGTGGATGAAGATAGCGAAGGACAGCGCTACCAGGCCGAGCTGCGTCAATGCCGCCGGCCGCGCCATATCCATCAACGCCCGGCTCTTCGCCTGGGCGCCGACCAATGGCACGATACCCTGCACCGCCGAGACCAGCAGCGCCAGGACGAGCGCGAAATGGCCGATTTCTACGAGCACGTCGCCAATCCCCACAACATGCCTTCCCCCGTCGCGATCCTGGCACATTCGGCCGGCCGGCGCTATGTATTACCAAACGGCGAACGAGGTATTACGAGGACGAATGATGACCAAGATGACGGCGAAGGGGCAGGTGACGATCCCAAAGCGGCTGCGCGACTATCTCGGCGTCGGGCCCGGATCGGACATCGATTTTGAGGTGGCGGAGGATGGTCGCGTGTTCCTGAAGGCAGGCGATGAGCCGCCGCAGGACAGGTTTGCGCGCCTGCGCGGCACCCTTAAGCTGGGCATGACCACGGACGAGTTTATGCGGATGCTGCGCGGCGAGGACGAGTGATCCTGGTCGACACCAACGTGGTGCTGGACGTTATCGGCGACGATCCGATCTGGGCCGAATGGTCGCAGCGACAGCTGTCGCTCGCCGCCGCGCGGGACGAGCTCGCGATCAACGACATCGTCTATGCCGAGTTGTCGGTGCGGTTCGCCACGATCGAAGCATTCGAGGCGATGCTCCGCGACGCCCGCCTCGTCAACGCCGCGATCCCGCGCCCCGCCCTGTTTCTGGCCGGCAAGGCATTTCAACGATACCGCCGAGCCGGCGGCGGCAAGACCGGGGTGCTGCCCGATTTTTTCATCGGCGCCCATGCAGTCATCTCTGATTCGCCGCTGATCACCCGCGATGCCCGGCGCTACCGCAGCTATTTTCCGGAAATCGCGCTGATTTCGCCCAGCTGACCGAGCCCGACCTCATCCGCCGCCACCGTCGGCGAGCAGCATGCGGCCATAGGGCGCATACGCCGCCTGACGACTCGCGGCGTGGTGGGTCAGGATCGTCATCACGTCGCGCCGGATCGCCCCCAATTCATCGCTGTCATAGACCCAGCGGGCGCCGTCCATCTCGCACAACCGATCGAGCGCCCAGCCCACCTGATGCTGCGCGAAGACCATGTCGCGCCGCGCGCGCAACGCCTCGGCCTCGGTGATCCTGCGCCCCGACGACACTTCCGCGGTGCTGGTTTCGCGTCCGGTGTGCAGCAGCAGGGTCGCGGCGTCGATCGCCGCGGCAGCTTCGCCGACCGCCATCTGCACGACCTCGGACTGGGCTACCCGGCTCACACCGCGCGACACCCGGCCCGCGAGCTTGGCACAGGCGATGTCGAGCGCGCGGCGGCCGAGTGCTACCGCGACCGGCGGCAGCGAATAGGACACGAGATAACCGCGCGGCGCGCGCAGCACCGGATAATCGGGATGCACCAGTGCTCCGGGCGGGGTCCCGGCGAACAGATCGGCGACCATCACAGAGCGGTGCTCGGGCACAAACACATCGTGCAGCACCAGCGTCTTGCTGCCGGTGCCGGCGAGCCCGAGGGTTCGCCAGTCGTCGGCGATCTCGATCTCGGCGAGCGGGGCCAGCAGATAGGCGATATGCCGCGGATCGCCGAGTTCGCCCAGAAAAGCGCCGAGGATCGCCCATTGCGCATAATCGCAGCCGCTGGAAAACGGGAAGCGGCCGCTCAGCCGCCAGCCGCCGGGCACGCGCTTGGCGGCCGCGCGCGGCGCCAGCGAGGACGCGGCGACGGCTTGCGGATCGTCGCCCCAGACATCGACCTGCGCCTGCTCGGGATACTGCGCGACAATCCACTGGTGCTCGGCCAGGACCGCATAGACCCAGGCCGACGACGCGCAGCCCCAGGTCAGCTCCTCGACGATCCGCGAGAACAGGCTGAACCGGCCTTGCATGCCGCCGAAACGCCGCGGCTGCAGGATGCGCAGGATGCCGGCGGCGCGGTACTCGGCGATCGTCTCCTCCGGCAATTGCCGCGCTTCGGCAGCGGCCGGCGCGCGCTCGGCAAGCCGCGGGATCAGCGCCCGCGCCCGCTCCAGCAGCGCGCGCTCCGCCGCCGGCAGCGCGCTGTCGTCGCCCGAACGGCAACGACTCGGCGGATTCTGACCGAGGATCACGGCAGAAGCCCCGATCGCCATTATGCGCCCGTGCCCCAGGTGATCGCGTTACGCAGCAAGCGCACAAACGCGTCGGTCTCCCACGGCCCGCGGAAGGTGGGCGGGGTCGCGTCCGCGGGGTCGGCGGGCCGGCCGGCACGGATCGCCGGGTTATGGCAATGGCCGAGCGCCATGTAGGTCACGCCGCCGTTGCCGACTGCGCGGGTATAGCCGAGCACGCGGCTCCGCCCGTCGGCTTGCACCGAGGTGTCCGAGGGATAGAGCGTGCCGATCGCGGGCGAGACGGCGCTCGGCCCGTAATCGGCGGTCAGCAGGATTTGGGTCGAGCCGGGATCTTGCAGCTCGACGAAATAGGGCTCGTCCTCGACCTCGAAAGATTTGCCGAGACCTCGGGTCAGCGGGTGGTCGGGGGCGCTGACCTCGACCTCAATCCTGCGGATCGGCGGGTGGGTCAAAAACCGGCAGCCGAGGAGCGCGTGGTGCTCGGTCTTGACGGTGCGGCGCTGGCGCGTGCCCGGAACCCGCTCGGCTCGGCCGCCGCTGGTGCCGTGCAAGCCCAGCCAATGACCGCCCGCCTCGAGCCAGCGCTCGATCGCCCGGCACTGCCCGGCGTCGGGATAGGGGCCGGCGACATAAGTGACCAGCAGCCGGATGACGGGCAGCCACTTCTCGACATCGGCGAAGTCGTTGGCGACCGAGGCCGGGATTTCGCGCTCGGCCAGCAGCGTCAAGAGCCGCATTCGCGCATAGTCGTGGTCGTGCCCGGCCATCGAGCCCGGCGGAAACCCGCCGGTGATGACATGCGCGCGGCCGGACATCTGCTCTGCCATCGGATCACCCCGCTTAGGTTTGGCGCCTGAAAAGCCTCTGGCCCAGTTTCGCACTTCCCCCGGTTTGCGCCTACCGTCGAATGCATCGCCAACCCGCCCTTGCGCCGCGCCATTCGGGCGGCGATGGCGCCCGAGCACGGTTGACATCGCGGGAGGCGCCGCCGATGGTCGCCCGGCGGAGCGGGCCGGCTCGACGCCGCCACACCTGACCGCCAAAGGGAGAGCACGAAGTGCGACTGACCGAGCTGCCGGCGGCGATGGCCAAGCGTTTGGCCGAACTCGAGTGCCCCGATTTCACGACGACCCCGTGGGCCGGCGGGCCGCCCCTGGCGCAGCGCCGGGTGGCGATCGTGTCGTCCGCCGGCCTCGTCGTGCGCGGCGAGAGCCCGTTTCGCGGGCGCGACGCCGATTATCGCGCGATCCCGTCATCGACCCTGGCCGACCAATTGCTCGAAAGCCACATTTCGATCAATTTCGACCGCACCGGCTTTGCCGAGGATTGGAATGTCGTATTCCCGCTCGACCGGCTGAACGAGCTGGCCGCCGAGGGTGCTGTCGGCTCGGTCGCGGCGACGCATTACTCGTTCATGGGCGCCACCGACCCGGTGCAGATGGAAGGCCATGCCCGCGAGGTCGCCGGGCAGCTCAAACGCGACGCGGTCGACGCAGTCCTGCTCTCCCCCGTTTGACCGCTCTGCACGCGCGCCGTGAGCGCGCTCGGGCATTATCTCGAGGAAGACGGTATTGCCACGGTCGCGATCGGCCTGATCCGGCCGCAGATCGAGCGCACAAGGCCGCCGCGCGCATTGTGGGTGCCGTTCGAGCTCGGGCGCCCGTTCGGGCCGCCGAGCGACCCAGAATTTCAGAAAGATGTGATCCGGGCGGCGCTGCGCATGCTGGAACAGGCCGACGGGCCTGTGGCAATCGCAGATTTTCCGTGGGACGATCCGCGCGAGCTCCCCGATCCGGCCTGGCGCGCGCCGGTCACCTCGGCCCCGCCCGGCGACGCCGGCAGTGCTGTTGCCGACGCGCTTCAGGACGAAATCGCACGCCTCAATGAGCCTTACCGCCGCTCGGTCGCCGAACGCGGCCGCACGACGGTTGGCCTCAGCGGGCTGTCGATCGGCGCGATCGGCGATTTCGTTGGCGCCTGGCTGCGCGGAGCGAGCCCAGCGAGCCCCAACGCCGAGAAGTCGGCGCCGCTGGCGTTGCGCTTTGCGGTTGACGATCTAAAGGCGTACTGCCTCGAGGCGGCGCTGGCCGGCCCGGCCAGGCCATCGAGCCGGCAGGTCGGCGACTGGCTGTGGAACGCGACCGCGGCCGGGGCCGCGATCCTGTCATTGCGCCGCGCCTATCGCGACGCCGCCGACGATCGGCTTAAGCTGATCGCCGGCAATTTCCTTGTCCCCAACCTGCGCCAGTCGCCCGGGGGCTAAATCGGCGATTAGCCGCGGGCGACATAGCCGTAGGCAGCGTTGCTGCGCGCCGGGGGATCGCTGAGGTAGGCGGCCTTCATCCGCCCGAGCCCGTCCTCGTCCCACGGCGTCAGCGCGGCGTGCTGCTGGAGCTTGTAGAAGCGCAGCGCGTTGGTGCCGAAGATCGCGTTCTTGACGGCGCCGTCGGCTGCTCCGAGCGCGCCAAAGCCGTGCTTCTGCTGCATGTCCTCGGGGATTTCGAGCCGGCGGAACGCCTCGATCTGCCATTGCGGCGAGCCGTACCACACAGAGTCGGTGCCCCAGAACACGTGGTCCTGCCCCAAGCCCTTGATCAGGGTGCCCATGAACGCGGCGCAGAAGCGCGGGTTCGCCGTTGCCGACATCGCGAAGGAGGTGCCGATATCGGCGTAGACGTTGCTGACGCCGTGCTTCGCCGGGATCGCCGCCAGATCGGAGGCCCATTCGATGTAGCCGGTCTTCTCGAACCGGGCCAGGCAGGGGTCGGGCGATTCGGTAAACGGCCGCAACGCCGAATGATAGATCACAAAGTTGATCTGCGGCCAGTCCTTCGCCGCTTTCGGCAGATCCTCGACGGTCGCGTATTTCCAAGCGCCGCCCGGGATTGCGGTCGCATAATCGGCCGGCAGCAGGCCCTTGTGGATGCACACGGTGGTGATCCCGGCCTTCACCGCCTTTTCATAAAACGGATAGATGATTTTCTCGTCGTCGAGGCGCCACGGATACTTGGTTGTCTTGACATTGAGCGGATCGCCGATGGTATAGCCCTTCCAACTGTTCGGCTTGACCACTTCGATGCAGCGGTCGACTTCCTCCATCCAGCCCGGCTGCAACGGGGTGATGACCGAATGGAACAGCAGCCGGTTCGAGCCGGCGATGCTGTTGACGGTGTCGGCCGCCTGCTTGATCTGGTCGTTGGTCAGGAACCATTCTGCTTTATTATCGAACGGTGCCCCGCTCAACAGGCCGATCTTCATGTCGCTGTCGAGATAGACTTCTTTCAAGAAATTGTCGAATTTGTAGCGGTCGAGCGTCAGCCCGTAGGCATCGTTCAACAGGCCCGGATCCCAATGCTGGGCGGCATATTTGGCGAGAAAGAGGATGTCCGGGACGTTGTAGTCGTCATGCACGAAATGAAGCTGATCGTCGAGAATGAATTGGCCTTGAGCGCCTGCGCCCGTTCGGCGGCGGCCGCCGGCTCGGCTGCCTCGGCCGGCGACACCTCGAACACCCTGCCGAAGACGTCGTTCAGCGCGATAAACGCGGTGGCCATGCCGCAGCTGGTGCGCAGGAAATTGCGGCGGCTGGTGCCCAACCTCTTCGCCGCGGCACCGGCAAGCTCCTTCAGCCGCGCCTCGAATTGGCGCTGCTGCGGCGTCTGCGGCAATGGGTTGAATTCGCCGTTCGACACCATTCGGGTCGGCACCGGCGAGCGGAACGCCGCGTTCTCGGCCAACTCGGTCGCCGCAAGCTCGCGCCTGCTCAGAAAAGTTCCCATTGCGTAACCTCCCCGACGATAGCGCCTGGCGGGCGTCTCGGAGCGCCCGCTTCGGGCAATGGTCCCCCCGCCGGTGATGATCGTCAAGGGCCCGCCGTTAACCGTCGAGCGCCGCATCGAGATCGGCGAGGAGGTCGGCGGGGTCCTCGATCCCGACCGACAGGCGCAGGAGGTCGGGCGGGGCGGGGCTGTCGGCGCCTTCGATCGAGGCGCGATGCTCGATCAGGCTTTCGACGCCGCCAAGCGAGGTGGCGCGCTGCCATAGCTCGACCCGGGCCGCGGCGGCGATCGCCGCTTCAGCGCCGCCCGCGACGCGGATGCTGAGCATGCCGCCAAACCCGCCCTCCATCTGGCGTGCGGCGATCGCGTGGCCGGGATGCCCGGGCAGGCCTGGATACAGCACCTCCCGCACCCGGCGATCGGCGGCCAATGTCTCGGCGAGGTGCTGTGCCGACCGGCAGGCGCGCTCGACCCGTGGATAGAGCGTGCGCATGCCGCGCAACAGCAGATAGGCCTCGAAGCCGCCGAGGACAGCGCCGCCGCCGCTGCGCGCGGCGCGCAGCCGGTCCCAGAACGCGTCCTGGCGCGCGGTCGTCAGGCTGCCGGCGATCACGTCGCTGTGGCCGTTCAGGTATTTTGTCGCCGAATGCATGACGATGTCGGCGCCGAGCGCCAATGGCCGGGTCAGGACCGGCGTCGCCGCGGTGCTGTCGACGGCCAAGAGCGCCCCGGCGCCGTGCGCGATGTCGACGGCGGCGGCGATGTCGGTCAGCGACCATAGCGGGTTGGCCGGCGTTTCGATCCAAAGGAGGCGGGTGCGGCCCGGCCGCATCGCCGCCCGCAGCGCGTCGGGCGAGGTCGCATCGACAAAATCGGTCGCGATCCCCCAGCCCTCGGCAAAGTTCTTAAGCCACGCGCGCAGCCCCCAATACATGACCCGCGGCGCCACCACGTGGGAGCCCCGCGGCAGGCTCTGGAACACCGCGGCCGCGGCCGCCATCCCGGACGCGAACAACAGCGAGTCGGCGCCGCCCTCGAGCGCGGTCAAGAGCGCCTGCGGCTGGTCATAGCTCGGGTTGTCGGCACGCCCATAGCTGCGCCCGCGCCGATACTGATTGTCGGGATCGCGCTGAAAGGTCGTCGCGGTATGGACCGGCAGCACCACCGCGCCCGTCGAAGGGTCGGTCCAGCCGAGCGCCTGTGCCGCGAGGGTGGCGGGACGAAGCGGTTTGCCGGGCATCGGGGTCCTCCAATCTGGGCGGGCAGGCGGGACGCAGCCCGGCGCGGGGTGCCGTCCCTTGACCTGCCCGCGAGCATTCACGGCAGCTTAAAGCATCTCGCGCCAAACTGATTGGTCGCAGCGCAGAGACGTAATAGCCTCGTTCGCGGCGGGCGCAGGGGAGCGGGATGGCGGCGGGACGGGATCAAGCACCGGGCGGGGCCACGGCCGGAACCGCGGAGGCGGCGCGGCTCGCGGACATCGCCAAGGGCGTCAAATGGCGGCGCTGGGGGCCGTATCTGAGCGACCGGCAATGGGGCACGGTGCGCGAGGATTACAGCCCCCACGGCACCGCCTGGGACTATTTCCCGCACGACCATGCGCGCAGCCGCGCCTATCGCTGGGGCGAGGATGCGATCGGCGGGTTTGGCGACGAGGAGCTCTTGCTGTGCCTCGGCCTCGCGCTGTGGAACGGGCGGGATCCGATCCTCAAGGAGCGCTTCTTCGGGCTGACCAACTCCGAAGGCAATCACGGCGAGGACGTCAAGGAGCTTTATTACTATTTGGACGGCACGCCGACCCATTCCTACATGCGCATGCTTTACAAATACCCGCAGGCAGCCTTCCCCTACAGCCAGCTGGTCGAGGAAAACCGCCGGCGCGGCAAGGACATGCCTGAATTCGAGGTGATCGACACCGGCGTGTTCGACGACAACCGCTATTTTGACGTCGAGATCGAATACGCCAAGGCCGGCACCGACGACATCCTGATGCAAGTGACCGCGCACAACCGAGCGGACACGCCGGCCATGCTGCAAGTGCTGCCGCAATTGTGGGCGCGGAACACCTGGTCATGGCGGCCGGATTCGATGAAGCCGCGGATTCTGGCCCGCGGCGGCGACGCGGTCTCGGTCGATCACCCGCTGCTGGCGCCGATGCGCCTCGTCTGCGACGGCCGGCCCGAATTCCTGTTTTGCGACAACGACACGAATATCCGGCGATTGTGGGGCATGGAGGCGCCGGGGCAGTACTTCAAGGACGGGATCAACGACTACGTCGTGCACGGCGACCGGGGCGCGGTGAACCCGGCGCGGCTCGGCACCAAAGTCGCGGCGCATTATCGCATCACCCTGCCGGGGCGCGGCGAGGCACGGTTCCGGCTGCGGCTGATGCCGGACGACGACGAGCCCGGCTTTGACGATTTCGATAAAATCCTGTTGCGGCGACGCGACGAGGCCGACGAATTCTACGGCGCGTTGCAGCAGGGCATCGACGATCCCGATGCGCGGCTGGTGCAGCGCCAAGCCTTCGCCGGCATGATGTGGACCAAGCAGTTCTATTACATCGACATTCCGGAATGGCTCGATGGCGACCCCTTGCAGCCGGCGCCGCCGGAACCGCGCCGGCATGGCCGCAATTCGGAATGGCGCCACCTGAACAATGCCGACATCATCTCGGTGCCGGACAAGTGGGAATACCCGTGGTACGCGGCCTGGGATCTCGCCTTTCACTGCGTGACCTTGGCCAATCTCGACCCGGGCTACGCCAAGAGCCAGCTGGTTCTGCTAACCCGCGACTGGTACATGCATCCCAATGGCGAGCTGCCGGCCTATGAGTGGGCGTTCGGCGACGTCAACCCGCCGGTGCATGCCTGGGCGGCCTGGCGGGTCTATGAGATCGATCGCGCCCAGCATGGCGGCAACGGCGACCGGCCGTTTCTTGAGCGCGTCTTCCACCGGCTGATGCTGAACTTTACCTGGTGGGTCAACCGCAAGGACGCCGACGGCCGCAACATCTTCCAGGGCGGGTTTCTCGGCCTCGACAATATCGGTATTTTCGACCGCAGCGCGCCATTGCCGACCGGCGGCACGATCAACCAGTCGGACGGCACCGCCTGGATGGCGATGTACACGCTCAACCTGATGCGCATCGCCCTCGAGCTCGCCCTCGACGACCGCGTCTATGAGGATATCGCCTCCAAATTCTTCGAGCATTTCCTCTACATCGCCGAAGCGATGACCAATATCGGCGGCGAGGGGATCGGATTGTGGGACGAGACCGACGAGTTCTACTACGATGTCCTGCACCTGCCCAACGGCGGGCGAATCCCGCTGCGGCTGCGCTCGATGGTCGGATTGATCCCGCTGTTTGCGGTCGAGGTTCTGGATGCCTCGGTCTTTACCCGGCTGCCGAAATTCAGCGCGCGCGCCCATTGGTTTCTCGACCACCGCCCGCAGCTCGCCAAGCTGGTCTCGCGTTGGCGCGATCCGAGCGCCGGCGAGCGGCACCTCTTATCGCTGCTGCGCGGCCACCGCATGAAGCGCCTGCTGAGCCGTATGCTCGACGAGACCGAATTTCTGTCGGATTACGGCGTGCGCTCGCTGTCGAAGTTCCATGAAAAGAACCCTTACGTGTTCGAATATGCCGGCAACCGGATCAGCGTCGGCTATTCGGCCGGCGAATGCGCCTCGAACGTGTTCGGCGGCAACTCGAACTGGCGCGGTCCGATCTGGTTTCCGGTCAATTTCCTGCTGATCGAATCGCTGCTGCGATTTCACAGCTACTACGGCGACGATTTCAGGGTCGAATGCCCGGTCGGCTCCGGCACTTTGCTGCATCTGGGCGAGGTCGCGGCCGAGCTGTCGCGGCGCCTGTGCCGGCTGTTTTTGCGCGACGCGAAGGGGCACCGGCCGGTCTTTGGCGGCTCGTCGCTCGAGCAGAACGACCCAAGGTTCCGCGACCATCTGCTGTTCTATGAGTTTTTTGACGGCGACACCGGCCGGGGGCTCGGCGCCGCGCACCAGACCGGCTGGACCGCTCTCGCAGCGCTGCTGCTGCGCAATTATCCGACCGCCCGCACCGCGGAGGCCGCCCCGCCGCCTTCGGCCGAGGCGGTTCTGCCCGAGCCGGCCGGCGCACGCTAAAGCTCCCGCAAGGTGGCGCCCGACCCACTCGACCGGCTGGCGCCAATCCGCTTCGGCCGCGCGATATGCAATGACCTGGCGCTCGCCGAGCGCTGCGAATGGTGGATCGCCAACGGGCGCGGCGGCTATGCCGGCGGCACGATCGCGCAGACCCTCACCCGGCGCTATCATGCGCTCTTGGCGGCGCCGGTCGATCCGCCGCTCGGCCGCGTCCTGGTTCTCGCCAAGGCCGACGCGCGTCTCCTCGATGCTCGCGGTTCCCACCCGCTGTTCGCCAACCGCTGGGTGAGCGGTGCGACCGAGCCCCAGGGGCACCTCGTGCTCGAAAGCTTTCACCTCGACGGCACGATCCCGGTCTGGCGGTTCGCACTTGGCGACCAGGTCGTCGAGCAGCGAATCTGGCTCGAGCCCGGCGCCGACACGGTCTATGTCGCCTGGCGGCGCGAAGCGGATGCCGGCGAGGCGGCACAGCTGAGGGTGGCCTTGCTGGCCAACGGCCGCGATCATCACGGCGACACTTGGCCGGCCGGCTTCGCCCCGCAGATCGCCGCCGATGGCCGGACGCTGACGGTGGCGGCGCAGCACCGGTTCACCCTCAATATCACCGCGAAAGGCGGGTCGTTCACCGCGACGAATGACTGGTATCGCGATTTCGATCTGCCGGTCGAGCGCGAGCGCGGCCTCGACGCGCACGATCAGCACCTGCATGTCGGCGACCTCGACTTGCCCCTGCCGCCCGGAATTTGGCGCGGCTTTGCCGCGAGCCTCGCCCCTTCGACGGCGCTCGATCTCGACAGCGCGCTCGAACGGCGCCGGACCCATGACCGCGGCGTGCTGCAACGGGCGATCGATGCCGATCCGGTCTTTGCCGAAGCACCCCCTTGGGTCATGCGGCTGGTGCTGGCCACCGACCTCTACATCATCGCCCGCCCCTTGCCGGGCCTGCCCGAGGGCTGCTCGGTCATCGCCGGCTACCCGTGGTTTGGCGATTGGGGCCGCGACACGATGATCTCGCTACCTGGCCTGTGCCTGGCCACCGGCCGGTTCGACACCGCCCGGCTGATCCTCGAAACCTTCGCCCGTTTTGTCGACCGCGGCATGCTGCCGAACGTCTTTCCCGCCGCCGGAGCCGTGCCCGACTACAACACCGCCGACGCGAGCCTCTGGTATATCGAGGCCTGGCGCGCCTATCTCGAAGTGACCGGCGACGAGGCGGCATTGCGCCGGGTATTTCCGGTGCTGGCCGAGATCATCGACTGGCACCTCAAGGGCACCCGTTACGGCATTGGGGTCGATCCTGCCGACGGGCTGCTGCACGCCGGCGAGCCCGGGGTGCAGCTGACCTGGATGGATGCCAAGGTCGGCGATTGGGTGGTCACCCCGCGCATCGGCAAGCCGCTCGAGATCAATGCGCTGTGGCACAACGCGCTCGTGGCGATGGCGGCGATGGCCGAGCGGCTCGGCCGAACCGGCGAAACCTACCGCACTGCGGCGAAGAAGGCGCGTCAGGGGTTTGCCCGGTTCGCGCTGCCGGATGGCGCCGGCCTCTATGATGTCATCGACGGCCCGGAGGGGGCGGACGCAAGCCTGCGCCCGAACCAGGTGTTCGCGGTCAGCCTGTGGGCGAGCCCGCTCGACCCGGAAATGCAGCGTGCGGTTCTGAGGGCCTGCGGCGAGGCGCTCGTCACCTCCTACGGGCTGCGCTCGCTGGGCCCAGCCGAGCCGGCCTATCGCGCGCAATACCAGGGTACGGTCACCGAGCGCGACGGCGCCTATCATCAGGGCACGGTGTGGGCCTGGCTGTTGGGACCCTGGGCGCTCGCGCATCATCGCGTTCATGGCGACGCCGCGGCGGCGCAACGCTTTTTGGCGCCGATCGGCGATCACCTGGCCGATGCCGGGCTCGGCCAGGTCAGCGAGATCTTCGACGGCGACCCGCCGCACACGCCGCAGGGCTGCCCGGCGCAGGCCTGGTCGGCCGCCTGCGTGCTCGAAGCCTGGTGGCGGCTCGAACGGGCAAAATCCGCCGCGCGGCCTCCCGCATCCCTCACGGTCTGTTGATCGAACGGTGCGAAGACGCCGCGGTAGTCTAGCACGATGATCAAGACCTCCGCTGCCTTCGCCTCGCTCTGTTTTGTGCTCGGCCTTGCGGCCGCCGCGACGCCGGCCGTTGCGGCCGAACGGCCGATCGTCGTCGAATTGTTCACCTCCGAAGGCTGCTCCTCCTGCCCGCCGGCCGACGCGCTGCTGGCCGAGCTGGCGACGCGGCCGGATGTGCTGGCGCTGTCGTTTCACATCGATTACTGGGACCGGCTAGGCTGGAGGGACCCGTTTTCGAGCCCTGCGGCGACCGCGCGGCAGCGCCGCTACGCCCGGCTTCTTGGCCTCGACAACGTGTACACGCCGCAGATCGTCGTCGATGGCCGATGGCAGGCGGTCGGCTCGGACCGGGCAGCAGTCGAAAACTCCCTCGCCGAGGCGCGGGACGAGCGCGCGGAGGTGCCGATGACCCTCGCGCTCGACCACGGCCAGGCTCGGGTCGGGCTCGGTGCCGATCGCAATGTCGGGCCGGCCGCGATATGGCTGATCGGCTTTGACCGCCGCCACGTCGACGCGGCCGCGGGCGGCGAAAACGAGGGGCGGACCTTGGCCCATGTCCATGTCGTGCGCGGCTTTGCCGAGATCGGCCGCTTCACCGGCGACGCCAGCGCGATCACGGCGCCGATGCCGTGGAAGTCAGATCGCGTCGCCGCGATCCTCCAAGCCCCGGACGGCCGCATTCTTGGCGCCGCCGTTGCCGATGCAGGAGCGCTCGCCGGCGCGCTCGACCATCAGCGCTGAGCTGCGCCCGTCGGCTCCGCGGTGCAGTTCGTCGCGACATCGACTGGCCGCGGGACGGCGAGCATGGCAACCTCGTCACCCTCTCAAAGCCGAAAGCTCCGTCATGCAGATCGAACGCCTCGATCACCTGGTTCTGACCGTCGCCGATATCGGTAGCACCTGCGAGTTCTACACGCGGGTCTTGGGAATGGAGGTCGCCACCTTTGGCGAGGGGCGCACCGCGCTCAAATTCGGCCGGCAAAAGATCAACCTGCACCCGGCCGACCGGGTCCCCGGCCTGGTCGCCGAGCGGCCGACCCCGGGCTCGGGCGATCTGTGCTTCATCACCACGACGCCGCTTGCCGAGGTCAGCGCGCATCTCGGCCGATGCGGCGTGCCGATCGTCGCCGGGCCAGGGCCGCGCGCCGGGGCCATCGGCACGATCCAATCGGGTTACATCCGCGACCCCGACCAGAACCTGATCGAGATCTCGAATTACTGATCCGGCGACACTCCCGGGCTACTCGGCGGCCGGTGCTGTGGCGGGCTCGGGGTGGAGCGGCGCCGCCGCCGGGTTGCCGCGCGCCAGTACGGCTTCGAGGGTGGGGCGGATCTCGGCGAGCTTGGCCGGGTGGTCGACTTTATGGCCGAACAAGTTCTTGACGTAGAAGACGTCGACGACCTTTTCGCCATAGGTCGAGATCTTGGCGCTCGACACCTGCAGGCTGAGCCGGGTCAATTCGCGGGTTAGCTCGAACAACAGGCCCGGCCGGTCGCGGCCGTTGACCTCGATCACCGTGTGCGAACCGCTCGCCTGATTATCCACCAGGACGCGGGGCGCGACCGTAAACACCTGCGTCCGGCTCGGGAAGGCGGGCGGCCGGGCGAGCTCGCGATGCGGCTTCAAATCACCGGTCAGCACGTTCTCGAACACGACCGCGAGTCGAGCAAGCTTGTCCGGGCGGTCGAACGGGCCGCCGGAGAGGTCCTGGACCCAGAAGGTATCGAGCGCCATCCCGTTCGACATGGTCATGATCCGGGCGTCGACGATATTGGCGCCACTGACCGCCAATGCCCCGGCGATGCGCGAGAACAGCCCCGCATGATCGGCGGTGTAGAGCGTGATCTCAGTCACCGCGCGCTGCGGATCGACCCGCTTTTCAACGGTCAAGGGCGCGCCGCTCGCCTCCGCCTCGCGCATCAGCCGGGCGTGGCGGGAGTGCGTTTCCGGATCGAACGACAGCCAGTAGAACGGATAGCCGCTCTTGGCGAAGGCGGCAAACTCGGCATCGCTGAAATCGGGCAGCCGCTGGCGCGCCGCGTCGAGCGCGGCGGCGACCCGCGAATCCAGCCCGTCTGCGTTGAGCCCGCCCGACATGACCTCGACAGCGCGGTGATAAAGGTCGCGCAGCAGCGCCGCCTTCCAGCCGTTCCACACCTGCGGCCCGACCGCGCGGATGTCGGCGACGGTCAGCAGCAGCAGCAGCTTCAGCCGCTCGGGCGACTGCACCTGCGCGACAAAATCGCCGATCGTCTGCGGATCGCCGATGTCGCGCTTGAAGGCGGTGCCGCTCATCAACAAGTGCCAGCGCACCAGCCAGGCGGCCGTTTCGGTCTCCTCGGCCGAAAGCCCGAGCCGCGGCCCGAGCTTGACCGCGATGCGCTCGCCGAGCACCGAATGGTCGCCGCCGCGGCCTTTGGCGATGTCATGCAGCAGTACCGCGAGACAGAGCGCGCGGCGCGAGACGATCGTCACGGCTAATGCGGTCGCCAGCGGCAGCTCCTCTTTGAGCTCGCCGGCCGCGATCTTGTGCAGGATGCCGATCGCGAAAAGCGTGTGCTCGTCGACCGTGTAATGGTGGTACATGTCGTACTGCATCTGTGCCACGACACGTCCGAAATCGGGAATGAAACGGCCAAACACGCCGGCCTCGTTCATTCGCCGCAATGCCGTTTCCGGGTCGTTGGGCGAGGTCAGG
>DASYBC010000027.1:0-53606 GCA_036500965.1 Allostellaceae bacterium | reverse complement strand
CCGTCGCTCACCCTGCGACCGCTCAGCCGCGCCCCGACAGGCTCAAAACGCCAGGCTCGCGGCCCCAAAACCCCGACAAGCAGCCTGATACGTCAGAAAATCCAACATCAGCAGCCGCCCGGTGAGATATCCGGGCTAGCTTCGCGGATGACGTCTGCTTTTCCTTCAATCAGTGCGAAGCGGCGACCGTCGGTGCCAGCGATTGCCCGTTCTGCGGGGACTGCTGCGCGATAACATTGCCAGGGCTGCCGCTATGGGAAGCAGCGGCGAGCTGAAATGCGCCGTATTCGGTTCTGGCCTCATCGGAATCATGGTTGAAGGACAAAGCCGGCGACCGGTCGCCCTGTCGGATGTTCCAGCCGTCATAGCTGGTTGAGCCGACCCACGCGATCGAGTTCGACAGCCAGCTGTATTGTGCGAGCCCGGTTCGTCTCAGCGCATCGCAAACCGCTCCGGAGCCGTAAACGCCGATCGCATAAGCCGCGTTTCCGCGGCTCGCTGCGGCGAAGCCCGCCGCAATGCCGCGAAAATATTCGTCGATCGGCTCAAGCCACAGCGCATTGAAGTCGACGGCGAAGTAGATGGCGCTGCCGGCCGGCTGCCCGGCGGCTCTTGCCTCTCCATAGGCGGTCACCGCGTCGCTATAACCGAAGGCATAGGAGAAATGCGCCGGGTCGCGGGAATGCGATTCCCAAACGGCGACAATCTTCAAGCCCAGCGTCGACAGCCGCTGCGCCTCGCTCGCCGAAAGCGCCGGCCATCGGGATACCGGGTCGCGATAATAGCGGGCGACAAAGGCGACCCGGCTGTCTTGCAGCTCGTTCAGCACGTCGCTGGCGTCGGTCGCCAAGTCGATGCCCTGTCCCGCATCGATGCTCCTCGGCGACACGATCACCTGAAACCGGGGTGCGGCAGGCGGAGGCGGGGAATAGCATGCGGTCAACAGCAGCGCCGGAAAAATCGGCACCAGTTTGGCGATCTTCAAGGTCCTTGCTCCGTGCCAGACGAATTGTCGGTGCGCCTGCCCAACGGGTTGCAGCCCGCCGCACTGATCTTCTATTTACGTTAGGTGCCTACGCAACCAAATTCGCTCGTGATTCGCGCCAATTGCATCCAGCGGGCGCCGAGGCCCGATCCGGAGGGAACCATATCAACTGCTTGGCACGCGCAAATGATCGCCCAGCCGCTCGGGTCGGCTATCGCGTTCACACGTTTAGGCACCGAGGATCGCCGGGCCGGAACAAATTGCCGGCCGGCGATAAAACCATGTGACAATTTCAGAATCATTGCTGGCGGGGTAAAAATCGTCTGTGGGGCGCCGCCGGTGCATGACTTTCTCGGGGAGTGCGATGGCAGAGATGATCGAGCTGAATGGACGGCGGTATCGCGAGCCGGAACGGCCGGTGGTGGTGATCTGCGTCGATGGGTTCGACCCGGCCTATGTCGAGCGCGGCCTCGCCGACGGGGTGCTGCCGACGATCGGCGGCTTTGCCCGAGACGGGTTTCTCGGCGCCGCCGATGCGGTGATGCCGACCTTCACCAACCCGAACAACGTCTCGATCGTTACGGGCGCGCCGCCCGCGGTGCACGGCATCGCCGGCAATTATTGCCTCGACCGCGAGACCGGCCGCGAGATCATGATGACCGACCCGGCGCTGATGCGCAGCGAGACGATCCTCGCGCTGATGGCGCGGCAGGGGGTCAAAACCGCGACGGTCACCGCCAAGGACAAGTTGCGCCGCCTCTTGGGCCGCAACCTCGACGGGGTGGCGATATCGTCCGAATGCGCCGATGCCGGAGTCGAGGCGCTGGTCGGGCGGGCGCGCCCCGACATGTACTCGGCCGAGCTATCGCTCTATGTCCTCGATGCCGGGTTGCGGCTGCTGGAACGCGGCGAGGCGCTGCTGCTTTATCTGTCATTGTCCGATTATGTGCAGCACGCGCATGCGCCGGGCGATCTCGAGGCCGATGCCTTTCATTGCGCGGTCGACGACCGGGTGCGGCGCTTTATCGAATTGGGTGCTGTCGTCGGCATCGTCGCCGATCACGGCATGAACGACAAGCCGCGGGTGATTTTTCTCGAGGACCAGCTCGGCGAACGGTTCGGTGAGGGCGCGGCGCGGGTGATCTGCCCGATCACCGACCCGTTTGTGCGCCATCACGGGGCGCTCGGCTCGTTTGTGCGGGTCTATGCCCGAGCGGGCCGCGAGATCGCGGCGATGATGCGGGCATGCGAGTCGCTGCCCGGCGTTGCCGGCGTTTTCGAGCGCGCGCAAGCGGCGCGGCGGTTCGAAATGCCCTACGACCGCGAGGCGGATTTCGTTGTGCTGGGCGATGCCGCGACCGCGATCGGCGCCGCACGCACCGACCACGATTTGTCGGGATTGGCCGGCCACCGGCTGCGCTCGCATGGCGGGCAGGGCGAGCAGCGCGTGCCGTTCATGCTGTCGCGGCCCTTAACGGCGGAATACCGGCGGCGCGCCGCGGCCGGCGGGCTGCGCAATTTCGACATCTTCGACTTCGCGCTCAACGGCGTCGCCTGATGGCCCACCCGATGGAATCTCGTCAATTGTCGTCGCCCCCGCGAAAGCGGGGCCCCAGAGCCTGCCCCCAGCTGGAGTACGGGGCGACCGCGGGAGCGCCGGCGGCCGGGTTCCCGTTTGCGCGGGCACGACGATTTATCTCAGCCTCAGCCGGGCGGAGCCTGCGTTTTGACGGGCGCACCGTCGCGCCGCGAGCTGCGCCGGCAATGGTGACGGCGAGTCCGATTGCCAGCACGATCGCCGCTGGGCGGATGCCGGTCTGCAGCGAAAAATCGGCCGCCAGAACCGGCAGCAGCGGAGCATGGAAGGCGAGCTTGAAATAGACGGCCTCGCCGAGAGCGGTCGCGGCCGCGGCCGCGAGCCCGAGACCGGCGACCCAGGGCAGCGCCAAATGCCCGCGCCTGCCGAAGCGCCACAGCAGCACTCGGTAGCCAAGCAGCCACAACAGTAGCCCAGCCATGACCGTCGGCTCCCATTTATCTAGCTTCGCCTGAAAGCAGAAATGGATGACCGCGAGCGCCCCGATCGCGTAGATGAGGCGGTGCAGACGCTGCCAGCGTTTGCCGCCGAGGCGGCGGACCATGCCGTCGGTCGAGGTTGCGGCCAATGCGGCGAGGCCGACCAGCGCCGTAAATCCGATCGTCAGATAGACCCGCTGCACGATCTCGCTGGCGACTTTTGCGAGGTCGAAGGCCTCGCTGGCAGCGTAAAGCGAGAAATGAACAAGCACATAGGCAAAGGCGGCGACGCCGACCATCCTCCGCACCAGGATCAGCCGCGGCCATCCCAAGACCTGGCGCAAGGGCGTCACTGCCAAGGCTAGAAAGATCAGCCGGATCGTCCACAAGCCGAACTGGTGGATCGCCTCGTTGAGCGGCCGGGCGCCGAGCAGGCCAAAGCCGTAGGCGAACGCCACCCAGCCGGCCGGCACAAACAGCGCCACGAAAACCGCCAGCTTCAACGGCGAAAACCGGCCGCCGTAATCGTCCCAAGGAAAGACCATCGACAATGCTCCGGCTACGGCGCGCTCGGCCTCACATCGGCGGCTTGACGCCATTCTTTTCGGCCGTGACCCGAGCGGCGGTCAGGCCGCCATCGGGATTTTTCCGGGCGATCAGAAACACCGCCGCCCCCGGCTTTAAGAGGCTGGCGTCCCCCGGCACATAGCCGACGATCGGGATCCCCGGCAGAACCGTGATCGCGGATCGGTGGCCCTGATAGGTGACGGTCATGACCTGGCCGCGCGGGACCTTGGCGACTTGCGCGACCGTCGCATTGGTCATCAGGCTGCCGGGAACGAGGTCCCAGGGAAACTGGCCCTCGGCGACGCGCATCGATCGGGGAAAGATGTGCACCTCGACCGCCATCAGCTTGCCGTCGGACCCATGCAGCGAGGTCGATGCGACGGTATCGCCGGGCTTGATGTCGGCCATCGTCTTCGGGACCACGGCAAGCACCAAAAAATTCGGCGCAAGCGTCACCGACACCGTGTCGCCGTCGCGCGATTTGACCGTCAAGTCGCGGCCATCGAGCTTTTCGACCGTGCCGCGGATCCGCGTCGGTGCGCCGCCGGGCGGGCTTTGCGCCAGCCCAGGCGATGCCAGGCCGGGCGATGCCAGCAGTGCGAAGACAGCAAGGGCGAAAAGCAATCTCGAGCGCATGACCGGTTGTCTCCCTGAATTTCGGCCGCGGCTGCGGCGGCAGAAAAATGGTGGCCGCGATGGCGGCGCGCATCTCACATTTCGGTGACCGGCCGGCATTTCGTAGCGCAGATTATGTGGCAGAAAGCATCGCGCGCGCATAAAGAGAACGCCGCCCTAAACGCGTCCCCGGGGCGAGGGCGCGCGATGCTGCGAGCTTGAGACCGTGGGTGCCGGGCAGTGTGATCCGGGTCACACGCCCGTCGATTTTTTTGGTGTCGTTCATCTATGTGATAGTCAGTGTATTGCGAAGACGAGCGTCTCGGAATCGACGGCTCTCACTTCGACCTCACGCTTGATCCGCTGTCCAGGGATCGATCAGGGTGAGGCCGCAGCCCGCAAATCGGCCCGTGTCGCGCGTGGCGACTCGGCGCCTGCGGCAAGCGCGATCGCCGCGACCAGGGCGTCGAATTTCTCGATCGGATTGCCGGCGTTGCGGCGCGCAAGCACGATGCCAGCATACCGTGCTGACGCCGCGGCCTCGAACGGCAGGATCCGCCCGGCAAAATCCTCGGTGAACATTGCTTCGGCCGCCGCGGCAAGCGCCGCCCGGCGGCGCCCTTCCGGCAGGGCGGTGATGCCATGGAGAATTCGGCTTGATTGAATCGCCAAGCCCGCTCCTAAGCCCGCCGGGAGTGAGGTCGTTGCGTCCATCTTAAGATGCTCCTAATCGACCTCGAAGACGCGCGGCGGCGTGCCGCGGCTGATTGCGTAGATGGTCAGCGGTCCGGCCTTCTCGCCGGTCATGCCGGGCGAGCCGGGCGGCATCCCGGCAGGGTGATGCCGATGATCGCCGGCGTTTCGGCGAGCAGCTTGCGGATCGTCTTGACCGGCACATGTCCGTCGACGACGTAGCCGCCGATGAAACTCGTGTGACAGCCTGCCAAATCATCGGGGATGCCGGCCTTGAGGGTGATCTCGGCCAGGTCGTTGGTCGGCTTCACCTCGACCTTGAAGCCGTTCCGGTCGAGGTACTGTGCGTAGGATTCGCAGCAACTGCATTGCGGGTCTTTGTACAAGGTCACCGGGATCGGCTGCGCAGCGGGTGCCCGGTTTGGTGCGACGAGCGCGTCGTCGGCACCGCCGTCGCCATCGGCATCACGAAGTCGCGTCGGGGCATCGTCTGCTTCTCCTTTCATGGGCAGGTGCGCTTGAGGGTGCTGCCGATCTCCTCCGACCGGGAGAAGATCACCGTGGCGCAATCGCCGAGCATACCGGCCGGCATGATCACCGGTGTGCCGGGTCGCGGGCCGCGCGTGCTCCGGTCGGTCTCGGGCGGGCGAAGCCCGACCCCGTGGGGCATCGGCGCGGTTTAGAAATACTCGCTCGGCGCCTTGCCGAGGGCGCCGCGGAACATCTGGGTGAAGGCGCTGGGGCTGGCATAGCCGACCGTGCGGCTGACCGAGGCGACGTCCTGCCCGGAGGCGAGACCGACCAGCGCTTGCGCGAGGCGCGCCTGACGCCGCCAGTCGACAAACCGCATCCCGGTCTCTTTAGCGAAGAGCCGCGCCAAGGTGCGGCTGCTGCCGCCGGCGGTGTCGGACCACGTTTCCAATGTCTCGGGCCGGGCCGGGTCGTGCAGCAGGCTTTCGCAGACGACCCGCAATCTGCGGTCGTGCGGCATCGGCAGGTGCAACGGCTGCGCGTCGAGGGCGCGAATCTCGTCGAGAACCAGGGCCGCGACATGGCCCATGCGGCTCGTCTCATCATAATTGAGCGGGGCGGCAACGATCTCCAGGATCAGCTCGCGCAACAGCGGCGACACCATGATGACCTTGCATTCGTCCCCGAGCGGCCGGGCGATCTCCGGCTCGATATAGAGTGCGCGCATCGCCACCCGGCCCGACACGCGGATCGCATGCACCGTTCCGCCCGGGATCCACACCGCGCGGTTGGGCGGCACGACCCAAGCCCCGGGTGCGGCGGTGACCGTCATTACCCCGCTAACGGCCCAGGTCAGCTGGGCGCGCCGATGACTGTGCGGCGCGTTGCGGAAGCCGTCGGCAAAATCCTTGGCCATCCCGGCGAAGGGCCGCGGCGTCCACTGGTAGTCGGCCGGATCGGTGCTTTTCATGTTTGGCAGTTTCGCGACGATCTTTGTCCGTACAGCAGAGATCGGACGGCTTATAGGTCAATATCAACCAGTATCTCAACAGAGAGGGCGCCATGGCCTCACCCCGCCGCGCCATTGGCTTTATCAATCTCGGGCACCTGATCGACCACATGTTCATGCTGATCTTCCCGACCGCGGTGCTCGGCATGCAGGCCGATTTTGCCCGGCCCTATAGCGCGCTGATCGTTCTGTCGCTCGGCGGCTTCATCGCATTTGGGGCTGGGGCGGTGCCGGCGGGATGGCTCGGCGATCGCTGGAGCCGGCGCAACATGATGGCGATCTTTTTTCTCGGCATCGGCCTCGCCGCGATTGCGACCGGCTTCGCGCAGACAAGCTGGCAGCTCGCGGTTGGCCTGACCGCGATCGGGGCATTCGCCGCCATCTATCACCCCGTCGGGACCGCGATGCTGGTCAGCCACGCCGAGCGCGTCGGACGCGAGATCGGCATCAACGGCGTGTGGGGCAATCTTGGCGTCGCGTTTGCCGCGTTGGCAACCGGTGCTGTCACCCAATGGCTCGGCTGGCGCTGGGCCTTCATGCTGCCGGGGGCGTCGGCGCTCGGCATCGGCGCCGCGTACCTGGCGCTGGTGCCCGACGAATCGAACCGCGACCGCCGGGCCGCCACCGCGAGCCTGGCCTTTCCTCGCGCCGTGGTGGTTCGGGTATTCGCGATCATGGGCCTCGTCACCCTGGCGGGCGGCCTCGTGTTCAACGCGACGACAATCGCGTTGCCCAAGGTCATCGACGAGCGGCTGCCGCAGTTCGCCGGATCGACGCTCGGCGTCGGCGTGCTGGTGTGCGCGGTCTATATCGTGGGCGCGAGCTCGCAGCCGTTGATGGGCCGGCTGATCGACCGCCATCCGCTCAAGGTCGGGTTCGCCGCGGTCGCGGTGCTGCAGGTGCCGCTGCTGCTGATCGCCGCCGGAGCCAGCGGCTGGGCGATGGTCGCGGTGTTCGCCGGTCTGGTCTTCGCCGTCTTCGGCCAGATCACCTTCAACGACGCGATGGTGGCGCGCTACGCGGCGGCTTCGTGGCGCGCCAGGGTCTACGCGCTGCGTTACCTGGTTTCGTTCAGCGTCAGCGCCACGGCGATCCCGCTGGTCGCCTTCATGCACGGTCACGGCGGGTTCAAATCGCTGTTCGACGTGCTCACCGCTTTCGGCCTCGTGGTTCTTCTCGGCGCCGCCCTCTTCCCCTACCGCCGCGACGAGCTCGCCCCACCGGCGGCGGCCGCCGGGCCGCCGGCGCCGCAGCCCGCCGAATAGTCGGCTAACCCGTCGGGTCTATTCCGCCACCAGCGCTTTGAGGCGGTAGAGGAGGTCGAGGGCGGCGCGGGGGGTGAGCTCGTCGGGGCGGGTGTCGCGCAGCAGAGATTCGGCGGCGGATTGGAGCGATGGGGCGGGTTCGGCGCGGCGCCGGGCGGCGCTGAACAACGGAAGGTCGTCGGCGAGGCGGGCGAGGGCGCCGCCCTGCTCGCCGTTTTCGAGCACTCCCAGCACCTCCTCGGCGCGCGCCGTGACGGTTTTCGGCAAGCCGGCGAGCCGGGCGACGTGGATGCCGTAGGAGCGGTCGGCGGTGCCGGGGCCGACCTCGTGCAGAAAGACCACGTCGCCCTTCCACTCCTTGACCCGCATCGTGTGGCAGGCGAGCGCCGGCAGCTTGGCGGCGAGTGCCGTCAATTCGTGGTAGTGGGTCGCGAACAGGGTACGGCAGCGATTGACCGCGTGCAGATGCTCGAGTGCGGCCCAGGCGATCGACAGCCCGTCGAAGGTCGCGGTGCCGCGGCCGATCTCGTCGAGAATGACGAAGGCGTTCGGCCCGGCCTGGTTAAGGATCGCCGCGGTCTCGACCATCTCGACCATAAAGGTCGAGCGCCCGCGCGCCAGGTCGTCGGCAGCGCCGACCCGGCTGAACAGGCGGTCGACGATGCCGATCCGGGCGGCGGCGGCCGGGACAAACGAACCCATCTGCGCCAGGATCGCGAGCAGCGCGTTTTGCCGCAGAAAAGTGCTCTTGCCGGCCATGTTCGGGCCGGTGACGAGCCAGATCCGTGCGTCGGCCAGCGCGCAGTCATTGGCGACAAAGCTGCCGCCATTGCCGGAAGCGGCGAGCCCGGCCTCGACCATCGGGTGGCGCCCGCCGCGGATCTCGAAGGCGGCGCCGTCCTCGACCACTGGGCGCACCCAGCCGCCTTCGCCCGCGCGCTCGGCCAATGCCGCGGCGAGATCGAGCGCGGCGAGCGCCGCCGCCGCCTCGGCGATCTCGGCGCGCCGCGCCATAACCTCGCCAACGAGGTCGTCGTAGAGGCGCAATTCGAGCGCCAGGGCGCGCTCGGCGGCTTGCGCGATCTTGGTTTCGAGCTCGGCCAGTTCAGCTGTCGTATAGCGCTGCGCCCCGGCCATCGTCTGCCGATGGATAAAGCCCGGGCCGAGCTTCCCGGCGTGGTTCGCCGAAACCTCGACGTAATAGCCGATCACATTGTTGTGGCGGATTTTGAGGGCGGAAACCGCGGTCTCGCCAGCATAGCGCGCCTGGAGCGCTGCGATCAGGCGGCGGCTTTCATCGCGCAGCCGGCGCCAGTCGTCGAGCTCGACCGAATAGCCGGCGGCGATAAAGCCGCCGTCGCGCGCGACGAGCGGCAATTCCTCGGCCAGCGCGCACCCGAGCCGGCCGACCAGCACGCCGTGCTCGCCGAGCCCGCGCCGCAGGGTGGCGAGCAGCTCGGGGAGCGGCACCAGGCCTGCTTCGCCCAGCATCTCGCGCAGAGTCGCGGTTTCGCCCAAGGATTGGCGCAGCGCCGCCAGGTCGCGCGGTCCGCCGCGGCCGAGGCTCAACCGGGTCAAGGCGCGCTCGATGTCGGGGCAGTGGCGCAGCCGCTCGCGCAATGCCGCGCGCAGCTCGGGGCAATCGATCCAATATTCGACCGCGTCGAGGCGGGCGGCGATCGCCGACGGTGCGGTCAAGGGTGCTCCGAGGTGGTCGGCCAAGAGGCGCGCGCCCGATGCGGTGACAGTGCGGTCGAGCGTCGCCAACAGGCTGCCGCGGCGCTCTCCGGCCGCATTCGCGACCAGCTCGAGGTTGCGCCGGGTGGCCGCGTCGATCTGCATGACCGAGCCTGGGATCACCCGGTGCGGCGGCTCGAGATGCGGCGCGCGACCGTGCTGGGTCAGGCCGACATAATCGACCAGCGCTCCAGCCGCGGCAATCTCGGCCCGGCTGAAATTGCCAAACCCGTCGAGTGCTGTGACCCCGTAGAAATTTTGAAGCCGCCGGCGCGCCGCGTCGCTGTCAAAGCGCGGGTTGGGCAGCGGGGTCAGGGCCGGTTTCCACTCGGCCAACAGCTCGTAAAGCGCCGGGCGGGTCAGCATTCTTTCGGGCAGCAAGATCTCGCCGGGCGAAAGGCGGGCGAGCTCGCCCGGCAACGCCGGCTCGCTGGTCGGCGCCAGGGCAAAAGCACCGGTCGACAGATCAAGCCAGGCAAGGCCGATCTCGCCGCCGGCCTCGGCGAGCCCGGCCAGGTAATTATGCCGGCGGGCGTCGAGCAGCCCCTCCTCGGTCAAGGTGCCGGCGGTCACGACACGGACCACGGCGCGGCGCACCGGTCCCTTGCCGCCGCGCTTTCTGGCTTCGGCCGGGTCCTCGATCTGCTCGCAGATCGCGACCTTGAACCCGGCGCGGATCAGCCGGGCGAGATAGGTTTCGGCTGTGTGCACCGGCACCCCGCACATCGGGATGTCGGCGCCCTCGTGCCGGCCGCGCTTGGTCAGCGCGATGTCGAGCGCACCCGCCGCAGCGACCGCGTCATCAAAGAAGAGCTCGAAAAAATCGCCCATCCGAAAAAACAACAGGCACCCCGGATTGGCCCGCTTGATTTCGTGATACTGGACCATGACAGGCGATGCCGCTGCTGAGGTGGCTGCGGTCTCGGAATGGGCAGGCGGGGTCATCGACGAGCCGGGGAGCGGCGGTGGGGCCAGGATGGCGGACAGAAGCGGGCGTTTGACGTTACCATGCGCGCCAGCCGAGCAGCAGCACAGAGAGGACTGGCATGGTCGAGCGTCCGGCAGCGTTTCCGGTGATTCGCGAAGCGGTTGCTTCGTTTCCCGACCGGGGTCATTTTCACCGCGCGGTCTCGGCCTTGCTCGCCGCCGGGTTTGCGACCAGCGATCTGTCGGTGCTGGCCTCACACGATTCGCTCGCGGCGGCGGGCGAGCCCGCAGGCGGCGACCGGACGATCGTTCCGGCCGGCCTCAGCGATGAGATCAAATACATCGCGCCCTTGACGGTTGCCGGGCTCGCGTTTTTGACCGGCGGGCCGATCGCCCCGATCTTTGCGGCGCTGGTCGGCGCCGGGCTCGGTGGCGCGGCGTTGAAGGAGCTGTTTGACGATTACACGGCGCCCCGGCATAGCGCAGATTTTCGCGCCGCGCTCGAAGCCGGCGCGGCCCTCTTATGGGTGCGCTGCGACGACTCCGAACGCGAGCTCGCCGCCACCCGGCTCCTCGAAGAGGCCGGCGGGCGGCACGTCCACATTCATGGCCGCCCGGCCCGGCCCGAGCCAAGCGCCGGCGGCTAAATCGTCGCGGCGGGACTCAGACAAAGCGTCGGGCCAAAGCCGCTTCGGCCTCACCGACGACCCGCTCCAGGATGACGCCGGCGGGCTCGACCGCGTGGATCAAATCGAGGCCTTCGCCGATGAATATGACGCCGGTGTCGACATCGCCCTTTGCCGCGGCCGCAGCATAGCGCGGGTTCTCGTGCGCCGCCGCCGCGGCCAGCGCCGCCTCGTTGCCGTGCCAGGTCTCGCTAAACGGGTTCTTGAGGGCGCGGCCGTTATATTCCATTGGCCAGTCGCGGCCGCGCACGATATCGAAAACGCGGGTGCGCAAGGTGTCGTCGCCGCTGGCGGCAGCGACGCGCGCCTTTCCGGCGGCGGGCGCCAGCGACTCCGCGGCAGCGTAGAACCGCGAGCCCATCAGCACGCCGTCGGCGCCCAGCATCAGTGCGGCGGCGAGGCCACGGCCATCAGCGACGCCGCCGGCGGCGACCACCGGGACGTCACGCCCGGATGCGGCGACCAGATCGACGACGGCCGGCACCAGCGGCAGCGTCGAGCGCATGGCGCCATGCCCGCCCGCTTCGGTGCCTTGGGCGACAATAATGTCGGCCCACTGGTCGAGCGCCTCGCGCGCCTGTCGCAGGCTCTGCACCTGACAGATCAGCGTGGCACCGGCCTGCTTGATCGGCGCAATAAAGGGCGCCGCGTCGCCGAACGACAGCATGACTGCCGCCGGCGCGTGGCCGAGGGCCAGATCGAGCGCATCGGGCCGCTGCGCCAACGCCCAGGTGATAAAGCCGCAGCCCACCCGCTGATTGCCGGCCGCCGCTAGCTCGCGTTCGAGCCAGTCGGTCTCGGCATAGCCGCCGCCGACCAGGCCGAGCCCGCCGGCGGCGCTGACCGCCGCGGCGAGCGCCCCGCCCGACACGTAGCCCATCGGCGCCAGCAGCACCGGGTGGCGGATGCCAAGCTGTTCGGTCAGCCGGGTGCGCAGCGCCATTGCTGTCTCCTAATTCAGCCAGGCGCGTCGGAGAACCAGTCGCCGAGCACCTGCCCGGCGGTAAAGCCGCCCTGTTCAAGCCGCGCCCGCACCGTCTGGGCACTCTCTCCGCAACGGCCAAGAATGTCTTCGGCCAATTGCACGGCAGCGGCGGATTGCTCGTGGATGGCGGCGTCGATCTGGCTCCGGAGGCTGGGACTATCGCCGAGCACCGCTTCAATCTCGGCTCGGGCATCGAGGACGGCCGCGTGCCATTTCGGCTGTGGGGATGTTTCAAGCATGAAAAGATGCCACAGAATGCGCCGGACTCGTGATTTGATGGTTCGGCGATCCGATTTCCCCAAGCTCTCGATCTCCTCGGCGAGGTTTTCCCAGTCGAGCGGCAGGTTGGCACCCTTGGCCTGGTGCAGGGCGGCCGCCTGCTCCTCGGTCCAGAGCACGAAATCCTGATCGTAAAGCTCGCTGATCTTGGTCATCGCCGTTGCTCTTTTCAGTCCATCAGCAAACCGCCGGAGAGGTTGATCGATTCGCCAGTAATATAGGCAGCCTCGTCCGAGGCGAGAAAGGCCGCGACCCGGGCCACGTCCTCTGGCACAGAGACCCGGCCGATCGGGATCAGCTTTTGCCGTTCGGCGGTCTGCGGCAGCCCCCATTGGCGCTGCTGCGCCTCGAGCGCGGAGCGCATCGCGGTGTCGACGACGATGCCAGGGCAGATCGCGTTGACTCGGATGCCGTGCGTCGCCATTTCGCGCGCCAACGACTGGGTCAGGCCAATCACCGCGAACTTGCTGGCGCTGTAGCCGGCGTAGAAGATGGCGCCGGTCTTGCCGGCCCAAGAGGCGAGGTTGACGATCGCGCCGGAACGACGCGCGATCATGTGCGGCAACACCGCCTGGCTGGCGATGAACACGCCCTCGACATTGACCCGGAGCATCGCCTGAAGCGTGTCGAGCGGCATTTCCAAGGTGGGGCCGGTCCAGGCGATCCCGGCGTTGTTGACCAAGAGGTCGATCCGGCCGAAGCGGGCGAGCGTCTCGGCGACGGCACGGGCCATGTCCTCGGGTGAGGTCACGTCGGCCGCGAGCGCCAATCCGCCAATCTCCGCCGAAACCTTCTGCGCCGCCTCGCCATCGCGGTCGAGCACGGCGACCGCCATCCCATCGCGCGCGAACCGACGGGCGATCTCGCGGCCAATACCGCCGCCAGCGCCGGTGACCAGCCCGACCCGCCCATTCAGAGCGTACATGAAATCCTCCTCACTCGACCGGATCGAATATTGGCAGACAGCGGGGATCAAGCACCTCCCCGATTGCGAATGGGCCGCGTTCCGGAAAGGCTTGGCGGCGGCAAGATCGTGCAGCGCCGGAAAGTCGAGCAGCATTTCGCCAGCCTCGATCAGGCGCCGGCAAAACCCGTCGAGCAGCGGGTCGGCCGGGGTTCCGTGCAGCCCTTGGCGCACCGCCCAGAGATTCAGCTCGATGATCCAGACATTCAGTTCGATGATGTTGCGGCCGAGCACGCTGTCGAAGCTCGATAGGCGCAACGGCGGGCGCGGCAAAGGCCTGTCGCTGATCAAAAGCCTCGTCCCTGGCTGCTCGGTCCCTGGCTGCTCGATGCGGTCCATCGTACGGAGCACGCGGGAGATCGGCATGCCGGTTTTGTCGGACGCCTCGATTTCGTCATTGCCGGATGCTAAGCCCCCCGTTCGCTGAACGGAGGTGCCGTGTGCTCGACCGCATTCTGTTGACCAATGACGACGGCATGGAGGCGCCCGGCCTTGCGGTCGGCGAGCGGATCGCGGCAGCGCTGGCCCGCGAGGTCTGGATCGTGGCACCCGAGCACGACCAGAGCGGTGTCTCGCATGCGGTCAGCCTGCACCACCCGGTCCGCGTCAGCCAGCGCGGGCTGCGACGCTGGGGCGTCACCGGCACGCCCGGCGACTGTGCGATCATGGCGCTCAGCCATCTGATGAAGGGCTCGCCGCCGCAATTGCTGCTGTCCGGGGTCAACCGCGGCGCCAATCTCGGCATCGAAACCGTGTTTTCCGGCACCGTCGGCGGGGCGATGACCGGGATGATGTTGGGCATCCCGTCGATCGCGCTAAGCCAGGCCTGGACCGACGCCGCCAAGATTCCATGGGAGACGGCGGCAACCCTCGGCCCCGGCATTATCCGCCGGCTCTTAGACATCGGTTGGAGTGCCTCGACCTGCCTCAGCATCAATTTTCCCGGCCTTGGGCCGGACGAGGTTGGCCCGCTGACCTTGGCGCGGCAGGGGGCAGGATCGGTGCAGGGGATGGAGGTCGAGGCGCGGACCGATCCGCGCGGCTTTACTTATTATTGGGTCAGCTTTCGTCGCGGCGAGCGCGAGCAAGGTGCGGAAAGCGATATCGAGGCCCTGAATGCTGGGCAGATCGTCGTCACCCCGCTGCGCTACGATCGCACCGACGAGGCAGCCTACGCTGCCTTGGCGCGTGCTCTGCCGCGCTTTGCCGGGCCGCGCCGAGACGAACCGTCCGCGCGACCCCAGCGTCAGAAGTGACGCTGCACGAAAATTTGGTGCGAGGGGTAGGACAGCCAGACCTGCTGCCAATGCAGGAAATCGCTGCCGAGCACGAGGTCGGCGTCCTGCAGCCCGAGCGGGGTCACGACGATGATCTGGTCGCGCAGGGTTTCGCCGTCGATCTGCAGCCGCGCGAAACGGTGCGCTCGCGCCTTGACCACCTCGGCCGCGGCGCCGCGCAGGTCGGCGACCGGATCGCGGGCCAGCTCCGCCCCGGTCACGCCGAGCGCCGCCAACGCATCGGAATCGAGCGCGGTCAACTGCGCACCGGTGTCGATCAGCGCGTCGATCCGATGGCCATCGAGCATGACCGGGAAAAACAGGCGGTCATGCAGCGATAGATTGGCGTTGATTGTTGCGTAGGGCGTGTTCCAGGCCGGCGCGGCGATCGCGCATGGGGGTGACTCGAAGAGGCTGATGCGTCGGTGCTCGAGGTCGAGGTCCACGTCGAAGCTGGTGAAGAAATCGGCGCCCAAGAGCCCGTCGAGCGCCTTGCCGTCCACCTTTGGCAGCGACACCGAGCCGACCAGTATTCTGACGTCGCGGAACGCCGTGGTGCCGAAATCGAGGCTGCGCAACGTCGCATCGCCGCTGGCGACCGCGCTGTCGAGGCTGCGCATGCGGCGCGCATATTCGTAATGCGGCTCGATCCCCAGCCGTTTGGCGGCGGCAGCGGTCAGCACCGTGCGTTCGGCTCCGGTGTCGAACAGCAGGGCCGCCGGCGACCCGTTGACGTGCACGGTGACGATCGGGACGTTCCCCATCAAGCTGACCGGCAGCTCGGCCAGGCGCGCCGGCCGGCAACCCTGGGCGGCCGCTGTTGCCGGCGCCAGCAGCAGCATCGCCAAAAGCGCCCGGAGCAACGCGGTCACACCGCTCCGCCACGCGCCAGATCGGGACACCGGCCTGCCGCTAGGCGATGACGGCGATCCCTTGCACCTCGACGAGCATCTCCGGGCGAGCGAGGCCGGCGACGGTGATCAGCGCGCTAGCCGGGAAGTTGTCGCCAAAGATTTCCTTGCGCAATTCGGTAAAGCGGTCGCCGTAGCGCGGGTCGGTGATGAAGGCGGTCATCGTCACCAAGTCGCCGAGCGTGCCGCCCGCCTCGGCCAAGGTTTCGCCGAGCCGCGCGAACACGGCGCGGACCTGGCCGTCGAAGTCCCCGGTCAGAGGCTTCCCCACGGCATCGGCGATCCCGACCTGCCCGGCGAGCCACACCGTCTTGCCGCCGGCGGTGACGACCGCCTGCGAATAGGCCCGGGCTTGCGCCCGTTCCCGCTTCAGGTAACGCCTAAAGGGCTGCTGCGCGGTCTCGTCGGTCATCCCCGCCTCTCTGCGTCACCCGGCGCCAGCTTGACCCAGGCGTGAGCGCCTGTCCAGCCGCCCGAATTGCGTGCCGCCGTCAGCGCGGCCTGTTGGCTTGGCCGCCCCGAGCGGGCATGGCAGAGTGCGTCGCGCCACCACCACGCCACGCCGACCGAGTTTCAGGCTAATGGAGTAGCGTATGCCGTCTTTTCACAAATTCAAAAGAGAGTTCAAATTTGAAGCCGCATACGATCGCTTCGAGACGATAATCTCGGGGATATTGTTGGTCGTCATCTCTATAATCATTGTGTACTCGCTGGTCCTGGTGGTGATCAAAGTTTTCGACGATTTCCGCGCCGGGTTGTATTTCGCCGAAAGCGACGCGCTCAAGGACACGTTCGGGCTGATCCTCGGGCTGTTGATCCTGATCGAGTTCAACCATTCGATCGCCCTGGCGATGCGCCGCAAATCGGGGGTTTTGCAGGTCCGCATCATCATCTTGCTGGCGATCATCGTGATCGCGAGAAAGCTGATCCTGCTGAATTATGAGAAGATCGCGCTGGACACCTTGCTGGGTCTGGGCGGGCTGGCGCTGTCGCTCGGCGCGTTGCACTGGCTGCTGACCGATGTCGAGCATCGCCGTCGCCCGTCGGCCCCGACGGACGCAACCGCGGGCTGGCCAAATGCCGCAAAAAATCGTTTGGTCTCGGCACGCGGCAACGCGCCTCGAGACGCCTCGGCTCCGTCCGCGGCCGCTTCCATCGAAGATGCCGGCGGCGGGTCGAAAAGGGAGCGTCCTTGACCACTAAACGTTCCGTTTCGATCGGTGCGCCGGCGGCCTTGATGGCGATGCGGATAGCGGGCAAAGTCACCGATCGGCAGCGCCGCGCACGGCGAGTTGGCCAGCATCGCGATACGCGGCGAACGGCAGCCGTGCCAGGTCCGGCTTGATTGCCGGCGGACACAAAGGGAGGAGAGCGATGATCCAGGCGAGCGGGATCGACCACATCGTGCTGCATTGTAGCGATATCGGGCGCTCCAAGGCGTTTTACACCGAGATTCTCGGCATGACCGTCTACCGCGAGAATGAAGGACAGGTGTTCTTGCACGCGGGCAGCCAGGGGGTGGCGCTGTTCCGGACGCGCGGCCAAGCGCCATTGACCAGCGGCAACGACCTCAATCACCTCGCGCTCAATGTCGCGTCCGGCACTTATGAAACCTTGAAGAGCCAGCTCGAGGGAAGCGGGATCGCGGTCAGCGGCCGGCCCGGCGACGACCACTGCATCTATTTTCGGGATCCCGACGGGCACCGCTTGCAGCTGATCTTCGGCCGCTGAGCCGCGGAGCCTGAGCTACAGCCGCCAGCGCCTCAGCGGGCCCGAACGTCAGCGCATGTGCGCCGATCGCGGATAATCCGGCGCCCGGGCGGCGCGCTCGGCGCTTGCGTTCAGGCGATCGAGCACGATCGTGGTTCGCGCCGCCACCCGCATCAGGTCTGCTGCCGCCTGGCGCAGCCGTTCGCGCACGGAGGGCGACGCCTCGGTCAGCGCCGCATTGAAGCTGGTCCGAAACACCTCGATGGCAGCCTCGGCACGGTCGTGGAGATCGCTGTCCAAACCCGGCGTCGCCGCCGCTCGCGGGTGGTTGGTGGGCCAGTCCGCGAGCGGATGGGCCACGGGATACTGATCCCGCGGTGGTGATGGCCGCGCCGCAGCCGGGGTGTGCATCCGCACGGGTGCGGTCTCGGCGCGATCGCATTTGACGAGCAGCGGAGCGGAAGAGGCCGCCACCGCATTGCCAACCGCAGCCGCGGTTTGTCCTTCGGCCGGCGGTCTGTCGGCGGTCGCCACCGACTGGCGATGGCGTTTGAGAATGTAATGAATTGCAGGTGGAGTGCAGCCGTAGCCGCGTGCGATTTTGCTGATCGACTCGCCGTTTTGATAGCGCGCCGCAATGGCGGACCACTCGCCCTGCGGAATTTTCGACATCTGTGCTCCTGGTTCTGCTCCCTGGCGCCAGCGTTCTTTTCGGGAGCGGTTCGCCCCGGCTGCCGATGCGCCTAGCCAAAGATGGCCCGGATTTGATGCTGTGCCGCAGCTTCCCTATGCCAGAAAATTGGGCGTTGCGTTAACCCTTTCAAGACCGGCTCGGCCGCAGCAGACGACCAGCCGGCGCGAACCACGCGACTGAACCACGTGCCCCTAAAATCTGTCGAGAGGAGCCGCGGTTTGCCTTAATCTGCCGATCCCGCCCGCCGGAGGAGAAATAGCCGTGTCATACATCTATGTCGTGCAGATGGACATCCCAGCCGAGCTCGAGGCTGAGTTCAACCGCATCTATGACGAGGACCACGTGCCGACAATCCTTAAGGTTCCGGGGGTCCGGTCGTGCCGGCGCTATCGGCTCGAGCACTCGACGGTGCCGACGATGCCGCGCTATCTGGCGGTTTACGAATGCGACAGCGCCGAGGTGATCAACAGCCCGGCCTGGACCGAAGCTTCCGACCAGGGCGAGTGGAAGCCGAAGATCCGGCCGCACACGACCAACCGTCAGCACAGCGTGTTCCGCAAGATCGCCTGACCCCGATTGGAGAGGAGCGGACGCCGTGTCGCACATCTTTGTCGTTCAGCTCGACATCCCGGCCGAGCACGAAGCCGAATTTAATCGCGTCTATGACACCGAGCACTTTCCGATGCTGGCGAAAGTGCCAGGCGTGCGCGGCGCGGCGCGCTATCGGCTCGAGCATTCGACGGTTCCTGGAATGGAGCGCTATCTGACGATTTACGAGCTCGATGGGGCGGAGGTGCTAAACACCGCCGCCTGGGAGAAGGCCGGCGGCTATGGGGACTGGGCGACCAAGATCCGGCCGCTGACCACGAGCCGCCAGCACAGCGTCTTCAAACGCATCGCGTAAAATGCATCGCCTAAGGAGAAGCCGCCATGATCCACGTTGTCGCCATCATCACCGCGAAGCCCGGCATGCGTGGACTGATCCTTGAAGCGTTTCACGCCAACGTACCGGCGGTCCGCGCCGAAGCCGGGTGCATCGAATACGGGCCGGCGATCGACGCCGAGGGGGCGGGCGGCATGCAGGCCAAGTTCGGCCCTGACACATTTGTCGTGATCGAAAAATGGGAGAGCCTCGAAGCACTGAAGGCGCATGCCGCCTCGCCCCATATGGCCGCCTATGCCGGCAAGACTCGCGATATGATCGCCAGTCGCGTCATCCACGTGCTCCAGCCGGGTTAAGGGGGCGCGCCGCCGGCCGGAGTGGCCGAGCGCCGGGGTAGTGGTCTGACCCACTACCAGCGCCGGGCCTGCCTTGACAGCACCAAGGGAGGCTAGCCATCCTGGTGGGCATGAGTAGATTTTCTGCGGCGATGATCGCCTGGGCGGTGCTGCTCACCGGCTGTGCCGGCCCCGGCGCAGGAACCGCGGCGGACAACCGGCAAGCGCCAGGGCCCGACTGCTCGGCCTGCATCCAGGAAAACCCTGGCGATTTGAGGCCGTGCGTCAAAGTCTGTCACGCGCCCCTCTCCAATTCCGGCGGTATCAACGCGGGTGGGGTGATACACTGAGGCGCATGCGGCGACGCCAGGTGGTCCACGCAGGATCCATTCGCTGAGCAGCGCGGCGAGAGGCCATGATGCCGCAACCATTCACCGGGAGGAACGAGCCATGCAGGTGATGAACGTCATCGCCGAGATCCTGAAGCGCGAGGGAGTGCAGACCCTATTCTGCTTTCCGACGACGCCGATTATCGAGGCCGCGGCGGCGGTCGGCATCCGCCCGGTGATCTGCCGGCAGGAGCGGGTCGGCGTGCACATGGCCGACGGGTTTGCCCGGGTGTCGAACGGGCGGCCGCCCGGCGTCTTTGCGATGCAGTACGGGCCGGGCGCCGAAAACGCCTTTGCCGGCGTCGCCACCGCTTTTTCCGATTCGACCCCGGTGGTGTTTCTGCCGCTCGGCCATCCGCGCGACACCGCGCAACTGTTCCCGATGTTCAAATCGAGCCGCACCTATGCTTCGATCACCAAATCGGTCGAGGAGGTGCAGCTGCCGCACGAGATCGCCAATATCATGCGGCGGGCGTTTTCGCAGGCGAAGAATGGGCGGCCGGGCCCGGTCATGGTCGAGGTCCCGGCCGACGTGACCGGCATCGAGGTCGATGTCGATCCGGCGCAGTACCGGCCGGTGCGCGCGAGCCGCTCGGCTGGAGATCCGCGCGACGTGGACGAGGCGGCAAAGATGCTGCTCGACGCCTCGTGCCCGATGGTTCTGGTCGGGCAGGGCGTGTTTTATGCCGAAGCCACCGAGGAGCTGCGCCGGCTCGCGGAGTTGCTGCAGGCCCCGGTGATGACGACGTTCGACGGCAAGAGCGCCTTTCCCGAGGACCACGCGCTCTCGCTCGGCTCGGGCGGCGGCACGTTTACTGGGCACGGCCGCCATTTCCTGCACAAATCCGATCTGGTGCTGGGTGTGGGCTGCAGCTTTACCCGGCACGGCATCGCCACCCCGGGATTGCCGCCCGGCAAGAAATACATTCATGTGACGAACGACTCGCGCGACCTGCACAAGGCCTTCGCCGCCGATCTCGGGATCCTCGGCGACGCCAAGCTGGCGCTCGGCCAGCTGATCGAGGCGGTGCGCGACCGGCTGGGCGGCAAAGACCGCGCGAATGGGGTCGCCAACGAAATCGCCGCAGAACGCGAGGCATGGCTCGCCCGCTGGCACGCCAAGCTCTATTCGAACGAGCACCCGATCACCCCCTACCGGGTGATCTCCGAGTTTATGCGCGTCGTCGACCCGGCCGGGGCCATCGTTACCCATGATTCGGGCAGCCCGCGCGAGCAATTGAACCCGTTCTACCGGGCGACCCGGCCGCGCGGCTATCTCGGCTGGGGCAAGTCGCATCAGCTCGGCACCGGGCTCGGCCTGGTGATCGGCGCCAAGGTCGCCGCCCCCGACAAGTTCTGCGTCAATTTCATGGGCGACGCGGCCTTTGGCATGACCGGGCTCGACTTCGAGACCGCGGCGCGCTGCGGCATCCCGATCACGACGATCGTCTTGAACAATTCGACGATGGCGATCGAAACCCACGCGATGCAGCTCTCGCACGACCGCTACCGCGCCCGCGACCTCGGCGGCAACTACGCCAATATCGGCCGCGACCTCGGCGGCTGGAGCGAGCGGGTCGAAGACCCCTCGCAGATCGGCGAGGCGATCCTGCGCGCCCGCCGCCAAAACGACGGCGGCCGCGCCGCCCTCCTCGAATTCGTCACCAGCCAGGAGCAGGGTTTTTCGCACCGCCGCGGCGCCGCCGAATAGCGCAGCGCCTTCGGCACCGCCTCTCGCCGGAACGCAGATCATGGCGATCATGCTGTCCAAAACCTACGACGCCCTGATCAGCGCCGGCGCACCCGACGACAAGGCACGGGACGCTGCCGAGGAGCTGGCGGATTATGAAAACCGGCTCGCTTCGATAGATAACCAGCTTGCCATCATGAACGGCCATTTTGCCGCAATCGACGGCCGCTTTGCCGCAATCGAAAGCCGCTTAGCCGCAATCGACGGCCGCTTTGCCGGGATGGACGCACGCTTGTCGGCGCTCGAGGGCAAACTCAACGTGGTGATATGGGCAATGGGCATCAACGCGGCTGCCACGATCGCGATCCTGGGCGTGCTGCTGCGCCATGCTTGACGCCGATACCAGGCTCGAAGTCTTCGCGCAGGTTTTCAATCAGGATTAGGGGAGGCGTGCGGAACGCATGCCGATCCTCGCCCGATTTTTGCCGAGGGGAAATGGTCGATGGCGCCGCGCATCGGATATTTGCTGCCGACACGGGAAGCGGTCATGCAGGGCCGTCCCGAGACCGGCCCGCTGCTGGCGCTGGCGGAACGGGCGGAGCAGCTCGGCTATGACGCGGTGTGGGTCGGCGACTCGCTGTTGGCGCGGCCGCGGCATGATCCGCTGACCTTGCTCGCCGCGGTGGCGGCGCGCACCCGCAAGGTCATGGTCGGCACCGCGGTTTTTCTGCCGGCCTTACGTAATCCGGTGGTGCTGGCGCACCAGCTCGCCACCCTCGACCGGATCAGCGAGGGCCGGCTGGTGCTCGGCGCCGGGATCGCCACCGACGTCGCCAATATCCGGGCCGAATTCGCCGCCGCCGGGGTACCGTTCGAAGGCCGGGTCGGCCGCATGATGGAGGGGCTGCGGCTGGCGCGCGCATTGTGGACCGGGCAGCCCGTCGACTGGGAGGGGCGCTGGCGGGTCACGGGCGGCGTGCTCGGCCCGACCCCGCACCGCCCGGGTGGGCCGCCGATCTGGCTCGCCGGCTCGGTGCGCCCGGCGCTCGAGCGCGCCGCCAGGCATTTCGACGGCTGGTTCGCCAACGAGCCCGACCTCGCCCGCTGGGCCGCGCAATGGCGCGAGGCGCAACAGATCGTGCGCGAGGCCAGTCGCGATCCCGCTGAATTCGCGGCGGCGAACTACATGACCTTGGCGCTCGACGAGGATGCGGGCCGGGCCGAGCAGCGGATCGACACTTTTTTGGAAAATTATTACGGGCAGCCGGCGGCGGTGATGCGCCGGCGGCAGGCGACGTTTGCAGGGCCGGCCGTCGCGGCCGGCGAATGGCTGCGCGGCTATGCCGATGCCGGGGCCAGCGATCTGATCGTGCGCTTCACCGGTGACCATGAGCGCCAGCTCGAAGCGGTTGCCGGGCTTCGCGCGAGGCTCGGCTGGTGAAGCGTCCATGCAGCCTCGATACGGGCGGAGCTGCGGGAGGGTTGAATCGCACCCCGCAGCCCCCCATGCTACCATCGAGTGCCTCACCTTGATGCGCGGAGCTGTCGATGTTCATCCAAACCGAGCAGACGCCGAACCCGGCAACCCTGAAGTTTCTCCCCGGGCGCGCGGTGATGACCACCGGCACCGCGAGCTTTACCTCGCCGCAAGCCGCCGGCGCCTCGCCATTGGCGGAGCGGCTGTTTTCGCTGCCGCAAGTCGCCGGGGTCTTTTTCGGCGCCGATTTCATCACCGTCACAAAGGAGGATGAGGCCGACTGGTATCGGCTGAAGCCGGCGATCCTGGCGGCGATCATGGAGCATTTCACCGCCGGCCGGCCGGTGTTCGCCGCCGGTGCCGAGGCCGTCGCCGCGGATGCGGACGACGAGGAGGATGACGAGGTCGTCTCTCAGATCAAGGAACTGCTGGAGACGCGGGTCCGCCCGGCGGTGGCGCAGGATGGCGGCGACATCATTTTTCATGATTTCGAGGACGGCGTCGTCTATCTGCACATGCAGGGCTCGTGCTCGGGCTGCCCGAGCTCGACAGCCACCTTGAAGGCCGGCATCGAAAACATGCTGCGTCACTACATTCCCGAAGTGGTCGAGGTGCGCGCGGTCTGAATTCGCCGGGTCTGAATTCCCTGGGAACGACAGACCGTGGCCGCGCCGGCCCGCTGATTCTGGCGCTCGATTGTATCGGCTCGACTTGCTCGGTGGCGGTTGCCGCCGGCGACGACGTTTTGCAGCTGACACAGCTGGAGATGGCGCACGGCCAGGCGGAAGCGTTGCTGCCGCTGGTCGACAGCGCGATGCGGCAGGCGGCGCTGCCGGCCTCTGCGATTGATCTCGTCGCCGTCACCACCGGGCCTGGCAGCTTTACCGGCATTCGGGTCGGGCTCGCCGCGGCGCACGGGGTGGCGCTCGGCCTCGGCGCGCCGCTGATCGGGGTGAGCGGGTTTGACGCCGCGGTGGCCGCCCTCGGCGATGCCGCCCGGCCTGCGCGGGTTCTTCTTGTCGCGCTCGAAAGCCGCCGGGCGGACCTCTACATCCAGCTGTTCGATGCCGCCTTGCGCCCGCTCGGCGCGGCAATGGCGGCACTGCCCGATGGCCTGGCCGAAACGGTTCAAGCGGCCGTCGGCGCAGCTTTGGTCGCGATCACCGGCGATGCCGCTTCGCGCGCCGCCGCAGCGCTCGCCGCACGGAGGATCGCCAGCATCATCAAGGACGGCGGACCGCCGGTGCTCGGCGCGCTGCGCGTGGCCTTGCGGCGCTGGCGGCGCGCCGAGCCGGCCGGCCCGGTGCGGCCGCTCTATCTGCGCCCGCCTGATGTCACCGTCGCTGGCAGACCGCCCACAGCCGGCCGCGCGTGAGCCGCCGCCATCTGCACCCGGTATCCGGCGGAGCGGCGTCAAGCTTGGCGGCTCCGCTGTCGATGCTGCACCGCGCCTGCTTTCCGGACGACCCGTGGCAGCCGCAGGAGATGGCCAGGGTCATGGCCCTTGTCGGGTTTTTCGGGCGGGTCGCCTGGGAAGGGGACGAGCCGACGGGGTTTGCGCTGGCCCTCGATCTCGGCGCGGAATGCGAGCTCTTGGCGCTCGGCGTCGCTCCCGAGCGAAGGCGGGCGGGGACCGGGGCGGCGCTGCTGAGGGCAATCTGCGCCGAGGCCTTGCGGCGGCGCCGCGACCGCATCTTTCTCGAAGTCGCCGCCGACAATACGGCTGCGCGCGCGCTCTATGCGGGCGAAGGTTTCATCCAGATCGGCCGTCGGGCGAACTACTACCGTCGCGCCGCCGGCCGGGTCGATGCATTGGTGCTTTGCCGCGAGATCACCGGCGTCTCGCCTTCGACTTGAGCGCGTCGTCGCTTTGAGCTGTGCTGCGGCACCGCTGATTTGTGCTGCCGCAACGTTGGTCGCCGCAACCAAATGTTACACCCGTCACATCGGCGATTGCAAGAAATCGGCCACCGAGCGGATTGCCGGGCTCCTGATGGTTACTTATATTTGGAAAAGCAGCCGTACGGTGGGATCATCGATATGAACAACTCCGATCAAACCAGCGATTTGCTGGCACTGACGACCGAAATCGTCGCCGCACACGTCTCCAATAATACGGTGTCCGTAGGTGATTTGCCGCAACTGATCAATCAGGTGTACAACTCTCTGGCCAATATCGGGAGCGTGCCGAGCACCTCCGCCGAACGGCCGCAGCCGGCGGTCCCGATCAAGAAATCGGTGAATGCCGACTACATTGTCTGCCTCGAAGACGGCAAGAAGCTGAAGATGCTCAAACGGCATTTGAAGACGGCGTACAACATGACGCCGGAAGCTTATCGCGAACGGTGGGGCCTCGCCGCCGACTATCCGATGGTGGCGCCGAACTACGCCCGCCAGCGCAGCCGGCTGGCCAAGGAGATCGGCCTCGGGACCCGGGCGCGGCGCAGCCGGGCTTGATCCTGGTAAACGGTCGGGAGCGGCTTTGAGCAGAGGGCCAACTGCAGCTGCGGGAGCCCTCGTTCGAGACATAGGCGCGCCTGCGGAATTGCTCTATAATGGCCGCCGACCCTCCTTGACGGAGACGCGATGACCTCGCGGCTGGAGCAGCTCTGCCTCGACAAGGGCCTCAAGATGACCGAGCAGCGCCGCGTCATCGCCCGTGTCTTGTCGGATTCGGCCGATCATCCTGACGTCGAGCAGGTCTATCGGCGCGCCACCGAGATCGATCCGCATATCAGCATCGCCACCGTCTATCGCACGGTTCGATTGTTCGAGGAGGCAAACATCCTCGCCCGGCACGATTTCGGCGATGGCCGTTCGCGCTACGAAGAGATGCCGAGCGCGCATCACGACCATCTGATCGATCTGCAATCCGGGCGGGTGGTCGAGTTTCGCAACGAGGAGATCGAAAAGCTGCAGCAGGCCGTGGCCGACCAGCTGGGCTACGATCTTGTCGGTCACCGGCTCGAGCTCTATGCCGTGCCGCGCGCCGGCAAACCAGGTCCCGAGCGCGAATGACCAAGCCGCGGCGGTCGTATGCGTGGGCGGCGGCGCGGCTGCGGTCGTCTCCCCGCGCGGGCTGCGGGCGCAAGCTTGCCTCCCGCTCCGGTCGACGGGCGTGATCAGCGCCATCGGCTACGAGCCTGACCGCCGGCCGATCGCGGGCGCCACCGGGCGCGACGTGGGCGCAAGCGTCGATATTTTTTCCGGCCCGCTGCGGGTCCGCCTGGCTGCGAGCGAGGCCGACATCGATGCCGCGCAGGCGCTGCGCTATCGCGTCTTTTACGAAAGTCTGGGCGCGCATCCCGAGCTCGAAACCACCCGCCGGCGGCGCGATTTCGACCGATTCGACACCGGCTGCGACCACCTGCTGGTGCTCGATCACAGCCGCGGGTCCGGGATCGTGGTCGGCACCTATCGCCTGATCCGCCGGCAGGCCGCAGCGCGGCTCGGCGGCTTCTATTCGGCGGCCGAATATGACATCGCACGGCTCCTCGCTTATCCGGGCGAAATCCTGGAGCTCGGCCGCTCCTGCGTTGACGCCGCCTACCGCCAGCGGCCGATCATGCAGCTCTTATGGAGCGGGATCGCGGCCTATGCTTTTCAGCACGACATCGCCTTGATGTTCGGTTGCGCGAGCCTGCCCGGCACCGATCCCGAAGCGCTGGCGACGCCGCTCTCCTATCTCCATCACTACCATCTGGCACCGCCGCCGCTGCGCGCGTGTGCGCTCGCCGACCGCTACGTCGATATGTCCCGGCGGCCGAGACGCGCCATCGACCCTGCGCGGGCGCTGATGGGCCTGCCGCCGCTGATCAAGGGGTATCTGCGCCTCGGCGGGTTTGTCGGCGACGGCGCGGTGATCGACCGCGCGTTCAACACCACCGACGTCTGCATCGTCGTCAAGACGGAGCTCGTCAGCGCCAAATACTCGCGCCATTACGTGCGGGCGGACCAAGGACGCAAGCGACAGGGCTACCCGGGGATCGTGAAGGCAAGGGCGTCGTGAAGGCAAAGGGCATCGTGAAGGCAGAGGCGTCTTGACGGCATGGGCTCGCCGGCGCTGAGAATCTCGCGTCTTCTGATTTACCTCGCCTGGACCCTGAGCCTGATGCCGGTGCAGGGTTTGGGCCTGGCTTGGCGTCGGCCTTGGTCGCGCACGCTGCCGGCGCTTTATCATCGCGGGTGCTGCCGGATCCTGGGGTTTCGCCTGCGCACGATCGGCGTGCCGACCGCGGCGCGTCCGGTGCTGTTTGCCTCGAACCATATTTCCTATACCGACATCACCATCCTCGGGTCGTTGATCATCGGGTCGTTTATCGCCAAGGCCGAGGTTGCCGGCTGGCCGCTGTTCGGCTGGCTCGCGAAATTGCAGCGCTCGGTCTTTATCGACCGCCGCCTCGGCACCGCCCGGCTGCAGCGCGACGCGATGACCCGGCGGCTGGCCGCGGGCGATGCGCTGATCCTGTTTCCCGAAGGCACCAGCGGCGACGGCAACCGGGTGCTGCCGTTCAAGAGCGCACTGTTCAGCGCCGCGGAGCCGGTGCAGGCCACGGGCCCGATCGCGGTGCAGCCGGTGTCGATCGCCTATACGAGGCTCGACGGGATGCCGCTCGGCCGCCTGCTTCGCCCGTTTTTGGCCTGGTATGGAACGGCCGAACTGGCGCCTCATCTGTGGAGCATGCTGGGGCTCGGCGTGGTCGAGGTGGTGGTCGAGTTTCACCCGCCGACATTTCTCGCCGATTGCGGGTCGCGCAAAGCGTTGGCCCGCTATTGTCACACGCGGGTTGCCGGCGGCATGGCCGCAGCATTGGCCGGGCGGCCGCAACCGGTGCCGCCGCCGCCGAGCGCCGCCGCAGCGCCGGCGCTCCGAAATGCCGCTGCCGCAGCAAGCGTCGAGATAACCGGGTTGGGTGTTCCGCAAAGAGGGCAGGGGATGTGAGCAAGCGGCTCTTTATCGCGACTTATGGCTGCCAGATGAACGTCTACGATTCGGAGCGGATGGCCGAGCTTTTGGCACCGCTCGGCTATGGCCAGGCGACCGCGGCCGAAGATGCCGATCTGGTCATCCTCAACACCTGCCATATCCGCGAAAAGGCGGCCGAAAAGGTCTTTTCCGAGCTGGGCAACATTCGCGCGCTAAAGCTGCGCAAGGCGCGCAGCGGCGGCGCGATGCTGATCGCCGTCGCCGGCTGCGTCGCCCAGGCCGAGGGCGCCGAGATCCGCCGCCGGGCGCCCTATGTCGATCTTGTCTTCGGCCCGCAGGCTTATCACCGGCTGCCGGAGCTGGTTACGCGCGCGCTCCACTCGGGCGGGGCCGGGGTGGTTGATACCAGCTTCCCCGACGAGCCGAAATTCGACCATCTGCCGCGAGTGCGGCCGGGGCAGGGGTCGACCGCCTTTCTGACCGTGCAGGAAGGCTGCGACAAGTTCTGTACGTTCTGCGTCGTGCCCTATACCCGCGGCGCCGAGTATTCGCGGCCGGCCCGGCAGATTCTGGACGAAGCCGGCGGACTCGTGGCGACCGGGGCGCGCGAGATCACCCTGTTGGGCCAGAATGTCAACGCCTATCACGGCGAGGCACCCGATGGCGGCGAGTGGGGGCTTGGCGAGCTGGTGCGGGCGCTGGCCAAGGTGGCGGGGCTCGAGCGCATCCGCTACACCACCTCTCACCCGCGCGATGTCGATGACCGGCTGGTCGCCGCCCATCACGATTTGCCGCAGCTGATGCCATTTCTGCATCTGCCGGTGCAGAGCGGCTCGGATCGCGTGCTAGCGGCGATGAACCGGCGCCACACCACGACCGATTACCGGCGAACCGTCGAGCGCCTGCGTGCGGCACGGGCGGACCTGGCGCTGTCGACCGACCTGATCGTCGGCTTCCCCGGTGAGAGCGACGAGGATTTTCATGCCACGCTCGACCTCGTCGGCGAGATCGGCTTTGCCCAGGCCTTTTCGTTCAAATATTCGCCGCGGCCCGGCACCCCCGCGGCAGCTTTGGCCGACCAGGTGCCCGAACCGGTCAAGCGCGAGCGGCTCGCCGCCCTGCAGGCGGTTCTGGCGCGGCAGCAGCGCGATTTCAACGCGGCCTGCGTCGGGCGTGTGCTGCCGGTGCTGCTGGAAAGGCCGGGTCGCCATCCGGGACAGCTGGTCGGGCGCAGCCCTTATCTGCAAAGCGTGCACCTCTCCGCCGACGCGCATGATGTGGGCAAGATCGTGCCGGTACAAATTTCGGGGGCCGGTCAAAACAGCCTTTCAGGGGTGATCGCGGCATGACCGCGCTCCGCCCTGAGATCGCCGGCGGCGAGCCGGCCGCGGGGCGCACCCAGCTCGAGTTCGACGACAATCTGCTGCTGCCCTCGCTCTATGGCGAACGCGACCAGCATCTCGACCGGGTTGAACGCCAGCTCGGCGTGTCGTTGGTCAGCCGCGGCAACCGGCTGGCGATCTCCGGCCCGCCCTCGGCGACCGAGGCGGCCCATCTGGCATTGTCGCGGCTTTACGAGCGGTTGAAGCGCGGCCAGGAGATCGATCTGCCGGCGGTCGAGGCGGCGATCCGCCTCGCCGAGGCCGAGATCGCCGACAAGAGCTTGAGCCTGTGGCACGAGGATGCCGCATTCCGCACCCGCAAGCGGCGCATCGCCGCGCGCTCGCCGGGGCAGGCCGCCTATATCAAGGCGCTGCGCGAAAGCGAGCTGATCTTCGGGCTCGGGCCCGCCGGCACCGGCAAGACCTATCTCGCGGTCGCCGCCGCGGTCGATCTGTTGATGACTGGGCAGGTCGAGCGCATTATCCTGTCGCGCCCGGCGGTCGAGGCCGGCGAGCGGCTCGGCTTTTTGCCGGGCGATCTGCGCGAGAAGGTCGATCCCTATCTGCGCCCGATCTTCGATGCGCTCAACGACATGCTGCCGGCCGACCAGCTCGCGCGACGGCTCGGCACCGGCGAGATCGAGGTGGCGCCGCTCGCGTTCATGCGCGGGCGCACCTTGTCGCGCGCCTTTGTCATCCTCGACGAAGCCCAGAACACGACGCCGGTGCAGATGAAAATGTTCCTGACCCGCCTCGGCGAAGGATCGCGCATGGTGGTGACCGGCGACCCGACCCAGGTGGATTTGCCGCCGGGGACCCGCTCGGGCCTCGCCGAGGCGCTCGAAACCTTGGGCGCGGTCGAGGGCATCGCCATTGTCCGCTTCACCGACCGCGACGTGGTGCGGCACGAGCTCGTCGCCCGCATCGTGCGCGCCTATGAAGCGCGCGACCGCGCCGCCCGTGCGGCCGAGCCCTTCCGGGATCGGCCGTGACCGAAGCAGTTGTGACCGACGCGGCCATCGCCATCGTCATCGCCTCGCCCTGCGGCGCGTGGCGGCGCGCCTGCCCGGCCGCGCAAGACATCGCCCGGGCCGCTGCCACGGCCGCCTTGGCTCGGGGCGCGCAGGAATTCGCGCTCCCAGGGCAAGCCACGATCGAGATCGGGGTCAGGCTCCACGACGATGCGGCTCAGCAGCGGCTCAACCGCGACTGGCGCGGGGCCGACCGGCCGACCAATGTGCTGGCCTTTTCGGCCTGGGAGCCTGGTGCGCCGACCCCGGCCGGAGCGCCGCTGCTGCTCGGCGATGTCGTGCTCGGCTTCGAGACCGTCGCGCGCGAGGCCGCGGCACAGGGCAAGCCTTTAGCCGATCATCTCTCGCACCTGGTTGTGCATGGCGTTCTGCACCTGCTCGGCTGTGATCACGTGACCGAAGCGGAGGCGGTCGCGATGGAGACGCTGGAAATGAAGATACTGGCGAGCCTGGGGGTGCCGGACCCGTATCGCGGCACCATCTGACCAACAGCAGCCTAGCCCGCCGTCGATGACCGATCGAGAGCCGCCCGAAAGCAGCGGCCACCCCGAACAAGATCGGGGCTTTGCGCGCTTGCGCGCGCTGATGCGGCTGATCCGCAGGCCGCGCAACGGCGAAAGCCTGCGCGACACAATCGACGAGATGATCGAGGAGCCGCCGGCCGACGATCCCGACCCGCTCGGCGCCCATGAGCGGGCCCTGATTGGCAATATATTGAAGGGCCACGGCGAAACGGCCGCCGACGTCATGGTGCCGAGAGTCGATATCGTGGCGCTCGACGTTGATACGCCGTTTCCGGATGTCGTCAAATGCATGGTCGAGCAGGGCCATTCGCGGGTGCCGGTCTATCGCGAAACGCCGGACGACGTGATCGGCTTTATCCACGTCAAGGATGTTCTGGCCCCGGTCGCCGAGCGGCGCGAAACCAAGCTCGCGCCGCTGCTGCGCAAGCTGTTGTTTGTCGCACCCTCGCTGCCGATCCTCGATCTCTTGGTGCAGATGCGCCAGGCGCGCACCCACATCGCGATGGTGGTCGACGAGTTCGGCGGGATCGACGGGCTGGTGACGATCGAGGATTTGATCGAGGAGATCGTCGGCGAGATCGAGGACGAGCACGACGTGGCCGACGCGCCGCATCTGGTCGAGCGGGCCGACGGCACCTTGATTGCAGATGCTCGCGCCCGGATCGAGAGCTTGGAGGAGCGCCATGGCATTCGCCTGCGCCCGGCTGGCGACCAGGAAGAGGTCGAGACGTTGGGCGGCCTCGTTTCGACCCTTGCCGGCCGCGTGCCGAAACGCGGCGAGGTGATCGCCCATCCCTCCGGGATCGAGTTCGAGGTGCTCGAAGGCGATCCGCGGCGCATCAAGCGGCTACGGGTGCGTGGCCTGCCGGCGACGCGTGCGGAAGGGCTTGGGGGCAATGCCTGAGGCTTCGGTGCTCCGCGCCCGGCCTGGCTCGCGGGTCGACACGCCGCTGTGCCGTCTCGCGGCAGAGGTTGCCGCATTGCGCGGCTGGCGGCGCTACGGGCTCGCTTTTGTGCTTGGGGTCGCCGCCGTCGGGGCCTTGCCGCCGGTCGATCTGACCCCGGTGCTGGCGATCGTGTTCCCGCTCCTGCTGTGGCTCGATGAGGGCAGCATCGGGCCGGGCGCGTCGTTCGGTCTCGGCTGGGTCTTCGGCTTCGGCTTTTTCCTCGCCGGCCTCTATTGGATCGCGGCGGCGCTGTTTGTCGATATCGACCAATTCTGGTGGCTGGTGCCGTTTGCCGCGGCCGGCCTGCCGGCCGGCTTTGCGCTTTATGTCGGGCTGGCGCTGTTCGCCACCCGCCTCGCCGTGCGCTTCCTTCATTTGCCCGCGGCGGCCCGGGTCTGCGCCTTTGCCGTCGCCTGGAGCGCCGCCGAATGGGTGCGCGGCCACGCCTTGACCGGACTGCCGTGGAACCTCCTCGGCTATGCCTGGTCGGGCGGTTTTCCGGGATCGCTCGCGGTGCTGCAGAGCACCGCCTGGGTTGGCATCTACGGGCTCAGCTTCCTAACCGTGCTGGCGGCCTCGCTGCCGGCGCTGTTCGGCACGCCGTCGCTGGCGCCGATGCCGGCGGCGCGGCGCTGGGCGCCGGCACTCGCGGCCCTCCTGTTGATCCTGGTCCCAGGCATCGCCGGCGCGATCCGGCTGCACACCATGCCGACCGTGCTGACCGGCACCTGGCTGCGCCTGGTGCAGCCGTCGATCCCGCAGACCTTGAAGTGGCAGCCAGGGGCGGCGCGGTCGAATCTCCGCCGGCTGCTCGATCTGAGCGCCGCGCCGGCGGCCCATCCCTTGGCCGCGGTGCTGTGGCCGGAGGCGGCAAGCCCCTATCTGCTCGGCCGCGACCCGGCGGCGCGGCAGGCGATCGCCGCGATCGTGCCGCATGGCGGCTATCTGATCACCGGCGCGCTGCGCGCCAACCCGCCGCCGGCGCCGATCGACAAAATCTGGAACAGCCTCGAGGCGCTCGACGGGCGTGGCGACATCGTCGCCCATTACGACAAGGCGCATCTCGTGCCGTTTGGCGAGTACGTGCCGCTGCGCGAATGGCTGCCGTTCAAGAAGATCACCGCCGGGACGATGGATTTGAGCGCCGGCCCCGGCCCGCGGACTATCGCCTTGCCCGGGCTCCCGCCTTTCGCCCCGCTGATCTGCTACGAGGCGATCTTTCCGGGCGCGATCGTCGACGAGAGCGACCGGCCGCGATGGATGCTGAACGTCACCAACGACGCCTGGTACGGCCGCACCTCCGGGCCGTTCCAGCACTTTGACATTGCCCGCACCCGCGCCGTCGAGGACGGCCTGCCGCTGGTGCGCGTCGCTAACAACGGCATCAGCGCAGTCGTCGATGCAACGGGGCGGGTGCTTGCCCGCACCAGTCTCGATGCGGTCGGCTATATCGATGTGGCGCTGCCCGCCTCAGCACCCCGCACCCACTACGACCAGGGCGGCGATTGGATTTTTCTGGCGATGCTGGCGCTCGGCGCCGCGCCGGTGGCGCTGCGGCTCGGTTGAGGCCGCGAATACCGCCTGTAGTTGCGGTCGATTATTTCAGGTTGAAGCTTCGTCTTGACCCGTCGCCTCGCGGCAATCTAAAATATGATAGATTGTTTCGAGAAAGCGGTCGAGCAGATGGCGATGGAACAGCAGCCCCGGCGTCCGGGCCGGCAAAAGGGCGATAAGCCGAACCCGATCGACGTCCATGTCGGTTCCCGGGTCCGGCTGCGCCGCAACATGCTGGGGCTGAGCCAGGAGAAGCTCGGCGAGGCCATCGGCTTGACTTTTCAGCAGGTGCAGAAATATGAGCGCGGCGCCAATCGCATCGGCGCTAGCCGGCTGCATGATCTGAGCCGGGTGCTTGATGTCCCGGTGTCGTTCTTTTTCGATGACATGGATCCGGTGCGGGCCCCGGCAATCCCGGGCGGCTTTGCCGAGCCGCCGGCCGAAGCCTTTGACTCCGATCCGTTGCGCAAGCGCGAAACCGTGGAGCTGGTCAGCGCCTATTACCGCATCGAGGACCCGGCCGTGCGCCGCCGGCTGTTCGAGCTGGCCAAGGCGCTGGCCGCCGGCGGCGAGCGCTCAGCCGAAAAATAGCCTCTGCCGGCGGCCGCGGCAGTCGCGGACCCGGTGGGGCAGGACCCATCAGGCTTGACCTGCGCCCATCGAGACGGCATCAACCGCACTTAGCGCGGTTCTACCGGGCGACGTTTTAGGAGGGGCAAACCTTTGGTCAAGCGCGATTTCGTCTTTACCAGCGAGTCGGTTTCGGAGGGGCATCCCGACAAGATTTGCGATCGCATCTCGGATGCGATCGTCGACACCTATCTGGCTGTCGAGCCGCAGGCGCGCTGCGGCGTCGAGACCCTGACCACGACCAATCGCGTGGTGTTGGCGGGTGAGGTCCGCGGCCCCGCTTCGATTACCGCCGACCGGCTGATCGAGGTCGCGCGCCAGGCGATCCGCGAGATCGGCTATGAGCAGGACAATTTTCACTGGCAGAAGGCGGATATTGCCTGCCATATCCACAGCCAGTCGGCCAACATCGCGCTGGGCGTCGACGCCTCCGGCAACAAGGACGAGGGCGCCGGTGATCAAGGCATGATGTTCGGCTATGCCTGCACCGAGACGCCCGAGCTGATGCCGGCTCCGATCTTTTATGCGCACGCGATGCTGCGCGCGCTGTCGGAGGCGCGGCATGCCGGTAGGACGCCGCTGCTCGGCCCCGATTCGAAAAGCCAGGTTACCCTGCAATACGAAAACGGCAAGCCGGTCCGCGCCACCAAGGTGGTGGTCTCGATCCAGCATTCGGACCGGATCGATCAGCACGAGGTGCGCGAGATCATCCGCCCCTATGTCGAGACGACCCTGCCCGACGGGTGGATGTGCGACGACGATAATTTTCTCGTCAACCCGACCGGGTTGTTTGTGATCGGCGGCCCGGACGGCGATGCCGGGGTGACCGGACGCAAGATCATCGTCGATACCTATGGCGGGGCGGCGCCGCATGGCGGCGGCGCGTTTTCCGGCAAGGACCCGACCAAGGTCGATCGTTCCGCCGCTTATGCCGCCCGCTATCTGGCGAAGAACGTGGTCGGCGCCGGGCTGGCCGAGTGCTGCACGATCCAGGTCGCCTATGCGATCGGGGTGGCGAAGCCGCTGTCATTTTATGTCGATGCCGATGGTGCGGTCGATGAGCACCGCTTGGCCCGCGTGCTGCAGGAGCTGATGGATCTGTCGCCGCGCGGCATCCGCACCCATCTCGGGCTCAACCGCCCGATCTATACGCGCACCTCGGCCTATGGCCATTTTGGCCGCGTCCCCGAGCCCGATGGCGGCTTTTCGTGGGAAAGGCTCGACCTCGTGGACGAGCTGCGCCGAGCGTTCTGATCCTGCCGGTGGCGGCCCCGCCGACCCCGCGCCGGCTGCTCTACGGCCGCCGCCGCGGCCGGCCGCTCCGCCCGGGGCAGCACGAGCTGATCGAGCGCTTGCTGCCGCGCCTCGCCTTTGGTTTGCCGGCGGCAGGCGAGCTCGATCCCCAATCACTGTTCGCCGACCCGCCGCGAGCCGTGTGGCTCGAGATTGGCTTTGGCGCTGGCGAGCATCTCGCGGCTCTGGCCGAGCGGTACCCCGACACCGGCTTCATCGGCTGCGAGGTGTTCGAAAACGGCATTGCCAAGCTGCTCGGCGAGGTCGAGCGGCGGCGTTTCGGCAATGTCCGCCTGTTCATCGACGATGCGCGTCTGCTGCTCGCGGCGCTGCGGGCATCATCGATCAGTCGCGCCTTTATTTTGTTTCCCGATCCTTGGCCTAAGGAGCGACACAAAAAGCGCCGCATCGTCTCGCCGGAAACGCTGGATGCTTTCGCCCGAGTCATGATCGACGGGGCCGAGCTGCGGCTGGCCACCGACGACCCCGATTATTTTGGCTCGATGCTCGAACGAGTGACCGGCCATCACGCCTTCGAATGGCTGGCGCGGCGCCCGGCCGATTGGCGCGAGCGCCCGCCAGACTGGCCCCCCACCCGCTACGAGGAAAAGGCGCGCCGCGCTGGTCGCCCCCCGAGCTTCCTCTCGGCCCGCCGCCGCCTTCGGACTGCGCGGCCATCGTGCGGACCGTCAGTCGCTTGCGACCGGACCCGCTAACACCGACGCGCGCCAGCGCAACATAAACAGAGAGGCGAAAGCGGCGAGGCAGAGCCCGGCCGATAGCCACACCGCGCCGACCCCAACCCGGTCGAGCAGCAGCCCGAACAGGAACGGCGCCGCTGATTGCAGCACCCGCGCCGGCGCCGATAAGAGGCCGCTGCGCAGCCCGTAAGCCTGCGGCCCGAACAACGCCAGTGGCAGGGTGCCCTTGGCGATCGTGATCATGCCGTTGCCGGCGCCGTGCAGCAGCGCAAAGACGACGATCGCGGGAGCGCCGAACACGGCCAGCAGAGCGGAGCCGATCGGGTGCAGCACCGCGGCGATCCGCGCCGAAGAGACCGGGTGGAACGAGCGCAGCAATCCGAACTCGACCATGCGGGCGCCGACCTGGGCCGGACCGACCAGAGCGGCGGCAGCGATGGCCGCGGTGGCCGACGCTCCGGCCGCATGCAAGAGGCCCGGCAGATGCGCCGCCATCGCACCCTGCACAAACCAGGTGGCGGAAAAGAAGAACGCCAGGATCGGCATCGCCCCGCGCGGCGGCGCGGCGATCGACTGCGCGGCCGCGATCTGCGGCGCCGGCGCCGGCGCACTGCGGCGCGGGATCACCAGCCAGTTGACCGGCGCTGCGAGCAGCAGGTTTAGCCCGGCCCAGCCTAGGCAGGCCGCACGCCAGCCGAATTCATGCAGCAAGAAGGCGCTCGCCGGCCAACCGACCGTGCTGGCAAAGCCGGCGATCAAGGTGATCCCGGTGATGGCGCTGCGCGCCTCGCGGCCATAGAGCCAGGTCAACGCGGCAAAGGCCGGGTCGTAGAGACCCATGCCGATGCCGAGGCCGAGCACAACCCAGGCGCTGGCGAGCCCGGCGATCCCGTGCGCGGCAGCGAGGATCGCCAACCCGGCGGCCAGAACCAGATTCGACGCGGTCAGCACCACCCGACCGCCATGGCGGTCGATCAGCCGCCCGACCGACGGACCGACCGCTGCCGACAACAGCAGTGCCGCGGAGAAGACGCCAAAAAACAGGTCACGCGATAAATGCAGCGTCGCGGCGATCGGCGCGCCGAGGATCGCCGGCATGTAATAGCTCGACGCCCAGGCGACCGTTTGGGTGCTGCCGAGTGCCGCGACGACAATCGTGCGACGCGGGTTCACCGGGGGTCCGCTCTCGATAGGCCGCGCAGCCGATGTCGCGAACCTGGCGCGGTTCTCCCGCTTCCATTACGCGGGCCGGAATTGGTCAGGTTGGGGTGAGACATCGACGCAGGTTCCGTTGGCGCACCATTCTGCACCGCGACGGAGCCGATTTCGATCTATTGCGCCTGTTGCCGGCGCTCCATCTATTTCGCGGCACCCTTCCTTCCGCACCGCTGTGGCGCCGCCGCACCCGATCGACCAAAACGCCCGCCCCGACGCCGTGGCGGGAAGCGATTGCCGCGACGGCGCCGGCCTCGTTCGGCTTGCGCTAGTGCTGCGGAGGCGTCGAGCTCCCAGAGCCTTCGGTCGCATGCGCGCCGGCGCCGCTCGCCATTCCGCTGCTGCTCGACAGCTCTTGGGCTTCGGCGAGATGCTGCCGCAGCACCGGCAGCAGGGATTCGGCGTAGCCCTTGATCCTTTGATTCTGACCGTCTTTTGCTTCGGTTTCGAACATGCCGACGGTCTGCTCGTGATCCTGGACCATGGCCGACAGATATTGCCGGTCGAATTGCGCCCCGTTCAGGCCTTCGAGCTGTTGCCGCAAGGTTTGGTCCTTGGCGGTCAGCGTCGGTTGTGGAATTTCGGGGATTTCTGTCTTGAGGCCCATCAGCCAGCGGTTGGCAAAACTATGATCCGTGTTCATCCAGCGGCCGAATTCCTTGACCGCCTGGGTCCCTCCCTTCTGCTCGGCGAGCCGCCCGAGATCCGCCTCAGCGAGGTTGCCGGAGCTGGCCTTGTCGACGAAGGTCTTGTCTTGGCTGCTCAATTTCGGTGCGGACGCGCCTTGCGCCCAGGCCGGGGCGGCGATCAACAGCGCGCCCAATGATGCTGCGGCGAGTAGCCCTTTCATCGAAACAAACTCCCAGACTGATTGATCGGAACAACCAGCCAACACGCCCCTTATCGGCGCGTTCCGTGTGCGGACATGACGCCAGCGCTCGGTGGTGACCGCGCTCAACCGGCCAGCACTTGCCAGACAACCGCCTCGCGGCTGTCGCGATCCTCGATCTCGCGGCTGGTCGGCACCGCGTAGCGGGCGAGCCGACGCAGGCCGGCCCGCGGCAGATAGGCGCGGCCGGGGTCGCCAAGCAGCACCAGAGCGCCCCGCCCGGCGCGTTGGCGCAGCCACGCGACCGCACGCTCTGCCATGTCGCGCTCGTAGCAGATGTCGCCGGCGACGACGATGTCGCAATCCGAAACATCGGACCCGATCGGATCGGCGGCCATCACCGCCACCGCGGCGTCGTTCAACGCGGCGTTGGCGGCGATCGCGGCGGCGGCGACATGGTCGATCTCGGCGGCGAGCACCGATCGCGCGCCCGCTTCGGCGGCGGCGATCGCGACCAGGCCGGAGCCGGAGCCGAAATCGAGCACCGAGAGGCCGGCGACCGTCGCCGGGTGATCGAGCAGGTAGCGGGCGAGCGCCTGGCCGCCGGCCCAGGCGAAGGCCCAAAACGGCGGCGGCACGCCGGCATATGCCAGGCTCTCCTCGCTTGCCTGCCAGACCGGGGTGATCTCGGTCGCCATGTGGAGGCGGATCTCCGGCACCAGCGGCGGCGAGGCGATCGCGGTGTTGCGGCGGATAAACAGAAGCGGGTCCAGGGCTGCGCTCAGATCAGATGGCCGGCTATGATCCCGGCCAGCACCAGCCAGCCGACCGCGCGGTTCGAGCGGAACTTGGCGAGGCAGTCGGCCGGCCGGTCGATATCGACGCGTGCGGCCTGCCACAGAAGCTGCAGCGCCGCGGCGCCGAGCCCGATCCAAAACAAGGTGCCGAGCCCGGCGGTGACGCCCGCCGAGCCCCACAGCAGCGCCGCCAGCACGTAGAAGACGAACAGCCACGGACGGGTGCTTGCACCCAGCGCCAGGGCCGAGGATTTGACGCCGATCAGCGCGTCGTCCTCCTTATCCTGATGCGCGTAGATCGTGTCGTAGCCGATGGTCCAGCAAATGCCGCCGAGATAGAGCAGCAGCGCCGGCCGGCCGAGCGCGCCGACGACCGCGGTCCAGCCGACGAGCGCGCCCCAGTTGAAATTGAGCCCGAGGAACACCTGCGGCCAATGGGTGACCCGTTTCATAAACGGGTAGCTGCCGACCAGCCCGAGCACGGCGAGCCCGAGCAGGATGCTGATGCGGTTCAGGCTGAGCAGCACCGCGGCGCCGACCGCCAGCTGCAGCGCCAGAAACACCAGCGCCTGAGGCACGCTCACAGCGCCGCTCGGCAATGGCCGCAGCCGGGTGCGCGCGACCTGCCCGTCGTAATGCCGGTCGGCGATGTCGTTGAGGGTGCAGCCGGCGCCGCGCATGACAAGCGCACCCAGCGCGAACAGCGCCAGCAGCGCCGGGCTCGGCCAGCGCGGTGAGGCGAGCGCCAATCCCCACCATGCCGGAAACAGCAGGAGCCAGGTCCCGATCGGCCGGTCGAGCCGGGCGAGGCGGGCGTAAGGCCGGGCGCGCACCGGCAGCCAGCGCTCGACCCAGTCGCCGCGATCGATGTCGCTCGGGTCGGGTCCTGGTGCTGCCGGCGGCCCCTCACCCCGGCCCTCTCCCCGCGAGCGGGGAGAGGGAGGAGCTCGCGGACCGGAAGGGTGAGCGGCAGTCCCAATCCCCGACTTGTTTTTCGCCGTCATGGCCTCATCTTGGCGACGCGAGCGGTGCTGCTCAAGTCGCGGCGCCAATCGACGGGGGCCAAACAATGAGCGAACGCCGGACGCCGCGCCTCTATGTCGAGGGCGAACTGATGCCCGGCGCCGCCCTCGAGCTGGCGCCGGGGCCGGCGCACCATTTGCGCACCGTCCTGCGGCTCGCCGCCGGCGCGGCGGTTGCGGCGTTCAACGCGAGCGATGGCGAATGGCTGTGCCGGATTGCCGAAAGTAGCCGGAGCCGGGTGACGATCGCGGCCGAGCGCCGGCTGCGGACGGCCGCGCCAGAGCCCGATCTGTGGCTCCTGTTCGCGCCGATCAAGCGGGCACGCCTCGACTGGCTGATCGAGAAGGCGACCGAGCTCGGGGTCTCGTTGCTGCTGCCGGTCTGGACCCGGCGAACCGAGGTCGAGCGACTCAATCTCGACCGGCTGCGGGCCCATGCGGTGGCGGCGGCGGAGCAGAGCGAGCGGCTGTCAGTGCCGGCGCTGCGCCTGCCGCAGGCGCTCGACGAGGCGCTCGCGGCGTGGCCCGTCGAGCGGCGCCTCGTTGTCTGCGACGAGACCGGCGCCGGCGAGCCGATCGCCGAGGCGGCGGCCCGGCTTGGCCGCGGGCCAATGGCGCTGCTGACCGGGCCCGAAGGCGGCTTCGCCGAGACGGAGCTTGATATTCTGGGCAAATTCTCCTTTGTTACCCGCGTTGGGCTCGGGCCCAGGGTTCTGCGTGCCGACACCGCTGCGCTCGCTGCTCTGGCAGTGCTTCAGGCGAGCGCCGGCGATTGGCGCCGTCGCCGCGGCTGCTGAGCGCGCCTGCGGTCCGGGCGCGCTACCGGGCTGCCGACCCTTGGTCTCGATTCTTGCTGGAGCTTCGCCGAGCATGACGACGACGCCGAGCACGCCCGGAGAGCCGATCACCGACAAGCGGCAGCTGGTCGAATACCTCGATGCCGGCTCGAAGCCGCCCTCGGAATGGCGGGTCGGCACCGAGCACGAGAAGTTCGTGTTCCGCCGCTCCGATCTGCGCCGCGTGCCCTATGAAGGGCCAGACGGCATCGCCGCATTGCTGCGCGGCATGACGCGCTTCGGCTGGAAGCCGGTGGTCGAGAACGGCAATACGATTGCTCTGTCGAACGACGCGCGATGTTCGATCACCCTCGAACCCGGCGGCCAGTTCGAGTTGAGCGGGGCGCCGCTTGAAACCGTGCACCAGACCTGCGACGAGGTGCACGAGCATCTGCGCCAAGTGCGCGAGGTCTGCGACGAGCTGGGGCTCGGCATGCTGGGGCTCGGCTTCGACCCGAAATGGCGCCGCGGCGACATCTCGTGGATGCCGAAGGAGCGCTACCGCATCATGCGCGACTACATGCCGAAGAAAGGGCGGCTCGGCCTCGACATGATGCTGCGCACCTGCACGGTGCAGGCCAACCTCGACTACCAGTCCGAAGCCGACATGGTGAAGAAATTCCGGGTCAGCCTGGCCTTGCAGCCGGTGGCGACGGCTTTGTTCGCCAACTCGCCTTTTGTCGAGGGGAGGCCGTCGGGGCTGCTGAGCCGGCGCAGCCTGGTCTGGACCGACACCGACCCCGACCGCTGTGGCACGCTGCCCTTTGTTTTCGAGCGAGGTTTCGGGTTCGAGCGCTATGTCGATTACATGCTCGACGTGCCGATGTATTTCGTTTATCGCGACGGCCATTACATCGATGCGAGCGGCCAATCGTTCCGCGATTTCCTGGCCGGCCGGCTGCCGGCGCTACCCGGCGAGATCCCGGGGCTCGGCGATTGGACCGATCATTTAACGACCGCGTTTCCCGAGGTCCGCCTCAAGACGTTCCTCGAAATGCGCGGCGCCGATGGCGGGCCGTGGCGGCATCTCTGCGCCTTGCCGGCCCTGTGGGTCGGGATTTTTTACGATGCGACGGCGCTTGACGCCGCCTATGACCTGATTGCCGACTGGACCGCCGAAGAACGCGAGGCGATGCGCCGCGACGCGCCACGGACGGCCCTGGCGACGCCGCTGCGCAGCCGAATCCTGCGCGACGTCGCGCTCGAAATGCTCGATATCGCGCGCGAGGGCCTGCATCGCCGCGCCCGGCGCAGCGCCGCCGGCGATGACGAGACCCATTTCCTCGATCCGCTGTTCGCGATCGCCGGTTGCGGGCGTACCCCGGCCGAGGAGCTGCTTGAAGACTTTCGCACCCGCTGGCATGGCGCGATCGACCCGATTTTCACTGACTACGCGTATTGAGGGTGGCGTATCATCGAGCGGGTCGAGCCTTCCCGGCGTTGCCGGTGCGCGGCGTGTCGGCTGACGCAACCCAGTCGTGGCGATTTGCCGGCTGGTTTCCCTACTTCCCGTAGCCTAACTAACCGGCATGACCGATCTTGCTCTGAGGCATGGGCTCTCGTTCGCCGATCTTTACGACCGCGACGGGCTGGTGCGCATCGACCGCGCGTTTGTCGGCGATCTTGCCGAAGCCGATGGCGGGTTGCATGACCGGCTGATGACGGCGCGGCGCGATCCGGATGCGATCGGGCAGCACGCCCTGTCGGATCTGCTCGTCGAGCTGGCGCCCCATGTCGAAGACTTCCTCGGGCGCCTGTTCGGGATCGCCGCCGAGGTGCGGGCGTTGCAGGCACGCCATCACGAATTGGCGCCGCTCTATTCGGTCAAGCGGCTGTTCGTGCAGCGGCGCGCGGTCAAGGGGGTCAAGGAAGCCGACGCGGCGGCGATCGACGGGCCGGCTCTGGGCCGTGAGCTCGACGGGCTGATCGGTATCGCGCCCGATGCGGAAGCCGCGGTCCGACAGTGGGAGCGGCGTTACGCCGAGCAGGTCGCCGGCGGGCTCGATGACGAGGCCGGCAATGCCGCGGCGCTTGATCTGGCGCAGCGCTATGCCGCCTGGGCGACCCTGTCGCCCGAAGGCCGAGCAAAGCACCGGCGGGGCGTGTTGTTCAAGGTGCCGCACCGGCTCGATATGCACCACCTGGTGCCGGTCGAGACCATCGAGCGCGACGGGGTGACGATGCTGCGGCTGCCCGAGGACGAATGGCGGCAGCGCGAAGGGTTTGCCCTGACCGACCACGGCGCTGACCTCGTCGGCGCGCTCGACCAGGCGAATTATTGCATCTGGTGCCACAACCAGGGAAAGGACAGCTGCTCGAAGGGCCTCAAGGAAAAGGATGGCGCGTTCAAGAAGAGCGTGTTCGGGGTCACCCTGGCCGGCTGCCCGCTCGAGGAAAAGATTTCCGAGATGAACCTGGTCAAGGCGCGGGGCTTAAGCCTCGGTGCCTTGGCCATAGTCGCCGTCGACAACCCGATCTGTGCGGCGACCGGGCACCGCATCTGCAACGACTGTATGAAGGCGTGCATCTATCAGCGGCAGGAGCCGGTCGACATTCCGCAGATCGAGACCCGCACCCTGAAGGACGTGCTGGGCCTGCCCTGGGGCTTCGAGATTTATTCGCTGCTGACGCGCTGGAACCCGCTCAATTTGCGCCGGCCAGTGCCGAAACCGGCGAGCGGCTACAAGGTGCTGGTCGTAGGCCTCGGCCCGGCCGGGTTCACCCTCGCCCATCACCTGATCAATGACGGGCATTTCGTCGCCGCGATCGATGGGCTCAAGATCGAGCCGCTGCCGGCCGAAATCTCCGGTGTGGCGCTCGACGGCAGCCGTCAGCCGTTCCGCCCGATCCGCGATGTGGCGAGCCTCGTCGACGGGCTCGACGACCGGGTCATGGCCGGTTTCGGCGGGGTCGCCGAATACGGCATCACCGTGCGCTGGGACAAGAATTTCCTGAAGATCGTGCGCCTCCTCCTCGAACGCCGCCGCCAATTCGCGATGTATGGCGGGGTGCGCTTTGGCGGCACGATCGGCATCAACAGCGCCTTTTCGCTCGGCTTCGACCATGTGGCGCTGTGCGCCGGGGCCGGGCGGCCGACCGTGATCCCGATGCAGAATAATCTGGCGCCGGGGGTGCGCCAGGCCTCGGATTTCCTGATGGCCTTGCAGCTGACCGGTGCGGCCAAGACCGACAACATCGCCAATCTGACCGTGCGGCTGCCGGTCGTGGTGATCGGCGGCGGGCTGACCGCGATCGACACCGCGACCGAGTCGCTCGCCTATTACCCGGTGCAGGTCGAGAAGTTCCTTTCGCGCTACGAGACATTGGTGCTCGAACGCGGCGAGGAGGCGGTGCGCGGGCAATGGAACCCCGCCGAGCGCGAGGCGGCCGCCGAATTCATCGCCCATGGCCGGGCGATCCGCGCCGAGCGCGAGGCCGCCCGCCGCGAAGGCCGCGCCCCACGCCTGGCGAAGCTGCTCGACAGCTGGGGCGGGGTTACGATCGCCTATCGCCGCCGTCTCGTCGATGCGCCGAGCTACACTCTCAACCACGAGGAGGTGGCAAAGGCGACGGAGGAGGGCATCCGCTTTGCCGAGGCATTGACGCCGGTCGCGGTCGAGGTCGATGTCTTTGGTCAGGCCGCCGCATTGCGGCTCAGCCGTCATCGCCGGGAGGAAGTCGGCGGTGGCCGGCCCGAGCCCGATCAGGGGCCGGGCGAAGAGGTGGTGTTGCCGGCGCGCACGATCCTGGTCGCGGCCGGGACCCAGCCCAACACCGTGCTCGCCCGCGAGGACCCGGAGAACGTCGTGCTCGACGGCCGCTATTTCCGCGCGCTCGACGAGGACGGCAACCCGGCGACGCCGGAGCGGGTGGCGAAGCCCAATGCGGTGCGGGTCCTGACGCATTTGCGCGAGGATGGCCGCGCGGTCAGCTTTTTCGGCGACCTGCACCCGAGTTTTTCCGGCAATGTCGTCAAGGCGATGGGCGGCGCCACCTTGGGCTATCCGGTGGTCAGCCGGATGCTGGCTAGGCTCGCTCCCGCGGCGCCGGCGCCGGCCGCGCTCGCCGCACGGCTCGACGACGAGTTGCGTGCCCGCGTGCACGAGGTGATCCGGCTGACGCCAAAGATCGTCGAGATTGTCGTCAAGGCGCCGATCGCAGCACGCGCGTTCAAGCCCGGCCAGTTCTACCGCTTGCAGAATTATGAGACCCTGGCGCCGCGGGTCGATGGTACGACCCTGGCGATGGAAGGCTTGGCGCTGACCGGGGCCGGGGTCGATCGGGAGCAAGGGCTCTTATCGACGATCGTGCTCGAGATGGGCGGCTCCTCGGATCTGTGCGCGCTCCTGAAACCGGGCGAGCCGGTGATCCTGATGGGGCCGACCGGCACGCCGACCGAGACGCCATCCGGCGAGACCGTGCTGCTGGTCGGCGGCGGGCTCGGCAACGCGGTCTTGTTCTCGATCGCCGCGGCATTGCGGGCGCAGGGCTCGCGCGTGCTCTATTTCGCCGGCTACAAAGCGCTCGAGGACCGCTACAAGGTCGAGGACATCGAGCGCTCCGCCGACAGCGTGGTGTGGTGCTGCGACGAGGCGCCGGGCTTCGCGCCGGGCCGGCCGCAGGACATGGCCTTTATCGGCAACATCGTCGAGGCGATCGCCGCCTATGGCTCGGGCGCGCTGGGGCCGGTCGAGATTCCGCTCGCCGAGGTCGACCGCATCATCGCGATCGGCTCGGACGGCATGATGAACGCGGTCGCCGAGGCGCGCCGCGCCTCGCTCGAACGCTATTTCCGACCGGACCACCGGGCCATCGCCTCGATCAACTCGCCGATGCAGTGCATGATGAAGGAGATCTGCGCGCAGTGCCTGCAGCGCCACCGCGACCCCGTCAGTGGCACCGAGACCGTCGTCTTTTCCTGCTTCAACCAGGATCAGGAGATGGACCAGGTCGATTTCGCCGCCTTGCGCCGCCGTCTATCGCAAAACGGCGCCCAGGAAAAGCTGACCAAATTGTGGATCGACCGTTGCTTGCACCACCTCGGCGAGCGCCCGGCATTGGCCGCGGAATAGCCGCCGGCGAAAGCTTGCCGCGAATAAATCTCCGCGACATGCTCGGCCTGCTTGGCCCCATATCAACTCGACGCATCGGTGGTTGTCGGCGAAGGGCCGGGTGACGAAGGTGCGGATTCCGATTGGCTTGCCGCGCCACCATCTAGCGCGGTTCTATTTCGGCGCGGCAGCCGAAGGATGAAACAGCTGCTCGCCTTTGACTTTATAGCCGCCGATTGCCGTCTGACCCTCCGACGACGCTAGCCAGGAGGCGAAGCGGTGCGCCGGCGCCTGCTTTGCTTGCGGGTGCTTCTTCGGATTGAGCAGGATCACGTCATAGCGGTTCAGCAAGCGCGGGTCGCCCTCGACCAGCACGGCCAAATCGCCCTTGTTGCCAAAGCTCAGCCAGGTGCCGCGATCGCTGATCGTGTATGCGCCCATCGCCTGCGCGGCATTGAGCGCGGCGCCCATGCCGCCGCCGATGTCGCGATACCAGGTGCCGCCGCCGCCTTTGGCGGGATCGATCGCCGCGATGCGCCACAGGCGGTGCTCGAGCGCGTCGGTCCCGCTCTTGTCGCCGCGCGACACAAAGGGCGCGTTGGCGGCGGCGATTGTCTTTAATGCAGTGACCGCATCACGGCCTCCGGCGATATGCGCCGGGTCGGAGCGCGGGCCGACCACGATGAAATCGTTCCAGGCGATCTGCCGGCGATCGACGCCGTCGCGGGCGGCGATGAATTTCTGCTCGGCCTCGGGGTCGTGGACCAGCACCAGATCGGCGTCACCATGCGCCGCGGTCGCCAGTGCCTGACCGGTGCCTTGCGCCAACACCCGCACCGAAATACCGGTCTCCTTGGTGAATATCGGCAGGATGTGTCGCAGCAGGCCGGAATTGTCGACCGATGTCGTCGAGGCCAGCACGATCGACTGCGCCGGCTGCGGTTCCTCGGCGCGGCCGGCGCCGGTGGCCGATAGAGCAAGCCCCGCGGCGATCAGAACCGCGGCGATGATCCTATTTACCACGATCGCCCTCCCCTGGTGCCGAGCGCGAAAATCGTTGCGCTGACGAGGATGCTAATCCCGATCAGTACAAAGCCCAGGCCGAGCGCCAGCGACAAATCGCCCTCGCTGGTTTCGAGCACGATCGCGGTAGTCATCGTGCGCGTGTATTGGGCGATGTTGCCGCCGACGATCAGGATCGCCCCAACCTCTGAAATGGTCCGACCGAAGCCAGCTAGAATTGCGGTGATCAGACGTCGGCGTGCAATCGCCAGCACATGACCCATCGCCCGCAACCGCGTCGCGCCATCGACTTGCAGGGGGCCGCTATATTCCGCCCACAGATCGGTGGTGCCGGCATGCGCGAGCGCCGCCACGATCGGCAGCGCGAGCACGGTCTGTGCCAGCACCATCGCGCTCGGGGTGAACAGGATGCCCAGGCCGCCGAGCGCGCCCGAGCGCGACAGCAGCAGATACATTGCCAGCCCAACCACCACCGGCGGCAGCCCGAGCAGCGCGTTGAGCGCCACGACCAGGAGGCGCCGCCCCGGGACCGGATAGGCGACAAGGGCGGCGCCGAGCACAATGCCGAGCAGGCTCGCCAGCGCCGCAGCGGTAAGGCTGACTTCGAGCGACAGCCCAACGATACCGCTGAACCCTCCGGTGTCGAGGCTCGCCCAAAGCTCGCGGAAGGACATTGATCGACCGGTTGCTGAGTCCCATGCGGGAGGCGGCGAGACTGTCGGCTGTCGCCCGCATTGTCCACCGGGCCCCAATGTCCCTTCGCGCCGCGGTCGCCGCGATGCTAGGGTCGGATGCGCCATGGATCTGAGGAAGGCGATGAGAACTGAGCTGGCGAGGGCGGAGCCGTTTGCGGCGCCGGTGGTGGACAGCCTCTCGGTGCGGGTTGTCGTCGATTCCGCCTATGACCGCTTTATCAGCGACGCATCACACCCGGCGGTCAGGATCGAGCATGTCCGTCACATCCCCGGCCACGAGCGCTCGACTTTCGCTGGCGAATGGGGCCTGTCGCTGCACCTCGATTCGGCGCAAGCCGGCGTCGGCTCGCAGTATCTGCTCGATTTCGGCTACACGCCCGAAATCCTGATCCGCAACTTCGCCTTGCTCGACCTCGACCCCACCCGGATCGACGGCCTGATTCTGAGCCATGGCCACCGCGACCATTATGGCGGGCTTGAGGGGTTTGTCGCGCGGCATCGCGCCCGCATGCCCGCCGACCTCAAGCTGTTCGCGGGCGGTGCGGCTGCGTTCGCCGAAAAATGGATCAAGCGCCGCGGTGCCGACCCGGTGTCGTGGGGCGTGCTCGACCGCAGCGCGATCGAGGCCGCGCATGTGGCCACCGTGTGCTGCGATGCAGCGCAGGCTCTAGCGGGCCCATTCACGACCGGGCATATCGCTCGCCAATCGTTTGAGCGCGTTCTCGACAGCACCTTGGTCGAGCCGGAAACGGTCGATCATTTTACCGAAGCCGAACGCCGGGGGCGCCTCGTCCCCGACGGGCACCCGGACGAGCATGCGACCTGCTATGTCGTGCAGGGACGCGGGCTCGTCGTGATCTCTTCCTGCGGGCATGTCGGGCTGATCAACACGATCAAGGCGGCGATGGCGGTCTCGGGCGTCGGCAAATTGCACGCCGTGCTCGGCGGGTTTCACCTCGGCCCGGCGCCGATGGATTATGTCGAGCACACCGTCGCCGAGCTGAAAACGCTATCGCCGGATGTGGTCGTGCCGATGCATTGCAGCGGCGGCAAGTTCATCGCGGCCATGCAGCGCGAGATGCCCGACCGGCTGGTCACGAGCAATATCGGCAGCCGATTTACCTTTGGCGTTTGAGCCGCATCTCTTACTGCCCGGCGGCATCGCCGCGAAACCGCGGTGCGACTTCGCGCATGAACAGGCGCAGGCTGTCTGCCGCGGCTTCGTGGGCCATCGGGCCGAGGCGAAAGGTGGCGATGATGCCGCCGACCCCAAGCTCGGCGATGTCGGCGATTGCCGCTGCGACGGTTGCCGGCGAGCCGTGGAGAAAGCCGTGTTCGGCACCGGCGCGGGCCGAGGGCAAGTCGCCTTCCGGCACCTCAATTCTGAGGCCGGTCTCGCGATAGATGCGGTTGCGCATTTCGGCGCGTGAGACGGCCATCGCCTGGAAGGCCGGGAGCCCGATGCGCTCGGCCTCGGCGTCGCTCTCGGCGACGACGATGTTGCGCCATACCCAGCAATCATCGAGGTTGCGCGCGATCTTCTCCTGATCCCAGCCGGCCGCGTGCATCGCCTCGCGGTAAAGCCCGAAGCGTCGCCGGGTGATTGCCATCGGCTGGACGTTCATCAGAAACGGGCGGCCCTGCTTTGCTAATTCCAGCATCGAGGCCTCGCCCGAGGCGGCGCGGAACACCGGCGGGTGCGGCTTGGTGTAGGGCCGCGGGCGCAGCATCGGCACATCGAGATCCCAGAACCGCCCATGATGTTGAAAGCTGCCGCGGGTCCACGCCTGAACCATGATTTCTTCGGCCTCGTCGAGCCGCGCCTGGGCTTCGTGGTGGTCGATGCCGAAACCTTGATAGTCATAGATGTTGTAGGAGGAGCCCCGGCCGAGCCCAACAACGAGGCGCCCCCTAGTAATGTTGTCGAGCACCGCCAGCTGCTCGGCGAGGCGGATCGGGTGATGCAGCGCCATCTGCAGCACCGCGAAGCCGATGTTGCTGCGCCGGGTCGAGGCCGCGAGCGCCCCGGCGAAGGCGATCGGGTCGGCATAGGCGCAGATGCCGTCGAAATGATGCTCGGCGAGCCAGATCGCGTCGCAGCCAAGCTCGTCCGAGAGCCAAGCCTCGCGCAGTGTCTCATCGATGACGTCGCCGTCGCGCTCCGGGTCGCGGCTGTCCGGAAATAGGAAATTGCCGAATTTCATACCTACCTCCGCGTCATCAGTGCGCGCCAGAAAGGCCCCGGCCGACGCGACATGTGGCAACCAACATCTTGCATAAAAGCATAAACACGCCGTCTGACCACATATGAGAACCACCGTCGACCTCTCTGCCGATTTGTATCGCAGAGCGAAAGCCGTGGCCGCGATGCGTGGACGCAAATTTAAGGATTTGATCGAAGAAGCGTTGCGCCAGCTGCTCGCCACGTCCAAGCCCGATGGTGCCGAGGCGTCGCCGCCTCAGCCATCTTTGCATGATCTGATGCAGGATTGTTGCGGCATGGTCACCGACGTTCCTGCGGCCTACGCGACCAATCCCAAGCATATGGAGGGATTTGGCAGGTGAGACCCGGGGCGGTGATGGATACCGGCCCGCTCGTCGCTTATTTTTGCGCGAGCGAGGCGCGGCACGCCTGGGCGGTCGAGCAGTTCGCGAATCTGGCACCGCCGGTGTTGACCTGCGAGCCGGTGCTGACCGAGGCCTGCTTTCTTCTCGCACGCGCGAGCCAGCCCGCGTCGCGGCTCCTGGACAAGCTGCGGCAGGGCGCGCTGCGGATCGGCGTTCACCTGGAAGACGAAGCCGATGCCGTTGCCCAACTGATGCGCCGCTACCGCGATTTGCCGATGTCGCTCGCCGACGCCTGCGTGATCAGGCTGGCCGAGATTTCTGGGCTGCCGATCTGCACGCTCGATTCCGACTTTGCGATTTATCGCCGGCACCGCCGTATCGCGCTGGAGCTGATCAGCCCTCCTTAATCGGCCGAAAGCCTATGCCTCGCGATAGCCGCAATCGATGATCCGGGCCGGCCCGTCGACGCCCGCTTCGATAACCCTGACATTCCACTCTCTCAGACGACCGCCGCTGCGCGACCATTTCCGATTGGTTTCGGCGAGGGCCATTTCTCGGGCTTCCTGCTCGTTTTCGGCGATCAAGGTCGCGTAATAAATTTCCTCGCTGATCGACCCTGGTGCAGCTGAACTTATTCATGTCTTTGCCCTCGTCCTTCGGAGCTGATCGTACCGGGCCAGCGGGTCGCGATCAACAAAAGGACGCTATGGCGCGGCACCCGCGCCAGCGCTCAAACCGCGCGCCACCCGGGCCGGAGCGCGCTTCACAGCAAGTCGGTTCGCGTGTATTTTGGGCCGTTGTTCCCCCTGCAATCTCAGGCTCGTCATGTCCTTCCTCGCCGACCGTCTCGCTCGCGTCAAGCCGTCGCCGACGATGGCGACCACGGCACTCGCCACCGAATTGAAGGCGGCCGGGCGCGACATCGTCAGCCTGTCGGTCGGCGAGCCCGATTTCGACACGCCGCCCAACATTCAGGAAGCGGCGATCGCGGCGATGCGGCGCGGCGAAACGCGCTACACCACGTTCGACGGCTCGATCGAGCTGAAGCGCGCGGTGGCGGGCAAGTTCAAGCGCGAAAACAACCTCGATTACGAGACCTCGCAGATCACCATCAGCTCGGGCGGCAAGCAGGTGCTCTATAACGCGATGGTCGCGACCATCAACCCGGGCGACGAGGTGGTGATCCCGGCGCCGTTCTGGGTGTCGTACCCAGAGATGGTGCTGCTGTGCGACGGCACCCCGGTGCCGGTGCCCTGCCCGCAGAACAACGGCTTCAAATTGCGGCCCGAGGATCTCGATGCGGCGATCACGCCAAAGACCAAATGGCTGATCCTGAACTCGCCGTCAAACCCTACCGGGGCCGCTTATACCGAGGCCGAGCTGAAGGCGGTCGCCGAGGTGCTGCTGCGTCATCCGCAGGTCTGGGTCATGACCGACGACATGTACGAGCATCTCGTCTACGACGATTTCGAATACCGCACGATCGCCCAGGTCGAGCCGCGCCTCTACGAGCGGACGCTCACGGTCAACGGCGTCTCGAAGGCCTATTGCATGACCGGCTGGCGGATCGGCTATGGCGGCGGCCCAAAGGCGCTGATCAAGGCGATGGGCGCCATTCAGTCGAACTCGACCGCCAACCCGTGCTCGATCAGCCAGGCGGCGGCGATCGAGGCCTTGACCGGGCCGCAGGATTTCATCCCGGTGCACAACCAGAGCTTCAAGGAGCGGCGCGATCTGGTTGTCGATATGCTGAACCGGGTGCCCGGGCTGTTCTGCCCGCGGCCGGAAGGCGCGTTTTACGTCTATCCGTCCTGCGCCGGGGTCATCGGCAAGCGCACCCCGGACAGCAAGACCATCGCCAATGATGGCGATTTCGCCCGCTATCTCCTGGAAGCGGCCGGGGTCGCGGTCGTGCATGGCGAGGCCTTTGGCCTGTCGCCGCACTTCCGCATTTCCTACGCGGCCTCCCCGGAGGTGTTGCGCGACGCCTGCGCCCGCATCGACCGCGCCTGCCGCGCCCTCAGCGGCTAGGGCGTGTACTCATAAGGCTTTCAACAGGCGGCTGACGGTGGAGTCGGATGCCGCAGGCGCCCCGGGAACTGGCTTGGGCGCGCCGGCCGGCCTTGTGTCCTCAGCCCCCTGTGCAATAGGTGCAGCCGGCCTCCTGCGCGCGGTTCAGACCCCACACTCCCGATGGCAGGAGAGTGATTCCCGGCACCAGGTTCGCGGCCCATTCCTTTGCCGCGTCGTCCGCGCTCACGCCGGCGTTGCTGGCGAGCTGTTTGCTCAGGTTATGCAGCGCCAGGTTGCAGGCGCCGAGTACCGCGCCTTTCCCGAGCAGCCGATCAACAGCCATATCGTCTGCTGGCAGGACACCGGGCTTTGGATTCAGGAAAGGATTTTTCACTGCCGGGGCCTTGGTCTCTGGATCGATGATCTTGAATGATTCACCGATCTTGTATTTTTCCCACATCACACCGTTGAGGGCGATCGGGAGCGCCTGAGCGCGCAGAACGACGACCGCCGTCGCTGAACCTGGCGCCGCGTCCGTGAGCAGGAACGCATGTGCGAATAAAAGCGGGCGGCCGTCGTTGACCCGATAGCCGTCGACCACTTGGCGATGGCGTCCCTTGAGCTTGCCAGGCCAGTTCGGGCCGTCGCCCGCCAGTGGTGTTGCGGCCTGTGCGCGCGACGCCGCGGACGCAAGTCCAGCGAGCCCAAGCATCGTTGCCCCGGCGACGCGAAAGAAATTTCGACGCGGCGTGCCGTCCGCTGTGTTTGCGTTAAGAGTGTTCATCTGCTCCTCCATTCCCCGTCTGTACTGATGTGATTGCCGTGGCCGATGGATCGGCCGGCGCGTCCCGTCGGAGCGCGCATTCCCGAGGATAACGCGGTCTGGGCGTCAGCTCTGGGTGCCGCCACCGCCGTCAATGCAGGCTCCGATACAGCATGTAGCCCGACACCAGGACCAGCATGCACCCCAGCAACCGCGTCAGGGTCTGGCGCTGTGCAGAAAGCCGTTGCGCCAGACGCGCACCGATCCAACCGCCTCCGATGCCACCGGCGATGAACAGCAGCGCGACCGGCCAATCAACGAGTCCGGAAGCGGCGTAATTGAGCGCCGTTGTGGTGCCGAAAACACCGACCGCGACCAGCGCGGACCCAATCGCCTCGATCGTCGGCATGCCAGTCCCGAGGATCAGACCGGGCACCACGAGGAACCCTCCACCGATCCCGTAGAACCCGGAAAGTGAGCCAACCCCGAGCCCGATCGGACCGAGCCGCCAAAGATTGACGCGCCGCTCCGCGCTCACCGGGCCAGAACCGGCCTTGCGTCCGCGCAGCATCATCGCAGCGACGAACAGCATTAGCAGCGCGAACAGAATCAGCAGCCGGCGTCCATCCACGGCCTTGCCGATCGACGAGCCGACGAAGGCGCCGGCCAATCCGGCGGCGGCGAAGACCAGTGCCGGATGCCAGCGAACATGCTGCTCACGCGCGTGTGGCACGAGATTAGCAAATGCGTTGACCGCGACTGCGACAGCACTAGTGCCGATCGCCAAATGCGGATCGGGCATCCCCACGACATAGAGCAGCAATGGTACTGCGAGAATCGAGCCGCCCCCGCCGACCAAGCCGAGCGTAAAGCCGACGATCACGCCGCTGCCAACCGCCGCCGCTGTCTGGAACGGGTCCATCTGTGCCGTTCAGCCTCCCGCAGCTGCAGATTTGCCTCGCAAGCTTTGCGCGTTGTCCTTCTTCCATTGCCGGATTCTTTGCCACGGCCCGGTCAGATGCTGCGGTGGCGGGAACGGGCCGAGGAACGGCGGATAGGTCGCGTCGGCGGGCTTGAGAGCGCGGCCGGGCCGCTCGGCCTGCGCGGTGGCAACGGGATCGATAGACTGGCCCACTGATTTGGGCCCAGCATCGGCACTGACCGCAGAGATCGCATTCAGCAGCTGGCGCCGGTGCCCGGTCGCCGCGATGGCGACTCCGCCGCAAGCCCCGGCACCGTT
>DASYBC010000026.1:0-1584 GCA_036500965.1 Allostellaceae bacterium | reverse complement strand
TGATGGAGCGCGAGGGCAGGCTTCCCGACACGCTCGTCGCCGCGATCGGCGGCGGGTCGAACGCGATGGGCCTGTTCCACCCTTTTCTCGACGAGCCTTCGGTCCGCATGATCGGCGTCGAGGCCGGCGGCGAGGGTATCGAGAGCGGCAAGCACGCGGCCTCGATCCTCGGCGGCCGGCCGGGCGTGCTCCACGGCAACCGCACCTATCTCCTCCAGGACGAGGACGGGCAGATACAGGAGGCGCATTCGATCTCGGCCGGGCTCGATTATCCCGGCATCGGGCCGGAGCATGCCTGGCTCGCCGACCAGAAGCGGGTCGAGTTCGTGAGCGTCACCGACGATGAGGCGCTCGACGCCTTCCAGTTCTGCACCAAGCTCGAGGGCATCATTCCGGCGCTGGAGCCCTCCCACGCCTTGGCTCATGTCGCCAAGATCGCGGGCAGCCTGCCCGAGGACCACCTGCTGCTGATGAATCTCTGCGGCCGCGGCGACAAGGACATCTTCGCCGTCGCCGACCACCTCGGGGTGGCGCTGTGAGCCGCATCGAACGGCGCTTTGCGGCGCTGCGCGGCGAGGGTAGGGCCGCGCTCGTCGCCTATCTGACCGCGGGCGACCCCGATCCCGATACCTCGGCCGAGCTATTTGCCGGGCTGCCCAAGGCGGGCGCCGATCTGATCGAGATCGGCATGCCGTTCTCCGACCCGATGGCCGACGGCCCGGCAGTCCAGGATGCCGGCCAGCGGGCGCTGAAGGCGGGGATGACCCTGCGCGGCACCCTCGCATTGGTGCGCGGGCTGCGCCGCCATGACGATGCGACGCCGATCGTGCTGATGGGCTATTACAATCCGATCTATCGCCACGGCGCCGAGAGGTTCGTCGGCGAGGCGCTCGATGCCGGGGTCGATGGCGTCATCGTCGTCGATCTGCCGCCAGAGGAGGATGACGAGCTGGCCGGGCCGGCGCGCCGCGCGGGTCTCGATGTGATCCGACTGGCGACGCCGACCAGCGACGAGCGGCGCCTGCCACGGATCGTCGAGGGGGCGAGCGGCTTTCTCTATTACGTGGCGATCGCCGGCATCACCGGAACGCGCCCGGCCGATACGGTCGCGGCCGCGGCCGCGGTCGCGCGCCTGCGCCGGTTCACCACGCTGCCGATCGCGGTCGGCTTTGGCATCAAGAACCCGGACCAGGCCGCGGCGGTGGCGCGCGCCGCCGATGCCGCCGTCGTCGGCTCGTCCCTGGTGCAGCGCCTCGCCCTCAACCTCGACCCGGACGGGCGCGCCATGCCCGGCCTCGTCGATGCGGTGCTGGCCGATGTCCGAGGGTTGGCGTTAGGGATCAGGCGGGCGCGCTCGGAGCAGAGCCCGCCCTAGCGGTGCGATGCCAACGTCTGGCGAGCCGATTACGAAACGCTTGGGACCCAAGCGTTTCGATCGGGCTACTAGAGCATGATCCTAAGGGTCTGAATCGAAAAGATATTCACATGGGTTGGGTTTTGTGATTCAAGATGCCGGCTGGGGTTGGGGGCCAGCATCGAATGGCAAGACCCTATTCACCGGACCTGCGTGATCGGGTGGTTGCG